>DATJGU010000049.1:0-67284 GCA_035494615.1 Gemmatimonadaceae bacterium
CGGGTCCGCTCCGCCTCGAGCGTGCCCCGACGCTCGAGCTGCGCGGCGAGCCGCGTCGCCCGCGCATCGAGGGGACGGAGACGCTCCAGCTCGAGCCGCAGCGCCGCGTGGCGCGCCGCGTCGTAGCCGCCGGGGATCTGCTCCCGCTCGGCGCGCACCTGCGCGAACCGCTGCTCCTTCGCCTGCAGATCGCGCGTCACCTGTCCCAGCTCCTGCACCGCGAGCTGCACCTTCGCCAGCCGCCGTTCGAGCTTGCTCACGTCGTCGAACGCCCCGCGGCGGCGCTCGTCGAGCTCGCGCACTTCCGGCGGCATCTCCTCGAGCTGCTCGAGGCGCGACTTGAAGTAGCGGCCGTCCACGACCAGCGCTTCGAGCTGCTCGTCGAGATGATCGAGCACGGTGCGATAGTGATCGTGCAGCGGCCGCTCGCAGGTCGGGCACGCGCCGTCCTCGCCGGCCTGCACGAGCCGCTCGCGATGCTCGCGCGCCTCGGCGTACTGATCGAGCAGCGCGCGGCGCTTCGTCTCCGCTTCCTGCCGGTCGCGCACCCACTCGGTGCGCTTGGCCTCGAGCTCGCCCTCGACCAGCTCGAGCATGGCGCGCCGCTGCTCGAGCTCGATCGTCACCTCCTCCTCGAGCGCGGGCGCCGTCTCGATGCGCGCGTGCCGCTCGCGCAGCCCACGCACCTCCTCCTCGAGCGCGCGCTCGGTGTCGAGCAACGTGCGCCGGCGGCCCTCGTCGCTCGCGAGGCGGTCGAGGTGGAGCAGCTCGTCGCTCAACGCCGCGAGCGGCTCGAGCTCCTCGGCGAGCCGGCGGAGCTCGGACTCGGCGGACTGCACGTCGGCGAGCTCGCGCTCCACCCGCTCGGCGTCGCGCGAGTAGCCCGCCGCCTCGCTTTCGGCGACGCGGAGCTCGGCGAGCGCTTCCTGGAGCTGCTCGCGCTCGCGCTGCGCCGCGAGCCAGCGCGGCACGACGTCGGCCAGGGCGGCGCCGGCGCGATCGCGCCGGCCCTCGCTCTCGCGCGCCCGCACGGTCGCGCGCGCCAGCCGCTCGCTCGCGTCGGCGTGCAGCCGCTCGATCCCGCCCGCGTCGGGCATCGCCGCGCGGACGCCGGCCGCCTCCGCGGCGAGCAGCCGCCCGCGCTCGCGCACGAGCCGCTGCGCGGTGCGAAGCCGCTCGTAGCCGAGCACGCGGGACAGGAACTGCGCGCGCTCCGACGGCGCCATCGCCGCCATCACGTCGAGCTCCTTCTGCCCCGTGAAGTACGTGTTGAAGAACTCGTCGCGGCTCATCCCGAGCCGGCGGCGCAGCAGCTCCGTCACCCCGGTGAGCGAGTTCGCGATCGGCGTGTCGGAGCCGTCGAGATAGAGCTCCGCCGTGGTGAGTCCGCGCTCGACGCGATACCGGTGGCCGCCGAGCTCGAAGTCGAGCTCCACCTTCACGCGGGCATTCGGACCCGCGCGCAGCGAGCGGATCGTCTCCTTCTTTCCGCGCGCGGCGTCCTGCCCGTACAGCGCCCACGCGATCGCCTCGAGCAGCGTGGACTTGCCCGAGCCGTTCGCCCCGATGATCCCCGTCAGCCCCGTGTCGAACGTGACGTACGTCTCGAGGTGCTGGCGGAAGTTCTGGAGGCGGAGGCTGTTGAGCCGCATCTACGCCCCGAGGCCCGGCGGCATCGCCGCCGCGGGGCTGTCCCGCTCCTCGGCGTCCTTGAGGTAGCGCAACCCGAGCGCGACGAGCGCCTCGCGATCGACGTCGACGGGGACCACGCGGTCGCGCAGCTTGTCGCGCACGAAGTCGGCGAGCGAGGGCCGGCGGCCCGGCGCGCCGTGGCCCACCGAGCGGATGATCTCGGGGCGCCGCGTGTCGAGATGGAAGTGCAGCGCGCGGCGGCGGAAGTCGCGCAGCTGCTTGTGATCGAGCTGGCGCGTGATGTGGCGCGGCAGGTCGCGCACGACGAGTCGCACGACCTTGTCGTCGATCCCTCCGTCGCATGCGTCGACGACGGCGGCGATGCGCGCGTTGACCTCTTCCGTCGTCAGTCCGCGCGCCGAGACCATCGGCAGGTCGACGTACGTGCGCGACGGAGGCAGCGGATGGAAGACGTGCGCGCCGCTGGCGAGATCGTGCTCGATGATCCCCTTCCCCGGCACGCCGGCCATCTCCTCCTCGATCCGCTCCCCCCACGTGTTCGTGCTCGTGTAGTCGAGCGAGCCGCTGTAGAACTGATTCGGCGCGAGCCGGCGGTACACGTGGTAGTGCCCGAGCCCGATGTAGTCCCAGTGTGCCGCGTGGAGCTCTTCCTGCGGGATCGCCTGCGTCGTCGGCTCCGGCATGGCGGCGAAGGTGCCGAGCATCCCCTCGACCTCGCCGTGGAGGAGGAGCACGTTCCACCGCCGCGTGCCGGCGGGCGCGAGCTTCGGCCGCGCGTGCTGGTTGTCCGCGACGGCGAGCACGGAGAGATCGAGCTCTGGAAAATCGAGCGCGCGCGGCTCGCCGTCGACGACGTGGATGCCGAGCGGCGCGAACAGTCGGAGGATGCACCCCGTTTCGGCGGCGCGCGGCGTGTCGTGGTTGCCGGCGACCATGACGATCTCGGCGCGCGGCAGCGCGGCGCGGAGCCGCGCGAACTGGAGGTACGCGTGCAGGATCGCCGTGTTCGTCGGCCGCACCTGGTGGAACACGTCGCCGGCGATGAGCACGAGATCGGGGGAGAGCTCGATCGTGCGATCCACCGCGCGCGTGAACGACTGCGCCACGTCCGCCTCGCGCTGGTTGATCCCGCGCGGAGTCAGCCGCTGATACTGGCGGTAGCCGAGGTGCAGGTCGGCGAAATGGACGAGGCGCAGACGCGGGAGGGCCGAGGTCGGCGGAGAGGCCGCAGCGCGCTAAGCGGTTGCGCGCGCGGAGGTTGACTCACTCCGCCATAGAGGAAAGTCTAGCGGCGGATCATGGCTTGTCCATGGTGCGCAGGTGCTGCGTCACCCGGGTGACGAACCGCATCGGCGGGGCGCCGGCGAGCGGCGCGACGGAGGAGCGCATCTCGAGCGAGAAGCGCGAGTCGGTCATCCAGCCGCGCTGGCGGTCCACCTGCATCGCGCCGCTCATCGAGCCGGCGATCGACAGCCCCTTTCGCGTGTCGTCGGGGGCGATCTCGCCCTGCATCGAGATGAACGCGAGCTCGCCGCCGCGCACGAGCGAATCGAGGCGGAAGCGGGCGCGCACGTGCGCACCGCCGGCGGCGGCGAACGGGCTGGCGGCGGGAAGGGGCATCTCGCGCTCCCACCGCTCGCCGACGGCGACGGCATGATGCGGAAAGACGGCGGGCATCGCGGCCATCGCGTCGGCCGCGTCGCGCGGAATCGTGCGGCCGCGCGCGTCGCGCGCGCTCTCCACCGAGCCGTCGCCGGCGAGCTGCAGCACGAGCTGCTGGCCGCGGAGCGCCTGCTCGGCCTGGGCACCCGCGGCTGCGCCGCGGGCATCCGAGGAGCGCACCTCGGCGGAGTCAACCACGGTGAGCACCGTCGTCGTCGCGCCGCGCGAGCCCTGCACGATCGTGCGCGCGAGCACCGTGACGCGCGTGATCATCGGATGCGAGGAGCGGCCCTCCTCGTCGGCGCGCGCGATCTCGGACTTCTGCTCGAGGCGCGTCCAGAGCGTGTCGCCGGTGCGGGGGCGGAGCTGCAGCAGCACCTCTGCGCGCGCCGCACGCTGCGCCGCCAGCGGTGCGGGCAGCACGGCGAGCGCGCCGGCGACGTACGCGGAGAGCGCGCGGAAGCGGCGAGACGCGACGCGCGTTGGACGACCCGGCATCAGAAGCCGTACGGATCGTCCGCGGGCGCGGCGGGAAGGGGCGCGGGCGCATCGGGCCGCACCGCCGTGCGGGGCGCGACGGCCGCGCGGAAGTGCGCGGCGAAGGCGCGGCGCACGTCGGCGGGCCGCGTGCGGACGACGTCGTTCCGCGCGCGCAGGATCTCGTCGTCGGTGGCGAGCTGGGTGACGTCCTGCAGCCAGCCGAGCGTGAGCGACGGATCGAGGACGCGCAGCGTGCGCAGCACCGCGGCGTGCAGCGAGGGCGCCTGCGCCGCCGGATAGCGGCTCACGCCGTCGCGGCCGCGCATGACGGCCGGACGCGGAAAGCGCACGAAGATCGGTTGGGTGAAGTGCGGGTGACGCACCATCAGTTGTCCCTTCTCCAGCGTGGCGAGCTTGGTCTTGATCGCCGGCCCGAGCACCGCGTACCCCGGCGTCGCGAGCTCGTCGCCGTCCATCCGTCCGTACAGCGCCGTGCCCGAGTTGCCGACGACCCGCCGGTGCACCTGCGAGCGGAACTGCTGCGCCGCGAACAGCACGAGCCCGAGATACCGGCCGCGCTCGGCGATGTCGAGCAGCATCTTGCGAACGTAGGTGTCCGGCCCGTCGCCCGGCGCGTACTTGTTCAGCTCGTCCACGAAGACGACGACGTGCTGCACGCCGAGGTCCCGCTTCTCGAGGTGCTCGCGGAGCTTCGTGACGACGCGCGCGAAGATCAGGTCCTGCGCGTCCTCCTCGAGGCCGGCGACGTCGATGACGTACACCGTCCGGTCGCGAAAGCTCCCGAAGGGGAGATCGCTCGTGGCGCCGTCGTCGGCGACGAGGCCCTTGCACCTGAGCGAGATGTTCGAGAGCCGGTTGCGCACCTTGCGGATCGTCGCGACGTGGTGGGTGCGCCAGCTCTGGTCGTCCTTCTTCTCGAGGCCGCGCAGCACGTCGCGGAACCAGGCGTCGAGATCGGCGAACGACGCCACCGTGTGCGGCCGCTCGAGCATCGGGTCGGTGAAACGCTTGTCGAGAACGTGCTCCTTGATGAAATCGATCAGTGCGTCGGCCTTGGCGTCGACGTCGTCCTTGTTGAGCAGCACCTCGGCGTACTGGAGCACCTCGCGCAGCCCCCAGGTGAGTGAGGTGACGTTCTCGAGGAGCGCTTCGTTGGAGCGCAGCGTGTTGAGCGAGATGCCGTCGGACTTGTACGGCGCGTAGTACTGCACGGTCTCGAACGGCGCGGCGGGGACGCCGCACTTCTCGTAGAGCGCGCGGTCGGCGGCGTCGAGCTCTCCGGGCTGATCGAGGTAGCAGAGGTCCGGCCCCTTCACGTTGAAGCAGACCGCGGCGATGCTCCCCTTCTGCGCCGGGAAGTGCGTGAAGATCGACTGGAGCAGCCACTCCACCGCGCTCGTCTTCGTCGCGAGGCCGGAGACGCCCGTGATGTTGAGGTGCGCCGCTTCGGGTCCGATGAGGAAGTCGGCGTCGAGGTGGATCGGCGCGTCGGTGCCCCCGGCGCGGTAGACGCCGATCGGGATGCCCGTGCGCGCGCCGGGCTTGAGGTAGCCGTCCATGCGCAGCGCGATGGCGACGTCGCTCTCGTCGGCGAGGAAGACGGTGCCCATCGGGACCGGCTGCAGCGGCTCTTCGGGGACGTGGCGCAGCACGGCCGCGGTGTACAGCCGGATCTCGGCGCGCACGGTCTGACTGAGCGACTCGGCGGCCGGCTCGCCGTCGAACCCCATGACGTCGTGCAGCGGCGAGGCGAGATCGGTCCAGCTGAATCCCTCGGTCACGATGCCGTACACGCGCGGCACGGTGCCGTTCACCGCCTCGCGTCCGTCGACGCGCACGATCGTCCCGATCCCGACGGGGGAATCGAGCGAGGTCCAGAAGTGGAACTCGTGCGGCGTGTTGGGGCGCCGTTCGGTGGCGACGACGCGACCTAGTATCGAAGACAATGCGTGTGTTGGTGTGTTGGTGTGTCGGTGTGTCGGTGACGGCGGCGTGAACTGCGTCAGCCCGCGACGGCTCGCAGGAACTCTTCGCAGTCGCGGATACCGTAGACCATCTTGTCCCACCGCGCGTCGGGAAGGGAGAGCGGCGAGGCTTCGGCGAGGATCCAGCGGGAGACGTCGTCGGCGCGCTCGCCGATGGCGTGGAGCTCCTGCGGCTCGGGGTGGGCGATCTCGACGCGGACCAGGCCCCACATCGGGTCGCGCCCCGCGGGGTCGCGGAGCCTCAGGTACCAGCTCGCGACCGTCGTGCGCTTCGGCGAGGTGATGCGGAAGACGCTCGAGCGCTCGCGATGGCCGAGGCCGAGCACGGTCGCGAGCGCGGGCCCTTCGGCGTACAGCGTCCGGTGCGTCTTCACGACACCGACGGTGCACGACGACACGGCGACCGCCTCGCTCCCGCTGATCCCGCCGTCGATGAACAGGCGGTCGTTCTCCGTCGTGCACCAGCGTTCCGCGAGCCTCCGCTCGAGCGCCTCGCGATGCGCCTGCACCCGGTGGTACGCCGCGTCGCGGAGCGCGAAGGGGTGCTCGCCGCCGAGCGTCTCCCCGTCGGTGGTGTCGACGAGGCGGCCGTGGCTCACGACGGCGAGGGTGTCCCACTGCGACGCGCGGAGCAGCGCTCGCGGCGCGAACAGGCGGGTCTCGACCAGCGGAAGCCCCCACGTGTGCAGCCGGCGGTTGCGGCGCTCGCGGACGACGGCCGCCGCCCTGCCGAGGACGATCGGCACCCCCGCCAGATGCGCCGCCACGCGGCTCTGCTGGGTGCCGTCGAGGAAGCCGCGAAAGCCGGCGGTCGGCTCCCCGAACACCCTTCGGGCTCTCAACGGCCCGGAGCCCTCCAGAACCGTTGCGCTGATCAGCCGGGGGGCGTCAGCAAACGAGGACGCGAGCTCCAGCGTCCCCTCTCCCTCGCCGGTGGGACGCGCCTCCGGCAGCAGGACGGCGAGCTGCCGCTGCACCGTGCGGACGTCCAACGCGGGGTCGCCTCCAGGACTCGTATGCACCAGATCCCCCCCACCTCGCGAGACCGGCTCGGCGTTCACGCCCGACCGGGCGGCGTCCGGCAGCTACGGGCGATCTTCGGGGTCGCGGCCCTGGCGAGCATCCTAACCCTCGCCCTCGCCTGTGACAAGAACGCGGAGACGGCGGAAGTCGTCCACCGCACCAGCCTCGCGGGCAAGCCGAACGTCGTGTTCCTCCTCTTCGGCGACCGGAGCGATCCGCGGCTGCTTCCCGTCGCGACGACGATCGAGGGCCAGGTGGCGCCGGTCTCGCTCGATGCCCGCGGCTGGCGCGACTTCGACCATCTCTACTTCCGTCCCGGCACCCCCCTCTGGATCTCCCGCGACGGCCGGCCCGAGGGCGAGGCGACCATCCGGCGCGGGATGTGGGACGACACCGGACCGCTCTACAAGCTTCCCGGCTGCCACTCGCTGAAGCCGCTCGCCGCGGTCCAGCCGCGCGAGGACGGCTCCGAGGAAGTGATGCTCGAGCGGATCGCGACGAGCGAGCGGCTCGCGGACCCGGGCGAGCGCCCTCGCGTGCCCCGCCGCGCGCTCGACTCGGCGCGCGCCGTGGCCCACCGCGTCGCCGCGCGGGAAGGGCTCACGCGAAACGCGCGGGCGGAGCTCGATCTCGCCGTGTCGGCCATCGCCACCGGCGCGACGAGCGCGCCGACGCTCGTCGCCTCCTACATGGAGCGCGGCGGCGGGATCAACGGCCACCCACGCCATCTCTTCCTCCTCGCCGACAGCACGGCGGGCGGCTACGCGCCGAGCTTCGTGCACCTCGCCGACGATTCCCTCCCCGAGTTCCGGCGCCTGATCGACCACGCCGACATCACCGGCGACGGCGTCGACGAGCTCCTGCTCGAGGGATGGGAGAACGGCGGCGACAGCTTCCTGCTCTTCCTCCGCTACACGAACGGGAAGTGGCGCGAGATGGCGCGCGGCGAGACGAGCTGGTGCGCGGACGTGAAGCGCTGAACTGATCGCCCGCAGCGACGGAAGAGCAAGAGCATCACGCGGCGGCCCCGCGTCCCGCTACTCGCTACTCGCTACTCGCTACTCGCTACTCGCTACTCGCTACCACTACTTGCTGTTGCAGTTCGAAACATCACTCCACCCCGATGTCCCACGCCTGCTGGAGATCCTTCTTCGAGTAGGCGCGGAATGCCGTCAGCGTCTGCGTGCGCTGCAACCCGGGCACCGTCGGGAAGATCTCCGTCACCACCTTCGCGATCTGATCGTACTCGGGCACCTTCACGATCGCGACGAGATCCCAGTCGCCGCTCACGGAATACACATCGGTGACCCCGTCGATCTCGGCGAGCCGCTGCGCCGTCTTCGGGAGCGACGAAGGCTCCGCCCGAATGAGCACGATGGTGGTGATCACGGTGACAGAGGCGTGGGAGAGGGAGGCACGTTGAGGAGCCAGAGTCCGGCGATTCGGCTCTGCGGATCGAGGTCGAGCAGGAGGTCGTGACCGAGACGCACCGTGCGCACGGGACGGGGCGCGCCGAGCCGAAAGTGGATCACGCGCTGCGTGTCGTCGGCCTCGGCGAGGAGGCGCGTCTCCACCTCGAGCGCCGAGACCTCGCGCGAATCGGCCGACGACGGGACGACGACGCGCGCGTCTTCGGCGATGGGCGGCGTGAGCCCGCGCCGCGTGTGCACGTCGGGCCACACGGCGACCTCCACGCCGTCGATGCATCCGGAGGCGACGTCCAGAATGAGCCACGATCCGTCGGCTCCCTCCACTTCGACGGAGCCGGACATGCCGGTGCGCCCCGACGTGCCGCGAAGTCGCGCGGTGAGGATCTCGGTGTCGGCGTCCCATCGGTACTCGACCGAGGGGATCGACGCGGCTGGCTCGAGCTGCACGGCAACGGTCACGACTCTCCTCCGGTCGGCGGTCGAGTGAAGCTGCCACGCCGGCGACGTCGTGCATCGCCGTTTCCTCGCGCACCGAAGCGTGCGAGCGTTCGTCCGCGCGCCCGAGATATACCGCGGGTGTCGCGACGCAAACAGGGGCGCGGCCTCGCACCTGCGACCCGCGCGAAGTGGAATCCCCCCTCGCCACGGGGTAGCTTTCACCCCCCGCTCGACATCACGTGCGCCGCGCCTGGCGCGCTCGACCGAACCGAGGACGCTGTGGAAGCAGACGCGAAGGAGCCCGCCGGCGCGGGGATCACGCGAGGCCAGAATGCCGTGCACGTCGTGCCGATGGACTGGCCGACGCTGGCGCGCGTCCTCGCGCCGGCGCTCGAGCGGCTCGACACGTCGCGTGGCGAGCCCCAGCTCCTCGTCGTGACCGCAGACGCCGAGAGCGCCGTGGCCGCCGCGACCGCGCTCGTCGCGGCCGCGTCGGGGCACGGCCTGCGCGTGCTCGCGGCGACGCCCGGGCCGCGCGCCGCGCGGCTGCTGCGCGCCTCGTCTGCGCAGATCGTCGCGGGCGCGCCCGCCGACCTCGTCGCCCTCCTTCAGAGCTCCGCGCTCAAGCCGGACGCGCTGCGCGTCGTCGCGCTCGCATGGCTCGACGTCATGGTCGGTTCTCCGGACGCGCAGCCGCTCGAGACGCTCCTCGGCGAGCTCCCGAAGGAAGGGGCGCGCATCGTGCTCGCGACCGAGCTGAGCCCGGCATACGAGGCGCTGATCGAGCGCTATGCCCGCCGCGCGCGGCGCGAGGTCGAGCCCGCGTCGGAGGGCGCGGCGCCGCTTTCCGTCGAATACGTCACGGCACCCGCGACCGGACGCACCGATGCGCTGCGCCGACTGCTCGATGCGCTCGATCTGCCGTCGGCCGGGCTCTACGCGCGCGACGACCGCGTGCGCGATCAGGCCGCGCGCGTCGCGCGTGCGCTCGGCTATCCGGACGACGCGGTGCGCACCGCGCGCTCGGCCGACGAAGCCGTCGGCGCGGATCCGATCGTGCTGCTCGACCTGCCCGCCTCGCGCGAGGAGATGCGCGCCCTCGCCGGTTCGGGACGGAAGATCTACGCGATCGTGCAGCCGTCGCAGCTCGGCTCTCTGCGCACGCTGCTCTCCAACGGGACGCTGAGCCCGATCACGCTCGTCGACGCGGCCGAGCGGGCGCGGGGCAAGGACGCTGCGCTGCGCGCCTCCCTGCGCGACGTCCTGTCCTCGAGCGACGTGCGCCGCGAGGTGCTGGCGATCGAGCCGCTCCTCGCCGAGTTCGACGGCGTGGAGATCGCCGCCGCGGCCTTGCGGCTGCTCGAGCAGCAGAAGCCGGCGCGTCCGGCGACCGCCGCGACCGCCGCACCACCGATGACGGCGCTGTTCGTGAACCTCGGCGAGCGCGACGGCGTGCGTCCACAGGAGCTCGTCGCCGCGGTCACGTCATCGGCCGGGCTGCCGACGTCGCAGATCGGACGGATCGAGGTCCGCGATACGCACGCGATCGTCGAGGTGGCGGCGTCGGTGGCCGAGCTCGTGGCGGGCAAGCTCACCGGGAGCGTCGTACGGGGCCGCCGCGTGCAAGCGCGGGTGGACACGCCGCGCGAGGCGCGAGGCGGACGGAGCGATCGCCCGCCGAGGCCGGGCGCTCCCCGGGGCGGACCGCGTGGGGTGCGTGGCGACCGCCGCGACCGCGGCGACCGTGGCGACCGTGGCGACCCCGGCGACCGCAGCGACCGTGGCGACCGCGGCGACCGCTTCGATCGTGGCGAGCGGCCCGTCCGCCCATATGGCCGCGACGCGGGCGCGAAGAAGCCGTTCGATCGTGGGGCGAGCGAGCGGCGTCCGCCGCGCGCCGCGGGCCCCCGCTCGCGTCGCGACGACGGCTGAGAAGCGCGGGCGCCGTCGCCTCGGGGCGCCGCGCTTCTTGCGAAGGGAGGGCGGTATGCTTGCCGCCCCTGGATGGGGGTCATACCTTGACCCGGACGACCCTCTTCGTCGAACCATGCTCCTCGTCGGCCTCACCGGCAACATCGGCAGCGGGAAGACCACCGTGGCGCAGCTCCTGAGCGAGCGCGGCGCCACGATCATCGACGCCGACGTCCTCGCGCGGCGGGCGGTCGAGGTCGGCACGCCCGCCTATCGGTCGATCGTCGAGCGGTGGGGGACGTCGATCCTCGAGCCGAGCGGCGGGATCGATCGCAACGCGCTGCGCCGGATCGTGTTCAGCGACCCCGCCGAGCTCGAGCAGCTCAACGCGCTGGTCCACCCCGAGGTCGAGCGTATGCGGGCCGCGCTCGTGGAGGCGGCCCGGCTCCGCGGCGACAAGCTCGTCGTCTGCGACATCCCCCTGTTGTTCGAGGGGAAGATGACCGACGCGTTCGACCGGATCGTGCTCGTCGACGCGCCGCGCCCGGTGCGGCTGGAGCGGCTGGTGCGCGAGCGTGGCCTCCGCGAGACGGAGGCGATGGACATGATCGTCGCGCAGATGCCCGCGGAGCTGAAGCGCGCCCGCGCCGACTTCATCATCGACAACGTCGGCACCCTCGCGCAGCTCGATGCGCGGGTGGCCGAGGTGTGGAGCGCGCTCGAGCAGGCGGCGGAGCTCACTGCCGCGCCCGCGTTCGACGGCTGAGGGGCGCGCGCGCCGCTTGACACTCGCTTCCGCCGCCGGATAGACTCCGCGCCCCAACACCACTCTGACCGCCGGAGCGCGTCGTGTCCGACATCCCGAAGGATCTGCTCTACACCGAGGACCACGAGTACCTGAAGCCGGCCGGCGAGGCAGGCGTGGTCTACATCGGCATCACGGACTACGCGCAGGGCGAGCTCGGCGACGTCGTATTCGTCGAGCTGCCGAAGGTCGGCGCGACGTTCCGGAAGCGAGACGTCTTCGGCACGATCGAAGCGGTGAAGGCCGTCTCCGAGCTCTACGCTCCGGTGAGCGGCGAGGTGCTCGAGATCAACGACCGCCTCGACGCCGAGCCCGCCGTGGTGAACACCGACCCCTACGGCGCGGGGTGGATGATCAAGCTCAGAATGAGCGACGAGGGAGAGAAGAGCGGACTCCTCGATGCGGCGGGGTATGGGGAGAAGATCGGTTGACGGTGAACGCGTGACGGTTCACGGTTGACGGTTCACGTCAGCAAGCAGGAACGGCAACGGCGGTGACGGACGCGAGAGAAGCGTCCCGAGGCCGGCCGCAAACCGAAAAGCCGTACACCGAAAAACGGTAAGCCGTTCACCGCCCCTCGACCGCGTCTTCCGCATACGCATCCGTCGGCAGGCACGAGCAGACGAGATGCCGATCTCCGTACGCGCTCTCGACGCGCGCGACGGCGGGCCAGAACTTGTGGTCGCGGGTCCATGGTGCCGGGAACGCCGCCTCCTCGCGGCCGTAGGCGTGGGACCAGCTGTCGCTCACCACGGCGCGCATCGGATGCGGTGAGTTCCTGAGGGGGTTGTCGTCGCGGTCGGCGGTGCCTCGCTCGATCGCGCGCACCTCCTCGCGGATCGCGATGAGCGCGTCGCAGAACCGGTCGAGCTCCGCCTTCGGCTCGCTCTCCGTCGGCTCGATCATCAGCGTGCCCGGCACCGGGAAGCTCACCGTCGGCGCGTGGAAGCCGTAGTCCATCAGCCGCTTGCTGATGTCTTCCACGTCGATCCCGGCGCTCGCCTTGAGCGACCGCGGATCGATGATGCACTCGTGCGCGATGCGGCCGCGCGCGCCCTTGTACAGCACGGGGTAGTGCGGCTCGAGACGCGCCGCGACGTAGTTCGCGTTGAGGATCGCGATCTTCGTCGCGTAGGTGAGACCGTCACCGCCCATGAGATCGATGTACATCATCGAGATCGGGAGGATGCTCGCGCTCCCCCACGGCGCCGCGCTCACCGCGTCGTGCGACTCGGCGCCTCCCGTCTTCACCACCGCGTTGCACGGCAGGAAGGGCGCGAGCCGCTCGACGACGCCGATCGGGCCCATGCCCGGCCCGCCGCCGCCGTGCGGGATGCAGAACGTCTTGTGCAGGTTGAGATGGCAGACGTCGGCTCCGATCTCCGCCGGCCGGCACAGCCCGACCATCGCGTTCATGTTCGCGCCGTCCATGTACACCAGGCCGCCGTGCTCGTGGACGACGTCGCAGATCTCGCGGATCGATTCCTCGAACACGCCGTGCGTGCTCGGATAGGTCACCATCAGCGCGGCAAGCCGGTCGCGATTCGCTTCCGCCTTCGCCCGCAGGTCGTCGAGATCGATGTTGCCGCTCGCGTCGGTCTTCGTGACGACGACCGTCATCCCCGCCATCACCGCGCTCGCCGGATTGGTGCCGTGCGCCGACTGCGGGATGAGGCACACCGTGCGCCCCTCGTCCCCGCGCGAGCGATGGAACGCGCGGATCGCCAGCAGCCCCGCGTACTCCCCTTGCGAGCCGGCGTTCGGCTGGAGCGACACCGCGGAGAACCCGGTGATCTCCGCCAGCGCGCGCTCGAGGTTGCGGAACAGCTCCTGATACCCCTGCGCCTGCTCCACCGGGGCGAACGGATGGAGCCGCGCGAACTCCGGCCACGTGATCGGGAACATCTCCGCCGTGGCGTTGAGCTTCATCGTGCAGCTCCCCAGCGGGATCATCGACGTCGTGAGCGACAGGTCGCGCGACTCGAGCTTCCGCATGTACCGCAGCATCTCCGTCTCGGAGTGGTGCGTGTTGAACACGGGATGCGTCAGGAACGGACTCGTGCGCGCGAACCGCTCGTCGAACCGGTCGTCGATCTCGGCGGCGAGCGCGCTCGTCTCCGGCGCGGGCTGCCCGAACAGCGTGAGCAACTCCTGGACGTCGTCGTCGGTCACCGTCTCGTCGAGCGCGATGATCACGCGGTCGTCGCCGTCGGCGCGGAGGTTGATCTCCCGGTACTCGGCGGCGGCGATCAGCGCGGCCTGCGAGAGGCTCTCGTCGAGCTCGACGCAGAGCGTGTCGAAGTAGACGTCGTTCACCACGCGGAACTCGAGCTGCTCGATGCCCGCCGCGAGCACCGCCGCGTGGCGATGGATCCGCCGCGCGATCGCCGTCAGCCCCTCGGCGCCGTGCCACACGGCGTACATGCTCGCCATCACGGCGAGCAGCACCTGCGCGGTGCACACGTTCGACGTCGCCTTCTCGCGCCGGATGTGCTGCTCGCGCGTCTGGAGCGCCATGCGCAGCGCCGGCCGCCCCGCCGCGTCGCGGCTCACGCCGATGATCCGGCCCGGCAGCATCCGCTTGAACTCGTCGCGCGTGGCGAAGAACGCCGCGTGCGGTCCGCCGTAGCCGAGCGGAACGCCGAACCGCTGCGAGCTCCCGACGCAGACGTCGGCGCCCCACTCGCCCGGCGGCGAGAGCAGCGTGAGCGACAGCAGATCGGCCGCGACGACGGCCAGGGCGCCGGCGGCGTGTGCGCGCTCCACCGTCTCGCGATAATCGATCACCGCGCCGTCGGTCGTCGGATACTGCACGAGCACGCCGAACACCTCGGCGCCGAACGTCGCCGACGCCGCGTCGCCCACCGCGACCTCCATGCCGCGTGCCCGCGCCCGCGTGCGCACGACGTCGATCGTCTGCGGGTGGCAGCGCGCGTCGACGAAGAAGGTGGACTTCCCCTCCTTCCCGCGCGCCTGATACGCCATGAACATCGCCTCCGCCGCCGCGGTGCCCTCGTCGAGCAGCGACGCGTTCGCGATCTCCAGACCGGTGAGATCGATCACCATGGTCTGGAAGTTCAGCAGCGCCTCGAGGCGCCCCTGCGAGATCTCCGCCTGGTACGGCGTGTACGCGGTGTACCAGCCGGGGTTCTCGAGGACGTTCCGCTGGATCACCGGCGGCGTGTAGGTATCGTGATACCCGTAGCCCAGATACGAGCGGAAGATCCGGTTCTTCCGGGCGATCGCCCGCATCGCCTCGAGCGCCTCGTGCTCGGTGCGGCGCTCGTGGATGGCGAGCGGCCGGCGCGTCCGGATCGGCGCGGGGATGGTCGCGTCGATGAGATCGTCGAGCGTGGCGTAGCCGAGCACGGCGAGCATCTCCGCCACGTCGCTCTCGCTCGGCCCGACGTGGCGCGGAACGAAGCTGTCGGTGGGAGTGCGCGTCGTGCCTCTGGTGCTGGTGCTCATCCAAAGCCTCAGGGCGCTCGCCGGCGCCGTTAAGTCGGTCCGAGTGTGGGCTCCGCCCACGGGGAACTATCTTCCGATGCGCGCGAGACGTTCGCGCCCCCTCAGTATAGCCGCCCCGCAAAGCCGCAGCCGCCGACTCCCGCCGCCGTCCGGTGCCCTGGCGCTACCTGCTGTCTCCGCCCCTCGGCGGACCCGAGAACATGGCGCTCGACGAGGCGCTCATGGCGCGCGCGCGTCGCACGGGCGAGTCGGTGTTCCGCGTCTACTCCTGGTCGTCGCCGACGCTGTCGCTCGGCCGGAACCAGCGCGCCCGCGGGCTCTATGACCCGGAGCGCCTCTCCGTGCGCGGCGTCGGCGTCGTACGCCGACCCACCGGTGGCCGCGCGCTGCTGCACCATCGCGAGATCACCTACAGCGTCACCGGGCCCTGCGCCCCCGACGGTGCACTGCACATCGAGTACGCCCGCATCAACGCGCTGCTCGTGAGCGCGCTCGCGGCGCTCGGCGCGCCGGTGACCGCCGCCGCGCCGGCGAGTCGCGCCCCGCGTCCCACGAGCACACCCTGCTTCGCCGAGCCGGCGCGCGGCGAGCTCGTGCTCGGTGGACGGAAGCTCGTCGGCTCGGCCCAGTGGCGCGACCGCGGCGCGCTGCTGCAACACGGCTCCATTCTGATCGACGACGATCAGGGAACGATCCCCGAGTTGATGCGCGAGGCCATGGCACGCCCCGAGCGGGCCGCGACGCTGCGCGGCGCGCTCGGACGGCCGCCGAGCGTCGGCGAGGTGGCCGAGGCGCTGTTCGAGGCCGTGCGCGCGCACGCCGATGCCGGCGCGCGGCCGCTCGAGGAGGACGCGCTGCTCGCTCGCGACGCGGCGGACCTCGGCGCGCGCTATCGTGACGAAGCCTGGACCTGGCGACGATGAGCGCGGACGATCGTCCTCTGCTTGACCGCCGTCCGGCGCCCTCTCATCGTTGACCGCCCACCACCGACAGCCCATGCGCCACACTCTTCGTCGCGCGCGGCATCGCGCCGCGTGCTGGCCCATCGCCGCGTACGCCGCGCTCGCGCTCGCCGGCTGCACGGACGTTCGCCAACCGGCCGGCCAGCAGACCGCCGGCCCGGCCGACGTGGGCGGCACGATGGTCGTGGCGACCCCCGCCGAGCCGACCACGATGCTGCCGGCGCTCCAGGGCACGATCATCGAGAAAGAGATCACCGATCTGCTCTTCGATCGGCTCGCCGACATCGGCAACGATCTCAACACGGTGGGCGACAAGGGCTTCGTCCCGCAGCTCGCCGAACGGTGGGACTGGGGGCCCGACAGCACGTGGATCGCGTTCCACCTGAATCCGAAGGCGCGCTGGCACGACGGCGTGCCCGTGCGCGCGAGCGACGTGCGCTACAGCGTGCAGCTCATCAAGGATCCCACGTTCGGTTCCCCGGCGCTGCCGCTCGTGACGAACATCGATTCCGTCTCGGTGCGCGATTCGCTCACCGCGGTCGCGTACTTCCACCGGCACACGCCCGAGCAGTTCTACGACCTCGTCTACCAGGTCTCGATCGTGCCGGAGCACGTGCTGCACAATACGCCACCGGCGCAGCTCAAGACCGCCGAGGTGGCGCGTCGCGGGATCGGCTCGGGACGATTCCGGCTCGTCCACTGGGAGCCGGGCAAGCGGATCGAGCTCGTGGCCGACACGGCGAACTATCGCGGCCGCGCCAAGCTCGATCGCATCGTGTACACGCCGACGCCGGACTTCAACACCGCCGTGACGCGGCTGTTCTCGGGCGATGCCGACTTCTTCGAGCAGCTCCGGCCGGAGAATCTGGCGCGGCTGTCCGGCGACACCGCGCGTCGCGCCGTGGCGTACTCGTCGCTGCAGTATGCGTACGTCGCGTTCAACACGACGGATCCGGCGCATCGTGGCCTGCCGCATCCGATCTTCGGCGATCGCGCCGTCCGGCGCGCGCTGACGATGGCGGTCGACCGCCGCGCGATGCTGCACAACGTCTTCGACACCCTCGGGCTCGCGCTCTACGGGCCATTCCCGCGGGCGATGCCGGTGGCGGACACCACGCTCCCGCAGCTGCCGTACGACACCGTGCGCGCACGCGCCGTGCTCGACTCGGCGGGCTGGATCGCCGGCACGGACGGCATCCGGGTGAAGAACGGCCGCCGGCTGGAGTTTTCGCTCACGTCGCCCGTGTCCAGCGCCGCGCGCCACCAGTACGCCGTGCTGCTGCAGAACGCGCTCCGCCGCGTCGGCGCGTCGGTGAAGATCGACGAGGTGGACTTCGGCGGCTTCCTCGCGAAGCAGAGCGGGCGCACGTTCGACGCGGAGCTCGCGCTGTACGGCACCGACCCCAGCGTGTCCGGGTTCAAGCAGAGCTGGTCGACGGCGGGCGTCGGTCCGGACGGCTCGAACTTTCCCTCGTACAGCAATCCGACCGTGGATGCGCTCCTCGACAGCGCCACGACGACGTTCGATCCGGCGCGCACGCGCGCCTACGCGCGCCGCGCCTTCGAGACGATCATCGAGGACGCGCCGGGCATCTGGCTGTACGAGCCGCCGACCATCGCGGGAATCCACCGCCGCATCCACACCACGCCGATGCGCGCCGACGCGTACTGGGCGGGGATGGCCGACTGGTGGATCCCCGCCTCCGAGCGCACCGCGCGCGACCGGATCGGCCTCCGACCCACCCCGTAGCGGGTGCGGCGCTACGTCGCCGGACGGCTGCTGCAGGCCGCGATCGTCATCCTGCTCGTCACGACGGTCACCTTCGTTCTCGTCCATCTCGCGCCCGGCGATCCGATCGCCGTGGCGCTCGAGCGGCCAGGGGTCACCGAATCCGTCCGCCAGCAGTGGCGCGCGGAGTTCGGCCTCGATCGCCCGATCGCGGAGCAGTACGTGCGCTGGCTCGGCAACGCCGCGCGGGGTGAGCTCGGCTTCTCCTTCTCGTTCCGCCGGCCGGTGCGCGACGTGATCGCCGACGCGCTCCCGCGCACGGTGCTGCTCGTCGGCCTCGCGCTCGTGCTCAGCTTCGCGGTCGGCATCGTCGCCGCGGTGCTGCAGTCCGAACGCCCGGACGGCCCGCGCGACCGGTGGATCGGACGCGTCCTGCTCGTGCTCTACTCGATGCCCGACTTCTGGCTCGCCCTGGTCGTGCTGCTCGTCTTCGCGTACCGCGTGCCGCTCTTCCCACCGAGCGGGATCGTCGATCCGGTGCTCCACGACTACCTGCCGCCTGGGGGGCGCGCGCTCGACCGGCTGCGCCACCTCGTGCTCCCCGTCTCCACGCTCACGCTGCTCAGCACGGCCGCGATCGCGCGATACCAGCGCAGTGCGCTGGTCGAGGTCATGCCGAGCGATTGGATGCGGACCGCGCTCGCGAAGGGATTGAGTTGGCGGCGTGCCGTGCGGCGGCACGCCCTCCGCAATGCGCTGCTGCCGTCGATCACGCTCGCCGGCCTGTACCTCCCTGCGCTCGCCGCCGGTTCGCTGTTCGTGGAGAAGGTGTTCAGCTGGCCCGGCATGGGACTCGTCACGGCGAATGCGATCGGCGCGCGCGACTACCCGCTCGTCACCGCGGGCGTGCTCGTCACGAGCGTCGCCGTGGCGCTCGGGTCGCTGGTCGCGGACCTCGCCGCGGCGATCGCCGATCCGCGCATCCGGGTGCGCTGACGTGGCAACCGTCGCGCGCGAGCCTCCCGCCGCCGACCGGCGATCACCGCTCGCGCGTCTCGTCCGCGACTCGCGCACGCGCATCGCGCTCGCGGTGCTGCTCGGCGTCGCCGCCGCGGCCGTGTTCGCGCCGCTGCTCGCGCCGTACGATCCGGCCGCGCAGCTCGACATCGTGCGCCTCGCCTCGCAGCCGCCGTCGGCGGCGCATCCCTTCGGCACTGATCCGTTCAGCCGCGACGTGCTCTCGCGCCTGCTCTACGGCTCGCGCATCTCGCTCGCCGTGGGGCTCGGCGCCGTCGCGCTCGCGATCTCGTTCGGCATCGCCGTCGGTGCCGTCGCCGGATTCGTCGGCGGGGCGCTGGACGCCGTGCTCATGCGCCTGGTCGACGCCGCCCTCGCGATTCCGCGGCTGCTCGTCGTCATCCTCGTCGCCTCGCTCTGGGGAACCCTCGGGCTCGTGCCGCTCACGCTGCTCATGGCGGGCACGGGGTGGTTCGGCGTCAGCCGGCTCGTACGCGCCGAAACGGTCGCGCTCCGGGACCGCGAGTTCATCGTCGCGGCCCGCGCACTGGGCATTCCACCCGCGAGGCTGCTGGTCCGACACGTGCTTCCGAACGTCGTCGCGCCCGCGCTCGTCGCGGCCACCTTGGGCGTCGCGAACGTGATCCTGCTCGAGGCCGGGTTGTCCTATCTCGGCATCGGCGTGCGCCCCCCGACCGCGAGCTGGGGCGCGATCATCCAGGATGGCGCGTCGCGCGTCGCCGACCTCTGGTGGCTCACCCTCTTTCCCGGGCTGGCGATCCTCGTGACCGTGTTCGCCTGCAACGCCCTCGGCGACGCCTTGCGGGACGCCTTCGACCCCCGGCAGCTTCCCCGCGACCTGGTCGACGCGACCTTCGCCCCAGAGGCATGACCACGCCGCTGCTCGAGATCGAGAACCTGCACACCTTCTTCCACACCGACGTCGGCGTCGCGCGCGCCGTGGACGGCGTGTCGTTCGCCGTCGGCGTCGGCGAGACGGTCGGCGTGGTCGGGGAGTCGGGGTGCGGCAAGAGCGTCACGGCGCTCTCCGTCCTCCGGCTCGTGCGTCCGCCCGGGCGCATCGAGGCGGGCAGCGTCATGCGCTTCGAGGGCCGCGACCTGATGTCGCTCGACGAGCGCGAGATGCAGCACGTGCGCGGCAACCGGATCGCCATGGTGTTCCAGGAGCCGATGACGGCGCTCAATCCGGTGTTCACCGTCGGCGACCAGATCGGCGAGGTCGCGCGGATCCACGCCGCCATGTCGAGGCGCGAGTCGCACGCGAAGGCGATCGAGATGCTGAAGCTCGTCGGCATTCCCGCGCCGGAGCAGCGGGTGGACGAGTACCCGCACCAGCTCTCCGGCGGGATGCGCCAGCGCGTCGTGATCGCGATGGCGCTCGTCATGAACCCGGCGCTCGTGATCGCCGACGAGCCCACGACCGCGCTCGACGTCACGATCCAGGCGCAGATCCTCGAGTTGCTCGACGACCTCACGCGCCGCCTCGGCACCTCGGTGCTCCTCATCACGCACGATCTCGGCGTGGTCGCCGAGAACTGCGCGCGCGTGATCGTGATGTACGCGGGCGAGGTGGTCGAGGAGGCCGCGACGACGGAGCTGTTCGCCCGCGCGCACCATCCGTACACCGAGGGGCTGCTCGGCGCGATGCCGCGCGTCGGCGGCGAGCGTGAGCGCCTCGCGACGATTCCGGGCACGGTTCCTCCGCCCACCGCCTGGCCCGTGGGGTGCCGATTCCACGACCGCTGCCCGTACGCGTGGGAGCGGTGCGTCGCCGAGCATCCGCCGCTCTATCAGATCGGCGCGAACCACGTCTCGCGCTGCCATCTCGCCGACGAGCCGGAGCGACGCGCGCATCCGCATCCGCCGCTCGCCGCGCAGCGCGGCGCGTCGGCCGCATGACGGCGCCCGCGGGAACGCGCGCGAGCGCGGCATCGCTCCTCTCCGTCCGCGACCTCACGAAGCACTTTCCCATCCGCCGCGGCGTCTTCGGGCACGTGAGCGGCCAGGTGCGCGCGGTCGACGGCGTGTCGTTCGACGTCGCCGCGGGCGAGACGCTCGCGCTCGTCGGCGAGTCCGGCTGCGGCAAATCCACCACCGGCCGCGCGATCCTGCGGCTCATCGAGCCGACGTCGGGCACGGTGCGCTTCGACGGCCAGGACGTCCTCGCGCTCGGCGCCGGGGAGCTGCGCCGCCTGCGCCGCCGGATGCAGATCGTGTTTCAGGATCCCTTCTCCTCGCTCAACCCGCGCATGTCGATCGGCGCGATCGTGCGCGAGGGGCTCACGATCCACCGCATCGCCGAGGGGAGCGCGGCCGACGCGCGCGTGCGGCAGCTGCTCGAGGAGGTGGGGCTGCGCCCGGAGTACGCGTCCCGCTACCCGCACGAATTCTCCGGCGGCCAGCGCCAGCGCGTCGGGATCGCGCGCGCGCTCTCGGTCGAGCCGAGGTTCATCGTCTGCGACGAGCCGGTGAGCGCGCTCGACGTCAGCGTCCAGGCGCAGGTCGTGAACCTGCTCCGGGATCTCCAGCGCGACCGCGGGCTCGCCTACCTCTTCATCGCGCACGATCTCTCCGTCGTCGAGCACATCGCCGACCGCGTCGCCGTGATGTACCTCGGCCACGTCGTCGAGCTCGCGCCGGTGGCGCGGCTGTACGGGGAGCCGATCATGCCGTACACCCAGGCGCTGCTCTCGGCCGTGCCCGCGCCGGTGCCCGGCGTGGAGCGCGAGCGGATCCTCCTCACCGGCGACGTGCCCTCCCCCGCGAATCCGCCGAGTGGATGCGTGTTCCATCCGCGCTGCCAGCATCCGGCGCGCGACGCGGCGTGCGCGCGCATCGTGCCCCCGCTCGAGGAGAAGGCGGCCGGCCACTGGGCGGCGTGCATCAAGCAGCCGCCGACGACGGTGAGCTGGGAGCAGCAGCAGGCAGCGGGGGGCACCAATCCGCCGGAGTTCTTCCTGCCGCGCGCCGCACTGCACCGCGGCACGTGACCGCGGCGCCGGTCCCGCTCGACGAGAGCGCCGGAGAGGACGCGCGCGACGACCGGCGCTTCTTCGGCCACCCGCGCGGCCTCGCGACGCTGTTCTTCACGGAGATGTGGGAGCGGTTCTCGTACTACGGGATCCGCCCGCTGCTCGTCCTGTTCATGACCGCCGCCATCACGCGGGGCGGCTTCGGCTTCGATCGCACCACGGCGTCGGCGATCGTCGGCATCTACGCGGCGAGCGTCTATCTCGCCTCGCTCCCGGGGGGATGGGTCGCCGACCGCTGGCTCGGGCTCCAGCGCGCGATCTGGACCGGCGGCGTGCTCATCGCCCTCGGCCATCTCTCGATCGGCCTCTCCGCCGTGCTCTCGCGGCCCACGTTCTTCCTCGGGCTCGCCCTCATCGTCGCCGGCACGGGACTCCTCAAGCCGAACATCTCCGCGCTGGTCGGCGATCTGTACGCGCCGGGCGACGAGCGGCGCGACGCGGGCTTCTCGATCTTCTACATGGGGATCAACAGCGGCGCGCTCCTCGCGCCGATCATCACCGGCGCACTCGGCGAGCGCGTGGGATGGCATTGGGGATTCGGGGCGGCGGGCGTCGGCATGCTCGCGGGGCTCGTCACCTTCCGGGTGCGCGCCGGCCCGACGCTCGGTGCGCGCGGCGCGGCCCCGACGGGCACCGATGCGCAGCGCCGTCGTGCGCGCGCGATCACGCTCGGCGGCGTCGCGCTCGCCGTGCTGGTCGCGGCGCTCGCCGTGCTCGGCGTCGTCCGCCTCGATGCGCTCGCCATCGCCGGTGCGATGCGCGACCTGATCCTCGCGATGGCCCTGCTCTACTTCGCCTACCTCTTCCTCTTCGCCGGACTCGACGCCGACGAGCGCCGCCGCATCGCCGTCGTGCTCGTGCTGTTCGTCTTCTCCGTCGTCTTCTGGTCCGCGTTCGAGCAGCAGCCGACGTCGCTCAATCTCTTCGCGCGCGATTTCACCGACCGGCGGCTCCTCGGCTGGGAGGTGCCCGCGTCGTGGTTCCAATCGGCGGAGTCGCTCTGCGTCGTCGTGTTCGCGCCCGTGCTCGCCGCGCTCTGGCTCGCGCTCGCGCGCCGCGGACGCGACCTCTCGAGCCCGACGAAGTTCGCGATCGGGCTCGCGCTCGCCGGCATCGGATTCCTCGTCATGGTCGGCGCGGCGAACCGGGTGCTCGCCGGCGGCGTGGCCACGCGCGTGTCGATGCTCTGGCTCGTCGCGAGCTACTTCTTCCAGGGGCTCGGCGAGCTCGCGCTCAGCCCCGTCGGGTTGAGCTCCATGACGCGGCTCGCGCCGAAGCGCTTCGCCGGCCTCACGATGGGCGCGTGGTTCACCTCCCTCGCGCTCGGCAACCTCATCGCCGGTCTCGTGGGCGGGAACGTCGATCCGGAGAAGCTCGCCGAGATGCCCGTGCTGTTTCAGCGCACCGCGTTCTCGCTGTTCGCCGCCGCGGCGCTGCTGCTCCTCCTCGTCGTCCCGATCCGCCGGATGATGGCACGCGGCGCGCGCTGAGCGCGCGCCGCGCCCCACGCTTCACGCACCACGGCGGTTCTACGGCCAGGCGAAGATCGACGACGGCACCGTCACCTCGCGGCCCGCGGCGACGTCGCGCGGATCGCGGAAGACGAACGCGGTGCGGTCGGCGTTCGTGAACCGGAGCGTCCACCGCGCGCCCGCACCGCGGCTCACGGGAAAGGCGAGATCGGCACGCCAGAGCCGCGCCGAACGCGAGGGCACCGCCGCGAGCAGCGCGATCCCCACCGACGCCTTCACCGGCGTGGTGACGCCGAACGGCACGTCGCCCGACCACTGGCGTCCCGCGTCGATGAACGCCGCGCCGCCGAGATCTCCGATGCGGCCCACCGGTCCGTACGTGTAGCGATGCTCCGCGCGCGCCACGAGCCGCTCGCCGCCGGCGTACGTCGAGCGCTCGTAGCCGCGCACACCACCCTCCGGCACGCCGAGCAGCAACTGGAACGGCGTGCGCTGCTGGAATCCGCCGGCCCACTCGAGCGTGAGCTGCTCGAGGTTGTACGCGCTCGTCTTGATCTGATGCGTGAGCCGGCCGGTCGTGAGCACGCCGTCCCACGCCGCCGTGCCCGCCGCGCGCCGCCCCTCGGCCTGGAGCTGCAGGCGCGTCGTCACCCGCTCCGACCCCGAGTGCCCGACGTACAGGTCGCCCGCGATGAACAGGTCCTTGTCCCTCGCGCCGAGCAGCGTCGTGCTGCGCCCGAACTGCACGCCGAGCTGCGCGCCGAGCGGCACGTCCTGCACCGCGGTGAGCGCGTCGAGCCCCGCGCGCCGCGCGAACCGGATGTCGCGCACGCCGACGAGCGCGCTGATCCGCGCGATGCGGTGCGCGCTGTACGCGATCGGCGACGGCCCGAGGTCCCGCACGAACCCCGATTCCGCCGCCACGAGCCTGCTGCCGGGACGCTCGTCGTCGCCGGTGAGCGAGAGCCCGAACAGCGCGAGCCGGCCCGGCACACCTACGCGCACGATCCCGCCCAGATCGAAGTACTGGCGGCTTCGCTCGACGCCCGGCTTCGTGCCGTCCGGACGTCGCAGCTCCAAGAGCTCGCGCGACATCCCCACGCGCGCGCGCCACGCCACCCGCTGCAGATCGGTGAAGAACGGCCGCCCCGCCTGCAATCGCCACGAGCCGCCGATCGGGCGCCGCTCCGCCTCGCCGCCGGCGACGAGCGTCTGCCCGAGAAACTGATTGTCGATCAGGCGAGCGGCGAACCCGTCCCGGAAGCCGTCGCCGGAGCGCCAGGCGCCCGAGGCATACACGCCCTGTCCCGCCACGTTGGCGTTTCCGACGAGCAGTCCGAACACGTTCGGCGAGCGCGCACGCACGCGCCCGCCGAGCACCACCGACGCCTCGTCGCTCGTCCGCACCTCGGCGTCCACCGTCCCGTCGTCGTTGGCGACGATGGAGATCGTCGCGTCGGCGATGAACGGCTGCGCGCGCAGAATGCGCTCCGACTCCGCGATGCGCAGCGCCGAGCAGCGGTCGCCCGCGCGGAAGAGGAGGAACCGCTCGATCACGCCGAGCTTCGTCGTCGCGTGCAGCGACCGCGCGAGGTTCGCCACCACGGGCACCCGGCCGAGGCTCGCCACCGACGGGGCTTCGGCGTAGATCACGACCTGGTCGATCGGCTGACCGCGGCAGGGGACGATGCGTCGCCCCGAGGGCGACGGGCCGGCTCCGGGGGCCTGCGCGGCGAGCGACAGCACGGGCACCGCCACGAGCGACATCGCCCGGAGCAGAAGGGACGCGCGCACGCGGTCCTACTTCCCCATCTTCTTCTTGAGCTCCGCGAGCAGGCGGTCCGCCTCCGCCTCGCGCGACGCCCGAGCGCTCGCGCGTCCGAGCGCGTCGATCTCCTCTGCCACGCCCGCCCCCGGATCGAGGATCGCGTCGAGCTCGGCACGGTCGCCGCCGAGCGACGCGGGCGTCGCGCCGGCCATGGCCTCCTTGAGCGCCGCCGTCATCTCTCCCACCTCGCGCTCGGTCATCTCGAGCTCGGATTCCTGCACGGCGAGCTTGCGCCCGAGCACGTCGGTGCGCTCGGCGTGGAGCTGCTCGTACTTCTCCGCCAGCGCGACCGTCTCCTGATCGTTGATGCCCGCGGCGAGCCCCTTGCGCCGGCGGACCGTGTCGAGCTCGCGCTGCTCGGCGGCGAGCCGCTGGCGGGTCTGCTGGATCCCGGAGCGGAGGTCGTCGAGCCCCATGCGCGCCCGCACGAGCGTCTGCTTCATCTCGGCCAGCCCCGCGCGGCGCGCCTCCGGAGGCGTGGACCGGTCCATCAGGTCGCGGAGCGATTGGCGGAAGGACTCGAACACGGTGGCGCTCGGCGCGAAGGGTGCTGCGGGCGGGTGGAGCGGCGCTTAGGATACAGACGCCGCTCGCGCCACCGCAACCTCGCAGAGTCATGCATCAGCTGCCGCCGGTCGCCGTCACGGCATCCACCGAGATCATTCGCGGCGCGCTCCGCCTGCGCGTCAACGCGGCCTACACCGACGCCATCCGCGGAGCCGGACTGCTGCCCCTCGTGCTCCCCGTGCTCGATCCCGCCGACGCCGCCGCGGCGCTCGACGGTGTGGCCGGCCTCGTTCTCACCGGCGGCGAGGACGTGAACCCGGCGCGCTACGGTACCGCGCCGCATCCCAGGCTCGGCGAGGTGCACGACGGACGCGATGCCTTCGAGACGGCGCTCGTCGCGGCGGCGCGCGAGCGCTCCCTCCCGACCCTCGCCATCTGTCGCGGCGTGCAGATCCTCGACGTGGCGCTCGGCGGCACGCTCCTGCAGGACATCCCCTCCGAGCGCCCGGACGCCATCGTGCACAACGGCCAGTGGCCGCGGACCGCTCGCGTGCACGAGGTGGACGTCGTCGCCGAATCGCGTCTCGCGCGCGCGCTCGGCACGGAGCGTCCCGTGGTGAACTCGATGCACCACCAGGCCATCGCCACCGTGCCGCCGTCGCTCGCCACCGTGGCCCGCGCGCCGGACGGCATCGTCGAGGGCGTGGAATGGCCCACCGACGACTGGTGGCTCGTCGGCGTGCAGTGGCATCCCGAGGAGCTCACCGGCTCTCCCGAGCCGTGGGACCGCGCCCTGCTCGCCGCGTTCGCCGACGTCGTGGCGCGCGGCGCGCGAGTCAGCTGAGCCGGCGCCAGCGCGCTTCCGACGTCACCTGCCGCATCAGTCGCTCCGGCGAGTGGCGGTCGGGGAACAGCAGCGCATCGCTCACGTCGTTGAGCGCCGCGCGCAGCAGGCCGAATCGCTCCGCCGCCGTCGCGAACAGCGTCGCGAGCCCATGGTCGTCGGCGAGCCGGTGTCCCGCCGCGAGCTGGTAGCCGCGCCGCCCCATCTCCTCGTAGTAGTCGAGGTCCGGGCCGCCGCGCCGCCAGCGCCGGTGCTCGATGTAGTCGGGAAAGAGGCCGCTCAGCCAGAGCGCGTAGTCACCGAGGTGCGTGCGCACGAGGAAGCTGCGCCGGCCGTCCGGATCGTCGACGTCGGCGACCAGCGCGGCGAGCGAATCGTAGAGCTGATCGTCCGACGCGCCGATGCGGCTCGCGTTGTCGCGCATGCCGAAGTGCATGAGCACCGCCGCGACGTAGTCGGCGAGCCGTCGGTCGTCCTCACCGAGCCGGCGCAGGGCGTGCCGCACCATCACGTACGAGAACAGGGGCAGCGAGGCGAACGACCCCTGACCCGCGCGCATCAGCGCGGCGGGAAGCCGCGGATCGTCGAGCATCGCGTCGATCCCCTCGTCGGCGAGGCGCCGCTCCAGCGATTCGAGCGCGCTGCCCGTGTCGCGAGCGATCAACCGGGCGACGAGCTGCGCGTCGTCCCGTGTGAGATGATGCCGGATCGAAGCCTGGATCATGTCGAGACCTCCTCGTCGCCCATACCCCGCGACTGGAGAAAGGATTGGCAGGAGCCGTTCCTTCAGGTCTGACGACGCAATCCGCGCGAGCGCACAAGATTGGCACTCGCGCACCTCGACTGCTGACGGCGATTCGCTAGCGAGGACGCTGCCGGGAATTCGCCACCGCGCGCCCCACCTCCACCATGAGCCGCGTCACGCGCGCCATCTTGTCGAATTCGATCTTCCGGGGATCGTCGCTCACCTTGTGGTAGTCGTCGTGCAGCCCGGTGGTGAGGAAGACGATCGGGATTCCCTTGCGCGCGTAGTTGTAATGGTCGCTGCGCTCGTAGATGTGCTCCGGGTGCGTCGGCGAATCCCATTCGCGGTTGATCGTGAACGGCCGCGCGAGCGCCCCGTTGACGCTGTCGACGATGGCGCCGAGCCGCTTGCTCTGGCCGTTCGGCGCGGCCAGCGGTCCGACGACGTACAGCAGCGAATCGGCGTTGCGCCCGATCATGTCGGCGTTGATCTGCGCGACGATCGAGTCGATCGGGACCGTCGGGTGGTCGGTGAACCAGCTCGAGCCGAGGAGCCCCTTCTCCTCGCCGATGTGCCAGACGAACAGCACCGAGCGCCGCGGCTTGACCGGCGCCTGCTGCATCACGCGCGCGATCGCCAGCAGCGCGACGCTCCCGGAGCCGTCGTCGTCCGCGCCGTTGGCGATCGAGTCGCCCGCCACGGGGTCGAGGATGCCGACGTGATCGTAGTGCGCGCCGTACGCCACGTAGGTCGTGCGCAGGCTCGGATCGCTCCCCGGCACCACGGCGACGACGTTGTAGCCGGTGACCGGCGTCTTCACCTGCTCGATACGTGCGCTCAATCGCCGGCCGCGCAGGACCTGCGCCTTGTCGTCGGCCGGCCACCCCGTCGGCAGCAGCGGCGAGCCCACCACGGGAACGCCGAGCATGATCAACGGGATGAAGCGCTGGCTCTCCGGCACCTCCGGCGCGTTCGAGCGCAGCGACACGGCGCGCTCGAGCTGCGGCACCGACTGCTCGAACAGCTCCGTCCCCTTTCCGGCGAGCAGCACGATCACCGCAGCGGGGTTCTGCGGCAGGATGCGCGCGAGCCGCTCGCTGATCGCCGCCTGTGCCTCGAGCTGCTCGCGGCGCGCGGAGTCCGCGCCCGCGGGGGCACCGTTGATCACGACGACGACCTTCCCCTGAAGCGAGAGGCCGGCGAGATCGTCGCGCCGGAGCGAGCTGTCGGTGAGGCCGTAACCCAGGAACACGATCTCGCCGTCGGCGACGCGCTTCGTCGGCGGCGCTCCCGCACCGAGGTTGAGTAGCGGGATCACCTCCTTGCCCAGCGCCACGTTGCGCGTCGTGCCGTTCTCCTCCACCGCGATGCGCGTGCCGGGGCCGAACTCCTCCTTCTCCATCGGCACGCGCTGCAGGTACATGCTGTCGCCTTGCGGCTCGAGTCCGAGCCGCTGTACGCGGTCGACGAGAAACCGCATCGCCCGCGCGGCGTCCGGCGTCGCCGTCTCTCGCCCGCGCATCGAGTCGTCGGCGAACGCGTAGAGGTCGCGTCGCAGCTCCTCCGCCGTCACCGCGCCGACGGGCGGTGCGGCCGTCGCCGCGACCGGTGCGGGAGCCGTGCGAGGCGCCGCCGCGCACCCGGTGCCGAGCGCGAGAAGGGCGAGTAGGGGACGGCGCATGCGAGTCTCCGGTTGGCGCGACGCGTGGACCGCGCGCTCATTCGGAGCCGTCGCGGCTGTCGCGGACGCTAGTCGCTCCCCTGAGCGCTGGCAAGCGAGCATGCGCGCGGATGGTGGCGAGCGCGCTCGGGACCGCTGGGTATGATTCGATGCGACGGGTTCTCGCAGGGTGGCGTGTGTCCCGTCGGCACGCCTAGCTTACGAAACGACCGTCCCCGCGCTCCCGATTCCGTGCTGTATTTCTGCATTCCGGCCTACAACGAAGCGCCCACCGTCGGGCTGCTGCTCTGGCGCCTGCGCAAGGTGTTCCAGGAGCAGCCGCGCGAGTACGAGGCGCTCGTGTTCGACGACGGGAGTACCGACGCGACGGCCGAGGCGCTGGCGCCGTACCACAAGGTCATGCCGCTGAGCGTCCTCGGCGGCGTGCGCGTGGGCTACGCCGCCGCGGTCGACGCCCTCTGCCGCGAGGCGTCGCGCCGCACGCGCTACCCGCGACGCGACGCGGTGATCGTGCTGCAGGCCGACTTCACCGACCAGCCGGAGCATCTGCCCGAGCTCGTGAAGCGCTTCGACGGCGGCGCGGACATCGTCGTCGCCGAACGTCCCGCCGACGGACCCGCGGTCCCGTCCCCCGTGCGCACGCTGCGGCGCGTCGCCCCGTGGGTCACGCGCCCCTTCGTCTCCGTCCCCGGCGTGCGCGATCCGTTCGGTGCGCTCCGGCTGTACCGCGTGTCCGTCATCCGGGATCTCATCAAGGAGCGTGGCGACGCGCCGCTCCTCGAGGGAGACGGCTGGTCGGCCAACGTCGATCTGCTGCTCCGCGCCGCCCCGCATGCGCGCCGGATCGAGACGGTGGAAGCCGCGCCGCGCTACGACGTCCGCTCGCGCGCCACGCGCGTCAGCGCGTGGAGCGGCGCCCTCTCGCTGCTGCGCTTCGCGCGCGGAGCGCGCGGCCGCCGGGTCCGGTCCGCGCGCGCATGACCGTCCGACCGGCCGCGCGCCTGCGCCTCGCCGCGCTGGCGCTGCTCTGCATCTCGTCTCCTTCCTCGCTCGCCGGCCAGACCTCGGCGCGCCTGCCCGTGCCGTTCGACGTCGGCGAGCGGCTCGAGTACGAGGTGCGCTTCGGCTCCCTCCGCGTCGGCCGCGGATCGATGGAGGTGGAGGGACTGCAGGAGGTGCGCGGGCGCGAGACCTGGCACACGGTGTTCACCGTGCGCGGCGGCACCTTTTTCTATCGCGTGGACGACCGCTACGAGAGCTGGATCGACTCGCACACCGGAAACTCGCTTCGCTTCCGCCAGGACCAGCACGAGGGAAGCCGCGACGTGGAGCGCAACTTCGAGATCTACCCGGAGCGCTCCGTCTTCAGCTACAACGCCGGCCCCGAGCAACCGAGCGTGCGCAACCCGCTCGACGACGGATCGTTTCTCTACTTCCTGCGCACCATCCCCCTCAGCGTCGGCGAGACGTACAGCTTCGACCGCTACTTCCGCCCCGATCGCAACCCGGTCACCATCCGCGTGCTGCGGCGCGAGCGCATTCGCGTCCCTGCCGGCGAGTTCGACGCGATCGTCATCCAGCCGATCATCAAGTCCAAGGGATTGTTCGCCGAGAACGGCCACGCCGAAGTCTGGCTTTCGGACGACGCCGACCACATCATGCTGCAGATGAAGTCGGGCCTGAAGATCGGATCCCTCAACCTCTACCTCCGATCGTACCGTCGAGCTCCGGCGCGGACGAGCGCCAGCCCGTAGCCAGCGGCGACACCTCCGGCGAGGCCGATCTCGCCGCGGTGCGCACCGTCCCGCTCGCGGTCCGCCAGAACAAGGTGAGCGCGCGCGACTTCGCGCAGCCGCCCGGCGCCGACCGCTCCTTCCGCGCATTCCTCGACGCGCTCCCCGACGTCCTCGTCGCGCGCGACTTCCGCGCCGTCGTCCGCGCGATCGCCGACGCCGCACGCCGCTCGCGGGGAGTGGTCGTCATGCTCGGCGGCCACGTCGTGAAGACCGGGCTCGCTCCCGTGCTGATCGATCTGATGCGCCGCGGCATCGTCACGCACGTCGCCATGAACGGCTCGGCGGCGATCCACGACTACGAGGTCGCTCGCTTCGGCGCGACGTCGGAGGACGTCGCCGCCGGCCTGAAGGACGGCACCTTCGGCATGGCGGAGGAGACGGGACGCGAGATGAACGAGGCGTGCGTCGCCGGCATGCGCGACGGCATCGGCATGGGCGAGACGCTCGGGCGCGCACTCGACCAAGCGCCGGCGCTCGCCAATCCCGAGCTCTCCATCCTCCTCGCCGCGCGCCGGCTCGGTTTGCCCCTCTCCGTGCACGCGGCGCTGGGGGCCGAGATCATTCACCAGCATCCGGCGGCCAACGGGGCCGCCATCGGCGACACGAGCCATCGCGACTTCCGCCGCCTCGCCCACTCGCTCGCCCGGCTCGACGACGGCGGCGTCGTGCTCAACCTCGGCAGCGCCGTCATCATGCCCGAGGTGTTCCTCAAGGCGCTCACCATCGCGCGGAACCTCGGCGGCGGAAAGCCCGAGCACTTCACCAGCGTGGACCTCGACATGCAGCGCCACTACCGCCCCCGCATGAACGTCGTCCAGCGCCCCACGCTGCACAGCGGCAAGGGCTACGAGATCACCGGACACCACGAGATCATGGTGCCGATGCTGGTGTGGGGGGTGATCGAGGAGATGACTGCCAACCGCAGTACCGGGTACGACTGAAGTACCCGGTACCCAGCCTGGCATACTGGCCCCCTGAATGCGCCGACGTCCCTCGACGGCCGTGAGTCAGGGCAGGTTGCGCATCGAGCGACAGAGCATGCGCTGGATGACCTGAACGTCACCGACGAGCGCGTCACGCTTGGCCGGCGTGATGAAACGCAACGCCGTCGCGACCTCGTCTGAAATCGTGCATGAAACGAACGATGCGCCCGCCCGATGGGGCGAGCGCATCGTATTCGCGCGTGGCGGCGCGATTCAGCGCCGCCGATGCACCGCGCCCGCGCGTCGTACTGGGTCGGCAGTTCACTTCTGCCCCCCGTCCCTAGTACGAACTCCCGCTCCACTTCTGCCGCAGACGCCTCGCCGTATCCGGACTGAAGATCCGGATCGCCAGGTAGATCAACCCGCCGATGATCACGACGCGAATCGCGAGGGCGAGCAGCACCCCGAAGATTCCGAGCGCGAAGCCGAAGAGGCCGAAGGCGATCTTGAGCAGGAACAGCCCGCCGATGGCGAACAGCCCGATCATGAAGATGGTGCGCAGCATGGTGCGGTCTCCCGAACTGGTCTGACGACTCGTACGCGCGTGAAGAAGCCGGAGTTTCATCGCCGGCGCTGCGCGCCCTGGAACCCACCGCGTCCGCGGGTGAGATTGCTCACATGCTCCCCTCGCCCGCAAGACGCCGCATCGCGCGATGACGACCACCGCGGACGTCCTCGTCCTCGGCGGCGGGATCGCGGGCCTCACCACCGCCCTCGCCGCGGCGCGACGTCGGCTCACCGTGATCGTGCTCGACACGCCTCGACCGGGCGCCGCCTCACGCGCCGCCGCCGGCATGCTCGCGCCGAGCGTCGAGGAGATTCCCGCCGACATGCGCTCCGCGGCCTTCGAGGCGCGCGACTTCTATCCGGCCTTCGTCGACGCGCTGCGCCAGAGAACCGGGATCGACGTCCCCCTCGACCGGCGCGGGATCCTCCAGCTGGCGTCCGAGACGGACGCCGACGAGCTTCGGCGGAGCGCCGCCGACGGCGCGATCTGGCTCGATCCTTACGAGCTCCGCTCGCTGGAGCCCGCGTTCGCGGACCACGCGGGCGCCGTCCTCCACGCCCTCGACGGGGCGGTGGACAACGTCGTCCTCATGGATGCGCTCGAGCGCGCGGCGGACGCCGAGCCGGCGATCCAGCGCGTCGCCGCCGAGATACTCACCGTCGATGCGGATCAACCGAGTGCGCTGACCCGGACCCGCGGACGTTACTTCGGCACGCGTCTCGTCCTCGCGACGGGCGCCTGGGCAGGGGGATTCCCCGGACTGCCCCGCCCGCTTCCGGTTCGTCCTGTTCGCGGCCAGCTCATGCGGCTGGCGCAGTCACCCGTGCACCACGTCACCTACGGCGCCGGCGGATACCTCGTGCCGCGCGGTGACACCGTCCTGATCGGCGCGACGAGCGAAGAGGCGGGCTTCGAGAGCGAGACCTCGCTCGCCGGCCTGGCGGCGCTTCGCCAGATCGCCACGCGCGCCGTCGGTGGGCTCGCCGGGGCGCCGGTGGTCGACCACTGGGCGGGCCTCCGCCCGATGTCGCTCGACACCCATCCCATCCTCGACGCCGACCCCGACGCACCCGCGCTCGTCTACGCCTGCGGATTCTCCCGCAACGGCATCCTCTTCGCGCCGTGGGCGGCCGACCAGCTCGGCCGGGTACTCATGGGAGAGCCGGCGCCGGAGCTCGAGCCCTTCCGGGTCGATCGGCCCGCGCTGGCCACCAGCGGCCGTCCGGGCACGACCACGACGTCGAGCTGACGCCCGCCGCCGGCCCTCCGAACCCTGCCTCCGAGGGCCCGATGGGCGGGATTCGGCGGTTGCCGCAACCGGCTCCGCGCCTTCGCGGCCGAACCGAAAGTCGGCTAACCGTCTTATTCGAAGTGCAGAGGTTATGCGCACTTACTTGACTACGCGACCACCGCTACCTTCCCGCTGATCATGGGCGAAGCTCTCTACCAGATCATGGGGCGCCACCGCGCCGAGGCGCTTCCGGAGCGGAAGCCCGGCTGGCTGAAGGTGAAGGCGCCAGGAGGACCGAACTACCTCCGCCTCCAGCAGCTCATGCGCGACCTCGACCTTCATACGGTCTGCGAGGAAGCGCACTGCCCGAACGTCGGCGAGTGCTGGGAGCATGGCACCGCCACCTTCATGATCCTGGGCGACGTATGCACCCGGAACTGTGCCTACTGCGCCGTCGCCCACGGCCGGCCGGCCCGGTTCGATCCCGCCGAGCCGGAGCGGGTGGCGGAGGCCGCGGCCACCATGCGGCTCCAGCACGTCGTCCTGACCTCGGTCGACCGCGACGACCTCCCCGACTTCGGCGCCTGGGCATTCGCCGAGACGATCCGTCAGATCAAGGCCCGCCGCCCGGCGACCTCCGTCGAGGTGCTCGTCCCCGACTTCCAGGGTCGTGAGGAGTCGATCCGCACGGTGCTCGAGGCGGAGCCGGACATCTACAACCACAACACCGAGACGGTGCCGCGGCTCTACAAGCGGTGCCGGCCGGGCGGCCGCTACCCGCGCGTGATGGAGATCTTCACCACGGCCAAGCGGCTCGCTCCGACCATCCCGACCAAGTCCGGGATCATCCTCGGCATGGGCGAGACGAACGAGGAGATCGTCGCGGTGATGCGCGACCTGCGCGCCGTCGACGTCGACATCCTCACGCTCGGCCAGTACCTGCGGCCCTCGGACGGACACATTCCGCTCGACCGCTACGTCACCCCCGACGAGTTCCGCCGCTTCTACGAGATCGGCATGGAGCTCGGCTTCCGCCACGTGGAGAGCGGCCCGCTCGTGCGGTCGAGCTACCACGCCTGGGAGCAGGTGCAGGCGGCCGGCGTATGACGACTCGGGTCTGGTGGTGAGTGCGCCGCGGCGGGTGACCGACACGGAACCGCGCTTCGCCGTCACGCATCACGCACCGCCCACCACTCATCACCGCAGCATCCCATGACCGCTACGCGGACCGAGAAGAAAAAGAAGTCCGACTCGTCGCCCAACGGCGCGCCACAGGGGGGTGACCAGGCGCTCAACATGGAGCTGCTCCGCTCCATGCTCCTGCAGCGCCGGTTCGAGGAGCGGTGCGCCGAGGCGTACGCGCTCGCGAAGATCGGCGGGTTCTGCCACCTGTACATCGGGCAGGAGGCCGTGAGCACCGGCACGATGTCGCTGCTGCGCCCCGACGACTACGTCATCACCACCTACCGCGATCACGGCCCCGCGCTGGCGCGCGGGATGCCCCCCCGCGCGGTGATGGCCGAGCTGTTCGGCCGCCAGGACGGCTGCTCGCGCGGCAAGGGTGGCTCGATGCATCTGTTCGACACGAACACGAACTTCCTCGGCGGCCACGGCATCGTCGGCGCGCACGTACCGCTCGCCACCGGCGTCGGGTTCGCGATCAAGTATCGCGGTGGCGATCAGGTCATCGTGTGCTTCATGGGCGAGTCGGTGGTGAACACGGGCGCCTTCCACGAGGCGCTGAACATGGCGGGCCTCTGGAAGCTCCCGTGCGTGTTCATCATCGAGAACAATCGGTACGGCATGGGCACCGCGCTCGAGCGCGCGTCGGCCATCCACGACATCTACGAGCGCGGCGCGGCGTACAACATGCCCCGCGCCCAGTGCGACGGGCAGGACGTCTTCGCCGTCCGCAAGTCGGTCGGCGAGGCGGTGGAGCGCGCGCGCAAGGAGCAGATCCCGACGCTGCTCGAGGTGCGCACCTACCGGTTCATGGGCCACTCGATGTCCGATGCGGTGAGCGGCACGTATCGCCCCAAGTCGGAGCTCGAGGAGCAGATGAAGCGCGACCCGATCACCCTGCTCCGCGCACACATGCAGGAGGCCGGGCAGCTCACGGACGAGCAGCTCCACACGCTCGACGACGAGCTCAAGGCGATCGTCCAGGATGCCTGGGACTTCGCCGACGCCAGCCCCGAGCTTCCCGTGGAAGCGCTCTACGAGGACGTGTACGCGGATACATCCACCTGAAACGACGTTCGTCGGTCAACGGTTGGTCGGTTCACGGCCAACCTCGGTCAGCTCGTGCGTCCCGAGGCCGGCCGTGAACCGTCAACCGACGCACCGTCGAACATCCTGATGCGACGGCGGTCCATGTCGCCCGACCAACCACACCTCGGCAAATAGATGCCCGTCATCACCTACAGAGACGCCCTCGGCGCGGCCATTCGCGAGGAGATGCAGCGCGACGATCGCGTCTTCCTCATGGGCGAGGAAGTCGCCGTCTATCAGGGTGCGTACAAGGTCTCGAAGGGCTTCCTCCAGGAGTTCGGCGAGATGCGCGTCGTCGACACGCCGATCACCGAGCTCGGGTTCGCCGGCGTCGGCGTCGGCGCGGCGATGGTCGGGCTCCGGCCGGTCATCGAGTTCATGACCTGGAACTTCGCGCTGCTCGCCCTCGATCAGGTCGTGAACTCCGCGGCGAAGATGCTCTACATGTCCGGCGGCCAGTTCAAGATCCCCATCGTCTTCCGCGGGCCGAACGGCGCGGCGCTCCAGCTCTCGGCGCAGCACTCGCAGGCGTGGGAGAGCTGGCTCGCCCACATTCCCGGCCTCAAGGTCGTCGCGCCCGGCACGCCGTACGACGCGAAAGGTCTCCTCAAGAGCGCGATCCGCGACGACAACCCGGTCTGCGTGCTCGAGGGCGAGATGCTCTACAACACGAAGGGCGAGGTGCCCGACGAGGAGTATCTCATCCCGCTCGGCAAGGCCGACCTCAAGCGCGAGGGGGAGCACTGCACGATCGTCACGCACGGCAAGATGGTCCTCGTCGCGATGCAGGCCGCCGACCAGCTCGCGAAGGACGGCATCAACGTCGACGTCGTCGATCTCCGCACCGTCCGGCCGATGGACGTCGAGGCGATCGCCGCGTCGGTGAAGAAGACCAATCGCGCCGTCGTGCTCGAGGAAGGCTGGGAGATCTGCGGCGTCGGTGCACAGGTCGTCGACTACATCCAGCGCGAGTGCTTCGACTTCCTCGACGCGCCGGTGATGCGCGTGCACCAGGCCGACACCCCGATGCCCTACGCGAAGGGGCTCGAGCGCGCAGCCAAGCCCGACGCCCCCAAGGCGATCGCCGCCGTTCGCAAAGTCATGTATCTCGACTGATCCCCCGAGTCACGACCAATGGCAACCAAAGTGTTCATGGAGGCGCTCTCCCCCACGATGGAGGAGGGTCGGCTCGTCAAGTGGCTCAAGAACGAGGGCGACGCGGTCAAGAGCGGCGACGCACTCGCCGAGGTCGAAACGGACAAGGCGATCATGGAGCTCGTCGCGCGCGGCGACGGCGTGCTGCGCAAGCGGATCCTGCCCGAGGGCGAGACCGCGCCCGTCGGTGCGCTCGCGGGGGTGATCGCCGCACCCGATGAAAACATCGACGCGATCCTCGCCAGCGCGCCGGCGGCTGCCGCGCCCGCGGCCGGCGCGCCGGCGCCGGCCACCGTCGTCGCGGGCGCGCAGGAGACGGCGGGCGCCTCGAGCATCCCGCGCCAGCCGGCGGAATCACAGGGCGAAGCGAGCACACCGCCGCAGCAGAAGGTCGCCGACGCCCCCGTCGCGCCGGTGGCGCGCAGCGCAGGCCCGCCGCCTGCCGCGGTTCCATCGGCGGCCGCCGCGGCTCCCGGCGAGGTGCGTTCGTCGCCGCTCGCGCGCCGGCTCGCATCGGAGCGCGGCCTCGACCTGCACGCGGTGCAGGGCTCGGGGCCGAATGGGCGCATCATCAAGCGCGACATCGAGGCCGCCGCCGCGGCGGGCGCCGCCGCACCGCGCGCCGGCACCGCGCCGAGCGGGCCGGTGATCCCGCGCGAGGGCGACTTCCAGGACGAGCCGCTCACCCAGATCCGGAAGACCATCGCCAAGCGGCTCGGCGAGTCGATCGGCCCGATTCCGACCTTCTATCTCACCGCCGAGTTCGACCTCACGCGCGTCATGGAGATGCGCAAGGCGATGGCCGAGCTGGGCGACCAGTTCAAGGTCTCGGTGAACGACGTGCTGATGAAGGCGATCGCCGTCGCCCTGTCGCAGCATCCCGAAGTCAACGCGCACTGGCTCGGCGATCGCATCCGCACCTTCAACCGCGTCCACCTCGGCATGGCCGTCGCCACCGACGACGGGCTGATCGTGCCGGTGATCTGGGACGCGGATCGCAAGCGCATGAGCGAGATCTCGCGCGACGCGAGAGAGCTCGCGAAGCGCGCCCGCGAACGGAAGCTCAAGCCGGAGGAGTTCACCGGATCGACCTTCTCGGTGAGCAATCTCGGCATGTTCGGCATCGATCAATTCACGGCGATCATCAATCCGCCGGAAGCGGGGATCCTCGCCATCGGCACGAGCGAGGAGCGGATCGTCGTGATCGACGGTGAGCCGGTGGTGCGCCACCGGGTGCGCGTCACGATGAGCTGCGATCACCGCGTCATCGACGGCGCCGTCGGCGCCAAGTTCCTGCAGACGCTGCGGCGGCTGATCGAGAACCCTCTCATGCTCGTGTACTGATCCATGGCGACGTTCGACGTGATCTTCCTCGGCGGCGGGCCCGCCGGCTACGTGGGCGCGATCCGCGCCGCCCAGCTCGGTCTCAACACCGCCGTCATCGAGCGCGAAGGGCTCGGCGGCACGTGCGTGCTGTGGGGATGCATCCCCGCCAAGGCGCTCCTCGAGTCCGCGCTGCTCGCCGAGAAGATGAAGAAAGCGCCGGAGTTCGGCGTCACACCGGGCGAGGTCACGCTGGACTTCGCCGTCGCGATGAAGCGCTCGCGCGCCGTGAGCAACCAGAACTCGAAGGGCGTCGAGTTCCTGTTCAAGAAGCACAAGATCACCTGGATCCGCGGCACCGGCCGGCTCACCGGGAAGAATGCCGTGTCCGTGAAGCTCGCCGACGGCAAGGAGGAGAAGCACGACGCGAAGAAGGCGGTCGTCGTCTCCACCGGTTCGCGCGTGAAGGGCCTGCCGCAGATCGGGCTCGAGGTCAACAAGAAGACGGTCATCACGTCGGACGACGCCCTCGTGCTCGAGAAGGCGCCCAGATCGATCGTCATCGTCGGCGCGGGCGCGGTGGGCTGCGAGTTCGCGGACGTCTTCTCCGCCTTCGGCTCCCAGGTCACCCTCGTCGAGGTGATGCCGAACATCCTGCCCGTCGAGGACGCCGATTCGTCGAAGGAAGTCGAGCGCGCCTTCAAGAAGCGGAAGATCGACGTCCTCACCGGCGCGAAGATCTCGAACGTGAAGGTCGCGAAGGATTCGGTCTCGATGACGATCGAGGCCGGCGGCGAGAAAAAAGACGTGAAGGCCGACGTCGTGCTCGTCGCCGCGGGCCGCGCGCCGAACGTCGAGGACATCGGGCTCAAGGAGCAGGGGGTCCAGCTCACCGATCGCGGCTTCATCAAGATCAACGAGCTGATGGAGACGAGCACGAAGGGGCTGTACGCCATCGGCGACGTGGCCGGACCGCCGATGCTCGCGCACAAGGGCGAACGCGAGGGAGTCGTCGTCGCCGAGGTGATCGCGGGACAGCATCCCCACCTGTTCGACTACACCAACATTCCGGGCGCGACCTACTGCCACCCGGAGGTGGCGTCCGTCGGGCTCACCGAGCAGCAGTGCAAGGAGCGGAAGCTCGACTACAAGGTCGGCCGCTTCCCGTTCTCGGCAAACGGCCGCGCACGCACGTCGGGGGAGACGGAAGGCTTCGTCAAGATCATTCGCGGCGCCAAGTACGGAGAGATCCTCGGCGCGCACATCGTCGGCGCGCACGCCACCGAGATGATCCACGAGCTCGTCGTCGCGCGGACGAACGAATACACGGTGGAAGAGGTCGACCTCGCCATCCACGCGCATCCGACCCTCTCGGAAGCCATCGCCGAAGCCGCGCTCGATTCGATGGGCAAGATGATCCACGCGTAGCATGCGCCGACTGCTCGTCCGCGATCTCGGCACCATGCCGTACGCCGAGGCGCTCGCGCTTCAGCGGGCGACGGCGCGGGCGAGGATCGCGGGCGAGATCGACGAGGACCTGCTCCTCCTCGTCGAGCATCCGCCGGTCGTCACGCTGGGCCGCTCGACCAAGGAGCGGCATCTGCTCGCGTCGCCCGCGCTGCTCGCCGCGCGCGGCGTCGAGCTGTTCGAGGTCGAGCGTGGCGGCGACGTCACCTTCCATGGGCCGGGCCAGCTCGTCGGCTATCCGATCGTCGACCTCAAACGCCACACGCAGGACCTCCACTGGTACCTCCGTCAGGTCGAGGAGGCACTCATCCGCGCCGTCGCGCCGCTCGGCATCGTCGCCGAGCGCAATCCGGGGCTCACGGGGGTCTGGACCTCCGGCCGGAAGCTCGCGTCGATCGGCGTGCATGCGCGCGACTGGGTCACCTGGCATGGCTTCGCGCTCAACGTCACGACGGATCTCGGCTATTTCGATCTCATGGTCCCGTGCGGGATCGAAGCGGTGGAGATGACCTCCGTGTCGCGCGAGCTCGCGACCCCGGCCGCGGATCGCGATTCGCTCGGCGGCGTGGTGCGCGCCGAAGTCGTGCGAGCATTCGGCGAGGTGTTCTCGCTGGAGACGGTCTCGATCGGCGCCGACATGCTCCCTCCGATCGTCACTCCGGGCGCGATCGCGAGCTGATCGGCAAGAACGAACGACGGAACGCGAATCTCCTGAACGGCGAGTCCGCGGACGAGGCGGGATGGGCTCCGTCGGGGCCTGCTCCTAGCCCCGGCGATTCCACGCGGAGGCGCGGAGGATGCGCGGGGGCGCGGGGGAACTGCCGAGAGCGTGGGGTTCTCAGGGGGAGCGCGCTCGCCCCTCCTGTCATTCCGAGCGAGCGGAGCGAGTCGAGGAATCGAGATCGTACCGGCAGAGTGGCCCTTCTCTCGAGACCCTCATGATTCCTCGACTTCGCGCTGCGCGCTTCGCTCGGAATGACACAGTCGCCGGCCCCGTGGCCCTCGGCTCGGACTGACACCGCTGACCGCGCTGCTCACGGCTGCCCGCTCGCCGCGCCGACCGCTCGCCGCTGGGCTCACCGGACGGCGCGCGACACGCCTCTGCCCGAGCAGTCCCCGCGCCTCCGCGCATCCGCCGCGTCTCCGCGTGGAATCACCGGCGGTAGAAGCGTACTCCGCGGCTCCGCGTGCGAACCACGTTGCGGAGGAGCCTACCCAAGCGGCTGAGCGCCTCCGCGCGATTTCACGTTGCGGTAGTTGCCAGCCCGGCCGGTGCGCCGCGCCCGCCCGGTCCGCGCGGCGCGGCCCTGGTTCGGCGGACGTTCGGGCCGATCCGTATATTGCCCGCCATGGCCGACGAGCCGCGACTCTACCGTCCGCGCCCCCGGGTGGTCCCCGCCTCCGAGCAGTCCACGCTCACCGATTCGCTGAACGCGGAACAGGCGCGCGCGGCGACGTTCGGCGACGCGCCGCTACTCGTCATCGCGGGCGCGGGCACGGGGAAGACGCGCACGCTGATCCATCGCGTGGCGCATCTCATCGAGCGAGGCGTGGCCCCCGAGCGCATCCTCCTCCTCACCTTCACGCGCCGCGCCGCTGGTGAGATGCTCTCGCGCGCGGAGCGCCTCGTGGGGAGTGCGGGCGCGCGCGTGCACGGCGGGACCTTCCACTCCGTCGGCCATCGCCTGCTCCGCCAGTTCGGCGCGGCGGCGGGACTCCCCGCCGACTTCACCATCATGGATCAGGGTGACGCCGAGGATCTGATGCAGCTCTCGCGCGGCGCACTCGGCTTCGCGAAGAGCGCCAAGCGCTTCCCGAAGAAGGAGACGCTGCACTACCTGTATTCGCGGCACGTCAACACGGAGCTCCCGCTCGACGAGCTGCTGCATCGCGAGCTGCCGCACTTTCTCGAGTACGAGGAGCAGATCGTCGCGCTGTTCGCCGACTACACGCTGCGCAAGCAGGAGCGCAATCTCGTCGACTACGACGATCTCCTGCTGTTCTGGGCGACGATGCTCGAGGCGTCCCCCGATCTCGCCGCGCGCATCGCCGGCCTGTACGACCACGTGCTCGTGGACGAGTACCAGGACACCAACCTGCTCCAGGCGCGCATCCTTCGCGGGATGTGCTCGAGGCACCAGCGGCTCACCGTCGTCGGCGACGATGCGCAGAGCATCTACTCGTTTCGCGGCGCCCATTTCCGGAACATCCTCGACTTCCCGAAGCACTTTCCCGGCACGACCCTCGTCACGCTCGCACAGAACTACCGGTCCACCCAGCCGATCCTCACGCTGTCGAACACGCTCATCTCGCGCGCCGAGGAGCGGTTCACGAAGGATCTGTGGACGTCGCGCGAGGGGGGTGAGCGGCCCTGGCTCGTCACGGCGAAGGACGAGGCCCAGCAGACGCGGTTCGTCGTCGACCGCGTGCTGCAGCTCCACGAGAGCGGCGTGCCGCTTCGCGAGATGGTCGTGATGTTTCGCGCCGGCTACATGTCGGCCGACCTCGAGATCGAGCTCTCGAACCGCAAGATCCCGTTCGAGAAGTGGGGCGGGCTCAAGTTCCTCGAGGCGGCGCACGTGAAGGACGTGCTCGCGTTCCTCCGCGTGTCGGACAATCCGCGCGACGAGGTGAGCTGGTATCGCATCCTCATGCTCATGCCCGGCATCGGCGACTCCACCGCGCGTGCGCTGATGGAATCGATGCAGGAGCGGGCGTGGGACCCGGACGCGTTCACGCACCTCATCGCACCCCCGCGCGCGCGCGAGGCGCATCGCGCGCTCGCCACCCTGCTCCGCCAGCTGCGCGGCGTGGCGGCGAGCGAGGACGGGGGGGCGCGCGTCGCGAACGACATCGCCGCCATCCGGGCGCTGTACGACGCCGTGCTGCGCGAGAAGTACGACCGTCCCGAGGCGCGACTCGCCGACCTCGATCAGCTCCGCACGATCGCCGCCGGCTACCCGGGGCGCTCCGCCTTCCTCGCCGCGCTCGCGCTCGACCCGCCGTCGAGCACGCAGGATCTCGCCGGCGGGAGCGAGAGCGAGTCCGACGCGCTCGTGCTGAGCACCGTGCACAGCGCCAAGGGGAAGGAGTGGAAGGCGGTGTTCGTCATCTGGGCCGTCGACGGATGGTTCCCGTCGTCGCGCGCGGTCGAGGACCCCGACGAGCTCGAGGAGGAGCGCCGGCTGATGTACGTCGCGCTCACGCGGGCAAAGGACGAGCTCGCGGTCGTCTATCCGATGCAGGTCTACGGCTCGCGGCGCGGCGCCGACTACTCGATCGACCAGCTCTCGCGCTTCCTCGATCGCGGCGTGCGCGCGACGATGCAGCGCGTCGTCGTGGAGGAACCGAACGACGCACCGGCGCCCACCCCCGCACCCGTGACGCCCGCGATCGACCTGCGCGCGATCATGCGCGGCCGCTTCGGAAAGTAGGGCGCTTTCGGGCGACGCTGCCGACGAGCCCTGAGCTCGCGCGTCGTGGCTCAGGCGCCTGGCGCGACGGGACGCGCGACGGTGTCCGGCACGAGCTTCTTCACCGCGTCGAACGGGTGCTTCCGGTCGGACTTCGCCGCGGCGATGACGTCGGCGACGGTGCGGCGCAGATCGCCTCCGTCGCGCGCGAGCACGGCATCGAAGGCGTCGAGGTCGGTCAGGTAGACCCGGCGCGCCATGAGCACGGCGTTGTCGAGCCGCACGCGCTCGACCGCGCGCGGGCTGATCGTGCGGAGCTGCGGCGCGACCTGGTCGCGCAGCACCCCGCGCGCCTCGGCGTAGAGCGAGTCGCGGATCGCCAGTCGCGTCGTCACCTGCTTCGGCTCGTCGCCCGGATGCGCCTTGAACGCCGAATCCACGCGCGCGTAGAGCGACGCCCAGAACCGGCCGAGGGTCTTCTCGTCCGCCCACCGCGCTGCGACCTCACGCGCTGCCTCCGGCTCGTTGCGCGCGAGGAAGAACCGCTCGGCGCCTCGCGCGCCGACGAAGTTCGCGAAGCTCTCGTTGAACACCGCGCCGCCGGGCGCGTAGTAGGTGTTGTGCGTCAGCTCGTGGATGACCGTGTTCGCCACCGTGAGCGAGTCGCCGCGCAGCGTGGTGGGGAGGAGCGGGTCGTTGAACCAGCCGAGCGTGCTGAACGCCGACGCCGCACCGAGCCGCGCGTCGAAGCCGTCGGCCGTGAGGTCGCGGGCCGCCTCGCGCGCCGCGTCGAAGTCGAAGTAGCCCTTGTACGGCACGCGCCCGACGATCGGGAACCACCAGGTGCGCGAGGCGAGCCGGTCGCGATAGGCGCCGGAGAGCACGAGCACGAGCGTGTCGCGGTCGAGCCGGCTGAAGGTGGTGAAGCTCTCCCCCGTCTCGAGGCCGAGCGAATCGTGGGCGAAGGCGCGCGCCGCGAGCACGAGCACGAGCTTTCCCTTGAGCGCCGCCGGGGTCGCCGGATCGGCCACCAGCTCGGCGATCGGACGCCGCCGCGCGAGGATCTTTCCCTCCTCCCACGCGGCGCGCAGGAGGTAGCGTCCGGTGGGCGCGAGCACGAGATACGCGATCGCCAGCAGCACGACGACGGCGAGCGTGCGCGCCGCTCGCCGTCCCCATCTAAATCGTTTGCTTTCAGTCACTTCCACGCTTACGTCGCGGCTCGTTCCACTTTGACAGCACTGGGTCGCGGTCGCTATTCTTCTCAAGATGTCCTTCGTCCATCTGCACTGCCACTCGGAGTATTCCCTCCTCGATGGCGCGAACCGCATCGACGACCTGATCGCCCGCGCGCTCGAGCTCGAGCAGCCGGCGCTCGCGATCACGGATCACGGGAATCTGCACGCCGCGTGGGAGTTCCAGGAGAAGGCGAAGAAGGCGAAGCTCAAGCCGATCATCGGCATGGAGGCGTACGTCGCCCCCGGCGACCGCCGCGTGAAGGGCCGCGCCACTCCCGGCGCGAAGCCGTACTACCACCTCGTGCTCCTCGCCCGCGATCTCGCGGGCTACCGAAACCTCGTCAAGCTCTCCTCGCTCGCGTACACCGAGGGGTTCTACACGAAGCCGCGCGTCGACCGTGAGCTGCTCGCGAAGTACGGGGAGGGCCTGATCGTCAGCTCGGCCTGCCTCGCCGGCGAGATCGCGACGAAGCTCGAGGCGGGCGACGTCGCCGGCGCGCACGAGGCGGCGGCCTGGTACGCCGACGTCTTCCGCGACCGGTTCTACCTCGAGGTGCAGGCGCACGATTCGGAGGGCCAGGCGCGCCACAATGCGCGGATCTTCGAGCTCGGCGCCGAGCTCGGGCTGCCGGTCATCGCCACCAACGACGCGCACTTCCTGCGCGACGTCGATCACGACGCGCACGACGTGCTCCTCTGCATCGGGCTCGGGAAGGACTACGCCGACCAGAACCGGATGCACTACGACCGGGGACTCTACTTCAAGAGCGCCCCCGAGATCCGTGAGCGCTTCCTCGAGCGTCCGGACGTGCTCGAGAACACGCTGCGCATCGCCGACGAGGCGGGGTTCGCGTTCGAGAAGAAGTACTACGTGCCCTCCTTCCCCCTGCCGCCCGACGTCCCGAGCGAGAACGAGCTCCTCGTGCGCCTCGCCACCGAGGGGATCCGCGAGCGCTACGGGCCGCAGCCGTCGGCGGACGTCATGGAGCGGCTCGACTACGAGCTGGGCGTGATCACGAAGACCGGCTACGCCGGATACTTCCTGATCGTGTACGACTTCATCAAGGCGGCGCGCGATCGCGACATCCCGGTCGGGCCGGGCCGGGGCTCGGCAGCCGGATCGATCGTCGCCTACGCGCTCCGCATCACCGACGTCTGTCCGCTCAAGTTCGACCTGCTGTTCGAGCGCTTTTTGAATCCGGAACGCGTGTCGATGCCCGACATCGACGTCGACTTCTGCTTCGAGCGGCGCGGCGAGGTGATCGAGTACGTGCGGCAGAAGTACGGCCGGGAGTCGGTCGGCCAGATCGTCACCTTCGGGACGATGAAGTCGCGCGCCGCGATCAAGGACGTCGGCCGCACGCTCGGCTTCACCCCCGCCGAGACCGATGCGCTGGCGAAGCTCATCCCGAACGGGCCCGCGTTCTCGCTCACGGTGAAGGACGCGGTGAAGGACGTGCCGGAGATCGCGAAGCTCTACCGCAGCGACGAGCGCTATACCCAGCTCCTCGTCTACGCGATGGCGCTCGAGGGACTCTCGCGGCACACCGGGGTGCACGCGGCGGGCGTCGTCATCGCGCCGGGCCCCCTCGACGACTACGTGCCGATCGCCACCGTCTCCAGCAAGGGGGCCGGCGCCGGAAACGAAGAGACGGTCGTCGTGACGCAGTACGACATGAACTGCCTCGAGAAGGCGGGCATGTTGAAGATGGACTTCCTCGGGCTCACGACGCTCACCGTGATCCGCGACGCGCTCGACAACATCGAGCGGCGCACGGGACGCCGGCCCGACCTGAACGCGGTCGACCTCGACGACCCGGAGACGTACCGGATGCTGCGCGCGGGCCGCACGACGGGCGTGTTCCAGTTCGAGTCGGCGCTCGCGACGGACATGCTGCGCTCGATGCGCTGCGACCGGTTCGACGATCTCGTCGCGAGCAACGCGCTCATGCGGCCCGGTCCGCTCGACGCCGGGATGCACAAGGTCTACCAGCGTCGCAAGCGCGGCGAGGAGCCGGTGCGCTACGCGCTCCCCGAGCTGCAGCCGATCCTCGAGCCGACCTACGGCGTCATCACCTATCAGGAGCAGGTGATGCGCATCGCACAGGCGCTCGCGGGGATCTCGCTCGCGGAAGCGGACGTGCTGCGCAAGGCGGTCGGCAAGAAGGATGCGGAGCTCATCCGCGTGGAGCTCGGCAAGTTCGTCGAGAAGTCGGTCGCGCGCGGCTACGACCGGCGCATCATCGAGGAGCTCGCCGGCCAGATCGAGACGTTCGGGCGCTACGGCTTCAACAAGTCGCACTCGGTCGCGTATTCGATCGTCTCGCTGCACACGGCGTGGCTCAAGGCGCACCACCCCGCCGACTTCATGGCGGCGATCCTCTCCTCGTCCATCGGCGACACCGACTCGGTGGTGAAGTTCATCAACGAGACGCGCGAGATGGGGATCGAGGTGCTCCCGCCCGACGTCAACGAGTCGGGCTACAAGTTCACCGTGCTCGACGAGACGCGGATCCGCTTCGGGCTCGGCGCCATCCGCAACGTCGGCCGCGGCGCGATCGATTCGATCCTCGCCGCGCGCGAGGAGCAGCCGTTCACGACCTTCTTCGACTTCACGGACCGCATCGACCTACGCGCCTGCAACAAGCGCGTGTTCGAGGCGCTCATCGCCGCGGGCGCGCTCGACGGCCTCGGCGGCCACCGCGCGCAGTACTGGTCGGCGCTCGACGCCGCGATGCAGGAGGCCTCGCTCAAGCAGCAGGAGAAGGCGATGGGCCAGGTGTCGTTGTTCGGGCTCGCCGGCGACGCCGGCGCCGCCGCCGCGCACGCGCCGCGCACGCTGCCGAACGTCGCGCCGATGGCCGAAGCCGAGCGGCTCTCACGCGAGAAGGAGATCCTCGGCTTCTACATCAGCGGGCATCCGCTCGAGCCGTATCGCGTCGAGTGCGAGCTGTTCGCGACGCACACGGTGAGCCAGCTCGGCGCGTGGACCCCCGAGCCGATGGCGCTCGGCGTCGTCGTCACCGCGGTGAAGCGGCAGATCAGCAAGCGCTCGGGCGCGGAGTTCGCGCGGTTGACAGTCGAGGATTTTTCCGGATCTTCCGAGGTCCTGGTCTTTCCGGAGAGCTGGGGACTGCTGGCCGACCGGATTCGCGGCGACGTCCCCGTGCTCATGAAGGGGGGCTACTCCAAGCGGGATCAGGACGCCGACAGTCCCACCTTCATCGTCGAATCGGTGACCCCGTTCGCCGAGCTGCGGATGAACGGGCAGGTGTCGATCGCGATCGAGCTCCGGCTCGGCGAGTCGCTGGCGCCGGAGGCGATGCAGGACGTGCGCGCCGTGATCGACGCGCACGCCACGGCGCACGCGGGCGCGCCGCCGCTCGAGCTCCGCTGGAGCGACGGCAATGGAACGCGGGCGCGGCTCCGGTCACGCTCGCTCAGGCTGGCGGCCACGCAGGCCGCGTTGCGGGACCTGCGCGCGCTGCTCGGCGAGGAGCGCGTTCGACTCGTGCGGGGGAGCTGACATCGATGGCCACGGCCACTGCCCTGGAGTTCGAGAAGCCGATCGTCGAGCTGGAGAAGCAGATCGACGAGCTCAAGAAGCTCGCCGACGAGCGCCAGCTCGACGTCGTCGAGGAGATCGCGCCGCTCGAGAAGAAGCTCGTCGAGCTGCGCGAGACGATCTATCGCAACCTGACGCCCCTGCAGCGCGTGCAGGTGGCGCGCAGCAACAAGCGGCCGCTCACGGAGGACTACCTGCGGCTCTGCTTCACCGATTTCATCGAGCTGCATGGCGACCGCGCCTTCCGCGAGGACGCCGCGATCCTCGGCGGCTGGGCGCGGCTCGACGGCGAGACGGTCATGGTCGTCGGCCACCAGCGCGGGCGCGACACGAAGGAGAACCTCCGGCGGAACTTCGGCATGCCGCACCCCGAGGGCTACCGCAAGGCGCTCCGGCTGATGAAGCTGGCCGAGAAGTTCCACGTCCCCGTGATCACGTTCATCGACACGCCGGGTGCATGGGCCGGCCTCGGCGCGGAGGAGCGCGGGCAGAGCGAGGCCATCGCGCGCAACCTGTTCGAGATGAGCCGGCTCGAGGTGCCGATCATCGCCACGGTGATCGGCGAGGGCGGCTCGGGCGGCGCGCTCGCGCTCGGCGTCGCCGACCGCGTGAACATGCTGGAGAACGCGGTGTACTCGGTGATCACCGTCGAGGGCTGTGCCGCGATTCTCTGGAAGGACGGCAAGAGCCAGGAGACGAAGGAGCGCGCGGCGACGTCGCTCCGGATCACCGCGCCGGATCTGTTCGAGCTCCGCGTGATCGACGAGATTATCCCCGAGCCGCCCGGTGGCGCGCACGCGGATCACGACGTGACCGCCGCCGCCGTGCAGCAGACGCTCTGCAAGCAGCTCGACGAGCTCCGGCGGCTCAAGCCGGACAAGCTCGTGCGCCGCCGGCGCGAGAAGTTCATGCGCATGGGCCAGTTCCTCGAGTGACCGTGGCGCACCTGGTCGAGATCGCGTTCAAGGGCAATCGCAAGGAGTTCTTCCTCTGGGAGGCGGACGAGCTCCCGCCGCTTCGCGCCCCGATGATCGTCGACGCGGACCGCGGCGAGGACCTCGGCACCGTGCACGCCGCGGGCGAGCTGGCCGAGCGCCGCTCGGCGCGCGTGCCGCACGGGCTGTTCGGCGCGCCGCCGTCGCGCGCGGCGAAGCGGCTCGCGACCACCGAGGACGTTCGGCGGCTCGGCGACGTGCGCGCGCAGGACGACGACGCGCGCCGCCGCGCGATGGAGCGCGTCAAGGCGAACGCGCTCGTCATGAAGGTCACCGACGCCGAATGGCAGTGGGACCGCAAGAAGCTCACCTTCTACTTCACGGCGGAGAAGCGCGTCGACTTCCGCACGCTCGTGCGCGAGCTCGCGTCGATGTTCCGCACGCGCATCGAGCTGAAGCAGATCGGCGTGCGCGACGAGGCGCGGCGGCTCGACGGCGTCGGCCGCTGCGGGCGGCAGTACTGCTCGGCGTCGTGGCTTCCCGAGCTGCGCCCCGTGAACCTCGGCGTGGCCAAGGACCAGCGGCTCTCGCTCAACCCCTCGCAGATCTCCGGCGCGTGCGGGCGGCTGATGTGCTGCCTCCGCTACGAGCACGAGTTCTACGTGCAGAGCCGGAAGAAGTATCCCAAGGAAGGAAAGCCGGTGCGCACCGCGCGCGGCGAGGAGAAGGTGCTCGCGAACGACATCTTCCGCGAGCGCGTGACGCTGCGCGGCGTCGATGGAGAGATCCGCACGATCCCGCTCGCGGCGCTTCGCGAGGAGATGCTCGTCGCCGGCGACCCGCTCGTCCAGACGCTCGCGTCGGCCGCGCTCGCGGCGAGCACGAGCCCGGCCGGCGCGCTTCCCGTGCTGGACGAGGACGGCACGGACGACGACGAGACGATCGAGACCGAGCATTCGCCCGGTCCCGTCGCCGGCGCTGCAGTCGCCGTCGATCCCGCGCTCGACGTGACCATGGAGTGGCCCGCGCCGCGCGCCGAACAGGAGGAGGCGCGGCGGCCGCAGCGGCGCCGCGGCCGCCGCGGCGGGCGGCGCAATCGGGCCGGCGGCGCGAACGGCACGCGCACGCCACGCGACGAGGGCGCCGGCCCGACGGGAGCGCCGTGAGCACGTACTACCTCACGACCGCGATCGACTACGCCAACGGCGACCCGCACCTCGGCCATGCGTACGAGAAGATCGGCGCCGACGCGATCGCGCGATACCGCCGGCTCCGTGGCGACGACGTGCACTTCCTCGTCGGCATGGACGAGCATGGACAGAAGGTGCAGCAGACCGCCGACGCGCAGGGAACCACGCCGCAGGCGCTCGTCGACGAGCTGGCCGCGCGATTCGTCGCCATGTGGAAGCGGCTCGGCATCTCCTACGATCAGTTCATCAGAACCACCGACGCCGAGCACATCGCGGGCGTGCACGCGCTCATCGAGCGGATCTTCGAGCGCAATCCCTCGGACTTCTACGAGAAGGGGTACGAGGGCTGGTATTGCGTCGGCTGCGAATCGTTCAAGCAGGATGCGGAGATCGAGAACGGCCGCTGCGTGCTCCATCCCACCCGCACCCTCGAGTGGGTCGAGGAGCGCAACTGGTTCTTCCGCCTGAGCCGCTACGCCGACTTCCTGCGAACGCGGTTCGTCGATCATCCGGAGACGCTCCAGCCGGAGAGCCGCCGCAACGAGATGCTCGCCCTGCTCGACGGTGGACTCGAGGACATCTCGGCGAGCCGGTCGCGGCTCGCCTGGGCGGTCCCGTTTCCCAGGCCGCTCGCGTCCGGCGAGGTACAGACGACGTACGTCTGGTTCGACGCGCTGCCGAACTATCTCACCGCGACTGGATTTCCGCACGGCGACTGGGCATCGCGCTGGCCGGCGCAGCTCCACGTCATCGGCAAGGACATCACGCGCTTTCACTCGATCATCTGGCCGGCCATGCTCGAGGCGGCCGGGATCGCGCTCCCCGAGCGCGTGTGGAGTCACGGTTTCGTCCTGCTCGGCGGCGAACGGTTCAGCAAGTCGGCGGGGGTGCGCCTCGATCTCGGCGAAGCGATCGATCGGTATGGCGTCGACGCCTTCCGCTACTTCCTGCTGCGCGAGGTGCCGTTCGACGCGGACGGGAGCTTCGGGTGGGAGCGCTTCGAGGAGCGGTACAACGCGGACCTCGCGAATGCGTGGGGCAACCTCGCCAGCCGCGTGATCGCGATGGTCGAGCGCTACTGCGACGGCGTCGTTCCCGCCGGCGCGCGCACGGAGGTCGACCGACAGGACGCCGCCGACGCGATCCAGTATCACCAGGCGATGGACGGCACGAATGGCTTCCTGCTCCACGAGGCCCTGCGCATCGTGTGGCAGAGCGCCGTGCGCGGCAACGAGTACGTCGATCGCCGCGCGCCGTGGAAGCAGGCGAAGGATCCAACACAGCGCGGTGAGCTCGAGATCACGCTCGCCTCGCTCGTGCGCCAGCTCGCGCGCCAGGCGGTGCTCGTCGCGCCGTTCATGCCCGGAAAGGCGCAGGAGCTCTGGCGTCAGCTCGGTGCACCGGGCGAGGTCACCGGTCAGCGTTTCGACTCGCTCGAGTCGCTCGACGCGAGCGGCTGGCGCGTCGCGAAAGGCGAGCCGCTCTTCCCGAAAGAAAAGCCGGCCGCGTAGCGGCCGGCTCTTCCTCGCGAGTCGTCAGGCGTGGTGGGTCACGGCCGCGCCGGAGCTCCCGCCGCGGGTGGAGTCGTGGAGCCCGGCGCCGGAACCGACGCGCCCGCGCCCGACGGCGGCGCGCTCGCGGGACTGCCCGGGGTGCCGAAGTCCACCGTCGGCGCCTCGCGGTTCCCCGGGTTCGTCACCTGGAAGTACTTCTTCTCCTTCGCGCCCGTCATCTTCGCGGTGAGCACGGCGGGGAATTGCCGGATGTACGCGTTGTACTCGCGGACGGCCGTGTTGTAGTCCGTCTGCGAGACCGCGATCCGGTTCGCGGTGCCCGAGAGCTCGTCCTGCAGTCGCAGGAACCCCTGATCGCTCTTGAGTTGCGGATAGGCTTCGGAGACCGCGAGCAATCGCCCGAGCGCACCGTTCATCGTGGCGTTCGCCTGCGCCATCTGCTCGGGATCCTTGCTCTGCACCGCGTTGAGCAGCCCGCCACGAGCGCGCGCCACTTCGCTGAAGACGGCGAGCTCCTGATTCGCCATCCCCTTCACCGTCGCGACGAGATTCGGAATCAGCTCGGCGCGCCGCTGGAGCTGCACCTCGATCTGCCCCTGCGCCGCGTTCGCCTGCTCATCGAGCTGCTGGATCGTGTTGTACCCGCATCCGCCGATCGTGAGCGGGAGCAGGAGTGCGAGCCATCGACGTGTCATGGGAGAGAGTCCTGAGTGGGCTGTGGTGATCCGGGCACGACCGACTTCGGGCCATCCCGGCAGGAAATGCACCGTGGGCCGAAGGCCAGCGTGCGCCGGCGAACGGCGCGCCGCGAATCGCGCGACGCAGCGGTGGGCGGACATCATGCGGACGCGAACCGGTCGAGGTGGCGGCTGAGCCGCTCGATCGCGGCGAGGTAGCCGGTGAGCACGCGCCCCGCGTCGTCGGACGGAAGCTTCTCCGCCCCGCGCACGTGACGGACGGCGCGCACGAAGGGCGCCGCGTCGAAACCCGCCAGCGCGCCGACGCGCTCGGCGACCGCGGCGTTGTCGGCGGCCGGCCGCTCGCCGTGCAGCCGCAACACCGCGCGAAAGAGCACCATCATCGTGCTGAGGCTCGCCGACACGAGCTCCGTCTGGCGCTTGCCGTCGGTGCCGGCGAGCAGCGCACCCTGCCTGAGCTGCAGCAGCTTGCCCATCACCTGCTGCTCGAGCTGGAGCCGCAGGTCCGCGGGAGCCACCGTGATCCCGTCGAACGGCGCGGCCCCGTACAGCACGCGATTGCGGTCGAGGATGTCGGCGTATTCCATCGGGAAGATGTCCGCCGAGCGCCGCCACTCCTCGACCGTCATCGTCATCGGCGGCGGATTTCCCGCTTCTCGCCACGCGCGCGCGACGGCCGTCGCCCCCGCCGACGGAGACACCGCCAGCGGATCGCCCCCTTCGGCGGCCAGCAGGACGAGCACGTTGTAGTCCGAGCGGTTCGGGATGTGATCTCCCCCCGCCGCGGAGCCGTACAGCACCACGGACGCCAGGCGGTCGCCGTAGGCCGCGCGGAGCTGCGTCACCAGTTCATCGAGAGTCATCGTCGCCATGAGTGATCACCAGCTCGATCCGCCGCCGCCACCACTGAATCCGCCGCCGCCACCGAAGCCACCGAAGCCGCCGCCACCGCCGCCGCCAAAGCCTCCCCCGCCCCATCCGCCTCCGCCCCCCCCACCGCGTCCTCCCCCGCCGAACATCCCCCACGGAATGAAGATCGGGAAGCACCCGCCGCACCCGCGCCGGCGTCCCCCGCCGAGCAGCGACAGCACCACGAACAGGATGATCAGCAGCACGAGGGGGTTGATCCCGCCGCCGCCGTCTCCGCTCGGCGCGCGGCGCGTCGGCATCGCCGGCGCCTGGAGCGTCGTGTCGAGCGTGAAGCCGAACTCCTGCGCGTACCGTTGGGCCACGCGCAGCGTCACCAGCTCGAGCCCGGTGGAGTAGTCGCGCTCGCGAAACGCCGGGGTCGCCTCGCGGCAGATGTCGCCCGAGGTGGCGTCGGTGATGAATCCTTCCGAGCCCTGCCCCACTTCGATCCGGCAGTAGCCGCGGCCGTCCGACGACGTCTCCTTGGGCACGAGCAGGATCACGACGCCGGCGTTGCGCGAAGCGTCGCCGATCGGCGCCATGTTTCCGACCTTCCACTCGCGTCCGATCCGCAACGCGACGTCGCTCGGGTCCCGCCCCTCCAGATCCGGGAGCGTGACGACCGCGATCTCCCCCTTCGACTTGTCGCGCACGTCCTGCGCGATCCGATCCATCTGCGCCTCGGATTCCGGCGAGAGGACGTTCGCGAAGTCGTTGACGAGGCCGCGTGGCGGCGGGATCTGGGGGCCGCCCTGCAACAGCACCGCGGTGGCGAGCAGAGCGATGCGACCGGCGAGGACGAAGGGCATGTCGGGTTCGAAGAGTCGCTCCACCGTACGCGATATTACGCCGGAATGATTCCCGGGAAGATGGCACATGGCGGGCCAGTCCGCTTCGACTCCCCCGCCTCGCGCCCGCCACGTTAGCTTTCCCGAGGCATCCGACACCCCACGCCTCGCCTCTCATGCCGAACGATCTCCGCGTCCGGCTGGCCGCCCTCCTCCTCGCGGCCACCGCGTTCTCCGCCTGCTCCCGCTCCGACACCCGTGCCGCCGCCGCGCACGAGGTGACGGCCTCCGCCGGCGAGGTGGCGCCCCTGACCGAGACCGCGGGCTACGAGGATACGATCAGCGCCCTTGCCGACAAGGCGCGGATTCGCGGCTCGGCCACAGCGCCGGTCTGGCTCGTCGAGGTGAGCGACTTCCAGTGCCCCTTCTGCAAGCAGTGGCACGACGAGTCGTTCGCCAAGCTCGACCAGGAGTACGTGAAGACGGGCAAGGTGCGGATCGCCTACCTGAATTTCCCGCTCTCGCGCATTCATCCGAACGCGCAGGCCGCCGCCGAGGCGGCCATGTGCGCCGGCGTGCAGGGAAAGTTCTGGGAGCTCCACGAATCGCTCTTCGGCACACAGAAGCGCTGGGCGGAACTCAAGTCGCCGATCGCCGTGTTCGATTCACTCGCGCGCGCCGCCGGTGTGGATCAGAAGCGGTGGAGCAGCTGCATGACCACGCACGCGACGGCAAAGATCATCGCGGCCGACCGCGACCGGAGCGGCCGCGCGGGCGTGGAGTCGACGCCGACCTTCTTCGTCGGCGACCGCGCGCTCGCCGGCGCCTACCCGGTGGACACCTTCCGCGTGGCGATCGACCAGGCGCTCGCGAAGCTCAAGCCTTGATCGCACGGCGCGGAGGCGCATGAACGCTCTCCTCCGCGCCGGCTACGAGGGCGCCGCGCTGCTCGCGCGGGCCCTCGCCGAGCTCGCGCCGGCGTCCGGCAACAAGCTGCTCCGCACCTTCGCCGCGCGGCGCGGCGTACGCGCGCGCTACGCCGCCTTCGCGCGCCGGCGCGAGCGGCCCCTCCTCTGGATGCACGCGCCGAGCGTCGGCGAGGGGCTGCAGGCGCGCCCGGTGCTCGAGCTCGCGCGCTCGCGAATGCCCGACGCGCAGCTCGCCTACACGTACTTCTCGCCAAGCGCGGCGCGCTTCGCCGATGCGCTCGACGTCGACTTCCGCGACGTACTCCCGTTCGACACCACCGCCGACGCGCGCGCGGCGCTCGACGCGCTCGCGCCGACCGCGCTCGTCTTCAGCAAGCTGGACGTGTGGCCGACGCTCGCACGCGAGGCGTCGCGGCGCGGGGTGCGTCTCGGATTGATCAGCGCGACGCTCGCCGCGGGATCCTCGCGGCGTCGCGGCGCCGCCGCCGCGCTCCTGCGCGACGCGTACGCGCGGCTCGATCTCGTCGGCGCGATCAGCGCCGACGACGCCGAGCGTCTCGCGATGCTCGGCGTTCCGGCGGCGCGCATCAGCGTCACCGGCGACACGCGCTACGACCAGGTGTGGGCGCGCGCCGCCACGGCCGATCGCGACGGACCACTGCTCGCGTCCCTTCGCTCGCCGCGGTTCACCCTCGTCGCCGGATCCACCTGGCCCGCCGACGAGGGCCCGCTGCTCGACGCGTGGACGCGGGTCCGTGCCCGCGAAGCGGCCGCGCGATTGGTCGTCGCGCCGCACGAGCCCACGCCGGCGCATCTGGCGCCCCTCGAGCGCTGGGCGGCGAGCGCGCAGCTCCGCTCGGCGCGACTCGGCGCAGACGATGCCGGTCGCGCCGACGTCGTGATCGTCGATCGCGTCGGCGTGCTCGGCGATCTCTACGCCCTCGCCGACGTCGCGTACGTCGGCGGAGGATTCCATGCGGCCGGCTTGCACTCCGTGCTCGAGCCGGCAGCGTTCGGCGCGCCGGTGCTCTTCGGTCCCCGCCACGGGAACAGCCGCGACGCGTCGCTGCTCATCGCGCGGGGCGGCGCCGCGAGCGTTCGCGATGCCGCGTCGCTCGACGCGTGGCTCACGCGGTGGATCGGCGATTTCGCCGCGCGCCGCGCCGCCGGCGACGCGGCGCGTGACGTCGTGCGGGAGGGACTGGGCGCCGCCGAGCGCTCCTACGCGCTCGTCGCCGCGTTGACGGGTTGAGACGGCGACCGCGCGTGCGCGATGCCGAGCCCGCGGGTTACGCGGTCGCGACGCGCGCGATCGGCGCCGTCGCCGGCTGCGGCCGATGCAGGAAGAACCCCTGCACCAGATGCACGCCGAGCTCCTGCACCGTCTTGAACTCCTCGGCGCGCTCGACCCCTTCCGCGATCACCATCGCGTTGTGGTCGTCGGCGAAGCGCACCATGGTCTGCACGAGGTTCTGCTTGATGAAGTTCGTGTCGATCGCGTTGATCAACGAGATGTCGAGCTTGATGAAGTCCGGCTCCAGGTTCGCGATCGAGCCGAGCCCCGCGTAGCCGCTCCCCGCATCGTCGACGGCGAAGCGATAGCCCATCGCCCGGAACGCCTTGAGCCGCTCACGGAACTTCGGGTAGTCCTTGATCGCCGTGCGCTCCGTGATCTCGATGACGACGCGCGACGGATCGGACACCTCCTGCTCCGTGAACGCGGGATCGGCGAAGTCGTGCGGATCGACGTTGAGGAAGAGCAGCTGGCCCGGGCCGAGCCGCGTGTCCATCCCCTCCAGCGCGCGGGCGCGGCACAGCCGGCTCAGCTCCCAGATCAGGTCCGCCTCGGCGGCGACGTCGAACATCACCTCGGGGCTGCGCAGCGTGCGCATCTGTCCGCGCGCGAGCGCCTCGTAGCCGAAGATCTCGCGCGTCGACGCGACGACGATCGGATGATAGTCGACGTACACCATCCGGTCGCGCAGGCTGGCGCGCAGGTCCGACACGCGCCGCGCGCGCTCGCGCTGCTCGAGGGAGCGCGAGGCGTTCGCCGCTTCGCGGATGCCGCGATAGATGAGCCGCTCGAGCCGGATCTTCGGGTTGTAGTACAGGTGCGCGCGCCCGACGTAGATGTCGAACAGCGCGGCGATGTCCTCGCCGTGCGCCTCCTCGATCTGCGCCGCCACGTGCCGCTGGAGCCGCGTCACCATCTCGGTGATCTCGCCCTCGGTCGCCGCGGCGACCCCGCTCGCCGGCACGTGGAAGAAGATGAAGTCGTCGTCGTTGGTGAAGCTCACCATCACGCGCGAGCCCCCGAGCTCGTCGTCGTCGAGGAAGTCGCGCACGGCGCTCGCGGTCGTCTCCAGCACCGAATCGAGCTTCTCCCAGCCGTAGATCTCCTCGATCTTCGAGTAGCGCACGAAGCTGAAGTAGAGCACGACGAGCTCGCCCCGCTCCTTGAAGAGCTGGCGCGATCGCTCGATCGCGACGGGCAGCGTCGGCAATCCGGTGAGCGAGTCGTGGAGCATCTGCTCGTACTCCACGCGGTCGACGCGCTCGGCGGCCGCCGCGCCGAGCGTGATGCCGCGCGCGACCGCCGCCCAGATGCGCGCGGCGATCTCCTCCGGCGTCGCCGGGAGCCGGAACCACTCCTCCGCCTTGAGCTCCACGGCGCGACGTCTCGCGACCTCGTCGGCGCACCCCACGAGCACGGGGATCCCGCGCGCGTGCGCCACCTCGACGCTCGAGCGCAAGAGCGTCGGGTCGTTCGTCGTCAGCAGAAGCGCACGGACGCCCGGCTCGGCGAGCGCGGTGCCGAGCTCCGGCAGCGCGCGCGGCTCGACGCGCCAGCCATCGAGGAGTGCGGCGGCGTCACGAACCGAAGCGGCGTCGGTATCGCTGAGGAGGATCGACTCGCTCACGCGCCGGGCGCGGCGAGCCCGTTTGGGATCCGACTAGGACGCGGCGCGCAACTGCGCCAGGTTGCGCTGCACCGTCTTGACGAGCGTCGGCAGATCAAAGGGCTTCTCCACGTAGTCGTCGGCGCCGCGCTGCAGCGCCTCACGCTTGTCGTCCCATGCGTCCAGCGCCGTGACCATGACGATCCGCACCGATTTTCCGAGCACGGGGTGCTGTTTCATGATCCGGCAGACCTCCCACCCGTCCCGCCCGGGCATCATGACGTCGAGCAGGACCAGCGCCGGCCGCACGGACTCGTAGATGGCGAGCGCTTCATCGCCGTCGTGCGCGACCGTGACCGCGAAGCCGCGACTCTCCAGATACTGCCGGATGATCTCGGCGTTGTCATGATTGTCGTCGACTACCAGGATCGGCGGTAGTCCCGCATCACCAGTGTGCACCGGATACGCTCCCGCGTCTACTGCCCAGACGGCCCGCACGAACCCCCTCGGAGCCATCAGAGGCAAGTCGGGGGCCAAATAGAGGCGGGGCGGGCATTTACGGTCCGGATACTCGCGAAACGAACGTTCTGCCCGCCAGGAGCGCCTCATGGATGCCACTCCCGCAACGTGATTCCACGCGGAGGCGCGGGGACGGCGCTCGGGCTGGCTCCTCTCGCAACGCGGTCTCACGCGGAGACGCGGAGACGCGGAGGAAGTGCTCGGGAGCGAGCAGGGCGAGTGCCGTGCCGCGCTCTCCGGGTCGGATTGAAGCACGACCGCACCGCTCCTCTCCAGCCACGACTTCAACGTCGTTGAAGTCGCCGAGCAGAGAGATGCACTCACGGCAGGCCGTTGCAGTCCCCGCGCCTCCGCAAATCCCCCGCGCCTCCGCGCGAAATCACGTTGCGGGCGGAGCCAGCCCGAGCGGCAGTACGTGAAAGGGCGCCCCTCACGGGGCGCCCTTCCCTCGACCGGCGACGTGACGCTCAGCCCTTCGTCGCGTGCTCCGTGACGACGCGGACCTGGTCGTCGACGACCTGCAGGAACCCACCCTCGACCCGGAACCGATCGCCCGTGCCGAGCCTGAGCTCGCCGCGGCCGAGCAGCGTCATCATCGGCGCATGGCCGGTGAGGATCCCGAGCTCGCCGTCGAACGCGGGGGCGACGACGGAGTCCGTCGTCCCCTCGAACAGCACCGCTTCCGGCGAGATGACCGAGACGCTGAGCACGATCACGCCTGCAGCTTCTTCGCGTTCTCGACGACGTCGTCGATCCCGCCGGCCATGAAGAACGCCTGCTCCGGCAGGTGATCGAACTCGCCCGCGACCAGCCGCTCGAAGCTGCTGATCGTCTCCTCGAGCTTCACGTACTTGCCCTTGATGCCCGTGAACTGCTCGGCCACCGCGAACGGCTGCGACATGAAGCGCTGGATGCGCCGCGCCCGCCCGACGATCTTCTTGTCCTCCTCCGACAGCTCGTCCATCCCGAGGATGGCGATGATGTCCTGGAGCTCCTTGTAGCGCTGCAGGATCCGCTGCACGTCCGTCGCCGCCTTGTAGTGGCGCGGTCCGAGGAACAGCGGATCGAGGATGCGGCTGCTCGACGCGAGCGGATCGACCGCGGGATAGATGCCGAGCTCCGTGATCGCGCGCGAGAGCACGACGGTCGCGTCGAGGTGCGCGAACGCCGTCGCCGGCGCCGGGTCCGTGATGTCGTCGGCCGGCACGTAGATGGCCTGCACCGACGTGATCGAGCCGTTGCGCGTCGACGTGATCCGCTCCTGCAGGTCGCCCATCTCCGTCGCCAGCGTCGGCTGGTAGCCGACCGCGCTCGGCATGCGGCCGAGCAGCGCCGACACCTCCGAGCCCGCCTGCGTGAACCGGAAGATGTTGTCGATGAACACGAGCACGTCCGCGTTCTCCTGATCGCGGAAGTACTCCGCCACCGTCAGCCCCGAGAGGCCGACGCGGAGCCGCGCGCCGGGCGGCTCGTTCATCTGCCCGTAGATCAGCGCACACGAGGCGATGACGCCGCTCTCCTGCATCTCGAGATAGAGGTCGTTCCCCTCGCGCGTACGCTCGCCCACGCCGCAGAACACGGACTTGCCGCCGTGTCCCTTCGCGACGTTGTTGATCAGCTCCATGATCACGACGGTCTTGCCGACGCCGGCGCCGCCGAAGAGCCCGATCTTTCCGCCCTTCACGAACGGGGCGATGAGATCGATGACCTTGATGCCCGTCTCGAACACCTCGGTCTTCGGCTCGAGGTTCACGAAGTCGGGGCGCTTGCGGTGGATCGGCCAGCGCGGCGCGTCCTTCGGGATCGGCGGCCCGTTGTCCACCGGCTCGCCGAGCACGTTGAGGATGCGGCCGAGCGCGGCCGAGCCGACCGGCACCGAGATCGGCCCGCCGGTGTCGGTCACGTCCATGCCGCGCACGACGGCGTCGGTGGAGCTCATCGCCACCGCACGCACCTGGTTCCGGCCGATGTGCTGCTGCACCTCGGCCGTCACACGGATCGTCTGGCCCGAGTCCGTCGTCGCGTTGATCTCGAGCGCGTTGTACAGCTCCGGCAGGTGACCCGACTCGAACTCGACGTCGAGCACCGGACCGATGACCTGCACCACCCTGCCGATCTGCCTGGTCTCAATAGCGGTTGCCATGGCTTATCCCTGGAGAGCCGCAGCGCCGCCGACGATCTCGGCGATCTCCTGCGTGATCTGCGCCTGACGGGCGCGGTTGTAGGTCCGGCGGAGCACGTTGAGAATGTCTCCGGCGTTGTCCGTTGCGTTCTTCATCGCGGTGCGCCGCGCCGACTGCTCGCCCGCGGCCGTCTCCACGAGCGCGCGATACACCGCGTTGCGCACGTACGACGGGAGCAGCTCGGTGAGCAGCGTCTCGGCGTCCGGGTAGAGCAGGTAGTCCCGCTGCCTGCTCGCGCCGTCCTTGGCCGCCGGCGGCGTCACCGGAAGGATCCGGTCCGTCGTCGCCGGAGTGCTCAGCACCGAGTTGAACTTGCTGTACGTCACGTACACGCCGTCGATCTGCTGCGCGACGAATTGCGCCATGAGGCCGTCGACGATCTCCGCCGCGTTCTCCGCGGTCGGACGGTCGGTGATGTCGGTGCGCTGCGACGCCAGCGCCCGCCCGACGTACCTGAAGTAGCCGACCCCCTTCTTGCCGATCACGTGCACGTCCACCTGCACGCCGGCGCGCTCGAGATCGGCGATCTGCGCGCGTGCCGCCTTGATCAGATTGGCGTTGAACCCGCCCGCGAGGCCGCGATTGCTCGTCAGCACCACGAGCGCGACGCGGCGCGGCTGCGCCGGCTGCCGCAGCAGCGGGAAGCGCTCCGCGAGATCCGACGAGTAGAGACTGGAGATCACCTCGGCGAGGGCGTTCGCGTACGGCCGCGCCGCGACGACGCGGTCCTGCGCCCGCTTCATCTTCGACGTCGCGACCATCTCCATCGTGCGCGTGATCTTGCGCGTGTTCTCGACGGACTTGATCCGACTCTTCAGCTCACGTCCCTTAGCCATGACGCACCGTCCTCAGGTGGCGGGTGCGCGACACGTCAGAGGCTCGCCGCGGTGAACGCGGGCGCGCCGGTGCCGGCCAGCTTCTTGTACTCGTCGATCGCGCGCTTCAGGTCCCCCTCCGTCTCCTTCGACAGCACCTTCTCGGACCGGAGCCGCTCGCCGACCTGCGGGAACTGCGCGGCCATGAACTGGTGGAAACCCTTCTCCCAGGCGCGGATCGCGCCGGTGTTCACGTCGTCGAGGTAGCCGTTCGTCACCGCGTACAGGATCATGACCTGCTGCTCGACGGGCATCGGCTCGTACTGGCCCTGCTTGAGCACCTCGACGGTACGCGCGCCGCGCTCGAGCTGGCGCTTCGTCGCCGCGTCGAGATCGGAAGCGAACGACGCGAACGCCTCGAGCTCGCGATACTGCGCCAGGTCGAGGCGCAGGCGGCCCGCCACCGAGCGCATCGCCTTCACCTGCGCCGAGCCGCCGACGCGGCTCACCGAGATGCCGACGTTCACCGCCGGCCGCACCCCCGCGTAGAAGAGGTCGGCCTCGAGGAAGATCTGGCCGTCGGTGATCGAGATGACGTTCGTCGGGATGTAGGCGGAGACGTCGCCCGCCTGCGTCTCGATGATCGGCAGCGCGGTGAGCGAGCCGCCCGGCTTCAGGATGGTGACGCCGTCGACGACCTTCGGATCCTCGGAGAGCTTCGCCGCGCGCTCGAGGAGGCGGGAGTGCAGATAGAACACGTCGCCCGGGAACGCCTCGCGACCCGGCGGGCGACGCAGCACGAGCGAGAGCTGACGGTACGCGGCGGCCTGCTTCGAGAGGTCGTCGTAGACGCACAGCGTCGCCTGGCCCTCGTTGTACATGAAGTACTCCGCCATGGCGCAGCCGGAGTAGGGCGCGATGTACTGCATCGGCGCAGGATCGGACGCCGAGGCAACCACGACGATCGTGTAGTCCATCGCCCACGCCGCGGCGAGCCGTTCCACGACCGATGCCACCGTCGACGCCTTCTGGCCGATCGCGACGTAGACGCAGACGACGCCCTGCCCCTTCTGGTTGATGATCGTGTCGACCGCGATCGCCGTCTTTCCGGTGCCGCGGTCGCCGATGATCAGCTCACGCTGGCCACGGCCGATCGGGATCATCGAGTCGATCGCCTTGATGCCCGTCTGGAGCGGCTCCTTCACGGGCTGGCGCACGATGATGCCCGGCGCCTCGCTCTCCACCTTGCGCGTGGCGCGCGCGGCGATCTCGCCCTTGCCGTCGATCGGACGGCCGAGCGCGTCGACGACGCGGCCGATGAGCTCGGGCCCGACGGGCACCTCGAGCACGCGGCCGGTGCGGCGGACCTCGTCGCCCTCCTTGAGCTGGAGGTAGTCGCCGAGGATGACGGCGCCGATGTTGTCCTCCTCGAGATTGAGCGCGAGCGCGGTGACGGTGTTGCCCGTCTCGCTCGAGAGCACCTCGAGCATCTCACCCGCCATCGCCTTCTGGAGGCCGTAGATGCGCGCGATTCCGTCCTTCACCTCGAGGACGGATCCGACCTCTTCGACGTCGAGCTCGTGCAGATCGGCGGCCTCGATCTCCCGGAGGAGGATGTCCTTGATCTCGCCGGGGCGGAGCGTGGTTTCGGTAGCCATACGAGTGTCGGGAGCAGCGACGTGGTGAGGGTGGGGTGTAGCTTGTGAAAAATATCACAAGGCCGATCCGGAAGCAACTCCGCCGCTCCCCGCCGGCCTCTGGTCCCGGCCACCCGATCCCCCGGTTGGGGGCAGAGCCGGCTCCCCCGCGCTGCCCCGTGGATCAGGACGGCGCGAGGCGAGCGGGGCGCCGCAAGGAGAACGCCACGACCCCCCGCACCTGCTCCGCGTCCGTCCGGCAACGGCCACCGCGAGCGCACGGCGGAGATGCACCGCGCGACCGAACGGTTCCGGCGATCGCGGCGTCACGGGCTACACTCCGCGCCATGTCTTCCGGCCTGCGCGAGCTTCGGGTGTGGCAGGAGGCGGTCACGCTCGGCGGCGACGTGATCCGTGCGATCCGTCCCGGCGTGCGGCGTGAGACCAAAGCAGTCTCCGACGCCCTGATGCTCACCGCGCTGTCGGTCGGGGCGCACATCGCCGACGGATTCGCCCGGGCGTCCGCGCCGGAACAGCGCGACTCCTACCTCGCCGCCAAGCGCGCGCTCCTCCGGCTCGAGACGGAGCTCGCCGTCGCTCGCCAGGCCGAGCTCGTGCCGGCGGGCACCTTCACCGAGCTCGGTGCACGCGCCGGACAGGTGGCTCGGCTCCTCACCGGCTATCTGGTCTATCTCGACCGGCAGATCGCCGAGCGTGAGCAGGCGCCGAATGAAGGAGCGCGCGGGGCAGGCGCGGCTAGCCGCGACTCCGCCCGTGTCCCCGCGTGAAGCGCTCGACGAGGTCCACCGCGCGCAGCCGTGCGAGCGACGTCGGCTTCGTGCCGACGATGCGCTGGGCCGTGCTCGACAGATGCGACGAGCTCGCGAAGTCGAGCACGGCCGCCACGTCGCGTACGTCGTAGCCGGGATTCTTCGCCAGCTCCGCCGCGGCGATCAGTCGCACGAGGTCGATCACGCGCTTGAGGTTCGGCGCGCCCTCCGCCGCGAAGGTGCGGCTCAGGTGCTCGCGCGTCACGCGGAGCGCGTCGGCGAGCGACTGCGTCCGCACCGGACGGCCGGCCCACGCGACGATGCATCGCCACGCCGCCTGCTGCAGCGGCGTCGAGAGCGCGAGCGCGTCGGGAGGGTCGAAGAGCGCGACGGCGAAGCGCGTCGAGAACGCCTCGCGCAGCACGAGATGGCGCAGCACGGTGTCGTCCACCGATTCCACGAGGACGTCGGCGAAATCGAGCGCCGCGCACTGCGCGATCGCGGGGGACTCGGACGCGCGGAGCGTCGTGAGCCCGAAGAAGGGCACGCTCGGGAACTCGCGCGCGAGCCGGGCGGCGCGCCAGGTGTCCTCGCCCGCGCCGGCGAGGTCGACGATCGCCGCGTCGACGAGCGAGGTGCGGAAGCTGTGCTCGAGCTCCTCGGGCGACTTCGCCATGAGCAGCCGCGCGCGCCGCCGCGGGAAGGAGTGCCGCGCCACGCTGCGCGCCCGCTCGCGGGTCGAGTACAGCACCACCGCGGGGGGCGGCGCTCCGCCGCGCGGCGGCGAGAGTCGCTCCGGTGCCTTCGCCACCCTCACGAACGCTCCCCCTTGCCGGGCAGATCCAGCGGCAGCCCGAGCTGCAGCTCGCGCCGGACCGCGCTTCGCGGGGGCTCCCCCGTATCGGCCCGCTCGCTCCCGACGATCATCTCGTTGGCGCGCGCCAGCACCTTGCGCGCGTTGGCGTAGGAGATGGCCGAGCGCGCCTCGTCGTACGCGACCCATCGGCACTCGGTGATTCCCTCCGCGTGCTGCGGGTTCGTCGTCGCCTGCGTCGTCTCCATCAGAAAGAAGTGGCAGACCTTGTGGATGAGCTGCCCGCGGAACCGAAAATACCAGTCGATGGTCTCGATCCGGCCGCGCAGCGCGAGGTCGTCGATGCCCGTCTCCTCGCGCACTTCGCGCATCGCGGCGTCCTCGGCGCGCTCGCCGGACTCGAGGTGCCCCTTCGGGAAACCCCAGTTCTGATAGCTGTCACGGATGAGCAGGTAGAGCGCACTCCCCTCGTGCAGGCGGAAGACGACTCCGCCCGCCGACGTCTCGCGTTGCGCGCGCGCGCGAGTCATCGACCGATCCCTCAGATCCGCGCGGCCATCGCGCCGCCCGGTACGGAGTCGTCCTGCGTCGGCCGCCCCTCGATGAACTGCCGCACGACCGGGTCGTCGGTCCGCCTGATCTCGTCGATCGTCCCCTCCCAGCGCACGCGCCCCTGGTAGAGCATGGCGATGCGGGTCCCGACCGTGTACGCGCTGCGCATGTCGTGCGTGATGACGATCCCGGTGACGTGGAGCGTCTCGCGCATGCGGACCATGAGCTGGTCGATCACCGCGCTGGTCACGGGGTCGAGGCCGGTGGTGGGCTCGTCGTACAGGATGTACTTGGGCCGGATGGCGATCGCGCGCGCGATGCCGACGCGCTTGCGCATGCCGCCCGAGAGCTCGGCCGGGTAGCGATCCTTGACGCCCGGGAGATCCACGAGATCGAGCGCTTCATCCACGCGCTGGGCAATCTCCCGGTCGCCGAGCTCTCCCTGCTTCCGCAGCCCCATCGAGACGTTCTCTCCGATGGTATAGGAGTCGAAGAGCGCGGCGAACTGGAACACGTAGCCGATCCGGGCACGGAGCGCGTACAGCTCGCGGCGGGAGAGATCGGGCACGTTCGCACCGTCCACCCAGACCTCGCCCGAGTCCGGCTCGAGCAGTCCGACGATGTGCTTGATCGCCACCGACTTTCCGGTGCCGGAATAGCCGATGATGACCATCGTCTCCCCTTCGGGGACGTCGAGGCTGAAGCCCTCGAGCACTCGCTTGGGACCGAAGGCCTTGTAGACGTTCTTGAGCTGGATCATCGGCGACGGGAGACCGGGAAGCGGGCGTGATTCGCGTCACGCCATGACAGCACAAAAGTGATGCGAAAGCATGCCCGGTGCCAGAGCCCGGTGGATCGCGCGAGCAGCCGGGTGGAAAAAAGCGGGGCGGCCATTGGCCGCCCCGCTCCGGGTCGCGCTTCGCCGGTGACCGGCGTCCGTTCGGTGCCTACGCCGCGAAGCTGCCGAGCGCGCGGCCCACGTCCCCCTCGCGGAGGCGCTTCAGCGCGCGATCGCGGAGCTGGCGCACGCGCTCGCGCGTGACCCCGAGCATCGAGCCGATCTCCTCGAGCGTGTGCTCGCGTCCGCCCTCGAGACCGAAGTAGAGCCGAAGCACCTTCGCGTCGCGCGGGGGAAGCGTGGAGAGCGCCTGCTCGATCTCGTCGGTGAGGAAGCGGTTCATCGCCTCCTCCTCCGTGTCGGGCATCTCGTCGGCGACGAACCGCTCGATGAGCGAGCGGTCGCCCTCGGGGTCCATCGGCGCGTCGAGCCGCACGTCGCTCGTGTTGAGCGCGGCGAGCGACTGCACCACGTCGACCGAGAGTCCGGTGAGCTGCGACAGCTCCTCGGGGCTCGGCTCGCGGTTGAGCTTCTGCCGCAGGATCTCGCTCGCCTTGATGATGCGCGAGAGGTCCGCCGTGCGGTTGAGCGGCACGCGCACCGTGCGCCCCTGCCGGGCGAGGGCGGAGAGGATCGCCTGACGGATCCACCACACCGCGTAGGAGATGAACTTGACGCCCTGGTCGGGATCGAACTTCCGGGCGGCGGTGAGCAGCCCGACGTTCCCCTCGCCGATGAGGTCGATGAGGGGGAGTCCGCGATTCTGGTACTTCTTCGCCACGGAGATGACGAAGCGCAGGTTGCGCTTCACGAGCTCCTGGAGCGAGTCCTGGTCGCCCGCGCGAATCTTCTTGGCGAGCTCGATCTCCTCCGTGCCCTTGAGGAGCGGGTAGGTGGAGACCTCGTAGAGGTACTGGTCCAGGATGTCGCGTTCGGGCTCGTTGGGGGCGATCCCCGCGGGCGCCGCACGTCGGCGTCGTGGCTTCTTCACTTCGGTCATGATGGCCTCGAACAGGTCCTGCGCGTGAGAGTAAGCATCTATGAGCAGCGACGGCCGAGACGCGACGACTGATTGCCGAGCAAGCTGGTCGAGCGACGGCGCCGCGATGCCGCGGTGACGATCATGCGCAGCGGCGAGCGCACGTGATGCAGCGATGGTGCGAGATGGCGAGCGTTCCTGTTCAGAGCGTTCCCGATCAGAGGGTCATCCCGCCGCGTGCAAAATACCGGCCGAAGGATGTTGCGCTAGCCCCGTTTTCTTGACACTCGATATACCCTCGGCTATTCTTCGCGGTTCCTGCTGGGAACGTTCGTTTGGCGTTGTCGAGCGGGAGCCCGGGGGCGTAGCTCAGTTGGGAGAGCGCTTGAATGGCATTCAAGAGGTCAGGGGTTCGATTCCCCTCGCCTCCACTGGGCCGCCGACGCAGAGGGCAGTGCGACACCGTTGGCGAGCGCGTCCGGCACGACGCAGAGCAACTCGACGCGGCGCCGGCGAGCGGGACACGCGGGAATAGCTCAGTTGGTAGAGCACAACCTTGCCAAGGTTGGGGTCGCGGGTTCGAGTCCCGTTTCCCGCTCTGTCGTGGCGTTGGCCACGTGCTGCATCGCACACGCGAAGGAAGACGATGA
>DATJGU010000050.1:0-2533 GCA_035494615.1 Gemmatimonadaceae bacterium
TCGGATCACCGACCTGCGCGACCCGCCGCGCGCCGTCGACGATCGCCTGGAGCTCGTCGGGCTCGAACGCGAGGGTCTCGAGGGAGTGATAGCCGTAGCGGTCGACCTTCGTCGGCTGGCGGATCCCGCGCTCGGCGACGACCGCGAGGTAGGGGAGATAGAAATCCTTCGCGCGGAGCTGATACGCCGAGTCGGCGCTCCCCTCCTCGCCGACGGTGACGATCGGCACGCCGAGCGCGAGGAGCTCGGCCTTGTCGCGCTCGAACATCCGCTTGAGGCTCGCCGAGGGGGCGCCCGCGGCGACCGAGCCGTCCTCGAGGTAGGCTGGGACGTCCTTCGCGAGCTCGGTGAACGGAACCGCGAACCGGTGGCCGAGCAGCGCCGCCAGGAGGTCGGTCCAGCGTTGGAGCTTCGTGCTCATCTCAGCGCGAGATGGTCGGGAGGGCGCGCGACGAGCCCGGCGTGCTCGACGGCGTCCATCCCGCGCCGACGTCGCACACCTTGCGCTTCCGGTAGCCGCACAGCTCGCACTTGGGGCCCGGAGCCGTCGCGTAGTCGCGCGCGGCGATCTTCGCGACGATCTCCTCGGACCAGCGTGTCTCGGCGGCGGCCGTGAACGCCCACCGGTGGACCGTCGGCCCCGTGAGGAAGACCAGCGCGCAGCTCGCGACGTCGCCCATCCCCGCGCGCGCGAGCGCGGCGGCGTAGAGATCGAGCTGCGGCGTATAGTAGTCGATCAGATACTCGAGCCGCCCGCGCCGGCTGTAGTCGTTCGACTTGTAGTCCGCCACCGTCCACCGGCCGTCGGCGCTCTGGATCGCGAGGTCGATCACGCCTTCGATGAGCACGCCGGCGATGCGCGTGGCGAACGGCCACTCGCGCTCGACTCGTCGCGCCGAGCGGATCGCCGCGCCGATCTCGCCGTCGAGCACACCGCGCAGCATGCGCGCGAGCGACCCTCGACGCTCCTCCGGCTGGCTCGCGACGAGACGCTCGATCTCCGCCTCGCGATCGGACGCATCGAAGCGCACCCGCTCGAGCAGCGAGTGCACGATCGTCCCCAGCTCCACCGGTGAGATACTCGAGCCGCGACGGCGCTCGCCCCCGCGGAGCGCAGCGCGCTGCGCGAGGTTCTCCTCGATCTCGAGCACGTGCGAGAAGCGGTAGACCTGCGGGCAGCGACGGAAGGCCAGCAGCTCGGTCACCTTGAGCGACAGCGGCGGCGCGACGATCGCGGGTGCGTCGGGCTCGGGCGTGCCGCCGTCCGGCGGTGTCCACGTGGCCGCGAGCGGCCTGCCCGACTGAAAGGTCGTGCGCTCGGCGACGTCCTCGCCGACGTAGCGCACGCGGGTCGAATACGAGCCGCAAGGGTGCTCGCCCGGGTCGATGAGCGCGCGGCCGGTGTTCTTCTGGAGGAAGGCGAGCGGCTCGAAGCGACCATCTCCGTCCCACTTCCGGTCGCGGCTGCCGTCCGAGCGCTCCTTGACGCTCGCCGAGAGGATCAAGCGCTCGCGCGCCCTGGTGAGCGCAACGTAGAGCAGGCGCCGCTCCTCCTGCTGGACGCGCGCCGCGAGCTCCTCGACGATGACGCGCGAGGAGAAGGTGCGCGTCTGCGTTCCCTCCTCGTCCAGCGCATCGCAGAGCAGCGCGCCCTGGCGCGCGCTGAAGCCGGGTGGATCGTTCTTCGCCGGCTGCTGGAGGTTCGGGAGGCAGACCACCGGCCACTCGAGCCCCTTGGCACCGTGGATCGTGGTGAGCACGACGACGTCGTCGCTGGTGCTCACGAGCGGGGCCATCGACTCGTCGGCGAGCAGCTCGCGCGTCCGCTCGAGCTCCGCGTGGGCCGCGAGGGGCGACACGCTCCCCATGTCGCGCACCTGCCGGCGCACCTTGCCGAGGTTGGCCAGCATCGCCGGGCCGTCGAGGTGCGCGGCCATCGCCGCCTCGTAGCCGAATGCGGCGATCGCCGCCTCGAGGGCGACGGAGGCGTTCGCTCCGCGCACGCGGCGGCGCAACTCGCGGAACCGTTCCCTGAACTCCGCGAGCGGCGCGTAGCCGCGCAACGCCTGCCACAGCGGGGGTGGCTCAACGCGATTCCTCGACTGCGCGAGCACTGCGTGCTCGCTCCGCTCGGAATGACGGGACTGTGCGGGCGCGCGCAGGCGCCAGAGGTCGGCGTCCGACGCGCCGGCGAAGGGAGAGCGCAGCACCGCCGCCAGGGCGAGGTCGTCGAACGGCTGGGCGATCGTGCGGAGCATCATCATGCAGTCGAGCACTTCGGCGCGCTCGTAGAATCCCTGCCCCGCCGAGGTCACGTACGGTACGCCGCGCTCGGCGAGGGCGCGCTCGAAGTACGGGATCACCGTGCGCGTGCGGAACAGGATCGCGACGTGGCGCGGCTGGAGCGGAACCCAGGCGACGGCGCGCGAGTCGGGATCGCGCACGAGCGGACGCTCCCTGAGCAGCCGCACGACCTCCTCGGCGACCGCCGCCGCCTCGCGCGGACGCGCCTCGCTGAGCGGCTCGGTCGTCC
>DATJGU010000051.1:0-18270 GCA_035494615.1 Gemmatimonadaceae bacterium
TCAAGTCACCAAGTCACCAAGTCACCAAGTCACCAACTTCGCCGCCCCCGTGCTCACCCCCACTTCCCTCACACACCTGCAGCGCTTCCTCGCGGAGGCACGGCTCGACGGCTGGCTCCTCTACGATTTTCAGGGGAACAATCCGATCGCGGCCAGCGTGATCGGGCTCGAGGGAATGGTCACGCGGCGGGTGTTCGTGCTCGTGCCGCGCGAGGGAATGCCGCGCGCGCTCGGCCACGCCATCGAGCAGGGGCCCTGGCGCAACTGGCCGGCCGAGTGGCCGCGGGCGACGTACAGCGCGTGGCGTGAGCTCGAGGCGGGGGTCGCTGAGCTCGTCCGCGGCAAGCGCATCGCCATGGAATACTCGGCTGGGGACGCGGTGCCCTACCTCGATCGCGTCCCGGCGGGAGTGCTCGAGCTCGTGCGCGCCGCCGGCGCACTGGAGATCGTGTCCTCCGGCGAGCTCGTGACCCGGTTCCACGCCGTGTGGAGCGACGCGCAGCTCGCGTCGCACCGTCGTTCGGCCGAGAGCATCGCGACGATCGCGCACGACGCGTTCGCGCTCGCGGGAGCGCGCGCGCGCACGAGCCGCGCCGCCACGGAGCACGAGCTCGTGGAGTGGATCCTCGAGCGGTTCGCGCGCGCCGGGCTCTCGACCGACCACGGACCGAGCGTCTGCGCCGGCGCCAACTCGGCGAACCCGCACTACGAGCCCTCCGCCGAGCGCCCGCGCGAGATCCGCGACGGCGACGTGCTGCTGATCGACCTCTGGGCGACGGAGCCCGAGGGCGTCTACGCCGACCAGACCTGGATGGCGACGATCGGACGGCCGTCGCCGCGCGCCGTCGAGGTGTGGACCGCGGTGCGCGACGCGCGCGACGCGGCGATCCGGCTCGTGCAGAGGGCCGCGCGCGAGCGGCGTCCGCTGCGCGGCGCCGACGTCGACGACGCGGCGCGCCGCGTGATCGCCGAACGCGGCTTCGGCGACCGGTTCATCCACCGCACCGGCCACTCGATCGACCCGCGCTCCCTCCACGGCTCGGGCCCGCACCTCGACAACCTCGAGACCCGCGAGGAGCGCGTGCTCCTGCCCGGCGTCGGCTTCTCGATCGAGCCGGGGATCTACCTGCCGGGAGAGTTCGGGATGCGGAGCGAAGTGAACGTGTTCCTCGGCGAGGGCGACGCGGTGGTGACGCCGGGAACGGTTCAGTCGGAGCTGGTGGTGCTGTGAACTGCCAACGGCGAGTACCGACGACTCGGTAGGGCGGTTGGCGGTCCTCAGGCCCACCCCTTGCCTTTCCGCTCCTGCGTGATCCTCCGTCCCACACTCTCGATCCGCCGCGGCGCCGCGCTCGGCCTCGTCGTCGTGCTCGCCGCCTGTCGCGGCTCCGACTCCCCTCCGCCGACGGCGAACGCCCAGACGACCGATCCGCCGGCCGGCTATCCCGCCGGGCTCCGGCCACCCGCCGAGGTCGTCATCGCCCGGCCGAGCGCACCCTATCGGGCCGATTCCGTTCCCGGCGCCGGTACCCTGACGGGGACCATCGTCACCTCCGCTCCGATCGCCCCGCGCCCGCCGGCGGCGACGGGCGCGGACAGCGTCGTGTGCGGGCCGTCGGTCGCGGATTCCTCGGCGGTGCAGGTCGGAAGCGGCGTCGGCGGCGCGGTCGTCTGGCTCGATGACGTCCGCCGTGGCCGCCCACTTCCGCTCGAGCGGCGCCTCGAGCTCGAGAGCGATCACTGCGTGCTCTCGCCGCGCGTGCAGGCCGGCGTCGTCGCCAGCGCGGTCAACGTCCTCGGCCACGACGCGTTCCGGCAGCACCTCTTCTTCCTCGCCGGCGGCGAGCCCCAGCCGCGCGCGTCGGTGCTGCTCGGCAACGAGGAGCAGGTGATCCCGACGAACAAGCCCTTCTCCGCCCCCGGACTCGTCGTCGTGCGCGACGCCGACCATTCCTGGCCGGCCGCGTACATCGCCGTCTTCGACCATCCGTACTTCGCCGTCACCGCGCCGAACGGACGCTTCACGATCGAGGGCATCCCGCCGGGCCGGCACACGCTCCACGTCTGGCACGAACGGACGACGAGCGCCGCGCAGCCGGTGGACGTCCCGCTGATGGGCAACGCCACGGTGACGGTGACGCTGACGCCGAAGTAGGACCGTCACACGGCGGAGAGGCGCGCGGTTCCTCGCCTCGCCTCGCTCGCTCGGACCGACGGGTGGGTCGCTCTACTCCCGCAGCTCCGCCTGATACAGTCGCCCATACAACCCCGACTGTCCGACGAGCTCCTCGTGCGTCCCTTCCTCCACCACCTGCCCGCGCTCGAGCACGAGCACGCGGTCGGCGCGGCGCACGGTCCTCAGCCGATGCGCGATGATCAGCGTGCTCCGCCCTCGCAGCAGCTCCTCCATCGCCTCCTCCACCAGCCGCTCCGACTCGTTGTCGAGGCTCGACGTCGCCTCGTCGAGCACCACGACGGCGGGATCCTTGAGGAACACGCGTGCGATCGCGATTCGCTGCCGCTGGCCGCCGGAGAGCTTCACGCCGCGCTCGCCCACCAGCGTCGCCATCCCCTCGGGCAGCCGCTCGATGAACTCCATGGCGTGCGCCGCGCGCGCGGCCGCGAACACCTCGGCGTCGGTGGCCTCGGGGCGCGCGTACGCGATGTTGTCGCGCACCGTGCCGCTGAACAACGCGGGCTCCTGCGGCACGAGCCCGATCGAGCCGCGCAGATCGGCGAACGACAGCTCGCGCACGTCGACGTCGTCCAGCGTCACACGCCCTCCCGTCACGTCCCAGAACCGAGGCATGAGCGACGCCACCGTCGTCTTCCCCGCGCCCGAGGGCCCGACGAGCGCCACCACTTCGCCCGGCGCGATGGCGAAGGTGACGTCGCTCAGCACCTCCGGCAGCTCGTCCTCGTAGCGGAAGCGAACGTGCTCGAGCGCAACCGCGCCGCGCACGGGACGCCGCAGCGGCACGGGATGCGCCGGCTCCGGTACCGTCGGCTCGGTGTCCAGCAGCTCGAACACCCGCTGCGCCGCGCCGATCGCCTCCTGATAGCTCCCGAACAGCGACACCAGCGAGCCCACCGCCGCCGCCACCGTGATCGCGAGCAGGAGGAACGACACGAGCGCGCCCGCCGTCATCGTCCCCGCGAGCACGAGCCGTCCGCCCTGCCACAGCACGATGACCACCGCCGAGAACGCGACGAACCCGACGATGCCGAACAGGGTCGCGCGCATCTTGGCGCGCGCCACGGCGACGTCCACGACGTCCGCGAGGATCGTCTCGTACCGCCGCGCTTCCTCCTGCTCGCGCACGAAGCTCTGCACCGTACGGATCTGTGAGAACGCTTCCGTCGCCATGCCGAGGCTGTCCGCCACGCGGTCCTGCAGCCCGGTGCTCGCGCGGCGCAGCCGCCGCCCGAAGAAGAACGCGAGCCCGACGACGATCGGCACCATCGCGAGCGTCGTCGTCGTCAGCCGCGGCTGCGTGAACGTGAGCAGCACGATCCCGCCGACGAGGAAGAGCACCTGCCGCGACATCTCCGACGCCCACGTCGCCAGCAGCGTCTGGAGCACGGCGAGGTCGGCCGACAGCCGGCTCGTGAGCTCGCCGCTTCGCCGCTCGGTGAAGAATCCGGGCGACAGTCTCACGAGGTGCGCGAACACGTCGACGCGCAGCGTCGCGATCACCCGTTCCGACGTGCTCGTGAGCAGGTACACCTGCACGAAGTTCATCGCGCCCTGCAGCGCGAACAGCGCGATCAGGCCGAAGGCGATCCGATCGAGCGCGGCGCGGTCGCGCTGCTGGAACGCCGCGTCGAGCAGGTAGCGCACGACGAGCGGGAACGCGAGGCCGACTCCCGCCGCGACGACGAGACACACCGCGCACACGACGAGCCGCCCCGTGAAGGGCCGGATCCTCGGCAGGATGCGCGCGAGCGGCGCGGGTGAGACCGGCTTGCGCGCGCGCGTGCCGCGCGCCGCGAGCGGGACGGTGGTGGACGGGCTGGTCACGTCAGCGCGGTGTGACGCTCTCGCCGCGCAGCCAGAGCCGCAGCGCGTAGAGCGACTGGTTCATCGACCGTCCCGCCGCGCTCTGTCCCTCGAGCCACTGCAGGAACGCCGTCGCCCGCTCCGCCCGCGCCTTCGGCGGTGCGCTCCAGTCTCCCGCGGACCACATGCGGACGTGCACGACCCCCTCGGCGTCCGGCGCGCCGATGAGCAGCAGCGACTCCGGCGCGCCGCCGCCGGCGCCGAGGAGCAGCGGCAGCTCGCGCGGGCCCCGCGCGGCGTCGCGTCCGTCGGGTGCCGGCCGCCGCTCGCGCGTCACGCGACCACCCGGTCGACGACCATCGCCGCGAAGAGCAGGGCGAGGTAGAGCAGGGAGAACTTGTACACCGCCCACGCCGGCTTCGTGAACTCCCGCGCGCGCATCACCTTCACCACCCCTGCCACGAGCGCGCCGTCGAGCAGCAGGGCGGAGGCGAGGTAGGGCAGGCCGAGTGCGCCGAACGCCACCGGCAGGAGCGTGAGCGGCACGAGGATCAGCGTGTACCAGAGCATGTTCCGCATCGTCTCCCGCTCGCCCCACCCGCGCGGCGCCATCGGCACGCCGGCGCGCCCGTAGTCGCGCTGCTTGAGCAGCGCGAGCGCCCAGAAGTGCGGCGGGGTCCAGTAGAAGATGATGAGGAAGAGGTAGACCCCGAGCAGATCGATGCTTCCCGTGACCGCCGCCCAGCCGACGAGCGGCGGGAACGCGCCGGCCGCGCCCCCGATCACGATGTTCTGCGGGGAGCTGCGCTTGAGCCAGCGCGTGTAGACGAACACGTACGTGTAGAATCCGCCGAGCGCCAGCGTCGCCGTGAGCATGTTGGCGACGTGCGCGAGCAGGAACGTCGCCGTCGTCGCGCACAGCACGCCGAAGGCGAGCACCGCCTCGGGCCGCATCCGGCCGGCGGGAATGGGACGCAGCCGCGTGCGCGACATCCGGTCGTCGATGTCGCGGTCCATGTACATGTTCACCGCGTTCGCGCCGCCGGCCATGAGATACCCGCCGACGAACACGGCGAGCACGAGCTGCCAGCTCGGCGAACCGGCCACGTACATCGGCGCGATCGTCGTGACGAGGAGGAGCGAGATGATCCTCGGCTTCGTCAGCGTGACGAGGTCGCGCGCGAAGCGTCGGCGCTCGCTCTTGGCCGCCGCGACCTGCGTCACCGGTCGAGCCTCGGTGCGAGCTCGCCGGCGAGGCTGGGAGCGGCGGTCGTGCGCGGTTCGCGCGTGGCGCGCGGCGCATCGGCCGGATCGGACAGCGGCACGGTCGCCGCGCTTCCGCTCCCGATCCGCGCGAGGTACGCGAGCGCGAACGCGGAGAGCCACACGCTCACGCCGGTCGCCTCGTGCAGGGAGCGCAGCACGGGCGGCAGGTGGCCGAGCACCATCGTCGCGGCGACGACGAGCTGCACCACGCCGAGCGCGGCGGCCGTGGCGGCGGCGCGCCGGGCGACGAGCGCTTCACGTCGCCGGAAGACGCCGATCGCGAGGCCGACGAGGTGGAGCACGACGAGGAACGCCAGCACGCGATGCGTGAGCTGCACGTGCACCGCCGCGGCGGCGACGTCGGCGTTCCGGCCGCAGAGCGGGAAGCTCCGGCACGACACCGCCGCGCCCGGATACTTGGCCGTGAGCCCGCCCATCACCACGGTGAGGAGCGCCATCGCCGCGCCCATGAATGCGCCGCGCTTCGTCTTGTGCGACACGCCGCCCAGTCGCGCCGACCGTCCTCCGAGGCCGCCCGCGCGAACGAGCGTGGCGATCGTCGTCGCGACGAGGCTCATCGCGACCATCCAGTGCGCGAGCGTGGCGAACGGCGCGTTGCCGAACCGCACCGTCACCGCGCCGAGCAGCGCCGCCCCGAACCCCAGCGCGACGCCGAGCGCCGCCATCCGCAGCACGCCACCACGTCCGCCGACGCCGGCCTCGGCGCGCCGGCGCCACGCCACGCCGAGCGTCGCGAGGAGCGCGAGCAGCAGGATCGACGCGAGGTAGCGGTGCGAGACCTCGACCACGAGGTCGGGCCGGCTGAACGGCGGGAACCAGTACCCGTAGCACTTCGGCCAGTGGTCGCCGCACCCCATCCCCGAGCCGGAGATGCGGACGACCGCGCCGAACACCACGTGCAGGCAGGCGATGCCGAAGGCGGCCGCCGCGAACCGCCGCAGGGTCCTCATCGCACCTCGGCCGCGACCGGCTCGGCGAGCACCGCGGCGCCCGACGGCGACGCGATGGTCGCCGGCGCCGTGCCGCGGACGTCGCGCGCCCCGATGGCGCGCCAGGTGAACAGCAGCAGCACGGCGAGCGCGATTCCCGGCACCACGGCCCACATCAACTCGACCGCCGCGTTCGCCCGAGGCAGATCCGGGCGCACGGCGGGAAGCCGGCGCGCGGCGAGCACGGAGCGCACGATCGACACCTGCGCCACGAGGCAGCAGGCGACGGAGAGCCAGAAGACGATTTCGGCGAGCGAGTGGGGCACGATGGACGGCTGGATGTGAGAGTGGAATCTAACAGTCGCCTGCCGTCGCTGTACCGAGGTCGATCCGGCATGCTACCATTCGCGCATGGCCACCCGAACTCCGGACGCGACCGTTGCGCCGGCGCCCAACGAGAACGGAGCGCTCCGCCGGCAGCTCGGTCTCTGGAGCGCGGTTGCCGTGCTCGTCGGATCGACGATCGGCTCGGGGATCTTCCGCTCGCCCGCGGGGATCGCGGACCGGCTTCCCGGACCGCTCCCCCTCATGGCCGCGTGGGTCGCCGGCGGCATGTTCGCGCTCTGCGGTGCGCTCACCCTCGCGGAGCTGTCGGGCGAGCTCCCGGCGACCGGCGGGATGTACGTGTTCATCCGCGAAGGCTGGGGACGGATGCCGGCCTTCCTGTTCGGGTGGGCCGAGCTGGTGCTCATCCGCGCCGCGTCGCTCGGTGCGATCAGCACCACCTTCACCGAGTACTTCCTCCGCGTGCTCGGCTTCGATCCGTCCGTTCGGCCGTACGCGGACTGGGTGCACTGGATCGCCGCGATCGCGATCGTCGTCACGGCGACGTTCAACTACGTCGGCGTGCGCTGGAGCTCCCTCGTCCTCAACCTGACCACGCTCGCCAAGTACGGTGGCCTGCTGTTCATCATCGCGCTCGCGCTGGCGGTCGGTCTGCCGCGCACGGGCGGCCACTTCGCGCCCGCGGTGCCCGACGGCTCGTTCCGCGTGTCGGCGTTCGGGCTCGCCCTCGTCTCCGTGCTCTGGGCGTTCGATGGCTGGGCGGATCTCAGCTTCGTCGCCGGCGAGGTGCGCGAGCCGCGCCGCGTGCTGCCGCGTGCGATCCTCATCGGCACGCTCGCCGTGATCGCGATCTATCTGCTCGCGAACGTCGGCTATCTCGCCGTGATGCCGGTCGGGGAAATCCGGCACTCGAAGCTCGTGGCGGCCGACGTCGCGCAGCGGCTGATCGGCGCGCCGGGCGTCGTCCTCGTGGCGGCGACGGTCATGCTGTCGACGTTCGGCACCCTCAACGCGACGCTGCTCACCGCGCCGCGCGTCTTCTTCGCCATGGCCGACGACGGCCTCTTCTTCCGGCGCGTCGCCGCGGTGCATCCGCGCTACGGAACGCCGTACGTCGCCATCCTGCTCGCGAGCGCGCTCGGCGTCGTGTTCGTGCTACTGCGGACCTTCGAGCAGCTCGCCGATACCTTCGTCACGGCGATCGTGCCCTTCTACGCGCTCGCCGTGGCGGCGATCTTCGTCCTCCGGCGGCGGCCCGGCTACGACCCGCCGTTCCGGACGCCGCTCTATCCCGTCGTGCCGATGCTCTTCATCCTCGCCACCCTGTTCCTCCTCGGCAACGCGATCGTCGATCCGACCAGCCGCTGGCCCACGCTCGGCGTGCTCGCCGTGATCCTGCTCGGGATACCCGTCTATCTCGCCACCGTGGGCCGCGCCGCGCCCCGCCGATCCTGAGCCTCGACGTCCGATTTCCCGCATGACCGACAAGCACGATCTCCCGGGCTTCAAGGGCCTGGAGGTCATCGCCGCGTTCAAGTTCCTCCAGGCCGCCGGCTTGATCCTCGCGGGGCTCGGCGCCTTCGGCCTGATGCATCCCGCGGTGAGCGACTTTGCGCAGGAGTGGCTCGAGCGACTCGCGGTGAGCAAGCGCGAGCGATTCGCCGTCGCCGCGGCGACGCGCGCGCTGCCGCTCTTCGCCGCCGCCACGCCGCGCCACTTCGCCGTCATCGGCACGGGGCTCCTGCTCTACGCGTGCGTCTTCCTCACGGAGGGGATCGGTCTCTGGCGCGGGAAGAAATGGGCGGAGTACCTCACGATCGCCGTGACCGCGTCGCTTCTGCCACTCGAGGGCGCCGCGCTCTGGAACCGCGTCACCCTCGTGCGCGTCCTGACGCTCCTGATCAACACGCTCGTGATCGCGTACCTCGTGTGGGAGCTCCGCGCACGCCAGCGTCAGGAGGCGATGCACGCGCACGGGGGGCGCTGATGCGCGGCCGGCTCCTCGTCTCCGCACAGCACCGGTCCGGCCGAGCCGCGGCGGTCAGAGCGCTCGCGACACCCCCAGGGCAAACCGCTTGGGCCCGATCACGGTGCGCAGCCCGACTCGCTGCGGCGGAGCCGCGGAGTAGACGGTGCGCCAGCGTTCGGAACCGAGAGTTCCCACGAGCGCGCCGAGGGCGGTCCCCGCCGCGATCGATACCGGCATGACGTTGGAGTTGATCGGCGTGCCGGCCTGGTAGTCGTCGTACTGCCGCGAGCGGACGATGAGCCCCACGCCAAGTCCGACGATCGCCCCGTACACCGCCCCTCGCACCGGCGCATGGCGACGTCCCTCGGACAGCTCGATCTTGCCCACTTCGTAGAGCGGGACGGTCTCACGACGTCCGTCGTGCCACCGCAGGTCGATCGCGGTGTCGAGCCGCTGGATCAACGTCGCCGTTTCCGCTCGCGCGCCGTTTCGCTCGACGCGAATCCTGCTGCCTGCGCTCGGAACGGGTCCGAAAGCCTGCGCCTGAACCGCGTGAGGAAGGAGAGCGCAGACTCCCAGGGACAACACGACGTATCTGATGGCGTTCACGGCCGGAGCTCGCTCGTGGAAGGCGGCCCAATTTCGCGCCGGCGGGCTCTGCCGTCAACGGTCGCGTGCGCCAGGGCTCCCGCGAGCGCTCGCGGCTCGGCGTGGCGCTGATAATTGGTGGATCCGGCCCGAACGCGCTCAGTGCGGCGTGATCGCGCCCGGCGCGCGCGGTGCGCCGAGGCTCGCCCGGCTCGCCTGCTCGGACATGATCCGCGTGATGAACCGCTGCCCCTCGCCGATCCGCTCCACCTCTTCGGCGATGGCGTCGAGCGCGGGCATCGCATCGCGCGCGCCCATCATCCGCATCCCCTCGAGCAGCGACTCGGCGCGCAGGGCACGCTCACGCGCGCGCACCCAGAGGCCGGCGAAGGTGACGGTGGAGCAGAAGAGCCCCCCGCTGGCCAGCATGAGCAGCTGGTCGAAGTGAAGGTGGGAGAGCATGGGTCCCATGTCGCCTCCGGAAGTGTGATGGCCGTGGTGTCCGGTCGGACGTTCGCCCTACGACGCGAGCGGAACTTTGTTGCGGAACCGCCGCGAAGAAAGATGCCGAGCGCACGCCGCCGCGCTCGCGGACCGCCATTGTCCTTTCCGCGGTGACCCTCGACGATCGTGCGCGCGACGATGCACCCGCGATATGCAATGCGTGACGCGCTGTGCGCGACGCACGACGAGTGATACCGCACGCGCGAACGGCCTCGGAAGCCAACCACTCTCCCGAGGCCGTCGTCGGTTCGATCCAAGTCACCGACCAAGTCACGAACGAGCCAAGTCACCAAGTCACCAAGTCACCAAACCCCATCCCGGACCTCAGAAGATCCGAAGATTGATGTACTTCTTCGGATTCGCCTTCAGGTCCGCCATCACCGAATCCGCCTGCGTCACCAGGCCGCGCAGATCGTTGTAGAGCAGCGTATCGCGCAGGAGCTTGCCCGCGGTGCCCTCGCCGTGCTCGAGGCCCGCGAGGATCGTGTTCGCGTGCTTGCTCGTCGAGTCGAGGTTCTGCGCGATCCGCGCGAGGCTCGCGCTCGACGCCTGGAAGTTCTTCATCGTCGAATCGATCTTCGCCGAATCCACCGCGCTCACCGCGCGGCGCAGCGACGTCATCGTCGCCGTGAGGTTGCGGTTCTGCTCCGCCGCGATCGCGTTGAGCTGCATCGAGAGCCGCGCCGCCGATTCCGTGAGCTGCGCGGCGCTCGCGAGCGACTTGCGCATGTCGCGCAGCCCGCCGCTCGCCACGAGCTCCGCATTCAACGCGGCCGTCATCGCCTCCACCGTCGCGCCGATCGAGTCGGCGCGGTTCATGATCGCCTGCACGTCGGCGTCCGAGGCGCCCACCGGCACGGTGTCCCCGGGGCTGTACGACACCGGGCTCGGACCCTTCGGCGTGAGCGCGATCGCCGCGTCGCCGAAGATCCCCACCGGCTTCACGCTCGCCACGGAGTTCCTCGGGACCTTCACCCCCTTGTTCACCCGCAGCGTGACGTCGAGGAAGCCGTCGTCGCGCAGCTTCACGTCGGCCACCGTGCCCACCGCGACCCCCGCGAGCAGCACCTGCTGCCCGGGCTTCAGGTTCTGTCCCCACTTGAACCGCGAGTACAGCGGATAGCCCGACGACAGCCCGCCCCGCACGAGCCAGAGGGTGCCGAGCAGGGCGATCGCCACCGCCACCACGATGAACACACCGACGAGCACTTCGTCGCGACGTCTCATGTCTGTAGGTAAGGGGCCAGGAGCGCGGCCGTGAGCGTGTCGAGGACGAGGATCGAGACCGACGTGATGACGACCGCCTTCGCCGTGCTGCGCCCGACCCCCTCGGCGCCCGCCTCGGTCACGTATCCCTCGTACGAGCAGACGAAGGCGATCGCCGCGCCGAACAGCGTCGCCTTGAGCAGTGAGTAGATCACCTGGAAGGTGCCGAAGCCGAGCTTCACGCCCGTGATGAAGTCCTCGCGCGTGACCCCGGTGACGTACACCGAGACGGCGTAGCCGCTCAACAGTCCCACCGCGTCCGCGAAGACGACGAGGCAGGGGAGCATGACGATCGCCGCGAGCAGCCGAGGCAGGATCAGGAACGCTACGGGATCGTACGACAGCGTCTCGAGCGCGTCGATCTGCTCCGTCACGCGCATCGTCCCGATCTCCGCCGTCATCCGCGCGCCGACGCGCCCCGTGAGCACGAGCCCCGTGAGGAGCGGGCCGAGCTCGAGCACCTGCATCAGCCGCACCGACAGCCCGATGATCGAGAGCTGCACGCCGGGAAAGAGCTGGTAGCGCACCTGGATCGCGATCACGCCGCCGATGAACGCGGCGACGATCACCGTCAGCGGGATCGACTCCACGCCGACCCGCTCCATCTGCCGGATCGTCTCCGGCACGAAGGTGCGCGGCTCGGAGAACGCGCGGCCGATGTCGCGCAGGAAGTAGCCGCGCGACCCGATCTCCGTGAAGAATCCCGTCGTGGCGCGCGTGACGCGCCGGAAGAAGCGGATGCCCGTGCGCTGCACGACGGGGAAGGTCTCCGTCGGCTGCATCCGTCCCCCTCCCCCGGTCGGCCGATCGAGCTCGCTCACGTGCGCACGCGTAGCAGGAGCACGAGCCCGACGGCGGCGAAGAGGGCGTTCGGCAGCCAGGCCGCGAGGTCGGGATCGATGATCGCCTTCCCGCCGACGGCCTTCGTGAGCTGGATCATGAGGAGAAAGACGATGGTGGTGGCGAGGCTGACGCCGATGCCGTACGCCGTGCCGCCGCGCTGCGTGCTCGTGGCAAGGGGCGCGCCGAACAGCGCGATCACGAGACAGGTCACCGGGATCGCGATCTTGAGCGCACGCTCCACCCGCAGCAGGTTGGCGTCGCCCCCCGAGCGCTCGAGCGACGTGATGAACCGCGTCAGCTCGCGGAAGCGCATCTCCTGCGGGTTGCGCGGCTTCGCCATGAGATCCATCGGCTGCTCGGTGAGCCGCCGGTCGCGCATCGTCTTGAAGCCGATCGCGAAATCGGCGGTGGAGTCGCGGATGACGTGCATGTCCCCCGCGCCCAGCGACCACCGCTTCGTCGTCGGCGAGTACTTGGCGTCCTGCGCGGAGATCAGCACGGTCGGGTAATCCGGCCCGTTCCCCTTCCGTTCGATCTGGAGCTTCGCGAGCGTCCCCTTGTCGGCGTCGAGCATCTGCGCCTTGTAGACGCGGCCGAACTCTCCCGCGTACGCGAAGTTGTACCGCTGCGTCCCCGAGCCGACCTTCGACTCCTGAAGCAGATCGCTCCGGCGCGCGTCGGTGATCGGCACGATCTCGGCCACCACGAGATCGAGCGCCACGGCGATGCACGCGCCGACGATGATCGGGGCGATGATCCGGTAGAAGCTGATCCCCGACGCCTTCGCCGCCGTGATCTCCGAGTGCCGCGTGAACGTCACGATCGAGAACACCGTCGCGAACAGCACCGCCGCCGGCATCGCCATGAACAGCGACTGCGGCATCCAGTAGACGTAGCTGAGCGCGATGTCCCCCTTCGGCAGGTTCTGGTCGAGGTATTTCTGCAGGTGGTCCGTGAGGTCGATGACGACGAGGAGGAAGGGGAACCCGATCGCCGTGGCGAGGAAGATCTTCAGCCACTCGGTGAAGACGTACCGGTCGAGCGGACGCACCATGCTCATGCGGCTTCTCCCTCGCTCGCGCGCAGCTCGAGCGCGTGGCGGCGCCGCCACCGCAGCGCGTCGCGCCACCGGTCGATCCGGTCGCCCCACGTGCCGCCGCGCCCGGAGTTCTCCTCCTTGCCCATCCGCAGCAGCAGCACGATGCCCACCGCGGTGAGCACGACGTTCGTCCCCCACATCGCCCAGACCGGATCGAGCTTCCCCTTGTTCGCCAGCGCCTCGCCCCCGATCAGCCCCACGTAGTACAGGGCGAACACGATGAGGCTCACGAGCAGCACGAGCCCCACGCCGCCGCGCGGGAAGCGCAGCGCCAGCGGCGCGCCGAGCACGACGAAGATGATGCACGCCGCGGCGAGGGCGAACTTCTTGTGGATCTCGATCAGGAACCGGTTCATCGCCCGCTGCGCCACGTCGAGCCGCAGCTTGAACTCCGTCGCGCGCGCGATGTTGGTGATGACGTCGCCCTGCTCCTGCGCGCGCTGCTGCTGGATCGCCCGCGCGCTGTCCGCCGCCGACCTCGCGAGGAACGGATCCCGGAAGGTCTTCGGAGGGGCCGCGCCCGGCCCCTGGCGCTGGGCGGGCACCTGAATCGGCGTCGCGCCCGGAGAGCCGGGCGCCGGCGGCTTCGACGTGCCGAGGATGACGGTCGTCCCCGTGCTGTCGGGACGTACGGCTGCGCTGTCGCGGCGCGCCTCCGAATCGCGCCGCAGGGTCGTGTCGCGCCGCCGCGTCGTGTCGCGCCGCGTCGTGTCGCGCCGCGCGGCGCTGTCGGCGTGCGCGCGCTTCGGCACCGTGTCCTGCGCGGCCGGCGCGGCCGGATGCAGGCGCACGCCGCGAAGGTCCGCCGCCTGCGCCGCCTTCACGCCGATCAGCCGCGAGAGCACCTGGCAGTACGCCCAGCCGAGCGTGTGCGGATCGGGGGGCAGCTCGGCCTTCACGTGGACCGACGCCTTGGGCACCGGCGGTCCGTCCCCCTTGATGAGCTTCGCGTTCCGCAGCGCCTCGCGATAGTCGCGCATCGTCTCGTCGTACTGTCCCTTCGCGATGCGCAGCCGCTTCTGCATCGCGCAGATGCCGAGCTCGCGGTCGCCGCGCTGCGTCGTATCCCCCTCCGAGCGCTGGAGGTCGTTGCCGACGTCGCGCACGAGGATGTAGTCGCGCTCGTAGAACAGCCGGTCGAGCTGTCCAGGATTCTCCGTCGCCACCTCCTGCATCTGGCCGTGGTAGAGCACCATCTCGAGGTCGCGCCGGTTCGCGGCGAAGCTGATGTTCCCGCTGTCCGCGTAGATCGTGCGCCGCCGCGTCGGATCGCCGAGGTCGTAGATCACTACCTGGTGCATCTGCCCCGAGCCCCGGTCGATCGTGCCGGCCTTCAGGTAGAGCTTCCCCTCCGAGATCGCGTTGATCACCTGCGGGCGGAGCAGGAAGGTGGGCTTCGTCTGCGCGATGTCGTCCTGCAGCGTCTTGAGCTTGTAGTTCGCCCGCGGCAGCACCTGGTCGTTGAACGCGAGCAGCACGAGCGACATGAGCACGCCGCTCACGAGCGCGGGGGTGACGAGCCGCCACGGGCTCACCCCGCTCGCCTTCAGCGCGGTGATCTCGTTCTCCGCCGCGAGCCGGCTGAACGCGTACAGCACGGCCACGAGCACCGACATCGGCAGCGTCAGCGCGACGGTGAACGGGATCGACAGGAGGAAGAACTCCGCGATCACCGACGCCGGAAGCCCCTTGCCGACGAGCTCGCCGAACTGGCGGGAGATGAAGTTGAGGATCATCAGGGAGGTCAGCGCCGTCAGCGCGAACGTGAACGGCCCGACGTGCTCCCGGAGGATGTAGCGGCTGAGGATCTTCACTGAGGGGGCGGAGACGCGACCAGCGCGCGGAACTTCAAGATTCGCAGAGGGTTGTACGGCCGGCGCGGGTCGAAAGTTCGACGCGGGCGAGAGGGAGTTCAAGTCTTCGCGCTGCGCGCCCCGCCTTGGCGTGCGCGACTCGGGCGACGCCGGCGGCCGTTCGCGCTCGCATCGCTCCGCGCGCGCGATCTATTTTCCGGACTCTCCAACGCATACCACCATCACACGCCTCCGTCGTCTCGCCCTCGTCGCGCTGCCGCTCCTCGCCGCCTGCGACCGCTTCCCGTCGCGCGCGAAGACGGCGTTCGCCGCCGACTCGGCGATGGCGTACACCCGCCAGCAGCTCGCCTTCGGGCCGCGCGTCCCCGGCACCGCGGCCGCCGCGCGCGCCGGCGACTGGATCGCGCGGATGATGCGCGCGCGCGCCGACACCGTGATCGAGCAGCGGTGGACGCACCGCACCGCCGACGGCAGGGACCTCCCGCTCCGCAACATCCTCGCGCGATTCCGCCCCGCCGCGACCCAGCGCATCCTCTACGTCACCCACTGGGACACCCGGCCCGTCGCCGACGCCGACCCGATCCTCGGCAACCGGCACACGCCGATCCCGGGCGCGAACGACGGCGCCGCCGGCGTCGGCATGTTCATCGCGCTCGGCGACGCCCTGAAGAAAGCGCCGCCCGGACTCGGCGTCGATCTGCTGTTCGTCGACGGCGAGGACTACGGCGCGAGCTTCGACCCGCCGTACACCGACGTCCTCATCGGCTCACAGTACTTCGCCGACCATCTGCCGAGCCCCGACTACCGCCCGATCTTCGGCGTGCTGTGGGACATGATCGGCGACAAGGACCTCAACATCCTCCAGGAGGGCAACTCGCTCGCGAAGGCGCCGGAGGTGGTGAGCCGCGTGTGGGGGAAGGCCGCCGAGCTCGGATACGAGAAGTACTTCATCCCCCGCGAGGGCTACGAGGTCACCGACGACCACGTGCCTCTCCTCGCGAAGGGGCTCCGCGTCATCGACGTGATCGATCTCGACTACGGTCCGCGCGGACCCGACGGGCAGGCGAACCCCAACTATCACCACACGCTCCAGGACACGATCGACAAGCTCTCGACGCACAGCCTCCAGATCGTGGGGGACGTCGCGCTGTCGCTGATCACTGATCAGTGAGCGCGCGAATTACGCTCCACCCCGCAACGTGATTCCTGCCGCAACGTGATTCCACGGGGAGGCGCGGAGCCACGGTACGCTCCTACCGCCGGTGATTCCACGCGGAGGCGCGGAGGATGCGCGGAGGCGCGGGGGAACTGCCGAGAGATTGAAGGGGGTGTCATTCCGAGCGAGCGGAGCGAGTGGAGGAATCGCACAGTTGCCGTTCCTTCGAACGGCGTTGGGATAGGGCGGGCGATTCCTCCACTCGGGCTTCGCCCTCGCTCGGAATGACATGAGGGACAGTTTCGCCCTCGCTCGGAATGACATGAGAGACGGCTTCGCCCTCGCTCGGAATGACATGCGGGAGGGTTTTGCCCGGCGTCCCGGCCGTCGTGGCTCACCCGTCGTCGCGGTTCACGTTCCCGTGATCGCGTGCGCGATCGAGAGCCAGCCCGCGGACGTCGCGAGCGCCAGTCGGCCGACCTGCGACACCACCACCGCGGCCCCCGCCCACTTGTACGCGGGATGGACGCGTCCTCGGCTGAGCCGGTCGTAGATCGCGCCGGCGAGGATCGAGAGGTCGGGAATGCCGAAGAAGACCAGCGGTCCCCCCGCCCCGGGCGTTCCCGTGATCCTCGCGAGCGGCGCGCCGAGCAGGGTGAGGGTCGCGACGAGCATGAGGCGCTTGTGCGTCTCCGGCGAGCGACGGAAGTACACCGCCGCCGCGACCAGCGGCGCGAACACCAGCATGTCGGTGACCGGGATGATGAGGAAGCTGTGCGGGGACAGTCCCAGGGGTGCGTGGCCCGCGCGCGCGGCGTCGATGGCGAGCATCAGGCCGAGCACCACCATCGTCGCCGCGAGCGCGGCACCGAGCCATCCGGTCTTCCGGTGCACGTCCCGACGTCCCGCGGTGATGAGCGACGTCTGCACGGCGAAGAGGACGACCCACGCGGTGAACGCCACGCCGTGCACCACGCGCAACGCGTCCGGCGCGGCTCGGCCGAACGTGCTCGGCATGTAGAACGTGCGCATGAAGCCGAGGAAGACGATCGCCAGGATGAGCGCGGCCATTCCGCCGTAGAAGAGCCGGTCGCTGCGGTGAACGAGGGGACGTGCGGGTGAAACGCTGACGGCCATGACCCACCTCCGTGGGACGAGCGTCCGGACGACCTGCGCCGGAGAACATGTCGATCCGCTCCGCAGCCGCCAGTTCGCGCGGCGCCCGTGGTTGCCTTCCTCGGAGCACCGAGCATCGGTACGGTGCGCGTCGGAACGATGATGCGCGTCCGGCGGCGGCGCGCATGTTGCCGCCCATGCCGACGCCATCGGAGCAGAAGGCCCTCTCGTTCCTCGCCATCGTCGTCCTCCTCGGCGGAGCCGTTCGCGTGGTGCGGGCGGGGGCGGAGCCGGTCGCCACGCCGCAGGAGCAGCAGGCGCTCGCTCGGCAGGCCACGGCCGCCGAGTCGGCGGCGACGCGGGAGCCGGCCCGGGCGGGGAAGCGGGCCAAGGGTGGACTCCGGCTGGCGCGCCCGAAGCGGGGTGCCGGCCCGCGCGAGATCGGCGGCGTCGTCGGTGTGCCGATCGGGGCGAGAGTAACCGACTCCACACCGCGCGGCCACAACGGCTTCCCTCCGCCGCTTGCGCGCATCGACACCGACTTTCGCGCTAACCAATCCAACACTGCTGGGCAGGTTATCGGAGGGCGGGGCGGGGCGCCGAGCGAGGCCGGCCCGCTCGATCTCGACCGCGCCACGGAGCAGGAGATCGATCGGCTGCCACGGGTCGGACCGGTGCTCGCCAGGCGGATCGTCGCCAACCGGGACTCGTTCGGCCCCTTCGGCTCCATCGCGGGCCTGAGGCGGGTGAAGGGAGTGGGCGCCGCGACCGCCGAGCGGCTCGCCCCACTCGTCACCTTTTCGGGCCGTCCGTCGTCTCGACCATGAGCGTTTTCCCGTCGAACGTCGAGGCCGCTATGGGCCCACCGCTTCGCGGACGAGACTCTCGACTCTCGGGGCGTCCGGCGGGCATTGGCTCGCGCGGTCGCCCACGTCGTTCCGGCGTCGCCTCCCGCGTGCCGCCGCGCCATTCCCGCCGCCGACCCCGACCCGCTCCCCACGCATGGCTGCTCCGGTCGTCACCCCCGAACGACTCGGCGACCTGCTCGTCCGCGAGAAGCTCATCACGCGGGAGCAGCTCGACAAGGCGCTCCAGGAGCAGAAGCAGAGCGGCACGCGCGTCGGCTACAACCTCGTCAAGCTCGGCTTCATCGCGGAGACCGAGCTCACGAAGATCCTCGCTCGGCAATACAAGATGCCGGCCGTCGATCTGTCGCGGTTCGAGGTCGATCCGCGCATCGCCAAGCTCGTCCCGGCGGATCTCGCGATGAAGCACCTCGTCCTCCCGCTCAAGCGGGATGGACGCACGCTCACCGTCGCGATGGCCGATCCGACGAACCTCGGCGTGCTCGAGG
>DATJGU010000052.1:0-5769 GCA_035494615.1 Gemmatimonadaceae bacterium
CGACCGGCCGACGCCGGAGAAGCTGCGGGAGTGGCTGGCGGCGCAGCTGCCGGCGTACATGGTGCCGGCGGCGGTGGTGCTGCTGGAGCGGCTGCCGCTGACGGCGAACGGGAAGCTGGATCGTGCCGCGCTGCCGGCGCCCGATGCCGACGCGACGGGGGGTCCGTCACGCATCGCCCCGCGCACCGAGACGGAAGCGACGATCGCGCGCATCTGGCGCGACGTCCTCAAGAAGGACGAGATCGGCGTGACCGAGAGCTTCCTCGATCTCGGGGGCCATTCGCTGCTGGCGATCCGCGTGCTCGGCCGGATCAGCAAGGAGCTCGGCGTGCGGCTCGCACTGCGCGCGCTGTTCGAGACGCCGACAGTGGAAGCGGTGTCGGCGGTCATCGATCGCGAGCTGGCCGAGCGGCGTTCGGCCGACCAGATGGCGCAGGCGCTCGCCGCGGTCGAGAGCCTGTCGGACGCCGAAGTGGCGCGGCTGCTCGCCGCCGACGGGAAGGGTTCCCCCTGATGACGACGCCGTCGTCCGCCGACCTCGGTGCGCGACTCGCGCAGCTCTCGCCCGAGCGGCGAGCGCTGCTCGAGCGCGCGCTGCGGCAGCTGACGCCGGACGCCGGCCGCGCGCACATCGCGCGGCGGCCGGAGCGCGCCTCCGCGCCGCTCTCGTACGCGCAGGAGTTCCTCTGGCTGGTGGAGCAGGCGTATCCGGGGCGCGCGCCGTACAACGTGCCGCGCGCCTTCCGCGTGCGCGGCCCGCTCGACGTCGCCGCACTCGAGGGTGCGCTCACCGATCTCGTGGAGCGCCACGCCGTGCTGCGCACGCGGATCGTCACGAGCGCCGAGGGGCCGGTGCAGGTGATCGCCGCGACGGAGCCGGTGCGGGTGGAGCGCGCCGAGGCGACGGACGACGCGTCGCTCGACGACGCGCTGCGCGAGCATGCGCGCCGTCCGTTCGCGCTCGGGCGCGACCAGCTCCTGCGCGCGCTGCTCGTGCGCCTCGGCCGCAACGACGCCGTGCTCCAGCTCGTGGTGCACCACGTCACCTCGGACGGCTGGTCGCGCAACGTGACGCTGCGCGACCTCGGCGCGCTGTACGGCGCGCGCGTGCGCGGCACGGAGGCCGAGCTCGAGCCGCTCCCGGTCGACTACGCCGACTACGCGGCATGGCAGCGCGACGAAGCGGAGCGCGCGATGGCCGGCGAGCTCGCGTGGTGGCGCTCGGCGCTCGATGGCGCCCCGCTCCGACTCGAGCTGCCGACGGATCGCGCGCGCGGGGCGGCGCCGACGTTCGAGGGGGCGCGCATCGCGGCGACGGTCTCGCGCGAGACGCTCGACGCGCTCTCCGACCTGGCGCGGCGCGAAGGGGCGTCGCTGTTCATGGTGCTGCTCGCGGCGTACGGCGTGCTGCTGCATCGCTTCACCGGCCAGACCGACCTCGTCGTCGGCTCGCCGGTGGCCGGGCGCGCGATGCCCGAGACGCACGACGTGGTGGGGCTGTTCGCCAACACGCTCGCGCTCCGCGTGCGCTGCGACGGCGATCCGACCTTCGTCGAGCTGCTCGGACGCGTGCGCACGGTGTGTCTCGACGCGTTCGAGCATCAGGAGCTGCCCCTCGAGCGGCTCGCCTCGGAGCTGCAGCGCGGCGCCGGCACGGAGGGCTCCCTCGTGCAGACGCTCTTCTCGCTGCACGACGCGTCGGCGCAGCCGCTGCTGCTCGAGGGCGCGAGCGTCGAGGTGCTCGCCACCGAGCCCGGGTGGAGCAAGGTGGATCTCACCCTCGCCGCCGCCGAGCGCGCCGAGGGGCTCTCGCTGCTCGCCGAGTACCGCACCGATCTGTTCGACCGCTCGACGGTGGAGCGCCTGCTCCATCATTTCGACGTGCTGCTGGCGGCGATCGCCGCCGACGCGAGCCGGACGATCTCGGCGCTCCCGCTGCTCGACGACGCCGATCGCGCCACGCTGCAGCGACTCGGCACCGGTCCGTCGGCGGCGGGAAGCGCCGAGCGCGTGGAGCGCATGGTCGAGGCGCAGGCGGACGCGACGCCGGACGCGATCGCGATCGCCGACGAGCGGCGCACGCTCACCTTCGCCGGGCTCGACGCCGAAGCGAACCGGCTCGCGCACCGCCTGATCGCGCTCGGCGTGATGCCGGGCGACGCGGTGGCGATCTGTCTGCCGCGCCGCGCCGAGATGCTCGTCGCGCTGCTGGCGACCCTCAAGGCGGGCGCGCACTACGTGCCGCTCGATCCCGAGTATCCCGCCGACAGGCTCGCGTTCATCCTGGAGGACTCGAGCGCGACCGCCGTCATCGTGGCGGCCGAGACGCACGATCGCGTCCCCGTGCGCGGCCGCGTCGCCGTCGTGCTCGACGACGGGGCCGACGCGATCGCGCGCGGCTCCGCGGAGCGGCCGAACGTCGCCGCCTCGGCCGACGACCTCGCGTACGTGCTGCACACGTCGGGCTCCACGGGGAAACCGAAGGGCGTGATGATCCCCCACCGGGCGGTGTCGAACTTCCTGCGCAGCATGGCTCGGCGTCCCGGACTCTCGGCGGGCGACGCGGTCGTCGCGGTGACGACGCTCTCGTTCGACATCGCCGGCCTCGAGCTGTGGCTGCCGCTCGTCGTCGGCGCGCGCGTCGTGATCGCGCCGCGCTCGGTCGCCGTCGACGGCCGCGCGCTCGCGCAGCTCGTCGACCGCGCGGCGCACGACGCCGGTGCGCAGGGCGGACGCGTGCTGCTGCAGGCGACGCCGGCAACCTGGCGCCTGCTGCTGGACGGCGGCTGGGCCGGCACGCCGGGCCTGCGCATGCTCTGCGGCGGCGAGGGCTGGGGCGCCGATCTCGCGGCGCCGCTGCTCTCGCGCGGCGAATCGCTCTGGAACGTGTACGGGCCGACGGAGACGACGATCTGGTCGACGGTCGCGCACGTGACCGATGCGAGCGACGTCACCCTCGGCGAGCCGATCGCCGCCACGACGCTGCACGTGCTCGACGCGCACCGGCAGCTGGTGCCCCTCGGCGTGGCGGGAGAGCTGTACATCGGCGGCGAAGGCGTGGCGCGCGGGTATCTCGGGCGCCCCGATCTGACCGCGGAGCGGTTCGTCGCCGATCCGTTCGCGGCGCGCGACGGCGCGCGGATGTATCGCACGGGCGATCTCGTGCGGCGCCGCGCGGACGGCGCGCTCGAGTATCTCGGCCGGATCGACCAGCAAGTGAAGGTGCGGGGCTTCCGCATCGAGCTCGGCGAGATCGAGACGGCGCTCGCGGCGATCGACGGCGTCGCGCAGGCGGTGGTGTCGGCGCGCGGCTCGGGGGCCGACACGCAGCTCGTGGCGTACGTCGTGCCCCGCGGGGGCGCGCCGAGCGTGGAGGCGCTGCGCGACGGGCTCCGCGCCTCGCTGCCGGAATACATGGTGCCGGCGCAGTACGTGACGCTCGCCGAGCTGCCGCTGACGCCGAACGGCAAGGTGGATCGCAAGGCGCTCCCCGAGCCCGAGGCCATCGCGATCGCGCCGCGCCGCGACGCGATCGCGCCGCGCACGCCGCTCGAGGCGCGCATCGCCGAAGTCTGGGCGCAGGTGCTCGGCGCGGCGGACATCGGAGTCGAGGACGACTTCTTCGCGCTCGGCGGGCATTCGCTGCTCGCGATGCGCGTCGTGGCGCGGCTGGCCGAGCTGCTGCCGGCGCGGCTGACGATCGGCGAGCTCTTCGAAGGGCGCACCGTCGCCGCGCTCGCGGCAATCGCAGAAGAGCGCGCGGCGGCGTCGACGCCGAGCGCCGAGCGCACGGCCGATCGCATCGAGCGCGGCGCGGAGGCGGAGGGTGCGGTCGCGCCACTGTCGCTCGCCCAGCAAGCGGTGTGGACGGCCGAGCAGCGCGCGCCCGAGTCGGCGGCGTACCACGCGCCCATCGTGCGGCGGCTTCGCGGCGCGCTCGACGTCGACGCCCTCCGGCGCGCCGTGGATGCCGTCGTCGCGCGGCACGAAGTGCTGCGGAGCACCTTCGAGGAGCGCGACGGCGAGCCGGTGCAGGTCCCGCACGCGACGATGCGCGTGCCCTTCACGGTCGCCGATCTGCGGAGCGGCATGTCGCCGGAGGGCGGGACGCTCGCCGCCGCGCTCGAGCGCATCGTGCGCGCGCCGTTCGATCTCGCGCGCGGCGCGCCGATCCGGGCCGACCTGCTGCGCACGGCGGACGACGAGTGGGTGCTCGCGGTCGTCGTGCACCATCTCGCGTTCGACGGCGGCTCCGAACCGCTGCTCCTGCGCGAGCTCGACGTGGCATACGCGGCGGCGCGCGGCGGCGACACGAGCCTCGACGCACCGCCGATCCAATTCGCCGACTGGGCGCGCTGGGAGCGCGCGCAGCTCGACGCGCCGCGGCTCGCACGCGACGTCGCCTTCTGGCGCGACGCGCTCGACGGCGCGCCCGCCGCGATCGCGCTGCCGACCGATCTGCCGCTCGACGGCTCGCGTCCGGCACGCGCCGCCGACGACGCGGCGCGCGTCACCGCCGTGCTCCCCGCGGCGCTGACGACCCGGCTGGAGACGTTCGCGCGCGAGCACGACGCCACGCTGTTCATGGTGCTGCTCGCCGGATTCCAGGCGCTGCTCTCGCGGTTCGCACGGCAGGACGACCTCGTGATGGGGACGCCCGTGTCGCGGCGCGACCGGCCGGAGACGCAGGCGCTGATCGGGTTCCTCACGAACACGGTGCCGCTTCGCGCGACGCTCGCGCGTGAGACGACCTTCGCCGCGCTCGTCGCCGCGGCGCGCGAGTCGCTGCTCGAGGGGCTCGCGCACGCGACGGTGCCCGCCGAGCGGATCGCCGCGGAGCGCGGCGGTGGTGCGCTGTTCGACACGCTGTTCGTGCTGCAGGAGGAGCAGGAGCGCGATGCGCCGCTGTTCGGCTGCGCCGCGGAGCCGATCGCGGTGGAGATCGGGGCGGCGAAGGTCGATCTCGCCCTCTCGATGACGCCCACCCCCGAAGGCCTCCGCGCGACACTGATCCATCGCACGGCGCGCTTCCAGCCGGAGACGGCGGCGCGGCTGCTCGAGCATCTCGGCCGTCTGCTCGACGCGGCCGCCGGCTCGCCCGACGTCGCCGTGCGCGATCTGCCGCTGCTCGGTCGCGCCGACCGGGCGAAACTGGCGGTGTGGAACGACACGCGCACCGGCGACGCGCTCGACCGCACGCTCACCGACCTCCTCGCCGAGCGCGCGTCGCGCGCCGCGAGCGCCGTGGCGGTGGAGGACGAGCACGCATCGCTCACCTACGCGCAGCTCGATGCGCGCGCGGCGCATCTCGCGCACGCGCTGCGTGCGATGGGGGTCGGGCCCGGTTCGCTCGTCGGCATCTGCGCCGAGCGCGCGGTCGAGATGGTCGTGGGGCTGGTCGGGATTCTCAAGGCGGGCGGGGCATACGTCCCGATCGATCCGGAGTATCCCGCCGATCGCGTGAGCTACATGCTCGCCGACTCGGGGGTGCGGGTGCTGCTGACGCAGACGCATCTCGCCGGAAGCCTGCCGGCGCACGGCGCGGAGGTGCTGCTGCTCGACGACCGGGCGGCGCCGTGGGCTCGCGACGGCGCGCGCGCGCCGCGCGTCGAATCGTGCGCGACGCCGGACGATCCGGCGTACATGATCTACACGTCGGGCTCGACGGGGCGGCCGAAGGGGGCGTTGAACGCGCACCGGGGGATCGTGAACCGGCTGCAGTGGATGCAGGCCGCGTTCGGGCTGGGGCCGGCGGACGTCGTGCTGCAG
>DATJGU010000053.1:0-102736 GCA_035494615.1 Gemmatimonadaceae bacterium
CCAGCTCGCGACGACGCTGCACATCTACGACCTGCGCCGGCCGCTGCTCGAGGCGATGAACCGCGTGAGCCGGCAGCTCGACACGCTCACCGATTCGGCGCGCACGCTGCGGGGCGGGGGCGAGTCGGTGGCGCGCACGATTGGCGACATCACGCGCGGCATCGCCGAGGAGGGCGAGCAGGTCGGACGCTCGCTCGAGGTGACGCGCTCGCTGCACGAGGCCACGCAGGGCGTCGTCCACGACGGCAGCTCGGCGGCCGAAGCGAGCCAGCGCGCGACGGAGATCGCGACCGAACATCGGCGGACGATCGCGACGGCGATCGAGCGGCTCGTCGGGGCGAAGGAGTTCGTCGGCGAGAGCGGCACCCAGATCCAGGAGCTGGCGCGGAGCGTCCGGCGCATCACCGAGTTCATCGCCGTGATCCGCGAGCTCGCCGACCAGACGAACCTCCTCGCGCTGAACGCGGCGATCGAGGCGGCGCGCGCCGGGGAGCATGGCCAGGGGTTCGCCGTGGTCGCCGACGAGGTGCGGAAGCTCGCGGAGCAGAGCGCCCTCGCGTCGGACGAGGCGGGGGACATCGTGCTCACGTTCGAGGAGCAGATGCGGCGCGTCGCGCTCCAGATGTCGCGCGGCGAGGCGGTGGTGCAGGACGTGGAGACGCTCTCCGAGCAGGCGCGCGGCGCGCTCGACCTCATCGTCGAGGCGACGGCGAGCGCCGCCACGGGCGCGCAGCGCATCGCGATGACGTCGCGAGAGCAGGAGCTCGAATTCGCGAAGCTGAGCGAGCGCGTGCGCCGCATCGCGCAGATCTCGTGGCGCAACCGGGATGGCGCGGAGCAGGTCACGGCGAGCGCGCGCGACCAGGCATCGGCGCTCCGGGGGCTCGAAGGCGCCACGCAGGAGCTTCGCTCGGTGGCGACTTACCTCGAGGATCTCACCCGCCGCATCACGAGCGTTCGCTGAGCCGTGGTCATCTCGCTCGTCGGCATGCGATTTCACCTGCGCGTCGGCATCCTGCCGCACGAGCGCACGCACGCCCAGCCGCTCGAGATCGATCTGTCGGTGACGCGCCGCGACGACGCGCGGGACATCCTCGACTATCGCGCGCTGTACGCCCTCGCCGCCGACCGCACCGCGATGGAGCCGCTCGAGTACCTCGAGTCGCTCGCGTCCTCGATCGCCGACGCGGCGCTCGGGCTCGACGGCGTGACGCACGCGCGCGTCGCCGTGCGGAAGCCGCACGTGCTGCTCGACGGTCCGCTCGCGTACGCCGAAGTCGTCGTGGAGCGACAGCGTGACTGAGCTCGCGTACGTGGCCCTCGGCTCGAACCTCGGCGACCGGATGGCGCTGCTCGACCGCGCGCGGTCGGCGATCTCGCTGCTGCCGGCCACGCGGCTCGCCGCGCTGTCCTCGATCGAAGAGACCGCGCCGCTCGGCGGCATGGCGCAGCCACCGTATCTGAACCAGATGGCCGCCGTGCGCACGCGGCTCGCGCCGGAGACGCTGCTCCGCGCGCTGCACGGCATCGAGCGCGCGCTCGGCCGCGTGCGCGGCGCGCGGTGGGGGGCACGCACGATCGACCTCGATCTCGTCCGGTACGGCCAGCGCCGCACGGAATCGCCGGCGCTCCGGCTGCCGCATCCCGGGCTCGAATCGCGCGCCTTCTGGCGGCGCGAGGTCGCGGAGCTCGACGGACTGCTGGAGGCGAGGCGATGACCGCGTCCACGAGGTCGGGCGTGGTGCTGCCGACGTGGGCTCGCGTGTCGGAGAAACGCCGAGCACACATCGAGCGCGTCACGGCGCTGCTCGACTCGTGGGCCGCGCGGCTCGCGCTTCCCATCGAGGAAGCACAGGCGTGGCACGACGCGGGTCGGTTGCACGACGCACTGCGGGACGCGCCGGAAGCGCTGTTGCGCGAGCTCGCGGGGGATTCGCCCGAGTACTCGCTCGAGATGCTTCACGGATCGGCGGCCGCCGAACAGATGCGTCGCGACGGTGAGACGCGGGGCGACGTGCTCGACGCGGTGCGCTTCCACACGATCGGGGCGGTGCGATGGGGGCGCGTGGGCCGCGCGCTGTACATGGCTGACTATCTCGACCCGGGACGCGGCTTCGCCCGCGCCGACCGCGGCTATCTCGCGGCGCAGGTGCCGGCGGACTTCGACGGGACCTTTCGCCAGGTCGTACGGGCGCGGCTCGAGTGGGCGCTGCGCGAGGGGATGCGGCTCTATCCGGAGGCCGTGGCGTTATGGAACAGCGTCAGGTGAGGCGCGGCCTCGCCATGACGGGCGCGCTGATCGCGCTCGTCGTGCTCGGCGCCGCCGGCGTGATGATGCGCGTGCGGCACGCGCCCGGGCCGGTGCTCGCGGTGATCGGCCGCGAGGAGGTCCACGCGCCGACGGGGGCGCGGATCCGCGTGCAGGTGCTGAACACGACGAAGACGCGCGGGCTCGCCCGTCGCGCGACGCAACTGCTCCGCGACCGCGGCTTCGACGTCGTGGAGATCGGCTCCGTGAGCCCCACCGTCGACACGACCGTCGTGCTCGATCTCTCCGGGCACCCGGCGTGGGCGACGGCGGTGGCGGAGGTCATGGCGCCGGCGCGGACGCGCGCGCGGCGCGACAGCTCACGCTACCTGGACGTCACCGTGCTGGTCGGCAGCACGTGGCGGCCGCCGGCGCAGCCGCTCTACCCGTAGCTGCCCGCACGCCGCGGCGATGTCGATGCCGCGGCTCTTCCGAATCGCCACCTCGACCCCGCGCTCGCGCACGAGCCGCGCGAACCGCGCGATCTCGACGGGCGACGTCGGTTCGAATCCCTGCGAGCCGCCGGGATGCAGCGGAATGAGGTTGACGAAGGCGCGGCACTCCCGCGCGAGCGCGGCGAGCTGGCGTGCGTGCTCCGGCTGATCATTCACGCCGCGAAGCATCACGTACTCGAAGGTCACCCGGCGATCGAACACGCGCGCGGCCGCGATGACATCGTCGAGAGGATACTTCGTGTTGATCGGCATCAGCTCCCGCCGCAGCTCGTCGGACGGCGCGTGAATCGAGATCGCGAGCCGGAACTGCTCGGGGCGCTCGCCGAGGGCGACGATCCCGGGCAGCACGCCGACGGTGGACACCGTGATGTGCCGCGCGCCGATGCCCAGCCCCTCCGGATCGTTGAGGATCGTGAGCGTCGGCGAGACCGCCTTCCAGTTCATGAGCGGCTCGCCCATCCCCATGAACACGACGTTGGTGACCTCGACGGGCTCGTCGAGGAAGCGCATCTCGCGCGCCTGGCCCGCGATCTCGAACACGGTGAGGTTGCGCGAGAACCCCATCGCACCCGTCGCGCAGAACGCGCAGCGCAGCGCGCACCCCGCCTGCGACGAGATGCACAGCGTCGTCCGGCTCCCTTCCGGGATGGCGACGGTCTCGATCGACTCGCCGTCGGCGAGGCGGAAGAGGAACTTCCGCGTGCCGTCCGAGGACCGCTGCTGGGTGAGCACGGTGAGGCGCGGCAGGGCGAACCGGCCGGCGAGCTCGGATCGCAGCGTCGACGGGAGCTCGGTCATCTCCTCGAACGTCGCGACGGGGCGCGTCCAGAGGCGCCGCACGATCTGTCCGACGCGGTAGCTCGGCTGGCCGAGCTCGGCCATGAACGCGGCAACGTGCACCCGCGCGTCGGCTGGGGTGAGGTCGAGCAGGTTGATCGGGTCGGCCATCGGCGCACTCCTCGCGCGGTCACAGACTCCGCCGCGGCAAGCGCCGAGCGCGGGACGCCCGGTCGGAGGGGCGCCGGGAACGCCATGCGGCGCTTGAAGTTGAGCTTAGCCGGCCATGTGAGGAGGCGCAACGCCGGTGCTACCCCCGGCGACCGCGCGGCGCTAGAATACCGGTTCGAATGCGACCAGTGCGCGCGCGTGAATGAGTGAGTGCCCTCCGACGCCGTCTCGACATCCGGGACGGCGTCTCTCGCCGTGCCTCGTCCGCCGCTCCGCTTCGCGCGGAGCCTGCCCTCCGGCCGTCCGTGCGCCGATCGCGCGCCGTGCGCCGACCGCCTCCCCACCAGCCTGAATGTCCGACCCCGCTCTCGCGACGACCTATCGCACGCACCTCTGCGGCGCTCTGCGTGACGACGACGTGGGCGCCACCGTGCGGCTCGGCGGATGGGTCCACCGCGCGCGCGACCTCGGCGGGCTCGTCTTCTTCGACCTCAGGGATCGGGCGGGGATCGTCCAGGTCTCGGTCGATCTCTCGACCGCGTCGCCGGAGCTGGCGAGCACGGCGTCGTCGCTCGGCGCGGAGACGGTCGTGCTCGTGGAGGGCACGGTGGCGCGACGGCCTGAGGCGATGCGCAACTCCGACCTGGCGACGGGCGGCATCGAGGTGCGCGCCTCGTCGGTGCGCGTCGTCGGACCCGCCGACACGCCGGCGATTCCGGTCGCGCGAGGGAAGGGCGAACAGCTTCCCGCCGAAGAGCTCCGGCTCCGCTACCGCTACCTCGACCTGCGCCGCGACGAGCTGCAGCGAAACATGATCCTGCGCCATCGGTTGATGCAGGCGACGCGGAGCTTCCTCAGCGCGAACGGGTTCTACGAGATCGAGACGCCCGTGCTGACCAAGCCGACCCCCGAGGGGGCGCGCGACTACCTCGTGCCCAGCCGCGTCCACGCGGGAGAGTTCTACGCGTTGCCGCAGTCGCCGCAGCTGTACAAGCAGCTCCTGATGGTCGCCGGGTACGACCGCTACTTCCAGATCGCGCGGTGCTTTCGCGACGAGGATCTGCGCGCCGATCGCCAGCCCGAGTTCACGCAGATCGACGTCGAAGCCTCGTTCGTGACGGAGGAGGACGTGATGCGCGTGGCCGAAGGGCTCGTGCGCGCGCTCTGGGCCGAAGCGGGTGCCGAGTCTCCGGCGACGATCCGGCGAATGTCGTACGCCGACGCGATGGAGCGCTACGGGATCGACCGGCCGGACCTGCGCTACGGTCTCGGCATCGAGGACGCGAGCGCGGTCTTCCGCGACACGGAGTTCGGTGTGACGCGCGCGGCCCTGGCGAGCGGCGGACGCGTGCGGGGCATCCGCGTGCCCGGTGGCGCGTCGCTCTCGCGCAAGCAGGTGGACGAGCTGGAGGGAGCCGCGAAGTCGGCCGGCGCGCTCGGGCTGCTGCGGCTCAAGCGGGTGAACGGCGCGCTCGAGGGGCCGGCGGCGAAGTTCCTCGCCGAGGGCGCCGCCGACCGGCTCGCGCTCGCCGACGGCGACCTCGGGCTGTACGTCGCCGCGGCGGATCGCGTGTCGAGCCCGGCGCTGGACCGCGTGCGCCAGGAGGTGGCGCAGCGCATGCAAGTCGTTCCCGCGGGAGCGGGTGCGTTCGTGTGGGTCACCGACTTCCCGATGTTCGAGCGCGATCCGGCGACGGGCGCCCTCACGGCGATGCACCACCCGTTCACGGCGCCGAAGCCGGAGGACCTCGAGCTGCTGGACCACGAGCCGTGGCGCGCGCGTGCGCAGGCGTACGACCTGGTGTTCAACGGGACCGAGCTCGGAGGAGGGAGCATCCGCATCAACGATCCACGCGTGCAATCGAGGATCTTCGGGCTGCTCGGCATCGATGCCGCGACGGCGCAGACGCGGTTCGGATTCCTGCTCGAGGCGCTGCGGGCGGGGGCGCCGCCGCACGGCGGGATCGCGTTCGGCTTCGACCGGCTCGTGATGATGCTCGCGGGCGCGTCGTCGCTGCGCGACGTCATCGCCTTCCCGAAGACGACCGCGGCGCGCGCGCTGTTCGAGGGCGCGCCGACCGCGGTGCCGGCGGCCGACGTCGCCGAGCTGCACCTGCGCGTGGAGCCGGAGCCGGCGTGAGCGACGCGTCGATCACGCAGAAGCTGTCCACCGAGGGAGCGGACATGCTGACGCTCGCCGGTGTCAACGACGGCAATCTCGTGGAGCTGTCGCGGCTCGGCGGCGTGAAGGTGGCGCTGCGCGGCGACACGATGTCGATCTCCGGGCCGGCGGAGCTCGTGCAGCGCGCGGGCGAGATCGCGCGGCGGATGATCGACCGGGCGCGCCAGCGCATGGAGCTCACGCCGGACGACGTCTTGCGGCTCAGCGAGGACGACGGCTCGCGCGACGGAGACGGGAGCGGCGTGAGCGACGGCCGGATCGCGCTGCCGGGGGTGCGGCGGCTGATCCAGGCGAAGACGCCGGGCCAGGCGGAGTACCTCACGAAGATCGCCGAGAACGACATCGTGGTCGGGATCGGGCCGGCGGGCACGGGCAAGACGTATCTGGCGGTGGCGGCGGCGGTGGACGCGTTGACGCGGAAGCGGGTTCGCCGCATCGTCCTGGCACGCCCCGCGGTGGAGGCGGGGGAGAGCCTGGGATTCCTGCCGGGCGACATGCAGGCCAAGGTCGACCCGTATCTCCGGCCCCTCTACGACGCGCTCGACGAGATGATGCCGCAGGAGCGCGTGCAGAAGGCGCTGGAGACGCGCGTGATCGAGATCGCGCCGCTGGCGTTCATGCGCGGGCGCACGCTCAGCGACGCGTTCGTGATCCTCGACGAGGCGCAGAACGCCACGGCGATGCAGATGAAGATGTTCCTCACCCGGCTCGGCGTGAACTCGCAGGTCGTCATCACGGGCGACAAGACGCAGATCGACCTGCCGAAGCGCGAGGAGTCCGGCCTGATGCAAGTGGAGCGGATCCTGCCGGGGATCGAGGGGATCGCCTTCCACTACTTCACGGACGCGGACGTCGTGCGGCACCGGCTCGTGCGCGAGATCATCAAGGCGTACGCGGACGACGGAGACTGAGACGATGCGCTCGCGCGCGGAGTTCGAGATGCTCGGAGAGGAGACGACGCGGGGCGCGACGGTGCTCGCGTTCGTGCTGCGGACGCTCCTCCTGCTCGCGTGCGCGCTCGTCACGACGCTCGCGCTCGGCGGGGCGATCGTCTCGCGCTCGCCGGACGCCATCGTCGGATCGTTCATCGTCAATCTGCTCATGCTGGCGACGATGGTGGCGGCGCTGCGCATGTTCCGTCCGACGCTCCACGACAGCGGGCGCGCGATGGCGCTGCTCGGCGGGCTCGTGGCGCTGCTCGTCGTGCTGGCGTTCGCCGCGGTGAAGGTGCGGCCGGGTGCCCCCGAGCTCGTGCCGATCGCCTTCGTCGGCGTCGTGGTGAGCGCGCTGTTCGATCGCCGGGTCAGTCTGTTGACCGTGGCGCTCGTCGCCGTGCTGCTCGCGGCGCAGCCGGCGTACCACACGCCGAGCGCGCTGCCGGTGTTCCTCGCGGCGGGGGCGAGCGCCGCGCTCGCCGTGCGCGCGAGCCTGCGGCGCGACCAGTCGTACCTCTGGATGCTCATCGTCGGCGCGGTGTCGAGCGTGGCGGTGACGGCCACGGGCGTGGCGGCGGGCGCGCCACAGCCGGAGCTCGTCGGCGGCGTCGTGCGCGCGGCGGCGACGTCCGTCGTCAGCGTCATCGCGGCGATGCTGTTCCTGCCGTGGGCCGAGCGCCTCACGGGCCACGAGACGCACCTGACGCTGCTCGAGTGGGGCGACCTGCATCACCCGCTGCTGCAGCGTCTCAGCCTCGAAGCGCCGGGCACGTACCAGCACACGATCGCGATCGCCAATCTCACCGAGGCGGCGTGCCGCGCGATCGGCGCGAACCCCATCCTCGGCCGCGTCGGCGCCTACTATCACGACATCGGCAAGCTGGGACGGCCGCAATACTTCGTCGAGAATCAGCCGCGCGGACGCAATCCGCACGACGCGCTCAAGCCCGACACGAGCGCGTCGATCATCCGCAACCACGTACGGGAAGGGCTCGAGCTCGCGGACGAGGTCCGGCTGCCGGCGACGATCCGCTCGTTCATCAACGAGCACCACGGCACGAGCACGATCGCGTACTTCATGGAGCGCGCGCGCCAGCGCGACGGGGTGGCCGATCCGGCGGACTACTCGTATCCGGGGCCGATTCCGCAGAGCATGGAGACGGCCGTCGTCATGCTCGCCGACGGGGTCGAGGCGGCGGCGCGCACGCTCACCGATCCGACCCCCGACCGGATGCGCGAGGTGATCGACCGCGTGGTGCAGCAACGGCTCGACCAGGGCCAGCTGCGGGAAGCGCCGATCACGCTGCGGCAGCTCGCGATCGTGAAAGCGGAGTTCGCGCGCGTGCTCGGCGGCATGTATCACGCCCGCGTCGAATACCCGAGGACCGCGAGCGTCGTCCAGCCGGCGACGGTATGAGGCTGGTCGTGCACGTGGCGACGGAGGGCGTGCGGATTCCCGTGGCCCGCGCCCGGGTGGCGGCGCTGGCGAAACGGGTGCTCCGCGCCGAGCGCGTGCGCGACGCCGAGCTCTCGGTGACGTTCGTGAGCGACCGGCGCATCGCCGCGCTGAATCGCATGCACCTCGGACACGCCGGACCCACGGACGTGATCTCGTTCGCCTTCGCGGCGCCGTCGGCCGGGAGCGCGCTCGAGGGCGACGTGTACATCGCGCCGGGCGTGGCGCGGCGGAACGCCCGCGCGCACGCGCGGCGCGTGCGCGAGGAGCTGCTCCGGCTCGTCGTGCACGGCGTGCTGCACGTCGTCGGCCACGACCATCCCGACGGCGAGGCGCGGTACGCCTCGTCCATGTGGAGACGCCAGGAGCAGCTTCTCCGCACGATGGGCGGCGCGGCATGATCGACCTCGCGTTCGTCGTGGCGGCCGGCGCGATCGGGCTGGCCGCGATCGCCGCCGCCGCCGACGGTGCGCTGCTCGGCGGCGACCCGGAGCCCGAGCCTCCGGCGCCCGAGGCCGGCGCGCTGCGCCGCCGCGAGCACGCGCACCGCGCGCTGGCGCTCTTCCGCGTGCTCTCGCACCTCGCGGCCGGCGCGGCGATCGCGCGCGGGCTCGACCTCGGGCCCGGCGCCGGCGCGCGCGGCGTGCTGCTCATGCTGGCGGCGGCGCTGGCGACGGTGATGCTCGTCGAGGGGGTCGCGCGCTCGATCGGCTTTGCGACCGCGACGCGCGTCGGCGACGCCTTCGCGCCCTTCGTGCGCCTGCTGGAGGTAGTGCTCGCGCCCGTGCTGCGGGCGGGGATCGCGCTCGACCTGCTGTTCGAGCGGTTCCTGCCGCCGCCGACGATCGCCGAGCGCGCGGAGCAGCGCGAGGAGGCGGCGGAGCAGTTCCGGCAGGTCGTCGCGGCCGAGGCGGACGTCTCGCGCGACGAGCAGGCCCTGCTGCACGGCGTGTTCTCGATGGGCGACACGATGGTGCGCGACATCATGGTGCCGCGCGTGGACATCGTCGGCATCGATCTCACGACGCCGTGGAGCGAGGTCGTGGACCGCGTGCGGAGCTCGGAGCACGCGCGCTTCCCCGTCTTCGAGGAGACGCTCGACAACATCACGGGGATCCTCTACGCGAAGGATCTGCTGCCGTTCATCATCGACGACGACGAGCCGATGCTCGGGTGGCAGACGCTCGTGCGGCCGGCGTCGTTCATCCCGATCTCGAAGCCGATCGATCTCCAGCTGCGCGACTTCAAGGCGAGCCGGACGCACATCGCGATCGTGAGCGACGAGTACGGCGGGACGGCCGGCCTCGTGACGATCGAGGACATCCTCGAGGAGATCGTCGGCGAGATCCACGACGAATACGACGACGAGGAGCCGGAAGTGGAGCAGGAGGAGGGGCGTCGCTTCTGGGTGTCCGGCCGGCTCACGATCGACGAGCTCTCCGAGCTGCTCGGCCAGGATTTCTCGCAGGACGACGTGGCGACGGTGGGCGGGCTGGTGTACGAGGCGTTCGGCCGCGTGCCGCGCGCGGGCGAGACGGTCACCGTCGGCGCGTACAAGCTCGTCGTCGAGCGCGTGCGGCGCAGACGGATCGAGCGCGTCTACTTCGAGCGGTTGCAACCCGTCATGGATACCTCCGCATGACGCGCGATCACGCCCTGCTGCTGGCGATCTGCGTCGTCGTCGTCGCGCTGCTCACGGCCGGGGGGATGGCGATGCGCTCGGTGAGCCGCATCTGGCTGCGCCACTGGGTGGAGCGCGAGCTCGCCGGCTCGCGCGCCGCGCACGCGTACCTCGATCGACCGCAGCGATTGATCGTGGCCGCGAGCGCCACCGTCGCGCTCGTGCTCGTGCTGAGCGGGGGGCTTCTCGCCACGGACTTCGCGCACCGGCCGTGGCCGCTCGCCACGACGCTGGCGCTGTACGCGGCGGCGATGATCGCGCTCGGCCAACTCCTCCCCCGTGCCATCGCGCGACGCTTCGCCCCCGCCGTCGCGTCGCGGCTCTCGCCGCTGCTCGAGGCGGCGGCGATCATCACGAGCCCGATCGTCGCCGCGGGCCGCATGGCCAGCCGTCCGTTCGAGCGCCCCACCGCGGACGGCCAGCTTCCCGAGCGCGACACGATCCAGGATCTGCTGCGCGAGGGCGAGCTCGAGGGGGTCGGCGAGCGCGAGGAGATGGAGATCATCACCGGCGTCATGTCGTTCGGCGAGAAGCGCGTGCGCGACGTGATGATCCCGCGCCAGGAGATCTTCGCGATCGAGCGTTCGGCGAGCGCGCGCGCGGTGGCCGAGGAGTTCGCGACGTCGGCGTTCAGCCGGGTGCCGGTGTTCGAGGGCTCGCTCGACCACGTCGTCGGCATGCTGCACGCCTTCGACGTGCTCAAGACGGGCGGCATGCGGCCGCCCGCCCTGCGTCCGGTCGCGACGGCGCCGGAGTCGATGACGTGCAGCGAGCTGCTGTTCCGCATGCTGCGGCGCAGCCAGCACCTCGCGATCGTGCAGGACGACGAGCAGCGGACCGTGGGGCTGGTGACGCTGGAGGACCTGCTGGAGGAGCTCGTGGGCGACATTCGCGACGAGCACGACGAGCCGGCGCCGCGTGCCGACGACTGAGCCGGCGCACGGGGCGCTCCTCGACGATTTCTTCGCCGGCAAGCGCGCCGCGCTCGCGCGGGCGATCAGCATCGTCGAGAACCATCGTGCCGGCTTCGACGTGCTGCTCGGCGCGCTGCACGCGAAGCTCGGCCGGGCGCGGCGCATCGGCATCACGGGGCCGCCCGGCGCGGGCAAGAGCACGGTCGCGACCTGGCTCGCGCGGCACTACCGGGCGCAGGGCGCGACGGTGGGCATCGTGTCGGTCGACCCGACCTCGCCGTTCACCGGCGGCGCGCTCCTCGGCGACCGGATCCGCATGGAGGAGATCGCGCTCGATCCGGGGGTCTACATCCGGTCGCTCGCCACGCGCGGGTCGCTCGGCGGCCTCTCCGCCGCGACGCGCGAGGCGTGCGACGTGCTCGACGCGTTCGGGTTCGACCGCGTGCTCGTGGAGACGGTCGGTGTCGGACAGAGCGAGCTGGACGTCGCGCGCCTGGTGGACAGCACGCTCGTCGTGCTCGTGCCGGAATCGGGGGATTCCATCCAGACGCTCAAGGCGGGGCTGATGGAGATCGCCGACGTCTTCGCCGTGAACAAGGCGGACCGCCCGGGTGCCGAGCGGCTGCGCACGGAGATCGAGGTCATGCTCGGCATGCGCGGTGGCGCGGCGGACGGGGGCGAAGGGCACCATGGCGTGGACCTCTCGCGCACGAACATCGCACGCCAGGCGCGCGACGCGGCGCGGCGCGACGAGCCGTCGTGGACGCCGCCGGTGCTGCGTCTCATCGCAACGGAGGGGACCGGCATCGCCGAGCTCGCGGACGCGCTCGATCGGCACTTCCGCTATCTTGAGACGAGCGGCACGTTGCGCGAGCGGCGTCGCGCGCGGCTTCGGGAGCGCGTGGTCGACGTCGTGGAGACGAGGACGCGCCAGCGGCTGTGGGGCGACCGCGCCACGCTCGCGTGGCTGGAGGAGCGGCTGCCCGAGCTCGAGTCCGGCCGCGCGACGCCGTTCGCGGTCGCCGACGCACTGCTCGCGCGAAGCGCCGGCCTGTTGACGGGGAGGACGACATGACGTCGATGCGAGAGCTCGCCGACCGCGACGCGCAGGATCCGTCGGAGCTCGAGCGCCTGCGCGCGGAAGTGGCGGCGTGGCGCGAGGCGTACGACGCGGGCCGGCTGCGTGAGATCGCGTTCACGAATTCGGCGCGCGAGGTGGATCCGCTCTACACCGCGCTCGACGTCGCCGGCGCGGATCCGGCGCGGCTCGGCGTGCCGGGCGCGTACCCCTACACGCGGGGGATCCATCCCACGGGCTATCGCGGGCGGCTGTGGACGATGCGCCAGTTCGCCGGCTTCGGGAGCGCGCGCGACACGAACGAGCGGTTCAAGTTCCTGCTCGCGCACGGGCAGACGGGACTCTCCACCGCGTTCGACTTCCCGACGCTGATGGGCTACGACTCGGACTCGCCGCGCTCGGAGGGCGAAGTGGGGAAGACCGGCGTCGCGATCTCCAGTCTCGCCGACATGGAGGTGCTGTTCGACGGCATCCCGCTCGACCGGGTGTCGACGTCGATGACGATCAACGGACCGGCGATCATCCTCTGGGCGTTCTACGTCGCGGCCGCGGAGAAGCAGGGGGTCGACAGCGCGCGCCTCCGCGGCACGATCCAGAACGACATCCTGAAGGAGTACATGGCGCAGCACGCGTGGTGCTTTCCGATCGAGCCCGCGCTGCGCCTCATCGTCGACTGCTTCGAGTGGGGCGCGGTGCATGCGCCGCTCTGGAACACGATCTCCATCTCCGGCTACCACATCCGCGAGGCCGGCGCGACGGCGGCGCAGGAGCTCGCGTTCACGCTCGCCGACGGCTTCACCTACGTGGAGCGCGGCATCGCCCGCGGGCTCGACGTCGACGACTTCGCGCCGCGGCTGTCGTTCTTCTGGGACATCCACAACGACTTCTTCGAGGAGATCGCGAAGCTGCGCGCCGCGCGCCGGATCTGGGCGCGGCACATGCGCGACCGCTACGGCGCGACGGACCCGCGCTCGTGGCTGATGCGATTCCACTCGCAGACCGCGGGCGTCACGCTCACGGCACAGCAGCCGATGAACAACGTCGTGCGCGTCGCCTACCAGGCGCTCGCCGCGGCGCTCGGCGGCACGCAGTCGCTGCACACGAACTCGATGGACGAGACGCTCGCGCTCCCGACCGAGCACGCCGTACAGGTCGCGCTGCGCACGCAGCAGGTGCTCGCCTACGAGACGGGCGTGCCGAACGTGCTCGATCCGCTCGGCGGCTCGTACTACGTGGAAACGCTCACCGACCGACTCGAGACGGACGCCGAGTCGATGTTCGCCGAGATCGACGCGATCGGCGGCGTCGTGCGCGGGCTGGAGGAGGGCTGGTTCCAGCGGCGCATCGCACAGTCGGCGGCGCGGCAGCAGTGGGAGATCGAGCAGCACCGGCGCGTCATCGTCGGCGTGAACGAGTTCGTGACCGACGAGTCGCTCGAGATCCCCACGCTCAAGATCGGCGCGGCCGTGGACCGCGAGCAGCGCGAGCGGCTGGCGCGCGTGCGCGCCGAGCGCGACGGGACGCTCTGCGACGCGCGGCTCGCGCGGCTCCGCCAGGCGGCGCGCGGCACGGAGAACGTCTTTCCGCACATCCTCGACTGCGCGCGCGCCTACTGCACGCTGTACGAGATCCGCCGCGCGCTCGAGGACGTCTTCGGCGCGTACCGCGAGCCCGTCTTCTTCTGAGCACCGCGCGCCGGCCCGCGGAGTGGTGGGCCACGTACTTCGACGCGCAGTACCTGCTCGAGTACGAGCCGATCTTCGACCTCGTGCGCGACCGGCGCGAGGTCGCCCGGCTCGTCGGGCTGCTCGGCCTTCCCTCCGGCGCGCGGATCCTCGACGTGCCGTGCGGGCAAGGACGGCATGCGCACCTGCTCGCCGAGGCCGGCTTTCGCGTCGACGGCCTGGACTACTCGACGCATCTCCTCGCGCTGGCGCGTGCGCGAGGCACCGGTCCGGCGCTGCGCTACACGCGCGGCGACATGCGCCGCCTTCCCGCGCGGTGGACGGGACGGTTCGACGCCGTGCTCAACCTGTTCACGTCGTTCGGCTTCTTCGCCGATCCGAGCGACGACGCGCGCGTCGTGCGCGAGTTCGCGCGGGTGCTCGTGCCCGGCGGAACGCTCGTGTGGCACGGCGGAAGCCGCGACGGCGTGCTGGCTCGCTTTCTCGCGCGCGACTGGTGGCAGGCGGCGGACGGCACCATGATCGGCCACGAGCGCCGGTTCGATCCGCTCGCCGGACTGCTCACGATCGACACGCGCTGGGACGGGCCCGGCGGCAGGGGCGAGCGACAGCACCGCATCCGGCTCTACACGGCCACGCGCCTGGCCGAGCTCTGCCTCGACGCCGGGCTCGTCGTGGAAGAAGCGTACGACGGGTGGCGCGATCGGCCGCTGCATCGGCGCTCGGGCGAGATGCTGCTCGTCGCGCGCCAGCGCGAGTTGCCGCGCCGCCGACGCGGCGGCTAGCTTTCCGCCCTCACGACGCGCCGGCGAGAGCGAACGCCGGTCGGCCGGCGCGCGTCCGCTCCCGTCTCCCGAAGCCATGCGCCCGATCCGCGTACTCGTCGCCAAGCCCGGTCTCGACGGCCACGATCGGGGCGCCAAGGTCGTGGCCGCGGCGCTGCGCGACGCGGGCATGGAAGTCATCTACACCGGCCTGCACCAGACGCCGGAGATGATCGCCACCGCGGCGGTGCAGGAGGACGTCGACGTGGTGGGCCTCTCGATCCTCAGCGGCGCGCACATGACGCTCTTTCCGCGCGTGCTCGAGCTGCTGCGCGCCGACGGGCGCGACGACATCCTCGTGACGGGCGGCGGCATCATCCCGCGCGAGGACATGGACGCGCTGCAGGCCCTCGGCACGGGAAAGCTGTTCGGGCCGGGCACGCGCACCTCGGACCTCGTGGACTACATCAAGGCGTGGTTCGCCGAGCACTCGACGCAGGACGCGTGACGAGCTCGTGAGCGCCAGCCGCCTGCGGGAGCTCAGCACCGAGCTGCGCGCGCTCGAGGAGCGGCTCCGCGAGGGCGGGGGCACCGACCGCATCGAGCGGCAGCACGGCCAGGGCAAGCTCACGGCGCGCGAGCGCGTGTCGCTGCTCTGCGACCCGCACTCGCGATTCGTCGAGCTCGGCCTCCTCGTCGCGCACGATCGCTACGACGGCCAGGCGCCCGCGGCGGGCGTGGTGACCGGCGTCGGGATCGTCGGCGCGCGTCCCGTCGTCGTCGTCGCCAACGACGCGACGGTGAAGGCGGGGTCGTGGTGGCCGGAGACGATCACCAAGATGCTCCGGGCGCAGGAAGTGGCGATGCGCTGCCGCATCCCGATCGTGTATCTCGTCGACTCGGCGGGGGTGAACCTGCCGTATCAGGGCGGCGTGTTTCCGGGCCAGTACGGCGCGAGCCGGATCTTCTACTACAACTCGATCATGCGGCGGTACCTGCGCGTGCCGCAGCTCGCCGCGGTGATGGGGCCGTGCATCGCGGGCGGTGCCTATCTCCCGGCGCTCTCCGACGTGATCGTGATGGTGAAGGGGACGTCGTTCATGGGGCTCGGCGGCCCCAACCTCGTGAAAGGTGCAACGGGCCAGACGGTCGACTCCGAGACGCTGGGCGGTGCGGTGACGCACACGGAGATCAGCGGCGTCGCACACTATGCGGCGGAGAGCGACGCCGAGTGTCTCTCGCTGCTCCGGCGGCTCGTCGCGCAGCTGCCGGCGACGTGTGACGTCCCGCCGCCGCGGCCCGACGCGGTGCCGGCGACGGATGCGGCGGCGCTCTACGACCTCCTGCCGGCCGATCATCGCATGTCGTACGACATGCACGCGCTGCTTCGCGCGATCCTCGACGCGGGAACGCTCGTCGAGTTCCAGGAGCATCTCGCGCGCGAGATGATCTGCGGCGACGCGCGCATCGAGGGGATCGCCGTCGGCGTGATCGCCAACCAGCGGGGGCTCATCAAGACGCGGGCCGGCGAGAAGCCGCGCTTCGGCGGCATCCTGTACGCCGAGAGCGCGGAGAAGGTCGCGTTCTTCATCGATCGGTGCGACCGGGAAGGGATCCCGCTGCTCTTCGTGCAGGACGTCTCCGGGTTCATGGTCGGCCCCGAAGCGGAGCACGAGGGGATCATCCGCGCCGGCGCGCGGTTCGTCGAAGCGATGGCGACGGCCCGCGTCCCGAAGCTCGTGCTCACGGTGAACCACGCCTCCGGCGCGGGCTACTACGCGATGGCGGGGCAGGGCTTCGACCCCGACTTCATCTTCTCGTGGCCCACCGGGCGCATGGCGGTGATGGAAGGGGAGAGCGCCGTGCAGGCGGTGCACGGGCCGGCCATCGAGCAGGCGCGGCGCGCCCGCACGGAGCTCGACGACGACACGCAGCGCGGGATCGACGAGATGCGCGCGGACTACGAGCGCCAGCTCGACGCGCGCTACGCCGCGGCGCGCGGCTTCGTCGACGCGATCGTGTACCCGGAAGACACGCGCGAGGTGCTCGCCCTCGCGCTGCGCGCCGCGCGCTCCAATCCCGGGCCGCACCTCGGTCCGTTCGTCCTTCCTCCGCAACCCGCCGCATGACCGGCTCTCGCGTGCAGGACCGCATCGTTCGTGTCGCCTCGGGCCAGGGCTTCTGGGGCGACTGGCTCGAGGCGCCGCGGCGCCAGGTCGAGGGCGGTCCGATCGACTACCTCATGCTCGACTACCTCGCCGAGGTCACGATGTCCATTCTGCAGAAGCAGAAGGAGCGTGACCCGGCGCTGGGGTACGCGCGCGACTTCATCGGGGCGATGGAGTCCGTGCTCCCCGCCGTGGTGGGACGAGGCGTTCGGGTCGTCGCGAACGCCGGCGGCGTGAACCCGGTGGGCTGCGCGCGCGCGGTGCTCGAGCTGGCGCGATCGCGCGGAGCGGGGCTCAAGGTCGGCGTCGTGACGGGTGACGATCTCCTCCCGCGGCTCGACGAGCTGCTCGCGAGCGGACACCCGCTCGTCAACATGGATACCGGCGCGCCGCTCAGCGACGTCCGCGACCGCGTGCTCGCCGCGAACGCGTACATCGGCTCGACGCCGATCGTCGAGGCGCTCGCGCGCGGGGCGCAGGTCGTCGTCACGGGGCGCTCCACCGACACCGCCCTCACGATGGCGCCGCTGCGCCACGAATTCCGCTGGGGCGCAACAGACTGGGATCGCCTGGCCGCGGGCATCATCGCGGGCCACATCATCGAGTGCGGCGCGCAGTGCTCCGGCGGCAACTGCCTCGTCGACTGGCGCGACGTCCCCGACCTCGCCAACGTCGGCTACCCGATCGTCGAGGCACGGGCCGACGGAACCTTCGTGATCACGAAGCATCCGGGCACCGGGGGGCGCATCACGGTGCCGTCCGTGACGGAGCAGCTCGTGTACGAGATGGGCGACCCGCACAGCTACATCACGCCGGACGTCGTCGCCGACTTCACGTCGATCCGGCTCGCACCCGACGGCGAGAACCGCGTGCGCGTGTTCGGCATCACGGGCCGCCCCGCCACCGACAAGCTCAAGGTGTCGATCGCGTACCGCGCCGGCTTCAAGGCGGTCGGCTCGCTCGTGTACGCCTGGCCCGACGCCCTCGAGAAGGCGCAGCGCGCCGACCAGGTGCTGCGCCGGCGGCTCGACGACCTCGGCCTGCGCTTCGACGAGATGCTCACCGAATACGTCGGCGTCTCGGCGACGCACGGTCCGCTCGCCGGACCCGCCGGCGACGTCCCCGAGGTGCAATGGCGCATCGGCGTGCGGTCGAGCGATCGCGCGTCGGTCGATCGGTTCACGCGCGAGATCGCGCCACTCGTGCTCAACGGCCCGCCGAGCGTCACCGGATTCGCCGGCGGCCGGCCGAAGGTCGAGGAGATCGTCGCCTTCTGGCCCGCGCTCGTCGACAAGTCGGTCGTGCAGACCAGCGTCGAGATCCTCGCATGAAGGTCCGCCTGGTCGACATCGCGCACGCCCGATCGGGCGACAAGGGCGACACGGCCAACGTCGGCGTGATCGCGCTGAAGGGCGAATGGTATCCCCTGCTCGCCGAATCGCTCACGCGCGCGCGCGTGGCCGAGCATTTCGCCGGCGTGATCACGGGCGACGTCGAGCGGTTCGAGCTGCCGAACCTCCACGCGCTCAACTTCCTGCTGCACGGCGCGCTCGACGGCGGCGGGACGCTCTCGCTCAAGACCGACGCGCAGGGGAAAGTCTTCTCGACCGCGATGCTGCGCATGGTGCTCGACGTCGACGACGCGCGCGCCCGCGCCCTCGGCCTTCCCGCGGCGCGGACGGCGTGAACCGCGTCAGGCTCCTCCGCGACGGCGCGATCGGACGCATCGTGCTCGCCCGCGCGGAGAAGAAGAACGCCATCGATCGCGAGATGGCCGACGACCTCTTCGCCGCGCTCGCCCAGCTCGAGGGGGACGCCGCCGTGCGCGTCATCCATCTGGCCGCCGACGGCGACGACTTCTCCGCCGGCGCGGACCTCGAAGCCCTCGAGCGCACGCTCGACGCGGGCGCCGACGTGCACCGCCAGGACGCCGAAGCGCTCGGCCGCGTCTTCCTCGCCATTCGCGCGCTCATGAAGCCCGTCGTGTGCACGATCCGCGGACGCGCCCTCGCCGGCGGCGCGGGGCTCGCCACGGCGTGCGACGTCGTCCTCGCGCACGAGAACGCGGAGCTCGGCTACCCGGAAGTCCGCGTCGGCTTCGTGCCGGCGATGGTGATGACGATGCTCCGCCGCGCCGTCGGCGAGAAGCACGCGGCCGATCTCGTGCTCACGGGCCGCATCGTCTGCGCGGAGGAAGCGGAGCGGATCGGGCTCGTGAGCCGCGTCGTGCCCGCCGCGACCTTCGACGACGAGGTGCAGGCCACCCTCGACCAGATCAGTCGTGCGCCGACGACCGCGCTCGCGCTCACGAAGTGGCTGTTCTACAAGCTCGACTCCCTGTCGTTCGAGGACGGCGTCGCCGCGGGGGTCGTGACGAACGTCGAGGCGCGCGCCACCGACGACTTCCGGCAAGGCATACGACGCTTCACCGAACGCCGGAGCCGTCCCGAATGAGACGCCTGCTCCTCGCCCGGCTCGCGCTCACGGCGATCGGCGTCGTCGTCTGGGGCTACGGCAACTCCAGCGAGCAGCAGCGGTTCATGTACGCCGGCATGGGGATTCTCGGCGTCGCCCTGCTGCTCCGATTCGTCCCGAAGCGCTGGCTCGACGACGGACAATCGTAGCGCCCGCCAGCGTTTCAGCGGAGCTCGCGGCGCACTGCAGATCGGCGCCGTAAAGCATTACATTTCAACACTTATGACGCGCCTCGCCATCCCCGAGCTCCTCGCACCGGCCGGCTCGCTCGACGCCGTGCGCGCGGCGCTCGCGAACGGCGCGGACGCCGTCTACCTCGGCGCCGAGCGGTTCAACGCGCGCGACGACGGAGCGCAGCTCACGCTCGACGAGCTCGGAGAAGCGTGCCGGCTCGCACACGAGCGCGGCCGTCGCATCTACCTCACGCTCAACATCCTCGTGAAGCCCGCGGAGCTCGCCGAGGCGCTGAATTTCCTCGGCGAGGCGATCGATCGCGGCGTCGACGCGGCCATCGTGCAGGACGTCGGGCTCGTACGCCTGATCCAGCGGGTCTATCCGGGCGTCGAGCTGCACGGCTCGACGCAGATGACGGTGCACGACGAGTCGGGCGCGCGGGTGATGCACGAGGTCGGGATCGAGCGCGTCGTGCTCGCCCGCGAGAACACCCTCGAGGACATCCGCGCGATCCGCGCCGCGGTCCCGGAGCTCGGCCTCGAGTCGTTCGTGCACGGCGCACTGTGCATCTCGTACAGCGGCCAGTGCTACATGTCCGGCATGATCTCGGAGCGCAGCGCGAACCGCGGCTCGTGCGCGCAGTCGTGCCGCAAGGACTACGTGCTCACCGATCTCGCCACCGGCGCGGAGCTCGACCGCGGCTATCTCATCTCGGCGCGCGACCTCGCCGCGACGGACCATCTCTCGGCGATCGCCGAGGCGGGAATCGGCTGCCTGAAGATCGAGGGGCGAAAGAAGCGGCCGGAGTACGTGGCCACCGTCACGAGCGGCTACCGCGCGTTTCTCGACCGCGTCGCCGCGGGCGACCGTACCGCGCCGTCGCCGGCCGACGTCGAGCCGCTCGTGCAGATCTACAGCCGCGGATTCACCGGCGGGATGTACGGGGGCCGCCAGGGCCGCACCTACGTCACTCGCGAGCATCCGGACAATCGCGGCGTCGAGCTGGGCGTCGTCGTCGCGCGCACCGGTCGCGAGCTCGTCATCGAGACGAGGGCGGCGATCCAGCCGGGAGACGGCGTGGGGTTCGAGGCGCCCGGCCAGCGTGGCGGCGCCTCGGTGGGCTTCACCGTGGACGACGTACGCACCATCGCCGCCGGACCGCCGCTCCGTCAGGCGCTGCGCCTCCCGTCGCGAGTGGAGGTCGGCGAGGGATGGCGGGTGGTGCGCTCGCACGAAGCCGCGCTCGTGGCGCGCGCCCAGGCGAGCTATGCCGCGCTCCCCGCCGGGATCCGGCAGCGCAAGACGCGGCTCGACGTGCGGCTGTTCGGCGGTGCCGGTGCGCCGCTCAAGGCGATGTTCGCCGCCGACGGAGAGTCGGTCACCGTGCGCTCGGAGATCCCGCTCGCCCCCGCCTCGAAGCGCGCGCTCGACGACGCCGTGCTGCGCGAGCAGCTCGGCCGCCTCGGCGAGAGCCCGTTCGTGCTCGCGGCACTCGAGCTTCGCGGTCTGGCGCCGGGCCTCTTCCTGCCGGTCAGCGAGATCAATCACCTGCGTCAGCGCGCGATCGACGAGCTCACGCAGCGCCGCGACTGGGCGCGCGAGGCGGCGCTCGCCGAGCGGCGCGCGTCGGTCGACGCGGCGATCGCGCTCGTCTCGAGCGACGTGCCGAGTCACGAATCACCCGTGCAGCGAGCGCCGTTCGATCTCGTCGCGTCGGTGTTCGCGATCGACGACGCGAGGGCCGCCGGCGGCGCGGGCGTCACGACGGTCGTGCTCGATCCCTTCCTGCGACATCCCGCGCCGCCGGTCGCCCGCGTGCGCGCGCTCGCGACCGAGCTGGCGGAGCGGGGGATCGCGCTCCGCCTGCGCACGCCGACGATCGTGAGGCCCGAGGAGCGCCGCGCCGTGCAGAAGTGGCTCGATCTCGGCCTGCCGCTCCTCAGCGGCCACCTCGGACTCGTGGCGGAGCTGGCGCGCGCCGGCCGCGACGTCGTCGCGGACTACGCGGTGAACTGCTTCAACCAGCACACGGCGGCGGAGCTGTTCCGGCTCGGTGCGCGGCGCATCACGCTCTCCGTGGAGCTCACCACGGACGAGCTGCTCGCCGTCGCCGCGCCGTGGGAGGGCAACGGCTTCGACGTCGTGCTCTACGGCCGCCCCGAGGGGATGACGATCGAGCACTGCGTGCTCTCCGCCGCGTTCGATCGGGTGCCGACCACGTGCCGTGATCTGTGCGTGCAGAAGCACCCCAACGTGGAGCTCACGGATCCCGCCGGCTACCACTTTCCCGTCGCGACCGACGCCGCATGCCGCAACCGGCTGCTGCATTCGCGTCCCGTCGAGGGGGGTGAGTACCTGCCGCGGCTCTGGCGCGGCGGCATCCGCAACTTCCATCTGCTGTTCAACGTCGCGGAGGAGCCGATCGCGCAGGTCGTGTCGGGCTACCGGGCCATGCTCGAGCAGCTCGCCGCGGGACAGCGCCAGGTCCCGAACCTCGCGCGCGCGGCCGTGGGCGAGGCGTTCACGCGCGGCCACTTCGCGCGTGCGGTCTAGCGGCGTGCGGCGCGGCAATCCGATGACGCGTCGCGGCGCGAGACGCGCCACGCTGGCGGCATGACGATTCCCCGCCCGACGCTCGACGAGGCGCGCGCCCTGCTGCGCGCCCGCTTCGGCTTCCCCGACTTTCGCCCCGGACAGACGCGCGCCGTGAGCGCCGTGCTCGAGGGACGAGACACGCTCGTCGTGCTCCCCACGGGCGGCGGGAAATCGATCTGCTACCAGGTCCCCGCGATGGTGCTCCCCGGTCTCACCGTCGTGGTGAGCCCGCTCATCTCGCTCATGAAGGACCAGGTCGACGCGCTGACGGCGCGCGGCATCCCGGCCACGTTCGTGAACAGCACGCTGTCGAGCGGCGAGGTGTCGGAGCGGATGTCCCGCGTCGTGCGCGGCGAGGTGAAGCTGCTCTACGTCGCGCCGGAGCGGTTCGACGCCGGCAGCTCGGCCGACCGCCTGCGCGACGTCGGCGTCTCGCTGCTCGCGATCGACGAGGCGCACTGCATCAGCGAGTGGGGGCACGACTTCCGGCCCAGCTACCTCCGCATCGCGCAGGTGCGCGAGCGGCTCGGGTGGCCGCAGGCGGTGGCGCTCACGGCCACCGCGACGCCGCACGTGCGCCAGGACATCGCGCATCAGCTGAAGCTCGAACGGCCGGAAACGATCATCACCGGCTTCGACCGGCAGAACCTCCGCTATCACGTCGTGCCGACGCGCACCGAGGCGGAGAAGGACGCCGCCCTCGCCGACATTCTTCGCGAGCACGACGGCGTCGCGATCGTGTACGCATCGACGCGGCGCAACGTGGAGAAGATCGCGCAGACGCTCGAGCGCGAGGGGATCGCCGCGGCGGCGTACCACGCGGGGCTCGACGACGCGCATCGCCACGAGGTACAGGACGCGTTCATGAAGGAGTCGGTGCGGGCCATCGTCGCCACCAACGCGTTCGGCATGGGGATCGACAAGCCGAACGTGCGCGTCGTCGTGCACCACGCGATGCCGGGAACGCTCGAGGCGTACTACCAGGAGGCGGGGCGCGCCGGCCGCGACGGCCAGCCCTCCGAGGTGTATCTCCTGCACGCGTTCCCCGATCGGTTCACGCACGAGTTCTTCATCAAGGGCGCGTATCCCGAGCGCTCGCTCGTCGAGCGGGTGTACGAGCGTGCGCGGCGCATGGCCGACCCGACCGGTGCCGTGTCGCTCGAGCCCGCGGCGATCGCCGCCTCGCTTCCCGGGAAGATCAGCGATCGTGAGGTGGAATCGGCGTTGCGGCTGCTGATTCAGGCCGGCGCGCTCCGCTCGGATCCGGAGAGCGGGGGCCGCGTCTTCGTGCGCCTGCTCGCCACCGCGGACCGCATCAAGCGCGAGCTCGGCGCCGAGCGCGCGCTCGAGCTCGGCCTGCTTCGCGCGCTGTGGCGCGTCGGGAGCGACGCGCTCTACGACGGCGTGCCGGTCGATCTCGACGGCCTCCCGCCGGGATTCGGCGGCGCGATCGGCGCGATGCCGCTGCTCACGCAGCTCGAGCGCGGCCAGTTCCTCGAGTGGCACCGGCTGGGCGGCGGAGACCACGTCACCGATCCGCGGCGGCCGCTCTCCGCGTATCCGCTCGACTGGGCCGCGCTCGAGCGACGGCGCAAGAACGAGCTGTCCAAGCTCGATGCGATGCAGCAGTACGCGTACGCCACCGGCTGTCGTCGCGGCTTCGTGCTCCGCTACTTCGGGGATCCGGCCGCCGGCAAGGATTGTGGCGGCTGCGACAACTGTCTCGGCACGCACGACGCGTCGCGTCGCCAGCGCGCCGCCGCGCCGAAGGCCGGCGAGAAGCGCCGCACGCGCGGGGCGAGGAGCGGCGCATCGCGGCCGGAGCCGGCGGAGCTCGTCGCGAGCCCCGCCGACGCCCGGCTCCTCGAGCGGTTGCGCGCGCTCCGCAGCAGCATCGCGCGCGAGGACCACGTCCCGGCGTACGTCGTGTTCCCCGATCGAACCCTGCTCGAGATCGCCGTGCGCCGCCCGAAGTCGCCGTACGCGCTCGGCGAGATTCGCGGCGTCGGACCCGCGAAGATCGACAAGTACGGCGAGCGCTTCCTCGCGCTCGTGCGAACCTCAGACGAGACCGAAGCGGCCTGACATGGACGACTCCCTCTACTTCTCCGAGCAGCACCTCGCCGTGCGCGAGATGGTCCGCCAGTTCGCGCGCGACGACGTAGCGCCCGTCGCCGCGAAGCACGACGCGGAGGGGAGCTTCCCCTGGGAGACGGTGAAGAAGATGGGCGAGCTCGGATTGCTCGGCGTGCCGTGGCCGGAATCGCTCGGCGGCGCGGGGCTCGATCTGCTCAGCTACATCATCACCATCGAGGAGCTCGCGCGCGTCGACGCGTCCACCGGGCTGACCGTTTCGGCGCACACGACGCTCGGCACCTCGCCGATCGTGCACTACGGCAGTGAGGCACAGCGCGAGCGGTACGTGCCCGTCCTCGCGCGCGGCAAGGTGCTCGGCGGCTTCGGACTCACCGAACCGAACGCCGGCTCGGACGCGGGGGGCACGCAGACCACCGCCGTGCGCCGCGGCGACCGCTACGTGCTCAACGGGAGAAAGCGGTTCATCACGCACGGCAGCGTCGGCGAGATCTTCGTCGTCACCGCCGTCACCGACCCGGCGCAGGGCACGCGCGGCATCAGCTCGTTCATCGTCACGAAGGAGACGTCCGACCTCGCGACGGCCCGCGACATCGGCGTCGGCCACGAGCCGTCGCTCGTGCCGATGCCCGGGTTTCGGGCCGGCAAGAAGGAGGACAAGCTCGGCTGGCGCGCCTCCGACACCGCGGAGCTCATCCTCGAGGACGTCGAGGTGCCGGCGGAGAACCTGCTCGGCACCGAGGGAGAGGGGTTCGTCAACTTCATGAAGACCCTCGACGCAGGCCGCGTCGGCATCGCGGCGCTCTCGCTCGGCATCGCCACCGGCGCGTACGAGGAAGCGGTGCGCTACGCCACCGTGCGCAAGCAGTTCGGCCAGACGATCGCCAGCTTCCAGGGAATCGCCTTCCAGCTCGCCGACATGGCAACCGAGATCGAGGCGGGACGCCAGCTCACCTATCACGCCGCCTGGCTCGCGCAGCAGGGGAAGCCGTTCGGCAAGCAGGCCGCGATGGCCAAGCTGTTCTGCTCCGAGCTCGCGATGCGCGCCACGATCAAGGCGGTGCAGGTCCATGGCGGCTACGGCTATACGAAGGACTATCCGGTCGAGCGGATGATGCGCGACGCGAAGATCTGCGAGATCGGCGAGGGCACGTCGGAGATTCAGCGCATCGTCATCTCGCGCCACATCCTGCGCGAGTTCGGCGGCGAATGATCGGAAGCGGCCGCAGCCGCGTTGCGTGCCGCTCGGGCGATCGTTAGCTATTCACCTGTGAGCGCATCTCTCGTCTTTCCGTTTCCGGCGCCGCGCGGCGACTCGCGCGGTCGCCGGGACATCTCGCGCGCCAGCGCGGCCGAGGCAGTCGTCGGCCGCGTGGGCGCGCTCGTCGCACCGCTCGCGCCATCCCGGCTCCGGCCGGCCGATCGCACGCTCCTCCGGCTTCTGGCGAGTCTCGTCGCCGTCGCGCTCGCGCCCCTTCGGCGCCTGACGCGACGGCCGGCCGCGGCTCGCCCGGATGCGTCGTGCCCGATCACGCAGCGCGTCGTGACGGCCCATCCCGATTCGGTTCGACCGCAGCCGCGTTCGTGGCGTGGTCCGACCACCCATCTTTCCACCCACCGCGCCGCGGCCGCCGAGTCGCCGGGGGCACCGACGGGCGCGGGCCCTGATGAAGCGAGAGATCCTGATCAATGCGACCCAGCGGGAAACCCGGGTCGCCATCCTCGAGGACGACCAGCTCGTTGAGCTCCTCGTGGACCGCCCCGACGCCCGCCGCATGGTGGGCGACATCTACCTCGGCAGGGTAGACGCGGTCCTCCCCGGCCTCCAGGCCGCGTTCGTCGACATCGGCACGGAGAAGAGCGCCTTTCTCCACGCCTCCGATCTCGTCTACCCCGACGCCGGCGCGGACGACGACGACGAGGACGGCGACGAGACCTTCCGCGAGCTCGAGCGCGACGAGCGCGATGCCCCCCCGATCCAGGACGTCCTGAAGCGCGGCCAGGAACTCATCGTGCAGGTGAGCAAGGAGCCGATCTCCACGAAAGGCCCGCGCGTCACGGCGCAGGTCTCGCTCGCCGGCCGCTTCCTCGTGTACATGCCGTACGCCTCGCGCGTCGGCGTCAGCCGCAAGATCGGCGATCGCGAGGAGCGGAAGCGGCTGCGCGCGCTCGTCGAGGGCATGCTCCCCGAGGATTCCGGCGGCGTCATCGTGCGGACGGTCGGCGAGGACGTCACGCCGGAGACGATCGAGCGCGAGCTCACGGCCCTGATCAACACCTGGAAGCGGATCAAGAAGAAGGAACGCTTCGTCCGCGCGCCGGCGCTGCTCAACCGCGAGACGTCGCTCGCCCGCGGCCTGATCCGCGACATCTTCAGCGACAAGGTCGAGCGCGTCACCGTCGACTCGAAGCAGGTCTACAACGAGATCGTCGAGTACCTCAAGGGGATCGCGCCCGAGCTCACCGAGCGCATCGTCCTCTACGAGGACACGATTCCGCTGTTCGACAAGGCGGAGATCGAGGCCGAGATCCGCGACCTGTTCAAGCGGCGGTGCGATCTCCCCGCGGGCGGCTACCTGATCATCGAGCCCACCGAGGCGCTCGTGTCGATCGACGTCAACTCCGGCCGCTTCGTCGGCAAGAAGGACCCGGAGAAGACGAGCCTCAAGACGAACCTCGAGGCGGCGCGCGAGATCGCGCGGCAGCTTCGCCTGCGCGACGTCGGCGGCATCATCGTCTGCGACTTCATCGACATGGACACCCGGGCCAACCGCGAGAAGGTGCTCCAGGAGCTGCGCACCCACCTCGGCCGCGACCGCGCCCGCACGAAGGCGTTCGCCGTGTCCGATCTCGGCCTCATCGAGATGACGCGCCAGCGCGTGCGCCAGAGTCATCTCCAGAGCATGACGGAGTCGTGCCCGACGTGCGGCGGCACGGGCCGCGTCTTCACCGCGGAGACGATCCTCCGGCGCATGGAACGCAGCGTGAAGCGCATGGGCGTCGAAGGGAAGCGCGATCCGCTGCTCGTGAAGCTGCATCCCGACGTCGCCATGTTCGCCATGGAGAACGAGCCGGACCTGATGCGCAAGCTGGAGAAGGCGGTCGGCTTCGCGCTCGAGCTCCGCGACGATCCGCTCCTCCGGCCCGACGAGTTCAAGCTCGTCGTGAAGAGCGCGGGCCGCGACGTCACGCACCAGTACGCGGTGGCCTGACGCCGGTCACGGCACGACGAGCAGTCCGACGCGCCCGCCGAGATCGTCGTCCACGGCGGGCGTGTTCGCCGCGGGGCGCCACGCGCCGCCGTCGATGCGCACGAGCATCCGGTGCGTGCCGGCGCTGAGCTCGAGCTCCCGCTCGAACGGGCCGCCGCTTCGTCCCAGCTCGAGCGGCGACCAGTCGGTGAAGTCGGCCATGATCTCCACGCGGCGCGCGCCGGTCGCCGTCACGCGCAGCAGCCGTCGCGCTCCCGCGCCCGAGAGCTGGACGACCGGACGCGCGCGGCTCGCGCGCGCGAGCGCGGGGCTCGCCTCGAAGAATCGCATTCCCAGCGCGATCCACTGCGCCGCATCGGCTCCGCGCACCCAATCGGGCGGCTGGCGCGCGACGCTGAGCGTCCACGCGTGCGTCGGGCCCTGCCAGAACGCCGCCGTCGCCGCCAGCATCGGCTCGTAGGGGTGCGCGGCGTCGGGGTCGCGACGCACGCCCGCCGTGAGGTCGAGCGCGATGGCGTCTCCCTCGAGATGCGCGCCGAACACGCCCTGCACGTAGTGAACCGGCAGCGTGCCGACGAGCGCCTCGCGCGCCGTGCCGGCGAAGAGCTGCGCCGTCGCTCGCTGATCGGTCACCGTCGCGCTCACCCGCCCGCGCGACCAGCTCCACCACGCGCCCGCGTCGGCGCCGCTCGCCGGCAGGATGCCCGCGAGGCGATCGGCGCGCGCGACCGATGCGCGCGCCCACGCGCCACCGGCGCCGAGCACGCGGATCACCCGGCCGGCGAACAGAACGGAGCTCGCGGCGTGCCGCTCGGAGCCCGCTGCGCCGAAGAGCTCCGCGCTCCCTTCGGCCAGCCACGATCGCGCGAACGGCCGGCGCGCGCCGCCGGCGATCGTCGCGGAGCCCGAGGCGGCACCGAGCGTGGCCACCCCGCCGGCGTCGATCGACGCGAACAGCCGGCGCCAGTCACGCGACGCGCTCCATCCGAGAGAAGGGCCGGCGACCGTGGTGCCATCGTCGGGGAACCGCACGGCGGCGAATCCCGCGTCGAGTGCCGAGCGGCCCTGAGCGCCGAGCGGCCCGCTCGCCACACAGGAGAGCAGGCCGCAGGCGCCGAGCACGCGTGCGACGCGCAACTACGGTCTGCGCCGCACCGGACCGCCGACGCCGGTGCCGGGCCGGCCGGACGAATTCTGCCCTCCCAGATCGCCGCTCTGGCCGAACGTCGTACCGGTGCTCGGTCCCGCGGAACCCGACTCGATCGCCCGCAACCGGAACAGGGCCGACTCCTCCGCCGGAACGCCGGCGCCGACGTCCGCCTCGACGGCGTTGCCGTAGGCGAGCAGCCGCGTCGCCGGCGCGTCCCGCCGAAGCAGCTCGACGATGAGCTCCGTCGCGCGCCGCGGTGCGACGCCGCTCGCGACGAGCTGGGCCAGCGCGCCGAGCGGCGCCACGAGGTCGCGCCGCCCCGCTTCGGCGCGCAGCGTGCGCAGCGCATCCACGCCCGCCCCAGCCGCGATGGCGTCCGCGCCGGAGATCATCTCCTCGGGCGTCGAGGCGGCACCGAGTGTGGCACGCGCCGAGTCGAGCCGCGCCGCGAGACTGGCGACCGCTGCGCGGATGCGCGCCGGCTGCGCGCGCTTGATCTGCCCCTCGCGCACCTTCGCGAGCAGCGGCTCGAGCGGAAGCCCGCGGCCCCGCGCCCGAGCGAGCTCCGCGCGCAGCGCGGCCTGCGTCGCGCTGTCGAGCTCCGTCGCCGCGTTGGCCACGGTGCTCGCCTGCTGTGCGCGCGCCGTCGGCGCGAGGGCGAGCGTCGCCGCGAGCATCACGGCGGGCGCGGCGGATGCGCCGAGCCGGCGACGACTGCTCACGGGTGCCCCACCAGCAGCACGGAGCCAGGCCGGCCGAAATCGGCGTCCGCCGCTTCCGGAGTTCGCGGGTCGCGCGCCCACACGCTGTCGTCGATGACGAACGCGTAGACGTGCCGCCCCGGTCGCACGGTGATCGTGCCGCTCCAGAGGCCACTCGCCGAATCGCGCGTCATCGCGTCGGCCCCCGCGTTCCACCCGTTGAAGTCGCCCACGACGCTGACGCGGTGCGCCTCGGGTGCGCGGAACACGAGCTCGACGACCTGCGGCGCCAGCGCGTCGCCGGCGCGACCCGCGAGCCGCGCGCCCCCCGCGCGAGCGAGCGAACCGCCGCTGTCGAGCGCCACCGCCGGCACGGAACGGTCAGCGGCTGCCGGCGACCGTCGTCCGCCGAGCCAGAGCGCGGCCGCCGCCACGACGGCCGCCGCCGCCGTTCCCGCTACCGCGAGCCGCCATGCGCGCGGACCGCTCTCGCCGGCGCCACGCGCGCGCGCGCGATCGGCGGCCACGGCGACGAGCACCAGCGCCTTCCGCGAAGGGGCGACCTCGGGCAAGGGCCGCAGCGCCGCCGCGATCCGCTCGATCGTCTCGTCGGTCTCGTCACGCTCGTCGTGCATCGTCTCCCTCCTGCAGCCGCCTCCGCAGCGACTCGCATGCCCGCTTCACGCGCATCTTGAGCGCGGAGATTCCCGCGCCGGTGGCGGTCGCCATGTCCTCGTACGACAGATCCTCCACGTGCCGCATCAGGAACGCCTCGCGCTGCTCTGCCGGCAGCGTCGCGAGCGCGCGGGCGATCTCCTCGCGCCAGGCGACCGCTTCGTCCGGCCGCGGATCGCTCGCGTGTTCCGGCACCTCGCCGAACTCCAGCACCGCCGCGCGCCGGCGCTCTCGCAGGCCCGCGGTACGGCAGCGGTTCGCGAGAATCCGGAACAGCCACGGCTCGAACGCCTCGCGCTCCACGTAGCTCGGCAGCGCCCGATGGACCCGCACGAAGGTGTCCTGCACGGCGTCCTCGGCGTCGGCCCGGCTCCCGAGCATGTGGAGGGCGAAGCGAAGACACCGCGCGTAGTACGCGTCGACGAGCGCGGCGAATGCGGGCACGTCGCCCCGCTGCGCGGCCCGCACGAGCTGCGTCCGCTCCGCCGCGGCCGGCGCGTCGTCCGGGGTCGGCTCCCGGTCGGGCTTCACGAGGCGCAGCGGGCCGGTCGACGACATCCTGAGTGAGCTCGAGAGAGATGGAAGCGCGCCGGGCGGGCCGGTCGCCACACTGCCTAACCGCGGGACGGGTGTCCGCGTCACCGCCACGCCCCGGGGACGGGACCCGGTGGCCGCCCCCCGGTCTCCGTGAACGGTCCGCACCTCGGGCCGCGTGCGCGTACGTTGACACGTAACCCCGCGCGGGCTAACTTTTTAGGCTCTACGCCACACGCTCACGAGCCTCACACATGTCCTACGCAATCATCCGCACCGGCGGCAAGCAGTTCCGCGTCGAGCCGGGCAAGAAATATCGCTTTCCCACCCTCGTGGGTGAGGCGGGCGGATCGATCGAGTTCAACGACGTCCTGCTCGGCAGCGATGGCAAGTCGGTTCGCACCGGCGTGCCCACCCTCTCGGGCGCGAAGGTCACCGGCGAGATCGTCAAGCACGGCCGCGGCGACAAGATCATCGTCTTCAAGATGAAGCGCCGGAAGAACTACGCGAAGAAGCAGGGACACCGGCAGGGCTTCACGGAAGTGAAGATCAACGACATCACACTCGGCTGACGCGAGGAGACCATGGCACACAAGAAGGGCGTCGGCTCGTCCCGCAACGGCCGCGACAGCAACCCGAAATACCGGGGAATCAAGAAGTTCGGCGGCGAGCGCGTCGTGGCCGGCAACATCATCGTCCGCCAGTGCGGCACGAAGTGGCACCCGGGCAAGAACGTCGGCCTCGGCACGGACTACACGATCTACTCGCTCATCGACGGCGTCGTGAAGTTCGAGCACAAGAGCAAGACGCGGCTCAAGGTCAGCGTCTATCCCGACGCGGCATCGGACGCCACCACCGCCGCCTGACGCCGTTCCGGATCCATCACGAGCCCTCCGCATCGCGGGGGGCTCGTTTTCGTTCCGCCCGACTCCCGCGGCGCGCAACTTCCATCGTGGCGGACTCGTACGGCGTGGTGCACACGACGGAGGAAACCATGGCGATCTGGAGCACCCTGAAGGACGAGCTGGACCGGGCGGGACGCGCCGCGCAAGGCGCTTTCGACGAGGGAAAGCTTCGACTGGAGCAGCATCGGGCGAAGCAGCGTGCCGAAGCGGCCGCCGCGTCGCTCGGCTACGCGGTCTACCGCGCCCGCGTGGCGGGCGGCGAGTTGGAAACGGAGCGCTACACCGTGCTCGCGGCGAACCTGGCCAGCGCCGAAGCGGAAGTCGCGCGGCTGGAGACCGAGATCGCGGCGCGCGCGCAGGCAGCGTCGCCGACGCCGCCCGTCTGACGCCCCGCTGCTCGGACGTCAGCCGCGCGCCTCGCCGAGCAGCGTGATGTCGTCCGAGCAGAGACCGTCGACGCCGGCGTGCGTCAGGCGCGCCGCCTCCGCCGCGTCGTTCACCGTCCACGCGAGCACCCTGGCACCCGCGGCGTGGGCGTCGCGCACCAGGCGCTCGTCGACGAGCGTGTGCTCCGGCCAGGCGTCGCGCGCGCCCGAGGAGGCGAGCAGCCCGGCGACGTCCGGCACCGGAGCGTCGAACAGAAGCCCGAGCCGGAGCGCCGGCTCGCGGCGAGCGATCCGGCCGATCATTTCGTGATCGAAGCCGTGGATCGCGTACGGGCCGGCGTAGCGCCGCATGACGTCGAGCACGGCGTCGTCGACGGCCGCCCCTTTGATCTCCACGAACAGCTCGGCGCGACCGGTGACGAGCCGGCAGACCGACTCCAAGGTCGGCACCTCGGTCCCGCGCGCGGCCGCGCTCGCGGCGAGCGTCCCCGAGGAGGTCCTCGCGATCTCAAGCCCGTCGGAGGTCGACGGATCGTGATGCACCACGACGACGCCGTCCGAGGTGGCGTGCACGTCGAGCTCGATCGCGTCGGCGCCGGCGGCGAGCGCGGCGCGGAAGGAGGGCAGGGTGTTCTCCCGCTCGCGGCGCGGCATGCCGCGGTGCGCGATCAGGATCGGTCGTGGTGGCATCGTCGGCGGCGTGCGGGAGAGTCGCGCCCGGGTGACGCCCTATCTTAGCCCCGGGTCGGAGCCCGGTGATCCTGTTAACGCCGGCCCCGCCCGTGCGTCAAACGGTGTGGACCGCATGCCAGACGTCGCCCCCACCATCGATGAGCGGACCGACCTCGACCTTGTGGCAAGGTGGAAGGCGGGCGAGCAGCGGGCCGCGACGCTGCTCGTCGAGCGGCATGCCGCGGCACTCGCGCGGTTCGTGGCGAGCGTCGGCTCGCGCGAGGACGTGGACGAGGTCGTGCAGGACACGTTCGTCCGCGCCTTCACGTCGATCGACGGGTTCCGCGGCGATAGCTCGCTCAGGACCTGGCTGTTCACCATCGCGAGGCGGCTCGTGCTCGATCGGCGCCGCGCGGCGCGGCGGCGGGGCGAGCTGGTGGAGGTGCACGAGGGGGACGTCGCGACGGAGTTCGACCCGCTGGACGGCGTCGTCGCGGCGGAGACGCAGACCCGGCTTCGAGCGGCGCTCGGCACGCTCTCGCCGACCCAGCGCGAAGTGTTCGTGCTCCGGGTGAGCGAAGGGATGTCGTACCGGGAGATCGCCGGTACGGTCGGCACGACGGAAGGCGCGGCACGAGTGCACTACCACAACGCGATGCGCGCCATCAAGGAGTTTCTCGATGACTGACTGCCCGAACGGCGACGTTCGCGACCTGCTTCCCGAGTACCTGCACGATCGGTTGACGCTCGCCGATCGGCGCGCGGTCGACGTGCATCTCGCGACGTGCGCCGCGTGCCGCGACGAGCTGGCGCTGCTGCGCGATCTCCGCGGCACGCTGCGCCGCGCGCCCGCGGTGGACATGGATGCGATCGCGGCGGCACTTCCCGCCTATCGAGCGCCGGCGGCGGCGCCGCGCCGCGTGGCGAGCGGTTGGCGCATCGCCGCGGCGATCGTCGCGCTCGCCGTGGGCGGCACGTCCATCGCGCTGCTTCAGCGCGCCGGCAGCCGTGCCACGCCGTCGACGACGCCCGAGGTGGCGGCGGTGCCCGCGCCGGCGGATGCCGGCGCGACGGCGCCGGACGAGGGCGCGCAGCCGGCGTCGGACGACCTGGCGAGCGCGGCGCAGCCGGCGGAATCGCTCGCGCAGGCCATCCAGCCGTTCGAGCGCGAGCTCGCCGTGGCCGGTGCGGCGATCAACGAGTTGAGCGACGGCGAGCTCGCCTCGCTCGTGGCCGATCTCGAGACGCTCGATGCCGTCCCCTCGACCGAAGTGGAAACGGGGGAGAGTCTCACCGCCGTCGCGCTGCGCGGAGCGCTTCCGTGATCCGGCGCGCCGCGCTCCTCGTGGGGCTGGCCACCGTGCTCGGCGCGGGCGAGCTCCGTGCGCAGCCGACGCGTGGGCAGACCGCGCCCGGCGCGAAGGGTGCCGCTCCGCGATCGCAGCTCGAGACCCGGCTGCGCCGCGGGCTCTGGCGCATCGTGAAGAATCGCATCGGGCTCACCGACGCGCAGATGACCCAGCTCGCCGAGACGAACCGCTCGTTCGACGCGCGGCGCCGGACGCTCGCCGCGCAGGAGCGCACGGAACGTCAGGCGCTGCGCCGCGAGGCGCTGGCAGGCGCCCGCGCCGACCAGCCGCGCATCGCCGCGTCGATCGACAAGGTCCTGCAGATCCAGCGGCAGCGGCTCGACCTGCAGATCGAGGAGCAGCACGCGCTCTCGGCGTTCATGACGCCCCTCCAGCGCGCGAAGTACGCGGCGCTGCAGGAGCAGCTTCGGCGTCGCGCCGACGGGCTGCGCCGACAGCGCGCGGGCACCGACGTCGCCAGCGATTCGGACGGCACGCCCTGACGTCTTGCTAGGGGCGGCGAGCGCGACGACATTCGCTCGTCCCGCCGTCCTGCGCGCGAGCCGGTCGCGCGCTCCCCTCGTGGCGTTTTCCGTGTCCCATCCAGATCCGCTTCGCCCTCCCGCGCGTCGCGCGCTCGTCCGCGCGTGCCTGCCTCCGCTTCTGGCGTCGCTGGCCGTCGTTCTCGCCGGCGGGCCGGCGTACGCGCAGCGCCTCGTCCTCGATCGTGGCGGATCGACCGTCCTCGTCGAGCCGTACGCGCCGAACGTCGTTCGGGTGACGCTCAGCCTCCTCCGCGACGATGCGCTCGCGCCGGCCGGCTACGGCATCGTGGCGAAGCCGGCGGGGCAGGGATGGCGCGCGACCTCGACGCAGGAGGGCGACGTGCTCCGCTCCGAGCGGCTGGTCGTCACCGTCGCGCCGTATCACGCGTCGACGCCGGCCGGCACCCTCGCCGACATCGCGAAGTTCTTCGTCGGCTCGACGCCGGGCATCGATCTCACCGTCGCCACTCCGCAGGGCGCGACGCTCGTGCATCTCACCGACTGGCAGATGTCGGTGCCGAATCACAAGGACGGCAACGCGAGCATCCTCGCCGACCGGCGCGCCACGGATGCGCCGTTCTATCGCGTCGGCGCGACGTTCGCCGCGCCGCGCGACGAGCACGTCTACGGCCTGGGGCAGAACCAGGAGGGCTTTCTCGACCTCCGCGGGCGCGTCGTGAAGTGCGCGCACGAGTACGACGCTCCCGCCGCGCCGACGGTGTGCGTCCCCTTCGTCGTCACGAACGAGGGCTACGCGCTCCTCTGGGACAATCCGTCGCGGACGACGGTGCAGTTCGGCTTCAACGAGGTGAACCGGTGGACCTCGGAAGTGGGGCAGCGCGTGTCGTTCTTCGTCATCGCCGGCCGCACCTACGACGAGCTCTATGCCGGGTATCGGCTGTTGAGCGGCGACGTGCCGATGCTGCCGAAGTCGGCCTACGGCTACATCCAGTGCAAGCAGCGGTACGTGTCGCAGCAGGAGCTGCTCGACGTCGCGCGCGGGTACCGCGACCGCGGCTATCCCGCCGACGTGCTCGTGGTGGACTGGTTTCACGACACGAAGATGGGGCAGATGGACATGGATCCGGCGAAGTGGCCCGACCCCGCCGCCATGAACCGACAGCTCCACGAGATGAACTTCCACACGATGATCAGCGTGTGGCCCCGCTTCCTGCCGGAGGACCGCTTCTACGATTCGCTCGCCGCGCGCGGATGGCTCGTCCACCGCGCGGACGGCACGCCGATCGACGGGCTCCCGTACGACCGCGCCGGCTCGGACCTCGACACGACGAATCCCGACGCGGCGCGCTGGTTCTGGGACGTCATCCGCGACAACTACGTGTCGAAAGGGTTCGACTCCTTCTGGGCCGACCAGACGGAGCCCGACCTGCCGCCGAACGGGAGCTACTTCCACGTCGGCCCCGGCACGCAGTACTACGACATCTATCCGCTCGTGCACACGGCGGCGATCTACGACGGCTTCCGCCGCGACCTGAAGTCGCGCGCCCTGATCCTCGCGCGCGATGCCTACATCGGCGCGCAGCACAACGGCACGATGTTCTGGTCGTCGGACATCTATCCCACGTGGGACACCTTCCGGCGGCAGATCCCGACGGGGTTGAACTTCGTCGCGTCGGGCATGCCCTACTGGAGCACCGACATCGGCGGCTGGCAGTACCTCCCCGAGACGCACGTGCCCGCGCGCCCGCCGCTGATCGACCCGTCGGACGCGCGCGCCAACGTCGGCCACTACGACGACTATCCCGAGCTCTACGTCCGCTGGTTCCAGTACGGCGCCTTCCAGCCGAACTTCCGCGCGCACGGCAGCCGTCCGCAGAACGAGGTGTGGTCGTACGGCCGGGAGGCCGAGCCGATCCTCGTGAAGTACCTGCGGCTGCGCTACCAGCTCATGCCGTACATCTACTCGCTCGCGCATCGCACGCACGAGACCGGCGCGCCGTTCATGCGCGGGCTGTTCATGGACTTCGGCGCGGACACGAACGTCGCCGACATCCGCGACGAGTACATGTTCGGCCCTGCGCTGCTCGTCGCGCCGGTGACGGAGCAGGGACGTACGACGCGTCGCGTCTATCTCCCCGCCGGCGCGGAGTGGTACGACTTCTGGACGAACAAGCGCTACCGCGGCGGCCAGACCATCGTCGCGAACGCGCCGATCGACGTGCTGCCGATCTTCGTGCGCGCCGGCTCGATCCTGCCGCTCGGGGAGCCGGTCGAGAGCACCAACGAGGAGCAGCGCATCGCCACGCTGCGCGTGTACGACGGCCCCGACTCCGAGTTCGAGCTGTACCGCGACGACGGCACCACGTACGCGTACGAGCGCGGCGAGTCGCAGCGCACGCTGCTGCACTGGTCGCGCGGCGAGGGCAGGGTGCATCGCACGGGCGCGCCCCTGGTGGCCGGCTCCGCCGCGAGGATTCAGATCATCGGCCGCGCGCGATAGATTTCGAGCAGTCCCGCCCGGGTGGCGGAATCGGTAGACGCAGGGGACTCAAAATCCCCCACGCTTCGGCGTATACGAGTTCGAGTCTCGTCCCGGGTATTCGATCACGCGCGTCGCGCACGCACGAGCGCTGCCGCCCTCTCGCGGCGGCGCTCGTTCGCTTGCTGCACTCCGGAGCGCCACGTAGCTTTCCACGGCTCCGCGCACCCTTCACAGACACGCAGAAACGGAATGGCCAGCTACCGCTACGCGTCGCGCCCGTCGACGGGCGAGGCGATCGCATTCGAGCAGGGCGAGCTCAGAGTTCCCGACAATCCGGTGATCCCCTTCGTCGAGGGCGACGGCACCGGCCCCGACATCTGGCGCGCCTCGGTGCGCGTGTTCGACGCCGCGATCGAGAAGGCCTACGGCGGCCAGCGCAAAGTCTCGTGGATGAAGGTCTACGCCGGCGAGGAGTCCCACACGAAGCACGGCGAGTGGCTCCCCGACGAGACCCTCGACGCCTTCAAGGAGTTCCGCGTCTCCATCAAGGGTCCCCTCTCCACGCCGGTCGGCGGCGGCATCCGCTCGCTCAACGTCACGCTGCGCCAGGTGCTCGACCTCTACGCGTGCATCCGCCCGGTGCGCTACTTCGAGGGGGTCGGGAACCCGATGAAGGAGCCCGAGAAGCTCGACGACGTGATCTTCCGCGAGAATACGGAGGACGTGTACGCCGGCATCGAGTGGAAGGCCGATTCTCCTGAAGCGAACGCGCTGATCGAGTTCATTCGCACCCGCTTCGGCAAGGACATCCGCGATCACTCGGCCATCGGCATCAAGCCGATGTCGGAGTTCGGCTCGCGGCGCCTCGTGCGCATGGCCGCACGCTACGCGCTCGAGAACAACCGGCGGTCGCTGACGCTCGTGCACAAGGGCAACATCATGAAGTTCACCGAGGGCGCGTTCCGCGACTGGGGCTACGACGAGGCGGCGAAGGCGTATCCCGGCAAGACGGTGACGGAGGCCGAGCTCTCGAAGGCGGGCGCCGGCGCACGCGCCGATGCGCTCATCGTGAAGGACCGCATCGCCGACGCGATGTTCCAGCAGCTCCTGCTTCGCCCCGACGAGTACGACGTGATCGCCACGCCGAACCTGAACGGGGACTACATCTCCGACGCCGCCGCCGCGCAGGTGGGCGGGCTCGGGCTCGCGCCCGGCGGCAACGTCGGCGACGGCGTCGCGGTGTTCGAAGCGACCCACGGCACCGCCCCCAAGTACGCGAACCTCGACAAGATCAACCCGGGCAGCGTGATCCTCTCCGGCGTGATGATGTTCGAGTACATGGGCTGGAAGGAGGTCGGAACGCTCATCGTCACCGGGCTCGAGAACGCGATCAAGAGCAAGCGCGTCACGTACGACCTCGCGCGTCAGATGCCGGGCGCCACGGAGGTGAGCACCTCCGCGTTCGGCGATCAGATCATCAAGGGGATGCGCGCCTGAGCCGCGCGCCCCGCCACCGCACCAGCCGCACACGATGACGCTGAGCCTCACCGCCGAGCGGGCGCAGCCCGCGTCCCTGGACGTTCCGTTGCTGATCGTCGCGCTCGCCGCGGGCGCCGGACGAGACGACGCTCTGACCGCGCTCGACGGCTCGCTCGGCGGCGCGCTCCAGCGCCTGCTGGACCGCCGCGACTTCCGCGGCGGCCGCGACGAGACGCTCCATCTCGCCGGAGGCGGCGCCGGCCCCGCGCGCGTGCTGCTCGTCGGACTCGGCAAGCCCTCCGATCGCGCGAACGCGCTCCGCCGCGCCGGCGCGATCGCGGCGCGCCAGGCCGCGCGCCTGGGCGCCGGCCGCCTCGCGTTCTACGCCGGCGCGCTCGATCGCCGCGAGACGGAAGCGGTGGCGGTCGGACTCGCCGCCGGCGCGTGGGACTACACCGACACCAAGACACCGCCGCCGGAAGAGGAGCGCCGCGCGCCGCTCACCGCCGCATCCATCGTCGGCGCCGACGCCGGAGGGCTCGCCGACGGCCAGGCGATCGCGGAGGGACACGGCCTCGCGCGCACGCTCGGCATGATGCCCGGCAATCTGTGCACGCCGGACTTCCTCGCCGCCACCGCGCGCGAGATCGCCGACCGGCACGGCCTCGTGCTCACGGTCCTCGGCCGCGCCGAGATGGAACGCGAAGGGATGGGGAGCTTCCTCTCCGTCGCGCAGGGAACGCCGCAGGAGCCGAAGCTGATCGCGCTCGAGTATCGTGGCGGCGCCTCCGGCGCGAAGCCGGTCGCGCTCGTCGGGAAGGGGCTCTGCTTCGACTCGGGCGGCATCTCCATCAAGCCCGCGCAGGGGATGGAGTGGATGAAGTTCGACATGTGCGGCGCGGCCGGCGTGCTCGGCGCCATGGAAGCGATCGCGCGGCTCCGGCTGCCGGTCAACGTGGTGGGTCTCGTCGGCTCCACGACGAACATGCCCTCCGGCACCGCGGTGAAGCCGGGCGACGTCGTGCGCGCGATGTCCGGGAAGTTCATCGAGATCATCAACACCGACGCGGAAGGCCGCCTCGTGCTCGCGGACGTGCTGGGCTACGCGAAGCGTTTCGACCCTGCCGCAGTGCTCGACGCGGCGACGCTGACCGGCGCGTGCGTCATCGCGCTCGGCCACACGGCGTCGGGCGTGATGGGGAACGACGACGCGGTCGTGCGCGAGGTGCTCGCGGCGGGAACGCGGGCCGGGGAGCCGGGGTGGCAGCTTCCCATGTGGGACGACTACAAGGAGCTGATCAAGTCCGACGTCGCCGACGTGAAGAACTCGGGCGGGCGGCCGGCCGGCACGATCACCGCCGCGCTCTTCCTCCAGGAATTCGCCGACGGGATGCCGTGGGTGCATCTCGACATCGCCGGCACGGCGTACACGGAAGCGGATCTCGGCACCGTGCCGCGCGGACCGACGGGCGTGCCCGTCGGAACGTTCGTCGAGTTCGTGCGGGGACGCGCCGGGTGAGGCGATCGCGCCTCCCCAGTCTGATTCTCCTCCTTGGCCTCGGCGTCGTCGCCGGGGCCGTTTTGCCGGAGTCGCTCCGCGCGCAGGTTCCCGTTTCGCGCGACACCGTGCGCGGCCGGCGCGACACGCTGCCGACGCGCGTCGACACGGCGCGCGCGCGCGCCGAGCATCCGCCCGCGGGGCGCGATACGATCCGCATCCCGCTCCCGCCTCGCGCCGATTCGCTCCTGAAGCGGGACAGCACGAAGGTCGGTGCCGTGCCGCTGCCCGGCACGAAGAGCGACTCGGCGAAGCAGCCCCGCGACACGATCAAGGCGCCGCTCGCGCGCGCGGAAGCGCCACCGATCATCGAGATCGGACCCGCGCGCGTCTACGATCGCGTCGCGATGTTCGCCACCGGCGCGCTCACGCTCAGCGATCTCCTCGGGCGCGTGCCCGGGCTCACCGAGCTCACCACGGGCTGGATCGGCGCGCCGAGCGCCGTCTCCGTGCTCGGCGACGTTCGTCGCGTACGGCTCTTCCTCGACGGCGTCGAGCTCGATCCGCTCGATCCCCGCATGCGCGGGGCCGCCGCGCCGAACGACCTGCCGCTCCACGCGCTCGAGGAGGTGCGCATCGAGCGCGGGCCCGACGAAGTGCGCGTCTACGCACGGAGCTGGCGCGTCGACCGCACGACGCCGTACACGCGCGCCGACGTCGCCACCGGCGACCAGAACACGAATCTCTATCGCGCCTTCTTCGGGCGGCGGTTCGCGCACGGCGAGGTGTTCCAGCTCGCGGCGGAGCAGTACAACACGCAGCCCGTCCGCGCCCTCCCCTCCTCGGACGCGCTGCACGTCATGCTGCGCGGCGGCATCGCCCGCGGGCCGTGGAAGGCCGATCTCTTCGCCGAGCGGAGCGACCGCAATCGCGGGCCGTGGGTGGGGATCGGGAACTTCGCGCGCACCACCGATACGATCCCCGAGCTCGAGTCGCGCCGCACGACGGCGTACGCGCGGTTCGCCAACGGCGATCCGGAGCGGGGGCGCTGGTTCCAGCTCCTCGCGTCGGCGAACGGCTACCATCTCACACCGCGCAGCCCGAACACCTTCGGCGAGACCACGACGCAAGCGAGCGCCGTTCCCGATTCCACCGTGTACGAGGGGCAGTACGTCGTCGCGGGCGGCACGCGGTACGGCCCGCTCAGCGTCAGCACGACGGAGCGCCTGCGCGCCGCGAGCGGGCGGCACTGGTTCACGCCGTCGGCGCGTGCGTCGATGGAGACCGATCTCGCCGCCCTCTCCCTCTTCGGCGAAGGCAAGGGTCCCTTCACGCCGTCGCGCATCGAGGCGACGGCGCGCGTGCAGCCGTTCGGCCGCATCGCGCTGCTGGCTTCGGCGTCGCACACGGGGAGCGGTGTGTTCGAGCGCGTCGTCAACGATACGCTGTTCGGCCGCACGATCGACGCGGCGGGCGTCTACCAGCCGGGCCCCGTCTTCTTCTATCCGGGGTTCGACAGCCTCGAGGTCGCGCGCTACGAGCTTCCGTCGGCCACCGCGATTCGCCTCGAGGGTGGCGTGAGACTGTGGGACTTCTGGGTGAGCGGCGGGATCCTGCGTCGCGGCGCCACCACCCTGCTGCCGCCCGGTGAGCTCGTGCGCGACACGGTCAGTGGAACCGCGGTGCGCGGCGAGGGCGAGGCGACGGGAAGCACGGTGAGCGTCCGCGGCAGGCTGTTCAAGGCGCTCTACGCCGACGCGTGGGCACTCGCCTGGAACGACACAACCGCGCTCTACCGGCCTCGGTATCAGTCGCGGAGCGAACTGTACATCCAGACGCCGCTTCTCGACCGCTTTCCCCGCGGCAACTTCGGGCTCCTCGCGTCGCTCGCGCACGAGTACCGCTCCCGCGTGCTCTTTGCGCAGCCCGACGGCTCGGTCCGCGTCGCGCCGGACGCGCGCATCCTCGCGTTCAAGCTGGAGATCCGGATCCAGACCGCCGTCCTCTCCTACCAGTTCAGGAACCTCATGCAGGAGCGCTACTCGCTCGTGCCCGGTTTCCCGATGCCTCGGCAGACCCAGTTCTACGGGGTGCGATGGGAGTTCTGGAATTGACAATCTCGTTGTCCCGCCGTAAGTTAGGCCGCTCGATATGATCCGGAGCATGACGGGGTTCGGCGCAGCCGACGGCGTGGTGGGGGGTGGTCGCGTGAGCGTGGAGGTGCGCTCCGTCAACCACCGCTTCTTCAGCCCGTCCATCAAGCTGCCCGGCAGGCTCGCTCGGTGGGAGGGCGAGGTGCGCGAGGCGCTCCGCCGGCGCGTCACCCGCGGCCACGTCACCCTCAGCGCCCGATTCGACGCCGAGGCCGAGACCGACACCGTGCCCATCGACGAACGTCGATTCGGCGCGTACGTGGAGCGGCTGCGAGAGCTGCAGCGCCGCTACGACCTCGACGCCGCGCTCGACCTCGCGACCGTGTTGCGGCTTCCCGACGTGCTCGCCGGCAGCGTTCGCGACGAGCTGCCCGCCGAAGCGGGCCCGGAGCTCGTCGCCGTGGTGGACCGCGCGGTCGACGCCCTGCTCGCCATGCGGACGGACGAAGGGAGCCGGCTCGTGGCCTTCCTCGAGGAGCGAGTCGGCGTGATCGCGACCGCGCTCGACCGGATCGCCACCCGCGCGCCGGCGCGCGTCGTCGAGCAGCGCGACCGGCTCCGCCAGGCGGTCCGCGAGCTCGCCGACGGGGTGCAGGTGGACGAGCACCGGCTCGCCCAGGAGATCGCCCTCCTCGCCGACCGGCTCGACGTCGCCGAGGAGCTCTCGCGCTTCCGCGGCCACATCACGGCGTTCCGGGCCGCGCTCGCCGCGCCGCAGCCGGAGGGCGTCGGAAAGCGACTCGGATTCCTCCTCCAGGAGATGCTGCGCGAGGCGAACACGACCGGGAGCAAGGGAAACGACGCCGCCATCGTCACCGACGTCCTGCTGATCAAGGAGGAGCTCGAGCGGATCCGGGAGCAGGTGGAGAATCTCGAATGAGCCACTTTCCGGTGATCCTGAGCGCGCCGAGCGGGGGCGGGAAGACCACCATCGCCCGGGCGCTGCTCGCGCGCCGGACGGACCTCGGATATTCGGTCTCGTGTACGACCCGGGCGCCCCGGCCGACGGAATCGAACGGCCGTGATTACTATTTCCTCACCCGCGCGGAGTTCCTGACCAAGCGGGAGCAGGGAGCCTTCGCCGAGTCGGCGGAGGTGCACGGCAACCTGTACGGCACGCTGCGGAGCGAGGTCGAGCGAGTGCTGGGCACGGGCCGGCACGTGGTGATGGACATCGACGTGCAGGGAGCCGTGCAGTTCGTGCGCGCCTTCCCCCACTCCGTGACCATCTTCATCCTCCCGCCGTCGGCGGAGGTGCTCCTCGAGCGGTTGCGGGCGCGGGAGACGGAGAGCGCGGCGCAGCTCGCCGCGCGGCTGCAGTCCGCGCTGCAGGAGCTGCAGCAGGTGTCCGAGTACGAGTACGTGGTCGTGAACGACGACCTGGAGCGCGCCGTCGCGAGCGTGGAGTCGATCATCGACGCCGAGATGGTGAGCCGGGAGCGCGTGAAGAACCTTCGGTACCAGGTCGGGCTGCTCATCGAGCGGCTCGAGCAAGAGATAGAGAACTCCACACCCTGATCAGCGAGACATGCGAGTCTTCACACCGGTCGAGATCGCGGAGCACGCGGCGAACAAGTACCTCGGCGTCCTCGTCGCGGCGAAGTACGCCCGCGCCCTGAACGAGTTTCCCGGCGGCTCGGCCACGCGGGAGAAGAAGCTCACCACGCGCTCGCTCGAGGAGCTGGCCAAGGGCGACATCGATTATCGCGTCGTCCCCCGCCGTCGCGTCTCGGAGTGAGCATGCGGGCCGCGCCCTGGCGCGGCCCCTCTCCCCGGCGCACGTGACGACGCCATCGGTTCGCCCCTTCGCGCAGCGCCGCGTGCTGCTCGGCGTCGCCGGCGGCATCGCGAGCTACAAGACGGCGTGGCTGGCGCGGCTGCTCACGAAGGCGGGCGCCGAGGTCGACGTCGTGATGACGCGCGCCGCGACGGAGTTCGTCGGCGCCGTCACCTTCGAGGCGCTCACCGGCCGGCCCGTGCACACGGGGTTGTTCGATCCGGGTCGCGCCCTCGATCACATCCACCTCGCGCGCGACGCGCACGCCGTCGTCGTGGCGCCGGCCACGGCGGATTTCATGGCGCGCGCCGCCACCGGGCAGGCGGACGACCTGCTCACCGCGTGCCTCCTCGCCACCGAAGCGCCCGTGCTCCTCGTGCCGGCGATGAACGATCGCATGTGGGCGCACGCGCAGACGCGCGCCAACGCGGCGCACCTGCGATCGCTCGGCTACTCGCTGCTCGAGCCGGATGACGGAATGCTCGCCGCGGGCGAGGGGAGCGGTCCCGGTCGGATGCCCGAGCCGGAGACGATCCTCGCGCACGTCGGGCGGCTGCTGGAAGGCGGCGACGACGCCCTCGCCGGGCGCCGCGTGCTCGTCACGGCGGGCCCGACACGCGAGGCGATCGATCCGGTGCGGTTCATCTCCAATCACAGCTCGGGACGCATGGGCGTCGCCGTCGCGGCGGCGGCATGGCGGCGCGGCGCGCAGGTGACGCTCGTCGCCGGTCCGCTCGCCGTCCCCGTCCCGGTGGGCGTGTCGCTCGTGCAGGCGGAATCCACCGGCGAGATGCAGGCCGCGGTGGAGCGTGCGCTGCCCGACGCGGACGTCGTCGTGATGGCGGCCGCGCCGTCGGACTACCGGCCCGCGCAGAAGGCGGACGCGAAGATCAAGAAGACCGGCGAGGCCCGCCGGCTCGAGCTCGAGGAGAACGCCGACATTCTCGCGAGCACGCTCGGCGCGCGGCGCGACGGCGCCGTCGTCGTCGGCTTCGCGCTCGAGACGGACGACGTACTCGACAACGCGCGCCGCAAGCTCGCGTCGAAGTCGCTCGATCTCATCGTCGTGAACGACGCGCGCGAGCCGGGCGCCGGGTTCGGCGTGTCGACCAACCGCGTGACGATCCTCGCGCGCGGCAGCGACGCGCCCGAGCCGCTGCCGCTGCTCGCGAAGGACGAAGTCGCCGACGCGATCCTCGATCGCGTCGCGGAGCTGCTCCGTGGACGCTAGAGAGCTGCTGCGGCGCTACCTGGAGCAGCGTCGCGATCTCGGCGAGCGCGAGCTCGTCCTCGACTCGATGAGCGTCGAGGAGGCGCTGGCTCTCCTCGGCGCGCGCGGAGATGCCGCGCCCCCAGCAGAGCCGTCGCGAGGCGCGGTGCGCGAGCAGCGGCCATCGGCGCCGAGCGGGCGGGATCGCGAGATCGGCTCCGACTGGCGGGCCGCGTTGCGCGACGCCGGTGCCGAGCCCGAGCCGGAGCGCTCGCCGAGCGCGAAGGCGCCCCGCGATGCGGTCGCGCGCTCGGGACCGCCGCGCGCCGATGCCGCTCCCGCCGCCGACGCCGTGCACGTCCCCACCACGCAGCCCGCCGAGACGACCGACGCGGAGCTCGCCGGATTTCCGATGGGGCTCGTCGTCGGCGGCGCGAGCCGCGCCCTGTTCGGAGATCCCGCGGCGAAGCTCGATACGCTCGACGAGATCGCGCGCGCCGTCGCGGAATGCCGGCGATGCCCGCTCTACGCCACCGCGAAGAATCCGGTACCCGGCGTCGGCAATCCCGACGCGGATTTCATGTGCGTCGGCGAGGCGCCGGGCGCGAACGAGGACGAGCAGGGGAAGCCGTTCGTCGGCCAGGCGGGGCAGCTCCTCACGAAGATCCTCGCCGCGATCGATCTCGAGCGCGACGACGTGTTCATCGCGAACGTGCTCAAACACCGGCCGCCGGGCAATCGCAACCCGATGCCCGACGAGGTCACGGCCTGCTCCCCCTATCTCGTGCGCCAGATCGAGCTCGTCCGGCCCAAGGTGATACTGGCGCTCGGCACCTTTGCGTCCCAGACTCTTCTCGAGACGAAGCTCACGATCGGGAAGCTGCGAGGCCAGGTGCACCGGTATTACGGCGTGCCGCTGATCGTGACCTATCATCCCGCCGCCCTGCTTCGCAATCCCTCCTGGAAGCGCCCTACCTGGGAAGATGTCCAGCTTGCCCGTCGAGTACTCGATCGCGCCCGCCCCGCCGGGGCGTGACCCGTACGGCGATCGCCGTCCCCCCTACTCCGAGGACGCCGAGCAGGCCGTGCTCGCCGCGATGCTCATCGACCAGGACGCGGTCATGCGCGCGATGGAGGTCGTCGACGACTCCATGTTCTACGCGGAGCGGCACCGGCGGCTGTTCCGCAGCATGGTGTCGATCACGGAGCGCGGCAGCGTGGTCGATCCGCTCACCCTCGCCGACGAGCTGCAGCGCCGCGGCGACCTCGAGGGCGCGGGGGGCAAGGACTACATCGGCTTTCTCGTCGACGCCGTGCCGACGTCGGCGAACGTCGAGTACCATGCGCGCATCGTCAAGGAGAAGGCCCTCCTCCGGCGGCTGATCGAGGTCTCGACCGAGATCGTCGGCGAGGCGTTCCGCGGCGGCCAGACCGCCGACGAGCTGCTCGACCTCGCCGAGCAGAAGATCTTCCAGGTCGCGCAGCAGCGCACGAACGAGGGCTTCTCGCGCATCAAGGAGCTCCTCTGGCCGACGATGGAGCGCATCGAGGCGATCCACGCCGGCGGCGAGGCGATCACCGGGATCGCGAGCGGCTTCGGCGATCTCGACGACCTCACGTCCGGCTTCCAGCCGTCGGACCTCATCATCGTCGCCGCGCGCCCGTCGATGGGGAAGACGGCGTTCACGCTCAACATCGCGCAGCACGCGGCGATCGAGCGGGAGCGCAAGGTCGCGTTCTTCTCGCTCGAGATGAGCAAGGAGTCGCTCGTCCAGCGCATGCTCACCTCGGAGGCGCGCATCGACGCGCAGAAGCTCCGGAAGGGGATGCTGCGCGACGACGACTTCCCGCGGCTCGCGCGCGCGGCCGGCATCCTCACCCACGCGCCGATCTGGATCGACGACACGGCGGGGATCACCCTGCTCGAGATGCGCTCGAAGGCGCGACGGCTCAAGGCGGATCAGGGGCTGGACCTGGTGGTCGTCGACTACCTGCAGCTCATGCAGGGCCCGGCGAACAGCGAGAGCCGCCAGCAGGAAGTGTCGCAGATCTCGCGCGGGCTCAAGGCGCTGGCCAAGGAGCTGAACGTCCCCGTCATCGCGCTGTCGCAGCTCTCTCGCGCTCCCGAGCAGCGCGCCGGCGACAGCAAGCGGCCGCAATTGTCCGATCTGCGTGAATCCGGTGCCATCGAGCAGGACGCGGACCTCATCATGTTCATCTACCGGCCCGAGGTCTACGAGGGGCCGGTGGACAAGGACGGCAACTCGCTCGAGGGTCGCGCCGAGATCATCGTCGGCAAGCAGCGCAATGGACCGATCGGCTTCGTCAATCTGTTCTTCCACAAGAGCTACACGCGCTTCGAGAACTTCTCGCAGCGCCAGCCCGGCCCGTCCGGCGGCACCGAAGCGGGCCGCATCGGCGGCGACGTCCGCAAGGCGGGGTAGCGCCGGCCGCGTGACGTGCCGGTCCGGACGCTATTTTTCGTCGATGTCCGCGCGCGCCGCATGACCCCGAAATCGAAGACCGTCTATCGCTGCACGGAATGCGGCGCCGACCACCCGAAGTGGGCGGGACGCTGCGACGCGTGCGGCGCGTGGAACTCGCTCGTCGAGGAGGTCGCCGCGCGCGCCGTGGCCGCGAGCGGGGCGAGCCGGCGCGCGGGTGGCACGCGCACGCTCGCCGAAGGCGGCAGCGTCGCCGTCACGCCGCGCCTCCGCGAAGTGAGCGGGAGCGAGGCGCGCCGCTGGAAGACGGGGCTCGACGAGTTCGACTTCGTGCTCGGCGGCGGCATCGTGCCCGGCTCGATGATCCTCATCGGCGGCGAGCCGGGAATCGGCAAGTCCACGCTGCTGCTCCAGGTCGCAGCGCGGCTGCAGTCCGCCGGCCACGCCACGCTGTACGCGTCGGGCGAGGAGAGCGCGCTCCAGATCAAGCTGCGCGCCGACCGTCTCGCCGAGGACGCCGGCGACGTCGCGCTCCTCAGCGAGACGAACCTCGAGACCGTGCTCGCCACCGCCGCCGCGAGCGCGCCCGCCGTGCTCGTCGTCGACTCGATCCAGACGGTGTACACCACGGATCTGGAAGGCGCGCCGGGCAACGTGGGCCAGGTACGCGAGTGCGCCGCGCGGTTGATGCGCTACGCGAAGGAGAGCGGCACCGCGGTGTTCGTCGTCGGGCACGTCACCAAGGGGGGCGGCATCGCCGGCCCGAAGACGCTCGAGCACATCGTCGACACGGTGCTCTACTTCGAGGGAGAGAACTCGCTCGACCACCGCGTGCTGCGCGCGACGAAGAACCGCTTCGGCAGCGTCGACGAGATCGGCGTCTTCCGCATGGCCGAAGATGGGCTGGTTCCCGTCGCCAATCCGTCCGAGCTGTTTCTCGGCGATCGCAGCATGCACGCGAGCGGGAGCGCCGTCACCGCGCTGCTCGAGGGGACGCGCCCCGTGCTGATCGAGATCCAGGCGCTCGCCGCGAAGGCGGGGTTCGGCACGCCGCAGCGCGTGGCGACCGGCTACGACGCGCGCCGGCTCGCGCTCCTCCTCGCCGTGCTCGACAAGCGCGCCGGACTGTCGTTCGCGCAGCTCGACGTCTTCCTCAACGTCGTCGGCGGAATGCGCCTGCAGGAGCCGGCGGGCGATCTCGCCGTCGCCGCGGCGCTGGCGTCGAGCGTGTACGACCGGCCGCTGCCGCACGAGGCGGTGTTCGTCGGCGAGGTGGGACTCGGCGGCGAGATCCGGCCCGTCTCGCAGGCGGAGCGCCGGCTCGCCGAAGCGGCGAACATGGGGATGACGACGGCGTATCTCTCGGAGCGCGCCGTACCGCGCCGCGTGCCGAAGGAACTGCGCGCCGCCGGCGTGCGGACGATCGCCGAGCTGTTCGAGCGGATCTTCGCGTGAGCGCGCCCTCGGCGTCACCGCCGCGCGACGTCGGCGTCGTCATCGTCGCGGCGGGGAGCGGCACGCGCGCCGGCGGCGAGGAGCTCAAGCAGTTCCGCTGGGTCGCGGGGAAGCCGATGCTGCTCCACAGCGTGCAGACGTTCATGGCGCATCCGCGCGTCGGCACCGTGGTGTGCGTGCTGCCGCAGCGCTACGCCGGCGATCCGCCTCCCTGGCTCTTCCAGTGCGACGTCGACCGACTGCTCCTGTCGCTCGGCGGGCGCACGCGCACGGAGAGCGTCGCCAACGGCCTCGACGACCTGCCCGACGACGCGTCGATCGTGCTCGTGCACGACGCCGCGCGTCCGCTCGTGGATCTCGCCACGATCGACCGCGTCATCGACGCCGTGCGCGCCGGGACGCCGGCGATCGCGGCCCTGCCGGTCGTCGACACGCTCAAGGAGACGGACGGCGGCGACGCCATCGTGAGGACGCTGCCGCGCGAACGGCTCTGGCGCGCGCAGACGCCGCAGGGCTTCCCGCGCGCCATGCTCGTCGACGCCCACCGCCGCGCCCGCGCCGAGCGGATCGAAGCGACCGACGACGCCGCGCTGTGCGAGCGGGCGGGTCACGTGGTGCGCGTCGTGCGTGGAAGCGAGCGGGCGCTCAAGATCACCGACGCCTCGGACTTCGCGCGCGTGGAGGCATTGTACGGAGTGACGGAGTGACGGAGTGACGACGACGGTCGCGGACATCCCCTTCTGGTCCGACGCGGAGATCGCGGCGGCCATGCGACCCGCGCTCGAGCAGCTCGCGCTGCGGCGCGTGCTCGCCTATCCGACGGAGACGGTCTACGGCTTCGGCGGCGCGATCGACCGCGATTCGGTCGACGCGCTGATCAGGCTCAAGGGGCGCCCGAAGGGAAAGCCGTTCCTGCTGCTCATCGCCGGGAGCGACATGCTCGCCAAGCTCGATCTGCGGCTGCCGAGCTTCGCCACGAACCTCGCGGCGCGGCACTGGCCCGGACCGCTCACGCTGGTGCTGCGGGGCGGCGAGCGCCGCGTGCCCGAGCCGCTGCGCGGTCCCGAAGGCGGGATCGCCGTGCGCTGGACGTCGCATCCCGCGATCCAGCGCCTCGTTCGCGCGCACGACGATGCGATCACCTCCACGAGCGCGAATCGCCCCGGGGTTCCCCCGGCCATGTCTGCCCGCGAGATTCGAGAGCAGTGGAGCGCGGCCATCGCGCGCGGCACGCTGCGTGTGCTCGACGGCGGCACGCTCGCGCCGTCCGCGCCGTCGACCGTCGTCGATTGCACCGGTCGTGCTCCACGCGTGGTTCGCCCGGGCGCGATCTCCGCCGCCGTGTTGCGTGAGACCGCTCCCAGGCTCATCGGAGACGCGTGAGCCCATGAAGCTGCTTTTCGTCTGTACGGGCAACACCTGCCGCAGCCCGCTCGCCGAGGCGATCGCCCGCAAGATCGCGATCGAGCGCGGGCTGCCGGACGTGGAAGCGGCGAGCGCGGGGACGAGCGCGTGGGACGGTGCCTCCGCCTCCGACGGCGCCCTCCTCGTCGGCATGGAGCGCCATCTCGATCTCTCCGGTCATCGCTCGCGCCAGCTCACGCGGGCCATCGTCGCCGAGAGCGACCTGATCTTCACGATGGGCCCGCACCACCTCGAGCGCGTCGAAGCGCTCGGCGGCCGCGGCAAGACGTACCTCCTCACCGGCTATCCCGATCCCGGTCCCTCCAGCCGGGCGGTGAGCGATCCGATGGGGGGCGAGCTGGACGTCTATCGCACCACCGCCGACGAGCTGGAAACCGAGGTGCGCCGAGTGTTCGACCGGCTCGCCGCGGAACGCGTGCCCGGCGCGTCGTGAGACCACTCCCCGGACGCCTGATCCTGCTCGGGCATCCGGTCGCGCATTCGCTCTCTCCCCGGTTCCAGAACGCCGCGCTGCAAGCCGCGGGAATCCCGCTCGTCTACGAGACCCGCGACGTGCCGCCCGAGGCGCTGCGCGGCGTGATCGCGTCGCTCGCCGCCGAGCGCGCCGCCGGCAACGTCACGATTCCGCACAAGGAGGCGTTCGCCGCGTGCTGCGCGCGACTGAGCCCGCTGGCCGCGCGCTGCGCCGCCGTGAACACGTACTGGCACGAGGAGGGCGCGCTCGTCGGCGACAACACCGACGTCGGCGGGGTCGATGCGATGGCGCTCGCACTGCTCGGCGCCGCGCGCGCGTCGGCGCGGGTCGCGCTCCTCGGCGCGGGCGGCAGCGCGGCGGCGGTGCTCGCCGCGGTGGAACGGTGGGGCTCGGCGCGGCTCCGGTTGTACAATCGCAGCGTGGAGCGTGCACGCGCACTCGCATCGCGCTTCGGCGCGGAGGTGGAGGTCGTCACGAGCGCCGGCGAGGCGCTCGACGGCGCCACGCTCGTCGTGAACGCGACACCGGTCGGCCTGCACGACGACGGCATGCCGGTCGAGGTCGAATTGCTTCCGCGCGGCGCCGCCGTGCTCGATCTCGTGTACCGCCAGGGCGAGACCGCGTGGGTGCGCGCGGCGCGCGCCGCGGGCCACCGCGCCACCGACGGCGAAGGGATGCTCGTGGAGCAGGGGGCGCTGTCGTTCGAGCGCTGGTTCGGCATCGCGCCCGATCGCGATGCCATGTGGCGCGCGCTGCACTGAGCTCGGCGTCCGTCGCGCCGCTGCGGCGCGCCGGCGCGGCGCTCCTCGATCTGCTGCTCCCCGCCGCGTGCGCCGTGTGCGGCCTGCCGCGCGCCGCGCACGAGCGCGAGCTCGTCTGCGGCGCGTGCTGGCTGCGCGCGCAGGAGCTGCCGCGTCCGCGCTGCGACCGGTGCGGTCATCCCGTGGACACGCGGCGTCCCACCGCGCGCTGTGCATGGTGCCCGCTGCTGCCGCCGTTCGTCCGCGCCGCACGCTCCGCGTTCGCGCTGCCCGGCGGCTCGGCCGAGGTGATCGTGCACGCGCTCAAGTATCACGGGTGGAGCGCGCTGGCCGAGCCGATGTCGCGGCACATGGCCGCGTTGCGCTTCCCACCTGATGTCGAACGCGAGCGCGCGGCGCTCGTCCCGGTGCCACTCGCGTCCGCTCGCCGGCGCGAGCGCGGGTACAACCAGAGCGAAGTGCTCGCGGACGGGCTCGGCCGACGCTGGAACCTTCCCGTGCGCACCGATCTTCTTGCACGGACGCGCGCGACGCAGACCCAGACGCGGTTGACACCAGGGGAGCGACAGCGCAACGTTGCCAATGCGTTCCGCTCGCTCGCGGATCGTGGGTCGCTGCGCGGTCTCCATCTCGTCCTCGTCGACGACGTGGTGACCACCGCCGCGACCCTAAACGCGTGCGCCGCAGCGTTGCACGACGGCGGCGCGCGCATCGTGAGCTTCGTGACCTTCGGCCGGGCGCCGGCGCTTGGCGACCGGTGGTGACCACAGGAGAACGGGAAACAATGGCAATTCGCGTCGGCATCAACGGCTTCGGCCGCATCGGGCGGCAAGTCCTTCGCGCGGCGAAGCAAGCCGGGATCACCGACCTCGATTTCGTCGCCGTGAACGACCTCACGGATACGAAGACCCTCGCGCACCTGTTCAAGTACGACTCGGTGCACCGCGAGTTCAAAGGCGAGGTGAAGGCAGGCGACGGCACCATCATCGTCGATGGCGACGAGATCAAGGTGCTCGCCGAGAAGGATCCGTCGAAGCTCCCGTGGGCCGACCTGAAGGTCGATCTCGTGCTCGAGTCCACCGGCCGCTTCACCGACGCCGAGAAGGCCCGCCAGCACATCACCGCGGGCGCGAAGAAGGTGATCATCTCCGCGCCCGCGAAGGGCGAGGACATCACCATCGTCCTCGGCGTGAACGAGAAGAAGTACGACCCGAAGAAGGACAACATCGTGTCCAACGCGTCGTGCACGACGAACTGCCTCGTGCCGATGGTGAAGATCGTGCGCGACAACTTCGGCTTCGTGCGCGGCTCGATGGTCACGATCCACAGCTATACCAACGACCAGAACATCCTCGACCTGCCGCACAAGGACATCCGCCGCGCGCGCGCGGCGGCCGTGTCGATCATCCCGACGACGACCGGCGCGGCCAAGGCGACGTCGCTCGTGATCCCGGAGCTCAAGGGGAAGATCGACGGCATCGCCATCCGCGTGCCGACCCCCGACGTGTCGTTCACCGATCTCGCCGTCGTCCTCGACAAGCCGACGACCGTCGCCGACGTGAACGCCGCCTTCCGCGCCGCGGCCGAGGGTACGCTGAAGGGGATCCTGCAGTACACGGAGGAAGAGCTCGTGTCGGTCGACTACATCGGCAACCCGCACTCGTGCATCCTCGACGCGAAGAGCACGAACGTCGTCGACGGGCTGCTGCTCAAGGTCTCCGGCTGGTACGACAACGAGTGGGGCTACGCCTCCCGTTGCGTCGACCTGCTCCAGTACGTCGGCACGCGCCTGTAAGCCTCGATGAACAAGCTGACCGTTCGCGACCTTGCCCCGGAGCAGCTCCGGGGCAAGCGGGCGCTCGTGCGCGTGGACTTCAACGTCCCGCTCGACGCCGAGCGCCACATCACCGACGACACGCGCATCCGCGCCGCGATCCCGACGATCGAGCTGCTGCTCGACCGCGGCGCACGCGTCGTGCTCCTTTCGCACCTCGGCCGCCCGAAGGGGAAGCCCGAGGCCAAGTACTCGCTCCAGCCCGTCGCGACGCGGCTCGCCGAGCTCCTGCCCGGCCGCAAGGTCTCGTTCGTCGAGAGCACCGACACCGACGAGGCGGAGAAGGCGACCGTCGATCTGAAGCCGGGCGAAGTGCTGCTCCTCGAGAACACCCGCTTCCTCGGCGGCGAGGAGACCAACGACGTCCGCCTCGCGCGCTCGCTCGCGAAGCTCGGCGACCTGTACGTCAACGACGCGTTCGGCGCCGCGCACCGCGCGCACGCGTCGACCGAGGGCGTCGCACAGTTCCTCCAGCCCGCCGTCGCGGGGCTGCTGATGGAGAAGGAGATCACCTACCTGCACAACGCGCTCGAGAACCCGAAGCGTCCCTTCGTCGCGGTGCTCGGCGGCTCGAAGATCTCCGGCAAGATCGACGTCATCGAGGCGCTGCTGCCGAAGGTGGACGCGCTCCTCGTCGGGGGCGCGATGGCGTGCACGTTCTACGAGGCGATGGGGCTGGAGACGGGGAAGTCGCTCGTCGAGGCGGATCGCGTCGATCTCGCGAAGTCGCTGCTCGACGAGGCGGGCACGCGGCTCATCCTCCCGCACGACGCCGTGGTCGCCCCGTCGATCGACCAGGGCGGCCAGGCGCGCGTCGTGAGCAAGGATGCCATTCCGCCCGACATGGCGATGCTCGACATTGGCCCGGGCACGGCGGAATCGTACTCGCGCGCCATCGCGTCGGCGAAGACCGTGTTGTGGAACGGGCCGATGGGCGTGTTCGAGACGCCGCCGTTCGACAAGGGCACGACCGCGATCGCGCAGGCGATGGCCGACGCCACGGCGAAGGGCGCCACGACCATCGTCGGCGGCGGCGACTCGGCCGCGGCCGTGGAGCAGGCGGGCCTCGCCGACCGGATGAGCCACGTCTCCACCGGCGGCGGCGCGTCGCTCGAGTTCCTCGAGGGGAAGACGCTTCCAGGTCTCGCCGCCCTCACGGACCGCTGACATGGCGACGCATCGACGACCGGTCCTCGCCGCGAACTGGAAGATGAACCACGGGCCGACCGCCGCGTCGGCCTTCTTCTCGTCGTTCCTCGTGCGCTACGCGCCGCGCGACGATCGCACGGTGATCGTCTTCCCGCCGGCGCTCTCCCTCGCCGCCGCGCGCGACGCGACCGCGACGAGGCCGGACATCCGCTTCGGCGTGCAGAACATCTACACCGCGGAGAAGGGCGCCTTCACCGGAGAGAGCTCGGCGGCGATCGCCCGCGATGCCGGCGCGGCGTTCGTGCTCGTCGGCCACTCCGAGCGTCGTCACGTGTTCGGCGAGACGGACGCGCAGACGGCGGAGAAGGTGGCTCGCGCGTCGGGCCACGGGCTGGTGCCGGTGCTCTGCGTCGGCGAGACGATCGACCAGCGCGAAGCCGGCGAGACGGACGCCGTGGTGATCCGGCAATTGCGTGCCGGCCTCTCCACCCTGCCCGCCGCATCCCTGGCCGAGGTCATCATCGCGTACGAGCCCGTGTGGGCGATCGGCACCGGCCGAACGGCGACACCGCAGGACGCCTCATCGGCGCACGCCGCGATCCGCGCCGAGTTGGGTGCGCTCGCCGGCCCCGCGGGCAACGACATCCCCATCCTGTACGGCGGGAGCGTCAACGCGACGAACGCGGCATCGCTGCTCGCCGCTCCCGACGTCGACGGACTGCTCGTCGGCGGCGCGAGCCTCGACCCCGAGAGCTGGGCGACGATCTGCGCCGCCGGCGCGTGAACGGCACGTGCTGCGTCCCTTGACGCTGCGGCGTAAGTCGCGACATATTTGAGGTTTAGCTCACCAGACTTTCCTCGTTCTCCACGCGCGGCATGTACACGTTCCTGCTCGTCCTGCTGATCCTCGACAGCATGGTTCTGATCGCGGCGATTCTCCTCCAGAGCGGCAAGGGGAATGGCCTCGCCGCGACGTTCGGTGGGGTGAGCAGTTCCGCGGATTCGCTCCTCGGCACGCGCCAGGCGGGGAACTTGCTCACGCGGACGAGCTGGTGGAGCGGTGCGCTGTTCCTCTTCCTCTCGTTCGTGCTGTCGGTCGCCTCGGCGCACCGCCGCGCGCCCACGTCGGTGCTCGATCAGGCCTTCACGCCTCCCGCCAGCGCGCCCGCCACGCCGGCGCCCGCGACCGGCGGAGCGACGGGAGGCGCGACCCCCGGCGCGGCGGGCATTCCGCTGACGCCCGCGCCGTCCACGGCGGCGCCCGCGACACCCGGCTCGGCGCCGGCCACCACGCAACCTGCCGCGCCGGCTCCCGCCGCGCCGGCGACGAAGACCCCGTAGTGGCAGACCGCGACATTCACCCGGGGTTCCTCCTCCTCGAGGACGGAACCCTGTTTCGTGGCGCCCTGCGCGCGAGTCGCGCGACGACGGTGGCCGAGGTGGTGTTCACCACCAACATGAGCGGCTATCAGGAGGTGTTCACCGATCCCTCCTATCGCGGCCAGATCGTCGTCATGACCGCGCCGATGATCGGCAACTACGGCGTCAATCCCGCCGATCCCGAATCCGGCGAGCCGCAGATCGCCGGCGTCGTGATGCGGGAGCTCTCGCGCAGCTACTCCAACTGGCGCGCCGAGGGCGACCTCGAGAGCTATCTCGCCGCGGCCCAAATTCCCATTCTCGAAGGCGTTGATACGCGCCGGCTCACGCGGCACCTGAGAGAGGTGGGCGTCATGCGCGGCGTGATCGCCGCCGGCGAGACTCCGAGCGCCGAGGCGCTCGCCGTGCTCGACGCGTGCCCGTCGATGGAAGGCCTCGACCTCGCGTCGCGGGTCACCACCGGCGAGCGCTACGAGTGGGGCAATCCCGAAGCGCCGAATCACATCGTCGCATACGACTACGGCATCAAGCGGAACATCCTCCGGCTCTTCGACGACGCCGGCTGCCGCATCACCGTGGTGCCCGCGTCGACGCCCGCCGAGGCGGCGCTCGAGCTCGAGCCGGACGGGATCTTCCTCTCGAACGGGCCGGGCGATCCCGACGCGATCGACTACGCGCCGCCGACGATCCGCGCCATCGCCGAGCGCGAGGTGCCGATGTTCGGCATCTGCCTCGGTCATCAGCTTCTCGGGCTGAGCTACGGCGCCGAGACGATGAAGATGCGCTTCGGCCATCGCGGGGGAAATCAGCCCGTGCGCGACCTCGAGACGGGTCGCATCCTCATCACGTCGCAGAACCACGGCTTCGCGGTGAAGGGAAGCGAGCACGACATTCCCGGAGCGCCGGCGCTCGAGGTGACGCACGTGAACCTCAACGACGGAACGATCGAAGGGCTGCGCCATCGCGAGCTCCCGCTGTTCGGCGTGCAGTATCATCCCGAGGCCGCGCCGGGTCCGCACGACGCCCGGCCGCTGTTCGGCCAGTTCATGGAGACGGTGCGAAAGCGGCGCGCCGGAAGTGCCCCAAGCTCTTGACACACAAGAGTTAACGCGGATAAGTTCGATCAGCTTTCCAGCGCCCCCCGCCGCCCGTTCCGAGGCCTCCTCAGATGACGAAAGCCGATCTGGTCGAGCGCGTGACCGCCCAGATATCCCGCACGGCCGGGCCGATGATCTCGAAGAAAGACTGCGCCCGCGTGGTCGATTCGTTCCTCGATGCCGTCAAGGAGGCGCTGCAGGAACAGAAGAACATCGAGGTGCGCGGATTCGGGACGTTCAAGATCCGGCACCGGAAGACGCGGATGGCGCGGAACCCGCGCACCGGCTCTCCCGTCGAGGTCTCGGCGCGGCCGGTGCCGGTGTTCAAGCCCTCGAAGGAGCTGCGCGCGATGGTCGCGAACATCTCGCTCGAGGAGCTCGAGAACGATCCGGAAGAGCTGTCGGAAGCGTAAGCGATTCGTTTCGTGTGACTTGGGCCCCGCATCGCGGGGCCTTTTCGTTTCCCTTCCGTCGCCGCGAGGGGTGGTGTACGATGCAAGCACCCGCATGACAGTCACCGTCCTCCTTTTCGCCTCGTACGCCGAAGCACTCGGCGCCGCGTCGCTCGACGTGGAGCTCGACGACGACTCCACCGTGGAAGACGTGCTGGCGCAGATTCGCGCGCGGCCCGGCGCCGACCGGCTGCCGCCCGCACCGCTCGTCGCGGTGAATCAGCGGTACGCGGGCGCGGGTTCGGCGGTGCGCGAAGGGGACGAGGTGGCGCTCATCCCGCCGGTGGCCGGCGGATGACGCCGCTCGCGACGCTCGTCCGCGCGCCGATCGACGTCCTGGCGCTCGTGGAGGCCGTCTCGTCGGCGGCGAACGGCGCCGTGCTGCTCTTCCTCGGCGCGGTGCGCCAGGTGAACGACGGCCGCGACGTCACGGGCATCGACTACGCCGCCTACGAAGGGATGGCGCTGCGCGAGCTGCAGGCGATCGCCGAGGAAGCGGCCGTTCGCTTCGACTCGGCCGACGTCCGCATCGTGCACCGGCTCGGCGAGCTCGGCGTGGAGGAGGTCAGCGTCGCGATCGCCGTGGCCCACGCGCACCGCGACGCCGCGTACGCGGCGTCGCGCTGGGTGATCGAGGAGCTCAAGCGGCGCGTGCCGATCTGGAAGCGCGAGCACTACGTCGACGGCACGCGCGAGTGGGTCGATCCCGCCGGCCGCGTGAACGCGGAGCCGGTGCGATGACCGGTCTCCGCGATCAGTTCGGGCGCACGATCGAGTATCTGCGCATCTCGGTCACCGACCGGTGCAACTTCCGCTGCAGCTACTGCATGCCCGTGGAAGGGCTGCCGTGGCTGCCGAAGTCGGACATCCTGAGCTACGAGGAGATCGCTTCGGTCGTGGCGCAGCTCGCGCCACTCGGGCTGCGCCGCGTGCGCATCACCGGCGGCGAGCCGACGATCCGGCCCCAGCTCGCGGTGCTCGTACGGTTGCTCCGCGAGATCGCCGCCGTGGAGGACATCGCGCTCTCGACGAACGGCGTCCGGCTGCCCGAGCTGGCGCGTCCGCTCGCCGACGCGGGGCTCGATCGCGTGAACATGTCGTCGGACAGCCTGCGGCCCGAGCGCATTGCCGCGATCGCGCGGCGCGATCTGCGATTCGATCCCATCGCGGCCGCCGCCGCGGCACAGGAGGCGGGGCTCGACCCGATCAAGCTCAACGTCGTCGTCATGCGCGGCGTGAACGACGACGAGGTGATCGACTTCGCGCGGCTCACGCTCGAGCGCCCCTGGCACGTGCGCTTCATCGAGCTGATGCCGGTGGGCGAGATGGCCGTGCTCTCGGACGAACACGTGGTGCCGAGCGCCGAGGTGCTGGCGCGGATCTCCGACGCGCTCGGGCCGCTCGCGCCGTGCGGCGGGCCGCCGCGCGGCAACGGGCCCGCCGCGTACCATCGCCTCCCCTCGGCGCGCGGCACCATCGGCGTGATCACGCCGATGACGCACACGTACTGCGGGAGCTGCAATCGCGTGCGGCTCACCGCCGACGGCCGGCTCCGCACCTGCCTCTTCGGCGATCACGAGGTCGACCTGCGCACGCCGCTCCGCGCCGGCGAGCCGCTCGAGCCGTACGTGCGACGCGCGCTCGCCGAGAAGCCCGAAGCACACGCGCTGCTCGCGCGGCGCGTCGGCGGATTGCGCGCGCTCTCGCAGGTCGGGGGATAGAATTCACACGCGAGCGCGATACTTTTCGAAGGCAGGCAATTCACCTTCAGACTATCGCACTCATGGTCAACAAGATCACCGTCGTCGGCGCCGGCAACGTGGGCGCGACGACGGCCCAGCGCGTCGCGGAGAAGGAGCTGGCGCGCACCGTCGTCATGGTGGACGTCGCCGAGGGCATCCCGCAGGGCAAGGGGCTCGATCAGTGGCAGAGCGCGCCGATCGAGGGCTTCGATTCCCGCGTGATCGGCACGAACGGCTACGCGGAGACCGCGGGCTCGGAGATCGTCATCATCACGGCGGGCATCGCCCGGAAGCCGGGCATGTCGCGCGACGACCTGCTCAACACCAACGCGGGCATCGTCAAGTCGGTGTCCGAGCAGATCCGCCAGTCCTCCCCCGACGCGATCGTCATCGTCGTCTCCAACCCGCTCGACGTGATGTGCTACGTCGCGAAGGAGGCGACCGGCTTCCCGCGCGAGCGCGTCATCGGCATGGCGGGGGTGCTCGACACGGCGCGCTACCGCGCGTTCCTCGCCGAGGCGCTCGACGTGTCCGTGCGGGACATCCAGGCGATGGTGCTCGGCGGCCACGGCGACACGATGGTGCCGCTGATCTCGTACACGAGCGTGAGCGGCATCCCGATCACGCAGCTGATCGACCGCGCGACGCTCGACGCGATCGTCGCGCGCACACGGAGCGGCGGCGCGGAGATCGTGAAGTACCTCAAGACGGGCTCCGCGTATTACGCGCCGTCGGCGGGTGCGGTGCAGATGGCCGAGGCGATCGTGCAGGATCAGCGGCGCATCCTGCCGTGCGCGGCCTGGCTGGAGGGCGAGTACGGGATGACGGGGCTGTATCTCGGCGTGCCGTGCAAGCTCGGACGCCGGGGGCTGGAGAAGGTGATCGAGGTGGAGCTCACGGCGGACGAGCGCGCCGCGCTCGAGAAGAGCGCCGAAGCGGTCCGCGAGCCCATGCGCGCGGTGAAGCTCTGACCGGCGACGGGCGCCGCGCCGATGGTGGCGCGGCGCCCGTTCCGCTTTTTCCGCCGCCGCACGGCACGGGGCGCGGCGGCACCAGGATCCCTCGAGGCGGCCGCTGCGCGTCGCCCTCGCGCGAGCGAGGCGGGCGCCGGCGGCATGGAGCACGACGATCATGTGGGTGGTGACGCTGTATCGTTCGACGATCGGCAAGAAGATCATCATGGCCGTGACGGGGCTCGTCCTCGTGGCGTTCGTCGTCGGCCACATGGCGGGCAACCTGCAGGAGTTTCTCGGGCCCGCGCGGATGAACGCGTACGCCGCCTTCCTGAAGAGCACCGGCGAGCTGCTCTGGCTGGTGCGGATCGGCCTGTTCGTCGCGCTCGTGCTGCACGTCCTCATGGCGTGGCAGCTCACGCAGATCAAGCGTGCCGCGCGCCCCGTCGGCTACGAGCGCAAGGAGCCGCAGGCGGCGACGCTCGCGGGGCGCACGATGCGCTGGGGCGGCGTGCTCCTGCTCGTCTTCATCGTCTTCCACATCCTGCACTTCACGACGGGCACCGTGTTCCCGCTGGCGAGCCGGCCCGACGCGCAGTATCCGGGCTTCAGCCACACCGACGTGTACGGCAACGTGGTGAGCGCCTTCCGCAATCCGTGGGTGAGCGCGTTCTACGTCGTGGCGATGCTCGTTCTCCTGCTGCACCTGTTTCACGGCGCGTGGAGCTCGGTGCGCACCCTCGGCCTGAACCGCCCGACGCCCGATCCGCTGCGCCACCGCGTGTCCACCGCGCTCGCCGTGATCGTCTGGCTCGGCTTCACGGCGATTCCCGTCGGCGTGCTCCTGGGAGTGATCCGCTAGATGACCACCGAGCTGAATGCGCGCGTGCCGGCGGGTCCGCTGGCCGCGAAGTGGGACCGGCACCGCTTCGAGATGAAGCTGGTGAACCCCGCGAACAAGCGGAAATTCACCGTGATCGTCGTGGGCTCCGGGCTCGCGGGCGGCGCGGCCGCGGCGACGATGAGCGAGCTCGGATACAACGTCCGCTGCTACTGCTACCAGGACTCGCCGCGCCGCGCGCACTCGATCGCCGCGCAGGGCGGCATCAACGCGGCGAAGAACTACCAGAACGACGGCGACAGCGTCCAGCGGCTGTTCTACGACACGATCAAGGGGGGCGACTACCGGTCGCGCGAGGCGAACGTATATCGCCTCGCGCAGATCAGCGTGAACATCATCGACCAGTGCGTCGCGCAGGGGGTGCCGTTCGCGCGCGAGTACGGCGGCCTGCTGGCGAACCGCTCGTTCGGCGGCGCGCAGGTCTCTCGCACCTTCTACGCGCGCGGCCAGACCGGGCAGCAGCTCCTGCTCGGCGCCTATCAGGCGCTCGAGAAGGAGATCGCGAAGGGCGGGGTCACGATGTTTCCGCGCACCGAGATGCTCGACCTCGTCGTGGTCGACGGGCGGGCGCGGGGCATCGTCGTCCGCGACGAGCTGACGGGGAAGATCGAGGCGCACCTCGCCGATGCCGTCGTGCTCGCGAGCGGCGGGTACGGCAACGTGTTCTATCTGTCGACGAACGCGAAGGGATCCAACGCCACGGCGATCTGGCGTGCGTACAAGCGCGGCGCGGCGTTCGCGAACCCATGCTACACCCAGATCCATCCGACGTGCATCCCGGTCTCCGGCGAGCACCAGTCGAAGCTGACGCTCATGTCGGAGTCGCTCCGGAACGACGGCCGCGTGTGGGTGCCGAAGCGGAAGGAGGACGTCGGCAAGGCGCCGGGCGACATCCCCGACGCGGACCGCGACTACTACCTCGAGCGGAAGTACCCGAGCTTCGGCAACCTCTCGCCGCGCGACATCGCGTCGCGCGCCGCCAAGGAAGTGTGCGACGAAGGGCGCGGCGTGGGACCGGGAGGCCGCGGGGTGTATCTCGACTTCGCCGATGCGATCGCGCGGCTCGGTGAGGAGAAGATCCGCGAGCGCTACGGCAACCTGTTCGAGATGTACGAGCGCATCACGGCGGAGAACCCGTACCGCGTGCCGATGCGGATCTATCCCGCGGTGCACTACACCATGGGCTGGCTCTGGGTGGACTACAACCTGATGAGCACCATCCCGGGGCTGCACGTCGGTGGGGAGGCGAACTTCTCCGATCACGGCGCGAACCGGCTCGGCGCGAGCGCGCTGATGCAGGGACTCGCCGACGGCTACTTCGTGCTGCCGATGACGATCGGCGACTACCTCGCCTCCACGCGGCCGGAGCCGGTCACGGCCGAGTCGCCGGAGGTCCGCGCCACCGTGGCGGATGTCGAGCGACGCACGAATCGCCTGCTCTCGGTGAACGGCACGCGCACGGTCGCCTCGTTCCACCGTGAGCTGGGGCGGATCCTGTGGGAGTACTGCGGCATGGCGCGCGACGCGGCCGGCCTGAAGAAGGCGATGGAGCTGATTCCACGGTTGCGCGAGGAGTTCTGGCGCGACGTGACGATCCCCGGCAGCGGGGGCGAGCTGAATCAGACGCTCGAGCACGCGGGACGCGTCGCCGACTTCCTCGAGCTCGGGGAGCTGATGTGTCTCGACGCGCTGCACCGCGAGGAGTCGTGCGGCGGCCACTTCCGGATCGAGCATCAGACGCCGGACGGCGAGGCGCTCCGCGACGACGAGCACTTCGCCTACGTGGCGGCGTGGGAGTATGCCGGCGAGGGAAGGCCGCCCGTGCTCAACAAGGAGCCCCTCGTGTTCGAGAACATCAAGCTCTCGCAGCGGAGCTACAAGTGAGCGGATCGATGAACCTGACGCTGCGCGTGTGGCGCCAACCGGGGCCGGATTCGGCGGGCACCCTGAAGGAATATCGCGCGACCGACGTGAGCCCCGACATGTCGTTTCTCGAGATGCTCGACGTCGTCAACGAGCACCTGATCGAGCAGGGCGACGTGCCGATCGCCTTCGATCACGACTGTCGCGAGGGGATCTGCGGCTCGTGCGGGATGATGATCAACGGAGTGGCGCATGGCCCGTCGCGCGGCACGGCCACCTGCCAGCTGCACATGCGCAGCTTCCGCGACGGCGACACGATCGTCGTCGAGCCGTGGCGCGCGAGCGCCTTCCCGGTGATCAAGGATCTCGTCGTGAACCGGAGCGCGTTCGACCGGATCATCGCGGCGGGGGGCTTCATCACCGCGCCGACGGGGAGCGCGCAGGACGCCAACACGACCCTGGTGGCCAAGCACAGCGCGGATTCCGCGATGGACGCCGCGGCGTGCATCGGCTGCGGTGCGTGCGTCGCCGCGTGTCCGAACGGCTCGGCCTCGCTGTTCACCGGGGCGAAGATCACGCATCTCGGCATGCTTCCGCAGGGGCAGCCCGAGCGCGCTCGGCGCGCGTTGAACATGGTGGCGCAGATGGACGAGGAGGGCTTCGGCGGCTGCACCTTCTTCGGCGAATGCCAGGAGGCCTGTCCGAAGGAGATCAGCATCGAGGTGATCTCGCGCATGAACCGCGACTTCCTGCACGCGTCGGTCACCGCGCACGCGCCGGCGGCGAAGGAAGGCGCGGAGGGCTGAGCGCGGTCCACTGGCCCGCTTGGTGCACGCCTCCCCGGTCTCGCACGAGGAGGAGACGATGGTCGACAAGCCGACGGACGAGAGGTCGTTCCCCCGCGACCGCTACGCCGATCCCGAGACCGCGCTCGGCGGTGCCGACGCGGTGGAGAAGACGACGTACGTGGCGGGGAAGGGCACCGACCCGGAGGCCCGGCGAGCCGAGCCGGCGGCGCGCGTGCGGACCGGCGCCCGCATCGGCACGACCTGGATCATCCTCGCGTTCTTCGTCGTCGCGGCGATCCTCGTCTATCTGCTCGGGTTCGGCCGCTGACCGGCTCAGAGCCGCGGGAGGGTCACCCCGTGCTGGCCCTGATACTTCCCCTTCTTGTCCCGGTACGAGATCTCGGGCTCCTCGCGCCCCTCGAAGAAGAGCACCTGCGCGATCCCTTCGTTGGCGTAGATCTTCGCCGGCAGGGGTGTGGTGTTGGAGATCTCGAGCGTCACGAAGCCCTCCCACTCCGGCTCGAACGGCGTGACGTTCGTGATGATGCCGCAGCGGGCGTAGGTGGACTTGCCGACGGTGACGGTGAGAACGTTTCGCGGGATGCGGAAATACTCCACGGAGCGGGCGAGGGCGAAGCTGTTCGGGGGCACGATGCAGACATCCCCCTCGAACTCGACGAAGCAGCTGCTCTCGAACTGCTTCGGATCGACGATCGAGTTCAGCACGTTGGTGAAGATCCGGAACTCGCGCGCGACGCGCATGTCGTAGCCGTAGCTGCTGACGCCGTACGAGATCACCCCCTCACGGACCTGGCGACCCTCGAACGGCTCGATCATGCCGTGCTCGGTAGCCATGCGGGTGATCCAGCGGTCGGACATGATGGTCATGCGGGGTGGGCTCGGGAGAGGAGGGAGTCGCGGAAGGTCGGAAGCGGCGCGAAAGGTACGCGGGGCGCACGCGCTTTGCCACGAACGACGGCGGACAGTTCATGGTGAACGGTGAGCGGTTCGTCGGTTGGCTGTTTCTCGGTCGGCGGTCGGCCTGGGGACAGTTCCTGCGTCTCACGGGCCGCCGTCGTCGTTCCTGCCCGCTGACGTGAACCGTTCACCGTCGACCGCGAACCGCTCACTGCTGTTCCCAACTGCGCACCGTCGTTCCACGCCGTTGACACTGCTTCGACGCGCTGGGTAAGTTCAGGCGCTGCGACTTAGTGAAAGTTTTCACGAAGTGCGGAGACTCATGGCACGAACGTACTTTCCGGTCCTGCTGCTCCTGGGATTCGTCGTCGCCAATGCGGCGCTGATCCTCCTGATCTCGCACCTGACGCTGCGCCCGCGGCCCACCGCGGAGAAGCTGACCGCCTACGAGTCGGGCATGCCGGTCATCGGCGACGCCCGCGATCGCTTCTCCGTGAAGTTCTACATGGTCGCGGTGCTGTTCATCATCTTCGACATCGAGACGGTCTTCATGATCCCCTGGGGCGCCGAGTTTCGCCGGCTCTCCTGCGGGGCCGACCTCGTCGCCGGTGCCTGCCCGCAGGGCCATCTCTCGTTCTTCGGCCTCTGGGAGATGATCGTGTTCATCGCGATCCTCCTCGTCGGGTTCATCTACGTGTGGAAGAAGGGAGCACTCCAATGGGACTAGATACCCGTCGGGTGGAGACGGGGGTCGACGCCGGCCCGGGCTCGCACGAGAGCTGGGTGACGACGAAGCTCGATTTCCTCGTCAATTGGGGGCGCGCCAACTCGCTGTGGCCGATGCCCTTCGGCACGGCCTGCTGCGCGATCGAGTTCATGGCCACCGCGGCCAGCAAGTTCGATCTCGCGCGGTTCGGCATGGAGCGCATGAGCTTCTCCCCGCGACAGGCGGACGTCCTCATCTGCGCCGGCCGCGTGCCGTTCAAGCTCGCCCCCGTGCTGCGCCGGATCTGGCAGCAGATGCCGCAGCCCAAGTGGTGCATCTCGATGGGCGCCTGCGCCTCGTCGGGCGGCATGTTCGACAACTACGCCGTGGTGCAGGGGATCGACACGATCATCCCCGTCGACGTCTACGTGCCGGGCTGCCCGCCGCGTCCCGAAGGGCTCATGTACGGCATCATGATGCTCCAGGCGAAGGTGAAGAAGGAGCGGATGGCCGACCAATCGCTCCGCAACGAGATGGAGCCGGATCCCGTCAGCAAGCTGTACATCCCGCCGCCGCTCATCGACGAGGTCTCCGAGCCGTTCGGCAACTCGGTGCATCAGACGCGGTCGGGGCTGTGAGCGAGAATTTCCTTCCGGTCGTCGCGGGGCACGCGGAAGGCGCCGCGGTCGCGCCGCCGGCGACGCCGCGCGCGGTGCCCTATCAGGGGGGCGCCGAGAACCCGACCGCCGCGGCGCTGCGCGATCGCTTCGCCGGCGCCGTGCAACGCGTCGACGTCGTGTGGGGCGAGACGACCGTCATCGTCGACCGGAGCAGCGTCGGAGCGCTCGTGCACTGGCTGCACGACGACCCGACGCAACGCTACGACTACCTCTCGGACATCACCGCCGTGGAGTTCCGCGATCTCGACCGGCCGATCGAGGTCGTCTGGCATCTGCGCTCGCTCCCGTACCGCCGATTCCTCCGGCTCAAGGCGCTGATCCCGAAGGGGCAGCCGCTCGTCGTGCCGAGCGTGTGGGACGTGTACAAGGGCGCCGATTGGCTCGAGCGCGAGTGCTACGACATGTTCGGCATCCGCTTCGACGGCCATCCCGACCTGCGCCGCCTGCTGATGTGGGAGCAGTACAAGGAGGGCTATCCGCTGCGGAAGGACTTCCCGCTGCGCGGGCGGTTCAGCCGGTCGGAGCAGCTCCGGCAGATTCTGGCGCAGAACCCCGAGGCGAAGTACTCGATGGAGGAGCTCTCGGTGCTGGAGGCGTTCGACGAGCTCTCCCTGGAGCAGCGGCAGCGGCTGCGCCGCGGCGAGCCGGTGGGAGAGTAGCGCATGGCGACGAAGACACGCACGGTCGAGGTCGAGCTGTCGACGACGGGGCTCGACGCGCAGGGACGCCCGCAGCGCGTCCCGCTGGCCACCGACGACGCCGGCAACCTGGTGCCCCTCGCCCCGCCGCCCGCCCTCGAGCCCGAGCTCGAGGGCGAGCACATGCTGATCAACATCGGTCCGCAGCACCCGGCCACGCACGGGGTGCTCCGGCTCGTCCTCGAGCTCGACGGCGAGACGGTCGTGCGGTGCGTGCCGCACATCGGCTACCTGCACTGCGGCTTCGAGAAGATCGGCGAGTACCGCCAGTACAATCAGATCATCCCCTGGACCGACCGCGAGGACTACCTCAACAGCCCGGGGAACAACGTCGCGTTCGCGCTCGGCGCGGAGCGGCTGTTCGGCATCGAGATCACGGAGCGGTGCAAGGTGCTCCGCGTCATCGCGATGGAGCTCTCGCGGCTGATCTCGCACTGCGTCTGGCTCGGCACCTTCTGCATCGACATCGGCGCGTTCACCCCCTTCCTCTGGATCTTCCAGCAGCGCGAGCGCGTCTACACGATGCTCGAGAGCTGGATCGGCGCGCGGCTCACCACGACGCTCACGCGGGTCGGCGGGATGGGCGCCGACATCCCGGACGGATGGACCGAGGACCTCGCCCACTTCGTCCGCACCTTCCCGAAGGTGCTCGAGGAGTGCAGCACGATGCTGACGAAGAACGCGATCTGGGTCGGCCGCACGGTCGGGCTGGGGGCGATGTCGGCGGAAGAGGCGGTGAACTACGGACTCTCCGGGCCGATGCTCCGCGCGAGCGGCGTGGCGTACGACGTCCGCAAGGACTTCCCGTACCTCGACTACGAGACCTACGACTTCGACGTCCCGGTGGGCCAGGCGGGCGACGTCTACGACCGGTATCTCGTGCGCATGGAGGAGATGCGCCAGTCGATCCGCATCCTCGAGCAAGCGCTCGACCGGCTTCCCGACGGACCGGTGAACGTCGACGACCCCCGGGTGATCCTGCCGCCCAAGTCCAAGGCGACGAGCGACATGGAAAGCATGATCCATCACTTCAAGCAGGTGATGGAGGGCCCGCGTCCGCCCGTCGGGGAAGCGTACGTCGCCGTGGAGAGCCCCAAGGGCGAGAAGGGCTACTACATGGTCTCCGACGGCACGCCGAAGCCGGTGCGCTGGCGCATCCGACCACCCTCGTTCGTGAACCTCTCGGCGATCCCGAAGATGGTCGAGGGCCACCTGCTCTCCGACGTGATCGCGATCAACGCGAGCATCGACATCGTGATGGGGGAAATAGACCGATGAGCGCGCCGCACGAGATGGGCGACCTTCGCGCGCCGGGCGATCTGCAGCACGGCCTGCACCCCGCCACGCCGTACGAGCCGGTGTTCACCGGCGCGCGCCGCCAGGAGCTCGACGAGCTGATCACGCGCTATCCGACCAAGATGGCCGCGCTCCTGCCCGCGCTCTGGATCGTGCAGGAAGCGCGCGGGTGGGTGAGCAGCGAGGGCATGGCCGAAGTGGCCGAGGTGCTCGATCTCACCCCGGCGTACGTGAAGGGAGTGGTCACCTTCTACACGATGTACCACCAGCATCCCGTCGGGCAGCACTTCATTCAGGTCTGCACCACGTCGCCGTGCAACGTGTGCGGCGCCGAGGACGTGGTGAACGCGCTGCTCAAGCACACCGGGTGCGAGGAGCTCGGCATCACCTCCGCCGACGGCAAGTACACGGTGATCGAAGTCGAGTGCCTCGGCGCGTGCGGCTTCGCCACGCCGGTGATGGTCAACGAGAAATACATCGAGTCGGTGACGCCGGAGACGGTGCCCGCGCTCCTCGCCTCTCTGGGCTGACATGGGGTTCCCGCACACGCCGCACGAGCGCGAGACGCTCGTCCTCTCGAAGTACTTCGGCGATCCCGACGCGATCAGCCTCGACGGCTGGCGCAAGCGCGGCGGCTACGAAGCGCTGCGCACGGCGCTCGGGATGTCGCCGGCGGAGATCGTCGCCGTCGTCAAGGAGTCGGGGCTTCGCGGTCGCGGCGGCGCCGGCTTCCCGACGGGCGTGAAGTGGTCGTTCATGAAGCCCGGCGACGGTAAGCCGCACTACCTCTGCTGCAACGCCGACGAGTCCGAGCCCGGCACGTTCAAGGACCGCGAGATCATGCGGTGGACGCCGCACGCCCTCGTCGAGGGATGCGCGATCGGCGCGTACGCGATCGGCGCCGAGGTGGCGTACGTCTACATCCGCGGCGAGTACACGGAGCCGATCGAGCGGATGAACGCCGCCTGCCGCGAGGCGTACGCGGCCGGGATCCTCGGCACGAACGCGATGGGGACCGGCAAGACGGTGCACGTCTACGTGCACAAGGGCGCCGGCGCCTACATCTGCGGCGAGGAGACGGCGCTCATGAACTCCCTCGAGGGGCGCCGCGGCAACCCGCGCATCAAGCCGCCCTTTCCGGCGGTCGCGGGCCTCTTCGGCCAGCCGACGACGATCAACAACGTCGAGACGCTCGCCGCGGTTCCGCACATCCTCGTCAACGGCGCCGAGTGGTACAAGAAGTTCGGCCGGCCCGACAACCCGAAGAGCACGGGGACGAAGCTGTTCTCCGTGTGCGGCAACATCCGGAAGCCGGGCAACTACGAGGTCACCCTCGGGTTTCCCTTCAAGGATTTCCTGTACGACCTCTGCGGCGGACCGCTTCCCGGACGCGAGTTCCGGGCGATCATCCCGGGCGGGATCTCTGTGCCGATCCAGACGCGCGAGGAAGCCGAGAACTCGCCGATGGACTACGAAGGGTTCGTCGCCAACGGCACGATGCTCGGCTCGGGCGGCGTGATCGTGATCGACGACGCGCAGAACCTCGTGAAGCAGATCGCCCGCGCGGCGCGCTTCTTCGCCCACGAGAGCTGTGCGCAGTGCACGCAGTGCCGTGAGGGCACGGCGTGGTCGACGCGGATCCTCGAGCGCATCGTCGCCGGCGAGGGCTCGGCGGAGGATCTGGACACGCTGCTCGACATCGGCGAGAACATGACCGGCAAGACGATCTGCGTGTTGAGCGATTCGTGCGCCACGCCGATCGCGTCGGGGATCCACAAGTTCCGCGGCGACTTCGAGGCGCTGATCAAGAAGAAGACGGTCCACATGGTGCCAGCGCAGGTGGCCTGATGGCGGATGTGAAGATGGTGAACCTCACGATCGAGGGGCGGCCGGCCAGCGTGCCGGACGGCACCTCGATTCTCGAGGCGGCGAAGACGGTGGGGGTGCTGATCCCGCACTACTGCTATCACCCCGGCCTGCCGGTGGCGGGCGTGTGCCGCATGTGTCTCGTCGAGGTGGAGAAGGCGCCGAAGCTCGCGCCCTCCTGCGCGACGGCGGCCGCCGAGGGGCAGGTGGTCCACGTCCACTCGGAGAAGGCGCTCGAAGCCCGCAAGGGCGTGCTCGAGATGTTGCTCATCAACCATCCGCTGGACTGCCCCATCTGCGACCAGTCGGGGGAGTGCGAGCTGCAGGACTACACGTATCACGAAGGACGTGCCGAAGGCCGGCTTCGCGACCCCAAGCGGTTCAACCCGGTGGAGGACTTCGGCGGCGACGTCGTCTACGTCACGAACCGATGCATTCTCTGCACGCGCTGCGTGCGGTTCATGGACGACGTCGCCCACGAACCCACGCTCACGGTCGCCGAGCGCGGCGACCGCGCACTGATCGCGAAGTTCGAGGGACGAGACCTCACCCACGCATGGGCGGGGAACGTGATCGACCTCTGCCCGGTGGGCGCGCTGCTGTCCAAGGACTCGCTCAACAAGGCGCGAGCCTGGGAGCTCGACCGGGCGGCGTCGGTGTGTCCGAATTGCTCGCAGGGATGCAACATGATCGTCGAGACGCGCGACAATCAGATCGTGCGGCTCCGCCCTCGGCCGAACGACCAGGTGAACGAGTTCTTCATGTGCGATCACGGCCGGCTGAGCTACCGATGGCTGAACCGGAAGGATCGCGTCGAGGTGCCGCTCGTGCGCCAGGCGGGCGTCCTCGCGTCGGCCGACTGGGAGATCGCGCTTCGCGCCGCCGCGAGTGCGCTCGCGGGCAAGCGCGCCTTCGTGCTCGCGTCACCCAATCTCTCGAACGAGACGTTGTTCCTGCTCTCCAGGCTCGCGAGCCGCACGGGCGGGCGCGGCGCGTTCCGTGTGCCGCAGGGAGACGAGGCGCCGCTGCCCGGCGTCGGGGATCTCGCGCTGCGCCGCGACCGCGCGGCGAACGGCCGGGGCGCGGAGCTCGTCGGCTTCACGCGGAGCGACACGCCGCTTTCCGGTCTCGGCGCCGGTGACGTGCTCGTCGTCGCCGACGAGGAGCTCGCGCAGCTCGATGCGGGCGACGCCGCCCGAGCGGGCGCGATCATCGTGATCGGCACGACGCTCCCCGCGTGGGCGCGCCACGCCGCCGTGGTGGTGCTGCCGATCGCCAACTGCGTGGAGGAGGAAGGGACGTTCACGAATCTGCGCGGCCGGGTACAGCGCTTCTTCCAGGCGAAGGCGGCGCCGGGCGTGGCGCGACCGAGCTACTTCGTGGTCGGCGATCTCCTCACCGCCATGGGTGAAGGCGCCGGCTACTGGACGGCGGGGCAGGCGTTCGACGCGCTCGCCGCCGCGGTGCCGGCGTTCGGCGGCCTGTCGTACGACGGGCTGGGCATGCGCGGCGCGATGATCGCCGGCGCGGCAGCGAGCGCGGGAGCCACCGCATGACGAGCGTCCACGCGCTGTTGCAGGCGGCGGTACCGGGGAGCGAGCCACACGCCATTCCCTGGTTCCTCTTCACGCTCGTGAAGCTGATCGTGGTCTTCTCGGTGTACATGGTCGGCGTCGCCCTGCTCACGCTGGCCGAGCGCAAGATCTCGGCGTGGATCCAGGACCGGCACGGCCCGAACCGGGTCGGCTGGCACGGCATCGGCCAGCCGTTCGCCGACGGGCTCAAGAACTTCGTGAAGGAGGAGACGTACCCGTCGGCGGCGTACATGCCGCTCTTCATCCTGGCGCCCGTGATGGCGTTCATTCCGGCGCTGGTGACGTGGGCGGTGATCCCCTTCGCCTCGCCGTGGGACTCGCGGTGGGGCCGGATCGAGATGGCGCTCGCACCGCTGCCGATCGGGTTCCTCTTCATCCTCGCGATCGCGTCGCTCGGGGTGTACGGGATCGTCCTCGCGGGATGGTCCTCGAACAACAAGTACTCGCTGCTCGGCGGGCTCCGCTCGAGCGCCCAGATGATCTCGTACGAGATCGCCATGGGGATGAGCACCATTCCCGTGTTGCTCCTGGCGGGCAACGTGTCGATGAACGCGATCGTGAACCAGCAGGCGTTCGAGACGTGGAACGTCCTCAACCTCACGATCGCGTTCTTCATCTTCCTCGTCGCCGCGTTCGCCGAGACGAACCGGCTTCCGTTCGATCTCCCCGAGGCCGAGTCGGAGCTGATCGCCGGGTACCACTCCGAGTACAGCGCGATGAAGTTCTCGCTCTTCTTCATCGCCGAGTACGCGAACATGGTGACGGCGAGCGCGCTGATGGCGACGCTGTTCTTCGGCGGGTGGGACATCCCGTTCACCCTGTGGGACAACGTCGCGCCCTTCACGTTCCTCAAGACCTTCCTGACGCTCGGTTGCTTCGCGACGAAGATCCTCTTCTTCGTGTTCCTGTACATGTGGATCCGCTGGACGCTGCCGCGCTTCCGGTACGACCAGCTCATGTCGCTGGGCTGGAAGCTCATGTTGCCGCTGGCGCTGGGGTACATCGTCGCCGTGGCGGGGACGGTGCTGACCCTCGACGCGCTCGGCTTCGCGCGGGGCTCGGTGCCGTTCCACCTCGGCCTGATTCTGCTGAACGTCGCGGCGGTGGTGGTCCTGTTCATCCTGCTCGATCGTGGCCGGGTGATCAGCCCGGCGTACTCGCGGCTCGCCCCGCGCGAGGTGGCGAGGCTGCGCGCCGTGAGCACGCCGAGCGAGGCGTCCCTCCTTCCCGAATCCGGAGACTGATGTCCATCGGCGTCAAGGTCGTCGAGCGGCCGATCGAGCAGACGAGCTACGTGCGCGCCACCCTCACCGGCATGGCGCACACGCTCAAGCATCTCGTCAATCCGGAGCGCGTCACGACGCAGTATCCGGAGCAGAAGGAATCGATCTCCAAGCGGTGGCGGGGCACGCACCGCATGCTCACGACGGAGGATGGCAAGGCGAAGTGCGTCGCCTGCGGCCTCTGTCCGAGCATCTGCCCCGCGAACTGCATCAAGCTGGTCCCCGGCGAGGACGAGAAGGGGAACCGCTACCCGCTCGTCTTCGAGATCGACGAGTTCCGCTGCATCTTCTGCGGCTACTGCCAGGAGGTGTGCCCCGAGGAAGCGATCCACGTCGGCCGGCACTACGAAAACGCGGAGTACAGCCGCGAGGGGTTCGTCTACGATCTGGAACGGCTGATGGCGCAGACCCACCCCGTGTGCGAGATGTGGGATCCGGCGGATCCTCGGGGGGAATGATGACCCACGGGGCGCTCCCGCTGTTCTACGTCTTCCACTTCTATCTGTTCGGGATCCTCGCGATCGCGTCCGCGCTCGCGTTCGTCACGCGGAAGAGCCCCGTGGCGGCGGTGCTGTGGCTGGTGAACACGATGTTCTGCCTGGCCGCGCTGTACGTCCTGCTCGACGCGCAGTTCATCGGAGTGATCCAGGTACTGGTCTACGCCGGGGCGATCATGGTCGTGTTCCTGTTCGTGATCATGCTGCTCAACCTCGGGCATCCGTCCGACGTCGACGACGTGCGCGGCACGTGGTGGAAGCTGGCGGGAGGACTGGTGGGTCTGGCGCTCCTGGCGCAGGTGTTCGCGATCACGCGGCCCCGCGTGCCCGAGTCGCTGACGCTGCCGGCCGGGACGATCGCGAATCAGATCGCGGCGACCGGGGCGATCGCGCCGGTCGCCGGTCCGCTGTTCCGCGAGTATCTGCTGGCCTTCGAGGTGACGAGCGTGCTGCTGCTCGCCGCGGTGGTGGGCGCGGTGGTGCTCGGCAAGCGCCGGGAGCGTGCCCATGCTCGCTGAGTCGCTGTTCTTCAGCGCGGTGCTGTTCACGATCGGCGTCGTCGGGGTGCTCACGCGGCGCAACGCGATCATCATCTTCATGTGCGTCGAGCTGATGCTCAACGCCGTGAACCTCACCTTCGTCGCGTTCGCGCGGGTGTACGGGGCGGGGGGACAGGTGTTCGTCTTCTTCGTCATGACCGTCGCGGCGGCGGAGGCGGCGGTCGGACTCGCGATCATCATCGCACTGTATCGGCACCGGCAGACGGTCGATCTGTCGAACATCAATCTCCTCAAGGGCTGATGCTCCTCCAGCAAGCCGGACTGGCGGGAGCGCACCCGCTGAGTGGAACGGTGGCGGACTACCTGTGGCTGCTGCCGCTGCTGCCGCTGCTCGGATTCGTCGTGAACGGGTGGCTCTCGCTGGCGTCGGCGTATCGAGCCGGCCCGACCGACCCGGGCGCCGCGCACGGCGCCGACGGGCAGGATGGGCACGCGGCGCACGATGCGACGGGGGGCGGCGCGCACGGCGACGATCATCATCCGGTCGCGCGCCACCGCTACGCGGGGCTGGTGAGCCTGATCGGCCCGGGGGTCCTCGCGGCCGCGTTCGTGCTCGCGGCGCTCATCTTCCTCGCGATGCGTTCGGCGGCCGACGTCCACACGCCGTTCGTGCAGACGTACTTCGCCTGGATGCCCGCCGGCGATCTGGCCCTCGACGTCGCCTTCCAGCTCGATCAGCTCTCGATGGTGATGATTCTCATCATCACCGGGGTCGGCGCGCTCATCCACCTGTTCAGCGTCGGGTACATGCGCGACGATCCGGGCTACGCCCGGTATTTCGCCTACCTGAACCTGTTCGTGTTCTTCATGCTCGTGCTCGTCCTGGGCGCGAGCTACCCCGTGTTGTTCATCGGCTGGGAAGGGGTGGGCCTCTGCTCCTACCTGCTGATCGGCTTCTGGTTCAACGACAAGGCGAACGCCGACGCCGGGAAGAAGGCGTTCGTCGTCAACCGGATCGGCGACTTCGGCTTCCTCATCGCGATGTTCATGCTGTTCGCGAATCTGGGACGGCTCGACTTTGCGGGGGTGAACGCCGCGGCCGCGAGCCTCCCGGTCGGCGGTCCGGTCGTGACGGCGATCTGTCTCTTCCTGTTCCTCGGATGCATCGGCAAGAGCGCGCAGATCCCGCTCTACGTCTGGCTCCCCGACGCGATGGCCGGCCCGACCCCGGTCTCCGCACTGATCCACGCGGCGACGATGGTCACGGCGGGGGTGTATCTGGTCGCCCGCAGCAACCTGCTCTTCGCCATGGCGCCGGTGGCGAGCCTCACCGTCGTCGTGATCGGCGCGGTGACGGCGATCTTCGCCGCATCGATCGCCCTCAAGCAGTGGGACATCAAGAAGGTGCTGGCCTATTCGACCGTGTCCCAGCTCGGCTACATGTTCGTCGGCGTGGGGAGCGGTGCGTACGTCGCCGGCATCTTCCACCTGATGACGCACGCCTTCTTCAAGGCGCTGCTCTTCCTCGGCTCGGGCTCGGTGATCTACGCCATGCACGCGGCGTATCACGCGACGCACAGCCACGACGACGCGCAGGACATGCGCAACATGGGTGGCCTCAAGCGCTACCTGCCGGTCACCTGGATTCTGATGTGGGCGGCGACGCTCGCCATCGCCGGCGTGCCGCCCTTCTCCGGCTTCTTCTCGAAGGACGAGATCCTCGGCTCGCTCTTCCTCCGCGCGGGGCATTCCACGCTCGCCGAGGCGCACTGGCTCGGCATGCCGGGGAGCGTCGTCCTGTACGTCGCGTACGTGCTCGGACTGGCCGCGGCGTTCATGACCGCCGTCTACATGACGCGGATGATGCTCTACACCTTCCACGGACCGAATCGGACCGGTGACCGCGAACGCGAGCACCTGGCGGAGTCGCCGTGGATCATGACCGGTCCGCTCGTCGTGCTCGGCGTGTTGAGCGTCGTCGGCGGATGGTTCAACCTGCCCGCGCTCATCCCCCTCGGGCCCGTGGGCGCGCTGGACCGCTGGCTCGAGCCGGTGGTCGGCGCGTCGGCGCTGCGGATCACCGGCGGCGCGCCGGTCGAAGCGTCGCACGGAACGGAGATCGCGCTCATCCTCGTGGCGGTCGCCATCGCGCTCGCCGGCATCCTGCTCGCCGTCGTTCGGCTCAAGCCGGAGCGTCTGGTGCCGAAGGTGGAATCGCCGGCGGAGCACGGTTTCGAGAAGGTGCTCGCCGACAAGTACTACGTGGACGAAGCGTACGACGCCGCCATCGTCCAGCCGCTGGTCGGCATCTCGCGCGGGTTGCTCTGGCGCGGCGTGGACGTCGGCATCATCGACCGGCTGACGCGCCTCATCGTGCAGAGCAAGGACGACGACCAGGCGGTCGGGACGAGCGTGCCGATGGGCGGGTGGCTCACGCGTGCCGTCGGCTACCTCGGGTCGCAGCTCCAGTCCGGACAGACCGGCACGTACGCCTGGGTCCTCGTCGTCGGCGTGCTGTTCGTGCTCGGCGCCTTCACCTTCCGCTAACGCGATGCGCGCGCTCCTGCTCTCGATCGGGTACCAGTACTGGATCCTGCCGGTGCTGCTCGCGCTGCCGCTCGTGGGCGCGGTCGCGGTGCTGCTCACGGGCCGCGCCGGCGCCGACGGCGAGGACGAGGTGGTCTCCGGCGCCGCACGCGCGCCGCGCTCGCTGGCGACGATCATCTTCGCGATCGAGTTCCTGCTCTCGCTCGGCCTCTGGTGGTCGTTCGAGCCGACCTTCGCCGGATGGCAGCAGTCGTTCGACCGGGCGTGGATCCCCGCGTGGGGAATCCGCTTCACGCTCGGCCTCGACGGCATCTCGCTGATGATGGTGCTGCTCACGACCTTCATCATGCTGCTGTCGTCGTACGGCAGCTTCACCTACATCCGGCGGAAGACGCGCGCCTACTACGCGCTGCTGCTCGTGCTCACCACGGGGATGCTCGGCGTCTTCATGGCGCTCGATCTCTTCCTCTTCTACGTGATGTGGGAGGCGATGCTGATCCCGATGTACTTCATCATCGGGATCTGGGGGGGCACGCGCCGGATCTACGCCAGTCTCAAGTTCTTCATCTACACCTTCCTCGGCTCGCTGCTCATGCTGGTGGGGATCGTGTATCTCGGCAACGCGCAGCCCGGGGGCGTCGCGAACTTCTCGTACGACGCGATTCTCGCCAACGCCCATCTCTCGTCGCGTGCCGCGCTCTGGCTGTTCGGCGCCTTCTTCCTCGCCTTCGCGGTGAAGGTGCCGATGTTCCCGCTGCACACCTGGCTCCCCGACGCGCACGTCGAGGCGCCGACGGCGGGGTCGGTGGTGCTCGCGTCGATCATGCTCAAGCTCGGCACGTACGGCTTCCTCCGGCTCGCCTTGCCGCTCTTCCCCGGTGCCGCGATGCATCCGACGGTGCGCACGGTGGTGCTGGTGCTCGCCGTCATCGGCATCGTGTACGGCGCGCTCATGTCGATGGTGCAGCCCGACTTCAAGAAGCTCGTCGCGTACAGCTCGGTGAGCCATCTCGGCTTCGTGATGCTCGGCATCTTCGCGCTCACCGTGGAGAGCGTGCAGGGTGCGCTCATGGTGATGATCAACCACGGCATCTCCACCGGCGCGCTCTTCTTCCTCATCGGCATGATGTACGAACGCCGCCACACGCGCATGCTCGATTCGTACGGTGGGATCGCGCGTGTCGTGCCGATGTTCGCCGCCCTGCTCACGCTCGTGTCGTTCAGCTCGATCGGCCTTCCGGGCACGAACGGATTCATCGGCGAGTTCCTCGTGCTGCTCGGCGCCTTCCGTACCACGCCGGTCCTCACGTTCATCGCCACGGTCGTGGTGATCCTCGCCGCGGTGTATCTCCTGTGGGCGATCCAGCGGATCCTGTTCAACCCGTTGGACAAGGTCGAGAACGAGCACATGCCCGACCTCAACCGCCGCGAGCTGCTCGTCATGGCGCCCCTCGTGGCGCTCATCATCTGGCTCGGCGTCTATCCGGCGCCGGTGCTGCGGCGCATGGAAGTCTCGTCGGAGAAGTTCGTCCGAACGGTCGAGACGAGGGCCGCGGGTCGCATCGACTTCGCGAGCGAGGGCCGCTGACGATGCGCTACTTCGATCTCGCCAATCCGGCGCACCTCGCGGGGGTGCTCGTTCCCGACCTGATCCTCATGGGCGGGGCGATGCTCCTCCTCGTCTTCGCCGTGTGGCGGCGCGAGTCCGCCGAGCACCAGCGCCAGGTCGGCGTCCTCTCCATCGTGCTCGCCGTCGCGACGCTCATCGCGGTGTTCATCGCGATGTACCGGCCGATCGTCGCCACCGACGGCCCGATCGCCGTCGATACGTTCCGCTGGCTGATGGACGTCGTCATCCTGCTCGGCACCATCGGCGCCCTCGCGCTGGCGATCGACGACAACGACCGGCTCGGCAGCACCACGGCCGAGATCCACGTGCTCATCCTCCTCGCCTCGTCGGGGATGATGCTGCTCGCCGCCGCGCGCGATCTCATGATCGTGTTCCTCGGCATCGAGCTGATGTCCATCTCGGTGTACGCGCTCGCCGGAATCGACCGCCGGAGCGAGCGCTCCGCCGAGGGGGCGCTCAAGTACTTCCTGCTCGGTGCGTTCTCCACGGCGTTCCTGCTGTACGGGATCGCGCTCGTGTACGGGGCCACCGGCACCACGGGGCTGCACGAGATCCGGATGCGCGTCGCCGAGCATGGCCTGTCGGGCAATCCGCTCCTCCTGATCGGGATCGCGATGCTGCTCGTCGGCTTCGGCTTCAAGGTGTCGAGCGTCCCGTTCCACATGTGGGCACCCGACGTGTACGACGGCGCGCCCAATCCGATCACGGCGTACATGGCGGCGACGGTGAAGACCGCCGCGTTCGCCGCGTTCCTGCGCGTGTGGCTCGAGGCGTTCGCCGGCGAGTTCGGGATCTGGCACCGCGCCGTGGCGGGACTCGCGATCGCGACGATGATCTTCGGCAACGCAATCGGGCTCCAGCAGCGGAACATGAAGCGGCTGCTCGCCTATTCGTCGATCGCGCACGCGGGGTTCATCCTCGTCGCCCTGGCGGCGAACACGCCGCGCGGCGCCTCGGCGATGCTCTTCTACCTGCTCGCGTACACGCTGGCGACGTTCGGCGCCTTCGCCGTGCTCGTCGTCCTCTCGCGCGGCGATGCGCCGGTCACGACGACGGATCTGAGCGGGCTGTGGACGGTGCGCCCCTGGCTCGCGGCCGCGATGACCGTGTTCATGCTCGCGCTGATGGGCTTCCCGATCTTCGGCGGGGCGGGGTTCCTCGCCAAGTGGTTCGTGCTCCAGGCGGCGCTCTACGCGCCGACGCCGCAGATCACGCTCGCGGTGATCCTCGTGCTCACGACGGTGATCTCGGCCGGCTACTACCTCTACGTCGTGATGGTGATGTTCATGCGGCCGCGCCCCGCCGGCGCGACGCTGCCGCCCGAGACGCGCGGCTGGACGCAGTTCGTCATGGTCTCGTGCGCCGCCGCGCTGCTCGTGATCGGCGTGATGCCGCAGCTCGCCGTGACCTTCGCGCGCGCGGGCGAAGCGCCGTTCAAGACGCTCGAGGCGTCGGCTGCCGCATCGCCACCGGCTCCCGCAGCAACCGACCTCGCCGGCATCGGTCGCTGACCCGCCCGGGGCGACCGGCCCCGGGATCTCGCCTCGCTGCCTTCCCGACGTGACCATCGCTTCCGGCATCTTTCGACAGAACGACATCCGCGGGATCGTCGATCGGGATCTGACGGTCGAAGCGGCGCACGCGATCGGCCGCGCCTACGCCGCGTTGATGCGCGATCGAGGGGTGCGCGGCGAGGTCGCCGTCGGGCGCGACAACCGCCCGAGCGGCACGAAGCTCCGCGACGCGCTCGTCGCCGGCCTCACCGAGGGCGGCGTGGGCGTCGTCGACATCGGCGTCGTCCCCACGCCGCTGCTCTACTGGAGCCTGTTCAACCTCGGCGTCGCCGGCGGCATCCAGATCACCGGCTCGCACAACCCCGCCGAGTACAACGGATTCAAGCTCTGCCTCGGGAGCGAGTCGCTGCACGGCCACGACATCGGCGAGCTGTACGCGCGCATCGCCGCGCCGGCGGTGAGCCCGGCGGGCCGCGTCCGGACCGAGGACGTCGTCGACCGCTACGTCGCCGACGTCGTCGCGCGGATCGGCCGCATCTCGCGGCCCGTGCACATGGTGTACGACTGCGGCAACGGCGCCGGCGCGCTCGTGGCGCCGCAGCTCTTCCGCGCGCTCGGCCTCGAGGCGGTGGGACTGTTCGCCGAGAGCGACGGCACCTTCCCCAACCATCATCCGGATCCCACCGTCCCCGAGAACCTCGAGGACCTGATCGGCGCCGTGCAGCGCGAGCGTGCCGAGCTCGGGATCGCCTTCGACGGCGATGCCGATCGCATCGGGCTGGTCGATGGCGCGGGCCGCATCATCTGGGGCGACCATCTGCTCATCCTGTACGCGCGCGATCTCTTCGCGCGGTCGGGGCGGGGCAGCGCGGTCATCTTCGACGTGAAGTGCAGCCAGGCGCTCCCGGACGCGATCGAGAAGGCGGGCGGCGTGCCGGTGATGTGGAAGACGGGGCACTCGCTCATCAAGGACAAGATGAAGGAGCTGCGCGCGCCGCTCGCCGGTGAGATGTCGGGCCACATGTTCTTCGCCGACGGCTACTACGGCTACGACGACGCGCTCTACGGCGCGGCGCGGCTCCTCCGCCTCGTCGCCGATGCGGGCCGCTCCGTGCGCGAGCTCCTCGCCGACGTCCCGGAGTTCGTGAGCACGCCGGAGATCCGCGTCGACTGCGGCGACGACGTGAAGTTCGGCATCGTCGAGCGCGCGGTCGCCCACTTCCGCGCGCGGCGCGACGTGATCGACGTCGACGGCGTGCGCGTGCTGTTCGGCGACGGCTGGGGACTGATCCGGGCGTCCAACACGCAGCCGATTCTCGTGACGCGGTTCGAGGCGCGCTCGGAGGCGCGGCTCGCCGAGATCCGCGCCGAGATGGAAGGCTGGCTGCGCGAGCAGGGCGTGACCGTCTGACGTGACCAGACGGCGAGTCGTCATCGGCGCGCTCGCCGCCGCGGCGCTCGTCCTCGCGCTCGGACGGTGGGGGAGCGAGCAGTACGCCGACGCGCTCTGGTTCGACGCGCTCGGCGCGGGCGAGGTCTGGCGGACCCGCTTCCTCACGCGGCTCGGGCTGCGCCTCGCGTCGTGCCTCGCCGCGAGCGCGTTCGCCTTCGTGAACCTCTACGCCGTGCGGCAGTCGGTCGTCTCGCTCGTGCTCCCCCGCCGCATCGCGAACATCGAGATCGGCGAGGAGGTGCCGAGCCGGTATCTGCTCCTCGCCACGCTGGGGCTCTCTCTCCTCCTCGGGCTCGCGCTCACGATGCCCGGCGAGGTGTGGTGGGTCGCGACGCTCGCGCGCGTCGGCCAGCCCTTCGGCGAGAGCGATCCGTACTTCGGCGCCGATCTCGGCTTCTTCGTCTACTGGCTGCCGCTCGAGACGCAGCTCTACTACTGGGCGATGGTGACGCTGCTCGTCGTCATCGGCGTGGTGGTGCTCCTCTACGCGCTGACGCCGAGCCTGCGCTGGTCGCGCGGCGCGCTGTACGTGTCCGCGTACGTGCGGCGGCACTTCACGATGCTCGGCGGCATGCTCCTCCTCGGGCTCGCGTGGAGCTACCGGCTCGGCATGTACCGGCTGCTCGCGGAGGGAAGCGGACCGGGTGGGGCGTTCACCTCGATCGACCAGCGCGTGACCGTGCCGGCGACGCTCGTGCTCTCGCTCGTCACCCTGTGCGCGGCGGTGATCGTGCTCTGGGCCGGCTGGAGCGGGCAGATGCGGCTGGCCTTCTTCTCCGTGAGCGCGGTGCTGCTGCTCTCGCTGATCGCGCGCACCGTGGCGCCGCTCGTCGCGCGCCGGTCGGCCGATCCCGACGCGGCCGACCGGCAGGAGCGCCCGTATCAGGCGACGCGGCTCGGCTACACGCGCCGCGCCTTCGGCGTGTATCGCATGCGCGCCGAGTCGCTCGGCACCGGCTTCACGAGCGCGGAGTCGCTGAGCCGCCGCGTCGGGGTCTGGGACGCCGCCACCCTCCGGCGCTACGTCGAGCGCGAGCGGCACGTCGACGTCGTCGGCTCCGGCGCCGCGTGGGCGCCCGTCGGCGACGGGCTCGCCGCGCTGTTCGTCGAGCGCGCCGAAGAGGGAGTCGCCGGCGGCCGCGAGCTCTGGGGAGTGAGCAGATACGCGGCGGCCGGTGCCGATGCCCACGGCGAGCCGATCCGGCTGCCATCCGCGCGTCCGGCGGACGACGTCCCGCTCGACGAGCCCGCCGTGTACGGCGGCGCGCCGGACTCCGTGCTCTCCGATTCGCTCGAGCGCATCGCCGGCGTCGAGATGGTGAGCACGCGCTCGCGCCTCGCGCACGCGTGGGCGCTCCAGAATTTCCGGCTCCTGTTCGGCGATCTGCCGCGCGACCGTCCGACCATGGTGCGCTGGCGCGACGTGCGCGCGCGCGTGCGGATGCTCGCGCCCTTCTTCGTGCAGGGGGGCGACGTGCTCCCCGTCGTCGCGAGCGACTCGCTCTACTGGGCGCTCGATCTCTACGCGGCGTCGGACGCCTACCCGCTGGCGCAGCGCTTCCACCTGCTCGACGAGGATCGCGGCTACTTCCAGCATGCGGCCACGGCGCTCGTGAACGCGGAGACGGGGCGCGTGCGGCTCGTGCTCGCCTCGGCGCCGGAAGTGGTGACGACGAGCTGGGCGGCGCGCTTCCCCTCGCTGTTCGTGCGCGCGTCGGCGCTGCAGCCGGCGCTCCAGGCCGCGCTTCCCCCCGCGCTCGACGGCGCGGTCGCGCAGACGCTCGCCTTCTCGGTCGCCGGCTTCCGCGGCGACAGCCTCGAGATCCGGCACCCGGCGTCGCTCGACGCCGCCGACTCCGCCTCGTCGCACGAGCCGATGCGCGTCGCGATGCCCGGACTCGGCGTCGCCGCGCTCTGGACGCTCCTCGACGACCAGGAGCGGGTGCGCGGCGTCGTTGCCGCCGGCGGGGGCGCGGGGCGCGAGACGAGCTGGATCCCGCTCGCCGACGACGCGAGGCGCTGGCCTGCCGTCGTCGACCGGCTGCGCGTCGCCGATACGGCGTCGCACGACGGCACGATCGTGCACGGGCCGGTGCGCGTCGTGCCGCTCGCGGGGAAGCCCACCTATTTCCAGGCCGCGTTCCGCTGGCGGGCCGGCTCGAGCCCGGTGCTCGCGCGCGTCGCCAGCCTCGTCGGCGATAGCGTGCGTACCGGTCCGACGCTCGCCGCCGCGCTCGGTGTCGCGGACTCCGCGCGCGCCGCGAGCGCGGCGACCGCGGTCGACCTGCGCACGCAGGCGGAATCGCTCTACCGCGACATGCGCGACGCGCTGCGGCGCGGCGATTGGGAGGCGTTCGGACGCTCGTTCGACGCGCTCGGTGCCACGCTCAGGCCGGCGCCGCGGTGAGCTTGATCCCGCTCGGAGCGCGGCCTAGCTTGCGCGGGCTGACGCGATGACGCCGCCCCCCGATGCTCCGACCGCCGTGATCGCGCTGGGGGGCAACGCGCTCGCTCCAGCCGGCGAGCGGAGCACGATCTACGACCAGTTCCGGCACACGCGCGAGAGTCTGGGACCGATCGTCGAGCTGGCGCGAAGCGGCTGGAACGTCTGCGTCGTGCACGGCAACGGTCCGCAGGTGGGCGACGAGCTGGTGCGCAACGAAGTGGCGCGCGACGAAGCGAGTCCGCTGCCGCTCGGCGTGCTCGTCGCGGCGACGGCGGGCTGGATCGGCTACATGATCCAGCAGTCGATCGAGAACGCGCTGCGGCGTGCGGGCTCGGCGCGCGAGGTCGTCACGATCATCACGCAGGTGCAGGTCCGGGCCGACGATCCGGCGCTCCGGCATCCGTCGAAGTTCATCGGCCAGCCGCTCACTCCGGAGCGGGCCGAAGAGCTTCGCCGCGAGGGACACGAGGTGAAGGCGGATGGGCGGGGCAACCTGCGGCGCGTCGTCGGCAGTCCGGTGCCGCAGGCGATCCACGAGCTCGGCGTGATCAAGCGGCTCGTCGAGCGCGGCACGATCGTGATCGCCTGTGGCGGTGGCGGCGCGCCGATTTACGAGGACGCACGGAAGGGGTGGGAGGGACTGGACGCGGTGATCGACAAGGATCTCGCCGCGGCGGTGCTGGCGCGCGATCTCGGCGCGCGGCTCCTCATGATCCTCACCGACGTCGACGCGGTGTACGCGGACTGGGGCACGCCGCGGCAGCGGCCGCTCCCCCGGCTGACGATCGAGGAGGCGGAACGGATGGACGGCGCGGGGGCATTCGGCGAGGGCAGCATGGCGCCGAAGGTCCGCGCGGCGATCGACTTCGTGCGGCGCACCGGCGGCCGCGCGATCATCACGGTCCTCGACCGCGGCCAGGCCGCGGTGCGCGGAGAAGCAGGAACGACCATCACAGCGGAGACGGCGTGAACATCCACGAATACCAGGCCAAGGAGCTGCTGCGCGCCGAGGGCGTGCCGATCCCTCCCGGCGAGATCGCCACCACCCCCGACCAGGCCGAGGCCATCGCCAGGAAGATCGGCGGCACCGTCGTCGTCAAGGCGCAGGTGCACACCGGCGGCCGCGGCAAGGCCGGCGGCGTGAAGCTCGCGAAGTCGCCCGCCGAGGCCCGCGAGGTCGCGAGCAGGATCCTCGGCATGACGATCAACGGCCTCACCGTGCAGACGGTGCTCGTCACCTCGGCGGCGGAGATCGCGAGCGAGGCGTACGTCGGGATCATCCTCGACCGCGCGAGCAAGCGGCCCGTGTTCATGGTCAGCCCGGCCGGCGGGATCGACATCGAGGAGGTCGCGGCGAAGACCCCCGAGAAGATCCTCAAGCTCCCGATCGATACGCGCTACGGGCTGCAGCCCTACCAGGCGTCGGAGCTCGGCTTCTTCCTCTTCGACGACGTGAAGCAGGTACGCGCCGCCGCGAAGATCATGACGCAGCTCTACCGCGCCTTCATGAAGAACGATGCATCGCTCGCCGAGATCAATCCGCTCGTCGTCACGCCGGCGGGCGAGGTGCTCGCGCTCGACGCGAAGATCTCCATCGACGACAACGCCCTCGATCGCCACCCCGAGCTCGCCGCCCTGCGCGACGAGAGCGCCGAAGCACCGAGCGAGGTCGCGGCGCGCAACGCCAACCTCACCTTCATCAAGCTCGACGGCGACGTGGGCTGCGTCGTCAACGGCGCCGGCCTCGCGATGGCGACGATGGACCTCGTGAAGTACTACGGCGGCGAGCCGGCCAACTTCCTCGACATCGGCGGCTCGTCGAACCCGGAGAAGGTCGTCAACGCGCTGCGCATCATCACCGCCGACCCGAGCGTGAAGGTCATCCTGTTCAACATCTTCGGCGGGATCACCCGCACCGACGACGTCGCGAACGGCATCGTGACGGCGACGAAGGCCAATCCGCTGAAGATCCCCATCGTCATCCGGCTCACGGGCACGAACGAAGAGATCGCCATGAAGATCCTGCAGGAGAACGGCTTCACCGCCTCGGCCGACATGGACCAGGCGGTCGAGCAGGCCGTCGCGCTCGCGACGTCGTCCGCCGCGCCGAACGCCGCGAGGGGCGCATGAGCATCTTCATCGATCGCTCCACGACCGTGATCGTGCAGGGGATCACCGGCCGCGACGGCAGCTTCCACACGAAGCAGATGATGGAGTACGGCACGCGCGTCGTCGGCGGCGTCACGCCGGGAAAGGGCGGCCAGACGTTCGAGGGCGTCCCCGTGTTCGACACCGTGCACGACGCCGTGAAGGACACGGGCGCGAACACGTCGGTGATCTACGTGCCGCCGATGTACGCTGCGGACGCGATCATGGAGGCGGCCGACGCCGGCATCGCGTTCATCGTCGCCATCACGGAAGGGGTCCCCGTGCTCGACATGACGCGCGTCCATCCGTTCGTGAAGGAGAAGGGCGCGCGGCTGCTCGGTCCGAACTGCCCCGGGCTGATCACGCCGGGCCAGTCGAAGGTGGGGATCATTCCCGGGCGGATCTGCACGCCGGGCAGCATCGGCGTCGTGAGCCGCTCGGGGACGCTCACCTACGAGGTGGTCTACCAGCTCACGCGCGCGGGACTCGGCCAGAGCACCTGCGTCGGCATCGGCGGCGATCCGATCAACGGCACGAACTTCATCGACTGTCTCGCGGCGTTCGAGGCCGATCCGCAGACCACCGCGGTGGCGATGATGGGCGAGATCGGCGGCACCGACGAGCAGGAGGCGGCGGCCTACGTCCGCCGCTCGATGACGAAGCCCGTCGTCGGGTTCATCGCGGGGCAGACGGCGCCCCCGGGCCGTCGCATGGGCCACGCGGGCGCGATCATCTCCGGGTCGTCGGGCACCGCGGCGGAGAAGATCGAGGCGTTCCACGCCGCCGGCATCGGCGTCGCGAAGCGGCCCCTCGACTTCGTCGAGCTGCTCCGCGCGCGGATCTGACGCGCGCGCACGCGTGACGTGAAGCTGCGCGACTTCCTCTCGACGGAGCGGACGCTGGTGCCGCTGCGGGCGCGCACGCTCGACGAGGCGGGCGCGCAGCTCCTCGCGCGCGTCGTCGCGGCGCGCGAGGTGCTCGATCCGCAGAAGCTGAGGAAGCGCGCGGCCGACGCGCGGCCGGAAGACACCGTGGCGATGGGCGGCCGCGCGTTCCTCATGCACTACCGCACCGATGCGGTGGGGCAGGTGCTCGTCGCGCTCGGCGTGTCGGAGGCGCCGCTCTGCCGGCAGCTCGCCGGCGAGGCGGAGGAGTGCGCGCGCATCGTGCTCCTGCTCGCCGCGCCGCCCCGACTCGCCGCGCGCTACCTCCAGGTCGTCGGCGGCTTCGCGCGGCTGCTGCGCCAGCGCGAGGTGCTCGACGAGATCCTCGCCGTCCCGGACGCCGCGGCGCTCGTCGGCCTCGCGCCGTTCGCCGCGTACGCGCTGCCGGAGCAGCTCACCGTGCGCGACGTCATGAGCGACCATCCGCGCACCGTTCCTGCCGACACGCCGCTCAGGGAGGCGGCGCGCCTGCTCGTGCGCACCGGGCTCGGCGCGCTCCCCGTGGTCGACGACGAGACGCGCGTCGTCGGCATGGTGAGTGAGCGTGAGGTGATTCGCCACCTGCTGTCCACGCACGTGTTCGGCGGCGCCGACGTCCGCGCGGCGATCGCGCCGGGCACGGCGACGAAGCGCGTGCGCGACGTGATGTCGCGCCAAGTGATGTGCGTGGCGCCCGAGCAGCCGATCGCCGAGGTCGCCTCGCTCATGAGCAACAAGGACGTCGACCGTGTCCCCGTGGTCCGAGAGGGCCGGCTGGTCGGCTTCCTCACCCGCGGGGACATCGTTCGCAAGCTGATCGGCAACTGACCGGGGCCCGCCCCGCGCACCCACGAGGACCAATGGCTGGCAACACCACGCTCACGATCATCAAGCCGGATGCGTTCGGCGCCCAGAAGGCGGGAAAGATCATCGCCCTCCTCGAGGAGAAGGGGTTCGCCGTCCGCGCCGCCCGCGTCATGCAGCTCACGACGGCGCAGGCGGGCGAGTTCTACGCGGTCCACCGGGAGCGCCCCTTCTACGGCGAGCTGGTGCAGTTCATGACCTCGGGCCCGTGCATGCCCATGGTCCTCGAGAAGGCGAACGCGGTGGCCGCGCTCCGCGACGCGATCGGCGCCACGGACCCGGCGGAAGCGGCGGCCGGCACCGTTCGGAAGCTCTACGCCGAATCGAAGGGGCGGAACGCCATCCATGCCTCCGATTCGGACGAGAACGCCCGGCGCGAGGCCCGTTTCTTCTTCGCCGAGACCGACCTGATCCAGGGCTGAGCCGGCGCGATCGCGCGGTGCGCCGACGTGCGGCGCGCGGCGCCGTCGCGACTTGATAAGTCCAAGCGAGACAAGTAGTTTAAACGGCTATGCTGTCCTTTGACATTCGGTCTCTCTCCGACCGCGCCGTCGTCGTCGACGATACGCTGTCGCCGAACGATCCCGTGTGGGAGGAGGGGGACCCGAAGCCGTCGGCGCCGCTGCGAGTGAAGGGGCGGCTCTCCCCGGCGGGGACCGGCCAGTTCTACTGGCACGGCACCCTCGAGGGAGATGCGACGCTGGAGTGCCGCCGCTGTCTGAGCGACGCCTCGGCGCACGTGTCCGACGAGGCCCATCTGATCTTCGCCGAGCCGGGAACGCTCGGGGTCGAGGACGACCCCGACGTCTACCTGCTCGACGAGCGGGCCACGGAGCTCGATCTGCGGCCCGCGCTCCGGGAACAGTGGTTGTTGAACGTCCCAGCGTATGCGTTGTGCCGGGACGATTGTCAGGGCCTGTGTCCGACGTGCGGGGCCGAGCTCAATCTCGGCCCCTGCGACTGCGCGCCAACCTCGACGGACGCCCGTTGGGACGCGCTGCGGAAGCTCAGCGAGGAGCAGCACTGAGTCGTCTCGTTCCTCCCTCAATTCTCGACCTGACCAATGGCCGTCCCGAAGCGCAGAACATCGAAGCGAAAGAAGCGCGCCCGCAACACGCACAAGGCCGCGCCCGTGATCGCGATCCAGAAGTGCCCCCGCTGCCAGGCGATGAAGCGCCCGCACCACGTGTGCGCCGAGTGCGGGTACTACCGCGGTGAGCAGCGAGTAGCCGCCAGGGAAGCCTGATCTTGGCGCGGATCGCGTTGGACGCCATGGGGGGAGACTTCGCTCCCCAGGCGACCGTAGCCGGCGCGCTGCTCGCGCTCGCCGAGCTCGATCCCGCCCACAGCATTCAACTCGTCGGCAGCACCGCCGTCGTGGAGGCCCAGTTGCGCGCCCTCCTCGACGGCGAGCTTTCGTCGCATGCTGCGCAGCGCGACCGCCTCGCCATCGTCGAGGCACCCGACGTCATCGAGATGACGGACAAGCCCAGCGCCGTCGTGCGCGGGAAGCCGAACAGCTCGATGGCCGTCGGGCTGCGGCTGCAGGCCGACGGGCAGTCCGACGCCTTCGTCTCGGCGGGCAACACGGGCGCGCAGATGGCGGCCTCGATGGTGCTCCTGCGCCTCCACGCGGGGCTCGACCGGCCCGCCATCGTCACGCTCTTCCCGTCCGCGCGGAAGCCCGTCGCCGTGCTCGACTCGGGCGCCAACGTCGACTGCTCGCCCGAGGAGCTCGTGCAGTTCGCGCGGCTCGGCGCGACGTACGTCGAATGCGTGCTCGCGCGCCCCAACCCCGCGGTCGGGCTGCTCAGCATCGGCGAGGAGCCGGAGAAGGGGAACGCCGTCACGAAGGAAGCGCACGCGCTCCTCCAGTCGGCGGGGCTCAACTTCATCGGCAACGTCGAGGGCCGCGACCTCCCGGCGGGCGGCACCGAGAGTCACCCCGTGGACGTCGTCGTCTGCGACGGCTTCGTCGGCAACGTCGTGCTCAAGTTCTACGAGGCGATCGCGCCGCTCATGATCGGCACACTCCGCAACATCGGCGTGACCGCCGAGCAGCTCGAGGCGGGGCTCAAGCACCTCGACTACTCCGAGTACGGCGGCGCGCCGCTCCTCGGCGTGAAGGGGGTCAGCATCATCTCGCATGGAAAGTCCTCGCCGCGCGCGATCAAGAATGCCGTGAAGGTCGCGGTGCAGGCCGTGGTGAGCGGCATGAACGAGCAGATCGGCGCGCGGCTCGCCGCCGCGGAGAGCGCGGCATGAAGCGTCCCGTGGCGTACGTCGCCGGCACCGGCCGCGGCATCCCGCGCAAGGTGATGACGAATCACGATTTCGCGGCGCTCGGCCTCGAGACGTCGCACGAGTGGATCGTCGAGCGCACGGGGATCGTCGAGCGGCGGATCGCCGCGCCGGACGAGACGACGTGCAGCATGGCGGCCACCGCGTCGCGCCAGGCGATGGCCGCCGCGGGGGTGCATCCGGGGGAGCTCGACGCGATCGTCCTCAGCACGGCCACCCCCGATCGCCTGCTCCCCGCGACCGCGGTCGATCTGCAGGCGCAGCTCGGCGCGACGCGCGCCGCGGCGTTCGATCTCTCGGCGGCGTGCACCGGCTGGCTCTACGGCATGACCGTCGCCGAAGGGATGATCCAGTCCGGCGTGATCGAGACGGCGCTCGTCGTCGGCGCGGAGAAGATGAGCGCCATCGTCGACTGGCAGGATCGCTCCACGTGCGTGCTGTTCGGCGACGGGGCCGGCGCGGTCGTGCTGCGCCGCGCGCCGAGCGCGGGCACGCGCGGCATCCTGAGCACCTTCCTGCGCAGCGACGGGACGCTGGCCGAGCTGCTCTGGCGTCCCGCCGGCGGCGCCGCGGTGCCGTTCAGCGACGAGGTGCTGCAGGATCGCTCCTCGTACGTGAAGATGGCGGGGCGCGAGGTGTTCAAGCACGCGGTGCGGCAGATGAGCGAGGCGTGCGACCGCGCGCTCGACGGCGCGAAGCTGACGGGCGCCGACATCGACGTGCTCATTCCGCATCAGGCGAACAACCGGATCATCGAAGCGACGGCGAAGCACGCCGGCGTGCCGATGGAGAAGGTCTACGTGAACGTGGACCGGTACGGCAACACGTCGTCGGCGTCGATTCCGATCGCGATCGACGAGGCCATCGAGCGTGGCCGCATCCGGCCCGGCACCACGGCGCTGATGTGCGCCTTCGGTGCCGGCTTCACCTGGGGCTCGATGGTCATCCGCTTCTGAGCGTCATGCCGAACGTCGTGCTGCTCTTCCCCGGGCAGGGCTCGCAGGCCCCCGGGATGGGAAAGGATCTCGCCGAGCGCTTTCCGGTCGCGCGCGAGCTGTTCGAGGCGGCCGACGTCGCCGTCGGCGCGCCGCTCTCGGCGCTCTGCTTCGACGGCCCCGCCGACGAGCTGACGCGCACCGACAACGCGCAGCCGGCGCTGCTGGCGCACGGCGCCGCGGCGTGGGCGGTCGTTCGCGACGAGCTCGCGCCGCGCGTCGTCGCCGCGGCGGGGCATTCGCTCGGCGAGTTCACCGCCTACCACGCGGCGGACGCGCTCCCCTTCGCCGAGGCGGTCCGGCTCGTGCGGCGTCGCGGCGAGTTGATGCGCGAGGCGGGGACGCGCCGGCCGGGCGCGATGGCCGCGGTGCTCGGCGCGCCGACGACGACCATCGAGGAGATCTGCCGCGAAGCGACCCTCGGCGCCGGCCTCGTGGTGCCGGCCAACTACAACTGCCCGGGACAGGTCGTGATCAGCGGCGAGGTGGCCGGGGTGGAGCGCGCGATGGAGCTCGTGAAGGTCGCGAACGCGAAGGCGAGACGGCTCAACGTGAGCGGGGCCTTCCACTCGCCCCTCATGGAGTACGCCGTGCCCGGCCTCGGCGCGGCGCTCGACGGCGCGGTGTTCGCCGACGCGCGCTTTCCCGTGTACGCGAACGTGAGCGCGCAGCCCGTGACCGACGCCGCGCTCGCGCGCCGGCTGCTGCTCGAGCAGCTCACCGCGCCCGTGCAGTGGACGCGCACGATCGAGTCGCTCGCCGCGCTGCATCCGGACGCGCTGTTCGTCGAGCTCGGCCCGGGCACGGTGCTGAAGGGCCTCGTGAAGAAGATCGCCCCCGACGTCGCGGTCGCGAGCTGCGGCACGGGAGCGGACGTCGAGGCACTCCTCACGCTCGTCGCCGCGTGAAGATCGATCTCTCGGGGCGCACCGCGCTCGTGACGGGCAGCACGCGCGGCATCGGCCGCGCGATCGCCGAGACGCTCGCCGGCGCCGGCGCGCGGGTCGCCGTCGTCGGCCGCGATGCGGCGCGCGCGGGGGACGTCGCCTCGGTCATCGGCGCGGAGGCGCGGGGCTTCGCGTGCGACGTCGGCGACGTCGCGTCGGTCGCCGCGCTCGTGGAGAACGTCGAGCGCGCGTTCGGCCGGATCGACATCCTCGTCAACAACGCGGGGCTCACGCGCGACAACATCCTCTTCCGGCTCAAGGACGAGGACTGGGACGCGGTGCTCGACGCGAACCTTCGCGGTGCGTTCGTCGCCATCCGCGCCGCCGCCCGCGGGATGATGAAGCGGCGCTGGGGACGGATCATCAACATCGCGAGCGTCGTCGGGATCATCGGCAACAAGGGGCAGGCGAACTACGCCGCCAGCAAGGCCGGCCTGATCGGGCTCACGAAGTCGGTCGCGCGGGAGCTCGCGTCGCGCAACATCCTCGTCAACGCCGTCGCGCCGGGCTTCATCGAGACCGACATGACCGCGGCGATGAGCGACGAGGCGCGCGCGACGCTCGCCGGCCAGATCCCGCTCGAGCGCCTCGGCGCACCGGCGGACGTCGCGGCGGCGGTCGCGTTCCTCGCATCGGACCTCGCCTCGTACGTCACCGGCCAGGTCCTCGTCGTGGACGGCGGGATGGCGATGTGACGTCGACGCCGGCCGCGCCGGACTGACTTGAGAATGAACTTTCGCTAGCTTTCACGCGTTCCAACCCTACAGGAGCCCACCCCCATGGCCGACAACGCCCAGAAGGTCCGTGACATCATCGAAAAGGAGCTCGGCGTCGAGCGCGACAAGATGACCGACGAGGCCAGCTTCATCGAGGACCTCGGCGCGGACAGCCTCGACATCGTCGAGCTGGTGATGGAGTTCGAGAAGGAGTTCAACATCGACATTCCGGACGAGGACGCGGAGAAGCTGCGCACCGTCGGGGACGCGGTGGCGTATCTGAACACCAAGGTCGGCACCTGATGCGTCGTCGGGTCGTCGTCACCGGCCTCGGTGCCATCACGCCGCTCGGCAACGACGTGGCGACGACCTGGCGCGCGATGCAGGCGGGGGTCTCGGGCGCGGCGAACATCACGAAGTTCGACGCGTCCACGTTCCCCGTCCGCTTCGCGTGCGAGGTGAAGGGCTTCGATCCGTTGAAGACGATGGAGCGCAAGGAGGCCAAGCGCGCCGACCTGTACGCGCAGTACGCGGTCGCCGCCTCGGTGGAGGCGATGGCCGACGCCGCGCTCACGCCCGGCGCGTACGAGGTCGACCGCACCGGCGTGATCATCGGCAGCGGGATCGGAGGCCTCAAGAGCTTCGAGGAGCAGCACGACGTCTACCGGGAGCGCGGGCAGAGCAAGATCAGCCCGTTCTTCATCCCGATGTTCATCGCCGACATCGCGGCCGGCGTGGTGTCGATGCGCTTCAACGCGCGCGGCCCGAACTACGCCACCGTGTCGGCGTGCTCCACCAGCGCGCACGCGATCGGCGACGCGTTCCGCACGATCCAGTACGGCGACGCCGACATCATCATCAGCGGCGGGGCCGAGGCGACCGTCACGCCGATGGCGATCGGCGGCTTCGCGAACATGACCGCGCTCTCCGAGCGCAACGACAGTCCCGCCACCGCGTCGCGTCCCTTCGACCTCACCCGCGACGGCTTCGTCATGGGCGAGGGCGCCGGGATCGTGATCCTCGAGGAGCTCGAGCACGCGCGCGCGCGCGGCGCCCGCATCTACGGCGAGGTCGTCGGCTATCGCGCCTCCGCGGACGCCTACCATCTCACCGGACAGCTCCCCGAGCACGAGGGGCTGCAGCGCGCGATGCGCGGCGCCCTCGCCGACGCGGGGATGCGTCCCGACGAAGTGGATTACGTCAACGCGCACGGCACGTCGACGCCGCTCAACGATTCGAACGAGGCGATGGCGATCGCCAAGGTGTTCGGCGAGGCGGCGCAGCGCGTGAGCATCTCGTCCACCAAGTCGATGACCGGGCACATGCTCGGGGCGGCCGGCGCGGTGGAGTTCATCGCGTCGACCCTCGCCATCCGCGATGGCGTCGCGCCGCCGACGATCAACTACTGCACGCCGGATCCGGCGTGCGGGGATCTCGACTTCACGCCGAACCAGGCGCGCGCCCGCGAGGTGCGCGCGGCGCTCAGCAACAGCGCGGGCTTCGGCGGCCACAACGTCTCGCTCGTCGTCAAGCGCTACCAGGAGTAGTCCCGTGGCATTCGCCGTCGCGTTCGACCGCACCCGCATCACCGATCCGGCGCTGCACCCCATCGCCGACAAGGTGGCGGCCGGGGAGCGCCTCACGCCGGCCGACGGCGTCGCCCTCTTCCGCACCGGCGATCTGCTCGGCCTCGGCACCCTCGCCGACGCGAAGAACCGCGCGGCGCACGGCGACCGCGTGACCTTCGCGTCCAACCAGCACATCAACCCGACCAACATCTGCATCCTGCGCCACACCTGCGTGTTCTGCTCGTACGCGCGCCTCCCGAAGGAGGACGGCGCATACCGCTACACGATGGACCAGGTGTGGGCGGAGGCGGAGCGGGCGGACGGCGCGCTCACCCGCGAGTTCCACATCGTGGGCGGGCTCGACATGAAGGCGGGGCTCGCCTACTACGAGGAGATGTTCCGCGGGCTCAAGGCGCGCCATCCGCAGGTGCACATCAAGGCGCTCACCGCCGTCGAGATCGCGCACATCGCGCGCATCGAGAAGATGTCGGTGCACGACGTGCTCGTCGCCCTGCGTGCAGCGGGCCTCGACACGATGCCCGGCGGCGGCGCCGAGGTGTTCAGCCCCGGGGTCCGCGCCACGATCGCCGAGAAGAAGCTCGCCGGCAGCGAGTGGATCGACGTGCACCGCGTCGCGCACGGACTCGGGATCCGCACCAACTGCACGATGCTCTACGGTCACGTCGAGAGCTACGAGGACCGGATCAACCACCTCGGCATGCTGCGCGACCTCCAGGACGAGACGGGCGGCTTCCTCGCCTACATCCCGCTCGCCTATCATCCCGACAACAACGAGCTCGGCGCGGAGCTCGGCCGCACCGGCACGGCGACGACCGGCGTGGACGACCTGAAGAACCTCGCCGTCGGACGGCTCTTCCTCGACAACGTCCCGCACATCAAGTCGCACTGGATCATGGTCACGCCGGGGTTGTCGCAGCTCTCGCTGCACTTCGGCGTGAACGATCTCGAGGGGACGGTCGTGCGCGAGAAGATCTACCACGAGGCCGGCGCGCACACCGCGCAGGGGATGAGCCTGGCCGAGCTCCTGCGCACCATCCGGGGCGCCGGCAAGGTGCCCGTCGAGCGCGACTCGTTCTACAACGTCGTCCGCACCTTCGAGGACGACGACCCGACGCGGGCGGCGGCGTGACGATGCGCGTCGGCCGGATCCCGTACATCAACTGCTACCCGGTCTACGGCGCCATCGACCGCGGGATCGTCGCGCTCGACGCCGAGCTGGTCGACGGGATCCCGTCGGCGCTCAACCGGCGGATGGCGCAGGGCACGCTCGACGTCAGCGTCATCTCGGCCGTGGAGTACGCCCGCGACGCCGCGCGCTACCTGCTGCTTCCCGACCTCGCGATCTCGTGCGACGGCCCGGTGCGCAGCGTCATGCTCTTCTCGCGCGTCGCGGCGTCCGCGCTGCACGGCCGGCGCGTGCTCGTCACGCGCAGCTCGATGACGAGCGTCGCGCTGCTCGAGCTGCTGTTCGAGCACGTCTGGGGCGCCCGTCCCGTCTTCGTTCCCGCCGACGGGGAGATCGCCGACCTCGCGCGGGCCGAGCAGCCGGAGCACGACGCGCGGCTCGTCATCGGCGATGCCGCGCTCCTCCTCAGCTCGGGCACGAGCGATCTCGCACGCGAGTACCCGCACGCCTACGATCTCGGCGCGGTCTGGAAGGAGTGGACCGGGCTGCCCTTCGTGTTCGCGGTGTGGGTCGCTCAGCGCTCCGCGCCGGTCGAGCGCTCGCTGGCGCTCCACGCGCAGCTCATCCGGTCGCGCGACTGGGGGCTCGACCACCTCGGCGAGCTCGCGGCGCAGGCATCGGCCGCCACCGGCGTCTCCCGCGCCACGGCGCTCGAGTATCTTTCGGGCCTGGATTACGGCCTTCGCTACGAGCATCTCGCCGGCCTCACGACCTTCTTCGGCAAGCTCGCGGCGAGCGGGCGGGTCCCCAACGGCTCGCTCGCCTTCCTTCCCGCCGCGTGACGACCGCCACGCGGACCACGGTGCCAGCCATGCGCGATCTCCTCGACTTCTACCAGCGCGCGCCGCTCCTCGAGCTGGGCGCCGAAGCGGACCGCGTGCGCCAGCGGCTGCATCCCGGAGACGTCGTCACGTACATCGTCGACCGCAACATCAACTACACGAACGTCTGCGTCGCCGATTGCGGCTTCTGCGCGTTCTATCGGAGACCGAAGGACTCCGAGGGATGGACGTTGTCGTACGAGCAGATCGGCGCGAAGATCGACGAGACCAAGGCGCTCGGCGGCGTGCAGATCCTCATGCAGGGGGGACACAACCCCTACATCCCCTTCGAGTGGTATCTCGACCTGCTGCGCTACATCAAGCGGAACCACCCGATCCACGTGCACGGCTTCAGCCCGAGCGAGGTGGACTTCTGGTCGAAGCTCTACCGCATGGACGCGCGCGAGGTGATCCGCGAGCTGCAGCAGGCGGGGCTCGACTCGATTCCCGGCGGCGGCGGCGAGATCCTCGTGCAGCGCGTGCGTGACGAGGTCGCGAAGAAGAAGGCGGGCGCCGACCGCTGGCTCGAGATCATGGAGATCGCCCACGAGGAGGGGATGAAGACCTCCGTCACCATGATGTACGGCATCGGCGAGACGCTCGCCGAGCGGCTCGAGCACCTGCGGCGCGTGAAGGAGGTGCAGCAGCGTACCGGCGGCTTCACGGCGTTCATCTGCTGGCCCCTCCAGCCGGAGAACACGCCGCGCATGTCGCACGTGCAGAAGACCGACGCCGTCGACTACCTGCGCACGGTCGCCTTCGCGCGCGTCGTGCTCGACAACGTGCCGAACATCCAGTCGAGCTGGGTCACGATGGGGATGAAGATCGGCCAGGCGGCGCTGCGCTTCGGCTGCAACGACTTCGGCTCGCTCATGATCGAGGAGAACGTCGTGTCGGCGGCCAACACGACGCACCGGACATCCATCGAGGAGATGGAGCGGCTCATCCGCGACGCCGGCTTCACGCCGGCCCGCCGCCGTCAGGACTACTCGATCATCGCGCCCGCCGTGGCCGCGGCGTGACCACCGCCGGCGACGCGCTGCTCGATGGCTGAGCCGCTCGCGCTCCGCACGGGGATCGGCTACGACTCGCACCGGTTCGCTCCCGGCGGCCCGCTCGTGCTCGGCGGCGTCGAGATCGCGGCCGACGTCCATCTCTACGGCCACTCCGACGGCGACGCGATCGCCCACGCCGTCACCGACGCCATCCTCGGCGCGGCGGCGCTCGGCGACATCGGCGCGCTCTTTCCCGATTCGGATCCGGCCAACCGCGGGCGCGACTCGATCGAGATGCTCATCCTCGCCGTGGCGCGCGTCGAGGCCGCGGGGTGGCGCGTCGCGCAGGTGGACGCCGTCGTGGTGTGCGAGACGCCGAGGATCGGCCCGCATCGCGATGCGATGCGCGCGAGAATCGCCGGCGCGCTCGGCTGCGCACCCGAGGACGTGAGCATCAAGGGGAAGACCAACGAGGGGATGGGATTCGTCGGGCGCGGCGAGGGGCTCGCCTGCCTCGCCACCGCGACGATTCGCCGGGCCTAGCGCGTGACGTCGGGGCTGGTGCAGTGGCTGTCCGGCGTGCCGCTCGGCGTGCTCTATCTGCTCATGGCGCTGTTCGCCGCGGTCGAGAACGTCTTCCCCCCGGTGCCGGCGGATACGATCGTCGCGCTCGGGAGCTGGCTCGCCGCGCGCGGGCAGGGGAGCCCGCTCTGGGCGTTCCTCGCGACGTGGGTGGGCAACGTGGCCGGCGCGAGCGCGATGTACTTCGTGGGGCGGCGTCACGGCAGCGGGTGGATGCGGCGGCGCTTCCCCGCGCTCGCCGACGAGCGCGGCGAGCGCCGCCTCCGCGAGCTGCACGGAAAGTACGGCACGCTGTCGTTGCTGCTGAGCAGGTTCATTCCCGGCGTCCGGGCGCTCGTGCCGCCCTTCGCCGGCGCGCTGCGCCTCCCGCCCGTCTCCTCGCTCGCCGCGATCGCGATCGCGTCGGGGGTCTGGTACGGGCTCGTGAGCTACCTCGCGTTCAGGGCGGGCGCGAGCTGGAGCGCGCTCATGGCGACGATCGCGCGCGACGGCCGGCTCATCGCCCTCGGTGCCGCGATCGTCGTCGGCGCCGGCGCGGTGGTGTGGTGGCTCCGGGCGCGGCGCCGCGCGCGGCGATGACCGACCCGCACGCCGACGCGCGCGGACGCCGCTTCCTCCTCCAGCGCTTCGCCGACTACGTCGCGCTGGAGCAGGGACTCTCGCCGCGCACCATCGAAGCGTACGGGCGCGATCTCGCGCGGTTCGCCGAGTACGCCGAGGCGCGCGGGCTCGCCGCGCCGCTCGACATCACGGCGCGCACCCTGCGCGAGTACGTGTACCACCTCAAGGACCTCGGCCTCTCGCCCGCGTCGATCCGGCGCAACGTGTCGGCGTTGCGAACCTATTTCCGCTTCCTCATCGGCGACGGGATCGTCGTGCGCGATCCGAGCGAGCGGCTCGAGACGCCGAAGCGCTGGCGCGAGCTGCCCGAGGTTCTCTCCGTGGAAGAGGTGCAGCGGCTGCTCGCCGCGCCGACGCTCGACGACACGATGGTCTTCCGCGACCGCGCGCTCCTCGAGCTGGCCTACGGGGCGGGGCTGCGCGTCTCCGAGTGGATCACCCTCGGCGTGCGCGACCTGCTGCTCGAGGAAGGTCTGGTGCGGGTGTTCGGGAAAGGGAGCAAGGAGCGGCTCGTGCCGATCGGCCGGTCGGCGATCGGCGCGGTGGCGGTGTATCTGCGCGAGCTCCGGCCGAAGCTCGAGAAGGGGGAGGGGAAGGGGATTCTGCTCCTCAACGCGCGCGGCCGGCCGCTGACGCGGATGGGCGCATGGAAGATCCTGCGCGGGCACGTCGAGCGGGCCGGCATCACGAAGCACGTCTCCCCGCACACGCTTCGCCATTCGTTCGCCACGCACCTGCTCGAGGGCGGCGCCGATCTCCGCGCGGTCCAGGAGATGCTCGGACACGTCGACATCGCGACCACGCAGATCTACACGCACGTGGACCGGGAGTACCTGCGACAGGTCCATCGGAGTTATCATCCCCGAGGCTGAGCCGGCACGTTTCTCGTATTCGCTCGTCGCGCATGCTCCTCGTCATCGACAACTACGACTCCTTCACGTACAACCTCGTCCAGTACCTGGGCGAGCTGGGCGCGGAGGTCGTCGTGCGCCGCAACGACGCCGTGACCGTCGACGAGGTGGGTGAGCTCGCGCCGGACGGGATCGTCCTCTCGCCGGGACCGTGCGCACCGGCGCAGGCGGGGGTCACCGTCGACGTGATCCGCGCATGGGGGGCGACCACGCCGACGCTCGGCGTCTGCCTCGGCCATCAGGCCATCGGCGAGGCGTACGGCGGCCACGTCGTGCGCGCCGCGCGCGCGGTGCACGGCAAGACCTCGCGCATCGCGCACGACGGCACCGACCTGTTTGCCGGCCTGCCGTCGCCGCTCCAGGTCGGACGCTACCACTCGCTCACCGTCGATCGCGCCACGCTTCCCGATTCGCTGCGCGTGACCGCGACCGCGGAGGGCGATCCGACCGAGATCCACGCGATCCGCCACGTCGAGCATCCGGTCTGGGGGGTGCAGTTCCATCCCGAGTCGGTGCTCACCCCAGACGGCAAGCAGCTCCTTCGCAACTTCCTCGGCTTCGTGTCGCGATGAAGCGGCGCCTGCTCGCCGCGCTCCTCGTCCCGACCGCGATCGGTGCGCAGGAGGTCGTGTTGCGCGAGCCGGGTCCCGAGCGCGTCGCGTCGATCGTGCGCGGCGCGGCGGCGGCGCCCCACGTGCTTCGCGCCGGCGACGGCGACCTCGTGCTCCGGCGCGACACGGTGATCGACACGAACCTCCTCGTGATCGGACGGCGCACGTATCTCGGAGCGCACGTGCGCGGCGACGTCGTCGTCATCGGCGGCGATCTCTTTCTCCGCCCCGGTGTGAACGTCGACGGACGCGCCGTCGCGATCGGCGGCGCCGTCTACCCCACGATGCTCGGCCACGTCGACGGCGAGGTGCGGAGCTTCCGCGACGACGGCTACGCGATCGCCGCGACCCCTGGGCGCATCGAGCTCACGTACGCCGGGAGGCGCCCCGACGCGCCGCCGCTGCTCCAGGGCGCGGGGGTGCAGGGGCTGCTCCTGCCGAGCTACGACCGCGTCGACGGATTGTCGCTCCCCGTCGGGGCGCTGGTCACGCTCGGCCAGCGCGTCGTCGAGATCCAGCCGACGATCACGTATCGGAGCCGGCTCGGCACGATCGATCCCGGCGTCGTCGTTCGGATCGCGCCGGAGCGTGCCGTGCGCTTCGAGGCCGACGCTGGCCGGAGCACGCGCACGAACGACGCGTGGATCTACTCGGACCTCGTCAATTCCGCCGCCGCGCTCGCGCTCGGGAGCGACACGCGGAACTACTTCCGCGCCACCGGCGGCACGGCGCGGCTCATCGGCCACGTCGAATCGCCGACGCTGGTGCTCGAGCCGTTCGTCGGCGGCCGCTACGAGGAGGTCCGGCCGATCGCCGCCGTCGGCAACGTCTTCAGCTTCTCCGGACGCACCTCGGTCGAGCACATGGCGCGCCCCAACCCACTCGTCGAGCCGGGCATCATCACCTCCGCGCTCGCCGGCGCCTCGCTCGAGTACGACGCCGATCCCGTGCGCGGGCGGCTTCGCGGTGAAGTCGAACGCGGCCTCCGCGCGCCGGCCGGCACCTCGACGTTCACGCAGCTCACGCTCGACGGCCGCATCGAGTTCCCCACCTTCGGCCAGCAGCGCCTGCGCTTCGACGCGCACGCGGTCACGACCTCGGGCGACGCCGTGCCGATGGCGCGGTGGGCCTGGCTGGGCCGCGGCGGCACGCTTCCGTTGCTCGAGCTCCTCGAGCAGGGAGGCGACGAGCTGCTGTTCGTCGAGAGCCGGTACGAGATCCCGATCTCGGCGATCGTCATCCCGAAGGTCGGCTCGCCGACGCTGTTCGTGCGCCACCTGATGGGCGCGGCGGGCGTCGGCTCGCTTCCCTCGCTCGAGCAGGAGATCGGCGCCGGCGTCGGGCTCAGCGTGCTGCGCTTCGACGTGACCGTCGACGCCGCCGGCGACCGCGACACCCGCGTCGGCGTCGGCCTCTCGATCGCGCGCTGAACGCCCGCGTCGTCGCGTCATTCCGAGCGAGCGGAGCTCCCTGCTGTCATTCCGAGCGATGCTCGCCTCACCCGTCATTCCGAGCGAGCGAAGCTCCCTGCTGTCATTCCGAGCGAGCGGAGCTCCCTGCTGTCCTTCCGAGCGAGCGAAGCGAGGCGAGGAATCGCCGTGTACGCCACCGCGACGTGGTTCCACGCGCAGGCGCGGAGGACAGCGGAGGCGCGGGGGTGGCAACGACAACAGCCTGCCGTGCGGGCACCTCTCGCCGGCACACGGTTCCCGGCCCTGCAACCTCCAAGACGCCCGGGTCGTGGATGGAGAGGAGCGATGAGCAGGCGCGAAGATCCTGGGCCGGAGAGTTCCGCCCCGCCTCCCGGTGCTCGCTTGCCGAGCGGTCCTCCGCGTCTCCGCGTGTCCTCCGCGCCTCCGCGTGGAACCACGTTGCGGGAGTGGCGTCCCAGGCGATTCCTCGACTCGCTCCGCTCGCTCGGAATGACGGGGTGAGGCGAGCATCGCTCGGAATGACGGTCGGGCTCCAACCACGACATTGCCCAAACGCGCGCCCCTGCGTACCTTGGATGGCGTGAAAGTTGCATCGGGCGCGCGCCTCCCGCGCGCAGCGGATCGCTGCGGGATCACCCGCCGACCGTGAGAACGCTCGCCGTCATCCCGGCCCGGCTGGGGGCGACTCGTCTCCCACGGAAGCCGCTCCGCCTCCTCGGCGGCGTCCCGCTCGTCGTCCGCGTCCTCGAGCGCGTCCGCGCCCTCGACGTCGCCCACCGCGCCATCGTCGCCACCGACAGCCCCGAGATCGTCGACGCCATCGCGCGCGCCGGCGGCGAGGCGGTGCTCACCGATCCGGCGCACCCCAGCGGGACCGACCGCGTCGCGGAAGTCGCCGCGCGCGCCGAGTGCCGCGGCTTCGACGCCATCCTCAACGTGCAGGGCGACGAGCCCTTCGTCGCCGCGTCGGCGCTCACCGGAGCGCTCGCGCAGGTCACGGAGCGCGGCTTCCCGCTCGGCACCGCCGCCGTGCGCGCCGCGCCGGCCGTGCTCGCGCGCCCCGACGTGGTGAAGGTCGTCGCTGCCGACGACGGAGCGGCGATGTACTTTTCCCGCGCACCCATTCCGTTCCTCCGCGACGACGCGGACGCCGCCGCCCGCGACGCCCGCATCCTCCACCACGTGGGCGTCTACGCCTACACCCCCGCCGCGCTCGCCCGATGGGTGGCGCTCCCCGTCCATCCGCTCGAGCGCATCGAGCGCCTCGAGCAGCTTCGCCCGCTCGCGCACGGCATGCGAATGGGCGTCGCCGTGACCGACGACGCCGAGCCCCTCCGCGGCGGGATCGATACCGAAGCAGATCTGGAGCTCGCGAACGCCCAGTGGCCGACCTTCACGTTGACCGAGAGCTGATGCAGACGACGACGCGACAACACACGACGAAGTTCATCTTCGTGACCGGCGGGGTGGTCTCCTCGCTCGGCAAGGGCATCGCCGCCGCCTCGCTCGGGCGATTGCTCGTCGAGCGCGGCCTGCGCGTCACCATGATGAAGTTCGACCCCTACCTGAACGTCGACCCGGGCACGATGTCTCCCTTCCAGCACGGGGAGGTGTTCGTCACCGACGACGGCGCCGAAACCGATCTCGATCTCGGTCACTACGAGCGGTTCATCGACCGGTCGCTCTCGCAGGCGAACAACGTCACGACGGGGCGCATCTACCTCAACGTCATCACCAAGGAGCGCCGCGGCGAATATCTCGGCTCCACCGTGCAGGTGATCCCGCACATCACCGACGAGATCAAGAGCGCCATGCGCCGCGTCGCGCCGGAGAACGACGTCGTCATCGTCGAGATCGGCGGCACGGTCGGCGACATCGAGTCGCAGCCCTTCCTCGAGGCCATCCGCCAGTTCCGCCACGACGTCGGCCGCGAGAACGCGATCTTCGTCCACCTCACCCTCATCCCGTACATCGCCGCGGCGGGAGAGCTCAAGACCAAGCCCACGCAGCACTCCGTGCGCGAGCTGATGGAGATCGGAATCCAGCCCGACATCCTCATCGTCCGCACCGAGCGTCCCGTCTCCGACGAGATCAAGCGCAAGATCGCGCTCTTCTGCAACGTGGAGTTCGGCGCGGTGATCGAG
>DATJGU010000054.1:0-11563 GCA_035494615.1 Gemmatimonadaceae bacterium
GATGGAGAGAGGCGGTGCACCGGCGCACGGAGTGCGACCCCGAGAGAAACGGATCCGCCTGATCCAGGCTGTCATCCGCCCGATCCGCATGGAGCAGTTCAGCGGTTCAGCCAGTTCAGCAGGGCAGACTTTTCGCAGCGCAATCGGCTCGGCAGCTCGAGCAGAGGTCTCAGCGGTCCACGGCGCAGGCGACGAGACGGCTGCGGAAGCCGTCGACCGACGGGACGCGCTCGACGCTGCCGGGCTCGTCCAGCTCGCAGCGCGAGATGCAACACGCGGTGAGACGACGCGCCGCGTCGAGATCCAGGCGAGCGTGGCCGCCGGTGCCGAGCCGGGCGTCGATGCACTCGACGAGCATGGCGACCTCGTTCGCCAGGCCGCGCTCCACGGCGCGGAGTCCGGCGGCTACCGCCGCGACGAGCGGAGCGGACGGGAGTCCGATTCCGCGGCCGATGCCGGCGTAGCGCACCACCGTGCTGGCGATCTGCGACGCGTGGTATGCGTCGCACGCGTCGATGACGGTGCGGAGACGCTGGGCGTGCTGCCGCCAGCGGCCGCCGTCGCGGAGGTAGCGCTCGTGCGCGACGCACACCACCACGACCTCGGCGGTGGCGAGCGCCTCGGCCAGATCGCGGTGGAAGCGGCCCGCGAGCCCGCTGCGAACGAGCACGGGATCCGCGGCTCCCACGTGGGGGTCGTGCAGTCGCACGAGCGCGCCGCGCGCCACCAGCTGGCGGGCGAGCGCGAGGGTGGGCGAGTTTCGCGCGTCGTCCGAGTTCGCGCGGTAGGCGACGCCGAGCAGCGCGATCGACCGGCCGGCCACCGATCCCGAGCACCGCTCGACGAGCGCGAGCACCTCGGCGGGAGACTCGTCGTTGATGCGGCGGGCCTCGAGCACGAGGCTTCGCGCCGGGTTCACGCCCGCCTCGAGCGCACGCCACCACAGATAGATGCCGTCCCTCGGCAGCCCCTGTCCGCCGACGCCCACGGTCGGCACGAGGAGCCCGCCGCATCGCGGCACCGAGCCCTCGGCCGCGAGGAGCGCGTTGACGCGCCGGCGCACGGCGAAGTAGTCCACGTCGCGCGCGTCGCAGTAGCGCGCCACCTCGGCGGCGTACGCGACACGGACGTCGCGCGCCGCATTCTCCAGCGTCTTCACCACCTCGGCCGTGGTCGGGTCGGTGCAGTGCACCGTGCCGCGCGTGACGACGCGGCCGTAGACCGCCGCGAGCCGGCGCGCGGCCTCGGGTGCGAAGGCGCCGATCAGCTTGTCCGTCGAGGCGAAGCGTTCGGCCACGGCACCGCGCGCGAGCCGGCTCGGACTGTGCGCGAGGAAGAGGTCGCGCCCCTCCTCCAGCCCGTGCTGGGCGAACAGCGGACGCACGACGGTCTGCATGGTCGTCGGCGCGAGGGTGGACTCGACGACGACGATCGGCACCGAGCCCACGGTGCGCTGGCGCAGCGCGCCGGCCACGCCGTGCAGCGCGTCGAGGAGATGGCCGTACTCCGGCGCCATCCCCCGCCGGCCGGTCTGCACGCAGACGATCACGACGTCGGCGTCGCGCACGTCCGCGAGCTCACTGGTCGCGCGCAGCCGGCCATCGCCCGCGCCCTGGGCGACGAGCTCGTCGAGCGCCGGCTCGAGCCCGCCCACGGGCGAGCGGCCGGCGTTGATCGCCCCGACCTTCCAGCCAGCCGAGGGAGACGCACGCTGCACGAGGGTCACGCGCGCCGGCGCGCCATCGGGCGCCCAGAGCTCGGCGGAGGCGAAGAGCGCCGCGAGCGGTACCCCGACCACGCCTGCGCCGACGACGGCGATCTCGCGCACGTACACCGGGTCCGCTTGGAGCTCGGCGTTCAGGGCGAGGGGTCGAGCGGCGGGCGAGGATCTCGGGTGCGTCATGGTGCGCGTGCGGCGTGCGCCGAGTGGGAGTCGGGAGGCGGACGCACGGGAGGCGCGCGCCGCGCCACCCTTGAGCAAGAAGCGCGGCCTCGCTCATCCGCCCGATCGGGGCCGCGCGCCGTCCGTTCGTGTCGCGAGGCTCCCACAGACTGGCGTCGAGCATCGACAGCGAAGGAGCCGATGCCGCGGGACGGGAGACGCGGCAGGGGTGACCCAGATCACAGATGGCTCGCCTCATGCTCTTGCGCGCGCCATGCATCGCACAGCCGTTCCGTGGTCCGTTCTCGTGCTAATGGTGTCGGCTGCGCCGGCGCCGGCGCAGCGGGCGCGGGGCGCGCAGCCGCCGGCGCCCAGTTGCGAGGGGCGCACCGTGACGCGCATCGACATCGAGCCGGGGCGTCCGCCGTTCTCCGGCGCGGCGGCGAAATGGCGCGCCGCCGCGCGCGCCGTGGGCCTGCATCACACCACGACGCGCGAGCGGGTCATCGCCGCGTTCCTCGCCCTGCACGTCGGCGAGCCGTGCACCGATTTCCGGCGCGCCGAGTCGGAGCGCGTGCTTCGCGCGCAGCCGTTCATCGCCGACGCGAAGGTCACCACCTCGCCGGATTCCGGCGGCGTCGCCGTCCTGGTCGAGACGACCGACGAGGTTCCGGTGCTCGTGGGCGGACGATTCCGCGGGGCGTCGCCCGAGGTGCTGACGCTCGGGAACGGAAACATCGCAGGGCAGGGCCTTCGCGCGGACGCGACCTGGGAGCGGGCGCGCGGGTATCGAACCGGCTTCGGGGTGCGTCTCGCCGAGTACGCGGCGTTCGACCGGCCGTACGTCGTGCAGTTCGAGGGGTACCGGCACCGGATCGGGACCGATCTCCTGATCGACCTCGGCCATCCCTTCTTCACCGATCTGCAGCGCATCTCCTGGCACGCCGGGGCGCGGTCGACCAACAGCTACCTCCACGTCGAGCGGCCGGTGCGCGACCCGCTGGCGCTGGAGGTGGACGACCGGCGATGGGACGTGAGCGCCGTGGCGCGGGTGTTCGGGACGGGTACCGTGGCGCTGCTGGGCGGCGCGGCGACGGGTCGACGGCTGGTACCCGCGGGGGCCGGGGTGCTCGTGTCGGACTCGGGTTTCGTCGCCGACAGCGGAACCGCGCTCACGGGGCGCTACCGTCCGTTCAGCACGACGCGGGCGGGGGTGATCGCGGGGCTCCGCCGCGTGCGATTCGTCGCGGAGCGCGGCTTCGACGCGCTCACGGCCCAGCAGGACGTCCCTTCCGGGGTGGCCGGCGCGCTCTACGTGGCGCGGGGCTTTCCCTCCATGGGCGAGAGCGACGTCTTTCTGTCCGGGGCAACCTACGCCGGGATCGCCCGGTCGCGGATGCTCCTCGCCAACCTGGCCGAGGTGGAGGGACGGCGCGACATGGTGACGCGTGAATGGAACAGCATCGTGGGGAGCACGCGGTCGGCGCTCTACCTGGGCGAGGCCCCGGGGGTGGTGATGGTGGTGTCCGACGAGCTGTCGGGCGGGATCAGGTCGCGGCTGCCGCTGCAGCTCACGCTGAGCGATCGCCGGGGTGGCGTGGTGGGCTATCGGGCCTCCGGGCTCGCGGGAGCGCGCCGGAACGTGGCGCGGGGGGAGGTGCGACGGAGCTGGGGCGCGGCGATCAAGGGAGCGGACGTCGGCGTGGCGGGATTCGGGGAGCTCGGGACGCTCTGGGCGGGCGACGCCCCGTACGGCTGGACCGGATCTCGCGGTAGCTTAGGGCTGAGTCTGCTGGCTGCCTACCCGTCGCGGTCGAAGCGAGTGTATCGCGTCGACCTCGGCTTCCCGCTCACGCGGGGGGGAGCGGGGGGCGGCAAGATCGAGGTGCGGTTCAGCAGCGAAGACCGCACCACCCGGTTCTGGGAGGAGCCCGACGACGTGGCTCGCTCGCGGACCGGTGCCGCTCCGTCCACCCTGTTCGCCTGGCCGTCCCGCTGACCGCGGTCCCGGTATCCCTACCCGAACGCCCGATCATCTCCGTGCGCTGGACCCGACACGACGCGAAGGACCGGCAGTGAGCTGGCCAGGCCGCCGTCCCGCGCCGAGCTTCACGACGCGCGTCCCGGATTTCGAGGCGTTCTTCGAGGCGCTGCCCGCGCCGTGCATCGTGTTCGCGGCGGACGACCCCCGCTACACGATCGTGGCGGTGAACGACGCGTACCTCTCCGCCACGCGGCGGGTGCGCTACGGCGTGCGCGGCATCCTCGGCCGCCCGCTGTTCCAGACCTTTCCCGACCCGTTGTACGATCCGTCGGCGGTGGAGACGGCGAACCTGCGGATCTCGCTGCACCGGGTGATGCTGCGGCGCGTCCCCGACCGCATGGCGGTGCAGCGGGTGCGGACGCACCGCGCGGACGGGAGCGAGGACGAGCGGCTCTGGAGCCCGGTGAACGCGCCGGTGCTCGGCGACGACGGGGAGGTGGCGTTCATCGTCCATCTCGTCGACGACGTCACCGGACAGTCCGTCGCGTGGCACGGAGAGGGGCAGACGTTCGGGGCGCAGGGCGCGGCGACGTTCGTCGACTACGCCTTCGCGCAGGCGCCGGTGGCGATCGCCGTGCTGCGCGGGCCGGACCACGTGTTCGCATGCTGCAACCGCGCGTACGGCGCGCTCGCCGGCCACCGGCCGCTCGTCGGACGCACGATCCGCGACGCGTTCCCCGAGCTCGACGTCGAGACGATCTACGCGATCCTCGACGAGGTGCGTGCCTCGCGCGCGCCGTATCTGGTGAACGAGTTCCCCATCCACGACGACGCGCCCGGCCCGGAGATCTACTACAACTTCGTCTACCAGCCGCTCACCGACATCGAGGGCGAGGTGACGGGGATCGCCGTCATCGCGACGGACGTGACGGAGCTGGTGCTGGAGCGGCTCGCGGCCGAGCGTGCCCGCATGGAGTCGGACGCGGCGCGGGTGGCGGCGGAGGAGTCGAGCCGCGCGAAGGCGCGGATGCTCGCGACGCTGAGCCACGAGATGCGCACGCCGCTCAACGCGATCGCCGGCTACACGCAGCTCCTCGGCGCGGGGGTGCGCGGACCCGTGACGCCCGCGCAGCTCGAGGATCTCAAGCGCATCCGGCAGAGCCAGCTGCACCTCACCGGCGTGGTGAACTCGGTGCTGCGTCACGCCAAGGTCGACGACGCGACGATGAGCACGGAGCTCGACACCGTGCCGGTGGCCGACGTGTGCGCGGCGGTCGAGTCGCTGGTGATGCCGCAGATGCGCGAGAAGGGGCTGACGTTCGCGTTCACGGCGAACGCGCCCGACCTGCTCGCGCGCGCCGACGTGGTGAAGCTGCGCCAGGTGCTGCTGAACCTGTTGAGCAACGCGGTGAAGTTCACCCCCGAGGGCGGGCACGTGAGCGTGACGTGCGACGCGGGCGACCGTGCGGGAACGGTGGCGATCCTCGTGTCGGACACGGGCATCGGGATCGCGGCCGACCATCTCGAGAAGGTGTTCGAGCCGTTCGTGCAGGTGGGCGCGCCGGCGTCGTCGGACGAGGGGGTGGGACTCGGGCTCTGGATCAGCCGCGACCTCGCGCGCGCGATGGGCGGGGAGCTGTCGGTGCGGAGCGAGCTCGGTCAGGGCTCGACGTTCACCGTGGTGCTGCCGGCGGCGCGCTGAGCGGAGCACTCGCCCCGACGAGGGTGAGGTCGACGACGAGCGGCCGATGGTCGGAGAAGACGTCGCGGCCGACGTACGCGTGGTTCACGTGCCACGCCGGCCCCACGAGCACGTGGTCGATGCGCGCGCGGATCCATCCGTTGTACTTGGTCATGCCGAATCCGGTGCCCGCCACGGAGAACGCGTCGGCGAGGTCGCCCCAGTGGCCGGCGAAGATCCGGCTTTCCACGGGGGTGTTGAAGTCGCCGAGCACGAGGAGCGGACCGCTGCCGGAATCGACCCAGCTGCGCGCGAGATGCGACTCGATGTCGCGGATCTCGGTGTTCATCCCCAGCCGGGCGAGGTCGCCCCGCATGAGGCCCTCGAAGCCCTTGCGCGGCGTCTCGAGGTGGAGGTTGGCGACGCGAATGGGGCCCGTCGGGGCGTCGAGCACGAAGCGCACGACGTAGCCGGCGCCTCCGATCTGATCGTTCGCGCTCTGCTTCACCCGGTCGAGCGCGCTGCGGTCCATGACGGCCGAATCACGAATCGGGTAGCGGCTGAGCAGACAGAGATCGCGACTGGCGAAGACGTGCCACCCCGGGACGAGCCGGCCGGCCGCGGCGAGCTCCGGCCCGCACTCCTGGAAGGCGACGATCTGCGCCCGCCAGCGCTCGAGGACGGAGGGGAGGATCTGGGCGAGGATCCGCCCGCCTTCGGCGTTGAAGGTGACGACGCGGAGGGGCGCTCCGGCGGGATGGGGGAGGTACCGGCGCCAGCCGGTGCGGAATCCCATGATCGGCCCGAGGACGACGAGGGCGGCGCCGAGGAGGACGACGAGGCTCGCGGGGCGAATCCAGAGGGCGAGGGGGACGAGGAGGGCGAGCGGGAGGAGGAACACCCACCGGCCCATGAAGAGGAGCACGGAGCCGACGACGGTGCGATCGCCGAGCAGCCACATGGTGGCGGCCACGAGCAGGACCGCCGCGAGGTACGCCGACGACACGGCCATGATCAACCGCCGTCCTCGACGAGCGGGGAGAGCGATTCCATGGCGGATATATGACGCCTTCGTGGCGCCTTCATGTCGCTCTCCGCGGCGCTTGCGTCGCGCCGAGGAGCGTGGTTGCCGGTCGGGCTCCACGGGGGGGCGCGCCACCTCGAGCCGGGCGCCGCAGCGACGGCAGGCGATCCGGCGGCCGACCGCGGCGTCGTCGACATGGTACCGCTCGCCGCAGTCGCAGAGGATGGTGAAGCTGGCCATGGCGGCAATCTATCACCGGCCGGCTCGGCGGCGGTTCCACAGAGGTGTGGCACGGGCGCCATTGTCTGGAGACCGGCCGCCCGCGCCAGCCTCCGAAACGCACGAGCCCACGCGGAGCGTCCGGCGGGATCTCACGCACCGGTCTGAGGCGGGCAAGCATTTCGCACACAACCGTTTAGGCCACGTATCCGCCTCGAGTGTGGCGACCATGGGCCGCCTGGCGAGGGGGCGTCGCGACGGCGCACACCGGCCGAGCTGAGGTGGCATGCGCACTGCTTCCCCGGCGACGCGGTGACACCCCGTTCCGACGGGCGTCTCCGGGAGGTGGCCGGCTGCTCCAGCCGCCCATCGTCCGGACGAGCTTTTCCCGGGGCCGGCACCCGACCGGTCGCACCCCGCGTTTCCCCACTCCCGATCAGGACCTCGATCATGACAGTCGCAACCACCTCCGGCAGCACGTTCACCGCGCCCGTCACGAACGTGCCGAGCGGAGTCCGCGCCTATACCCTGGGCGAGGGGCAGACGCTGCCGCTCGTCGTCGAGCCGGTCGAGGACGGTATCGTCCTCGCCGAGTGGAATGCGCGGAACCGCGAGTGGATCGAGGCGCAGCTTCTCGTGCACGGCGGGGTGCTGTTCCGGAACTTCAACCTGCCCTCGCCGGCGGACTTCGAGCGGGCGGCCAAGGCGGTGTACGGCGAGCTGTTCGCCGACTACGGCGACCTGCCGCGCAACGCGGCGGGGGAGAAGATCTACGAGTCGACGCCGTATCCGGCCGACCAGATGATCCTCTTCCACAACGAGAGCTCGCACCTGCCGAGCTGGCCGATGAAGATCTCCTTCCATTGCGTCACGCCGGCCAAGGCCGGCGGGTGCACGCCGGTGTTCGACACGCGCGAGGTGCTGAAGCACATCGATCCCGACGTGGTCGAGGCGTTCCGCATGAAGGGGCTCATGTACGTGCGCAACTTCTCGAAGGGAGTCGACCCGACGTGGGAGGAGTTCTTCCACACGACGGACAAGGCGAAGGTCGAGCAGCTCTGCCGCGACGCGGGGAGCGACTTCGAGTGGAAGGCGGACGGCGGACTCCGCGTGATCAACCGGACGGGCGGGATCGTGAAGCACCCGAAGACGCACGAGGACATGTTCTTCAACCAGGTGCAGATCCACCACATCTACTGCGTCGACGAGGAGACCCGCGACGGGCTGCGCGCGCTGTTCGACGAGGACGACCTGCCGCGCAACGTGTACTACGGCGACGGCACGCCGATCCCCGACGAGACGATGCAGCATCTGGGCGAGGTGTTCGAGAAGGTCTGCGTCCGGTTCACGTGGCAGAAGGGCGACATGATCATGCTCGACAACATGCTCGTCACGCACGCGCGCGACACGTTCGAGGGGCCGCGGCAGATCGTCGTGGCGATGGGCCAGATGCTGAGCGCCGAGCAGCTGCCCGCGGCCTAGCGCCCGCGGACGGCGCCCGACAGCAGCATGCGCGTCCTGCTCTTCCGGATGCTGTGTGACACCGGCGGTGTCTCCAGCTCCATGCTGCTGCTCGGGCGCCACCTGGCCCGTCGCGGGATCGAGTGCGAGTACTGGTTCTGTCAGCCGTCCATCCGGCTGCCGGAGTTCACGGCGACGGGCCGCGCGACCGTGGGGTCGCTCGCCGCGCTGGCGCGCCGGCTCGAGCGGGGCGAGCTGGACGTCGTGCAGATGACGGCGTCGGATCCCGCGGCCGCGGTGGTGGCGCGCATCGCGGGCGGGGCGCGGGTGATCGTCACCGCGCGGGGCGCGCTCTCGGACATCTGGGATCGTCACACCTGCTTCGCCTACACCGCGATCTCGCGAGGGATGGCGGAGATGAACCAACCCTACACGGAGCTCGAGATCGAGGTCGTCCGGAATGCCATCGACGTGGAGGCGTACGCGCCGCCCGCCGCCCGTTCGGCGGGCGGGCCGATCGTGGCGTTCGTCGGCCGGACGACCGCGGTGGAGAAGGATTTCCCCCGCTTCACGCGCATCGCGCGCCGGCTCGTGGAGCGCGGCGCGCGCGTGTGGATCGCCGATCCGCACGAGGGTGCGTGGGACGCATTCGGCTCGCTCCCGGTGGCGCGGTTCGCCGTGGAGCGCTGGGAGCGGGTGCCGCACGTGGCGATGGCGGACTTCTACCGCGCGGTCGCGGCATCGGGGGGCGTGGTGCTCGTGACGTCGCGCGCCGAGGGGTTCGGCAACGTGGCGCCCGAGGCGGCGGCGTGCGGCGCGCGCGTGGCCGCGCCGAACGTGATGGGACTGCGCGAAGCGATCGTGGACGGCGAGACGGGGATGCTCTACCCGGCCGCGGCGAGCGACGACGACGTCGCGGACCGCGTGCAGCAGTGGCTCGACGCGCCGCACGACATGGCTCGCACGGCGGACGCGGCGCGGAGCGCATTCTCGGCCGAGACCATGGTGGACCGCTACGCGGCGATCTACGCGCGGCGCGAGCAGCGATTGTACGCCGGTGGCGAGCGCCCGCATCCGCTGCGCGACGAGGACGCCCCCGGGATGGCGGTGCTGCTCGAGCACCTCGCGCGGCAGCGCCGGTGGCGCGCCACGGTCTCGCGCCAGGCGGCGGCGGAGCTGGCGCGCGCCGGCTATCGCCGCCACGCGCTCGGCGTGCTCGCCGACGGCTTCCGCGCCGCGCCGGCGCAGCTCCTGAGCGCGACCGCGCTGCGCCAGCTCGCGCACGCGGGCGCCGGCTTCGCGCGCACCGCGCGGAGCGGCTGACCGATGCCCCCGACGATCGCGCCCCAGGCGGCGAGCACCGAGACGTATCCGCTCACACCGCTCCAGCAGGGGATGCTCGCGCAGCAGCTGCGCGCGCCCGCGTCGGGGGTGGACGTCGAGCAACTCGTGTGCACGCTGCCCGAGCGGGTCGATCCGGTCGCGCTGCGCGCCGCATGGCAGACCGTCGTCGGACGGCACGAGGTGCTGCGCACGTCGTTCGAGTGGGACGGGCTCGACGCGCCGCGGCAGCGCGTGCATGCGCGCGTCGAGCTGCCGTTCAGGATCGAGGATTGGCGCGCGGTGCCGCGGTCTGCAGTGGAGGCGCGCCTCGCCGAATGGCTGCGCGCGGACCGCGCGCGCGGCGTGCCGCTCGATGGCGCTCCGCTGCTGCGGCTCGCGCTGCTCTCGCTCGGCGACGCGGATCATCGGCTCGTGTGGACGTTCCATCACGCGATCCTCGACGGCCGATGCTTCCCGATGGTGCTGCGCGAGGTGTTCGACGGGTACGACGCCGCACTGCGCGGCGAGGCGGCGCCCGTGCCGGAGCGGCGACGGCCGTTCCGCGAATACGTCGAGTGGGTGTCGGCGCTCGACGCGACGGCGTCCGATGCGTTCTGGCGCGAGCGGCTCGCCGGCATGACGGCGGCGACGCCGATCCCGGTGGCGCGTGCGGTGCCCGCGCGCGACGTGCCGGTGCAGGGCGATCGCGAAGGGCGCGTCGAGGCGGCCACGCTCGCCCGGCTGCGCGAGGTCGCGGCGCGCCACGGCGTGACGATCGGCACGATCGTGCAGGGGGCGTGGGCGCTGGTGCTGAGCCGGTACGCGGGCGAGAGCGACGTGACGATCGGCGTCACGCTCGCCGGACGCCGCGACACGGTGGCCGGCGCGGACGACATGCTCGGACTGTTCATCGACACGCTGCCGCTGCGCGTGACGCTGCGCGGCGACCAGCCCGTCGGCGAGTGGCTCCGCGACGTGCGCGCGGCGTTCACGGCGGTGCGGGCGCACGAGCACACGCCGCTCGCGCGCGTGCACGCGTGCAGCGCGGTTCCCGCCGGACAGCCGCTGTTCGAGAGCCTCGTGATGTTCGAGAGCTACGAGCTCGAGGCATCGCTCCGCGCGCTCGGCGGCGCGTGGGCGACGCGCGGCTTCCGGCTGCACGAGCAGAATGGCTTCCCGCTCACGCTCGCCGCATACGCGGGCGAGGATGCGCTGGTGCTGCGGCTCGAGTTCGATCGCACGCGGTTCGACGACGACGTGGTGGCGCGGATGGTGGGCCACCTCGCCACGGCGCTCGAGTCGATCGCCGGAGACGCATCGGCGCCGGTGGACCGGATCGAGATCCTTCCGGACGCCGAGCGCGCGCAGCTCCTCGGCCGGTTCGCGGGCCCGCGCGTTCGCTACGAGGGCGGGGACACGCTGGTCGAGCTGCTCGACGCGCAGGCGTCGCGCTCGCCGGACGCCGTCGCGGTGGAAGATGACCGGCGGGCGTTGACCTACGCCGAGCTGCACGTCGCGGCGGGGGCGCTCGCGCGCGAGCTGCGCGGGCAGGGCGTGGGCGCCGGCATGCTGGTGGGCGTGTGCGCGGAGCGCTCGGTCGAGCTGGTCGTGGCGCTCGTGGCGGTGCTCGAGGCTGGAGGCGCGTACGTGCCGCTCGATCCGGAGTATCCGCGCGAGCGCCTCGCGTTCATGCTGGAGGATTCCGGCGTCCGCGTGCTGCTCACGACGCGGGCGGTGGCCGGCGCGCTGCCGCCGACCGAGGCGCGGATCGTGGAGCTCGACGGCACCGTGGAGCGCTCGCTCGGCGCTTCGGCGGGCGACGCCGCGGCGCTGCCGCTGCCGTCGGCCGACGATCCGGCGTACATGATCTACACGTCGGGCTCGACGGGGCGGCCGAAGGGGGCGTTGAACGCGCACCGGGGGATCGTGAACCGGCTGCAGTGGATGCAGGCCGCGTTCGGGCTGGGGCCGGCGGACGTCGTGCTGCAG
>DATJGU010000055.1:0-14711 GCA_035494615.1 Gemmatimonadaceae bacterium
CAACGTGACCTGTCGGATCGCGTTCGACGGCATCGAGTACGTCGGCCACCTCTGGTTCGCCGACGAGGCGTGGGACGACAGCGGCGTGCCCGACCGCGGCTCGCTCCCCGGCCGGACGCGCGACGAGACGCTCACCCTCGCGCGCCGGCTCACGCCGCAGGAGCTGATGCTGCGCTACCGGCGCGCGCTCGCCGAGAAACGCCGCTTCACCGGGCTGCGCAAGGCGACCGAGGACATCCTCGAGAAGATCCGCTACCTCAACCAGGTCGCGATCTCGATGCGCGCCGGCCTGCTCGACGCCGAAGGCGCCGCGGCGGAGATCGAGCTCACCGAACGGCAGCTGCACGACATCGTCGAGAAGCTCAAGATGTTCGCCGGCATCGAAGGATAGCACGAAGCTGCCGGGGGGCCGCGCCGATTATCTTCCGGCATGGACCCACGCACCGCCGCGCACGTGCTCGGACAGATCGCGGCGCACCTCGAGCTGCGCGGCGAGAGCCGGTTCAAGTCCCGCGCGTACGAGCAGGCGGCCGCGGCCCTCGTCTCGCTCGACACCGACGACCTCGGACCGCTCGTCCGCAGCGGCGAGCTCGCGTCGGCGCGCGGCCTCGGCCCCGCCACGCTCTCCGTCGTGCGCGATCTCGTCGAGACCGGCGAGTCCTCGTACCTGGAGCAACTCCGCGCCACGACCCCGTCCGGACTGCTCGAGCTGCTGCGTGTGCCGGGCCTCGGGACCGCGAAGATCCGCACGCTGCACGAGGCGCTCGGCATCGACTCCGTGGAATCGCTCGAGGTCGCAGCGCGCGACGGACGCCTCGCGAAGCTCCCCCGGTACGGGCCGAAGACGGCGCAGAAGATCCTCCGGGGAATCGAGCTGCTGCGGACCACCGGCTCGCTCCGCCGCTATCCGGAGGCCGCGGCGGAAGGCGCGCGCCTGCTCGAGATGGTTCGCGCGCATCCGGACGTCGTGACCGCCGAGCTCGCGGGCTCGCTGCGCCGGCGCCGAGAGACGATCGGCGACGTCGACGTCGTGGCCGCGTGCCGCCGGCCGGCCGATGTCGCCGCGTCGTTCGGCAACGCGGCGGGAGTGCGCGAGGCGCGCGTCCTCGCGGCCGGCTCGATCGCCATCACCTACGTGGACGGCACGCGGCTCGATCTGCATTGCGTGAAGCCGGCCGACTTCGCGCTCGCGCACTGGCGCGCCACCGGCTCGGCTGGCCACGTCGATGCCGTGGCGGTGCGCCTCGCCGAACGTGGCTTCACCCTCGAGGGCGATCGTCTGATCGACGAGCGGCACGGGCTCGTGCCCCTCTCCGACGAAGCGACGATCTACGCGCACGCGGGGCTGGCGTTCGTCCCGCCCGAGATGCGCGAGGGACGCGGCGAGGTGGAGGCCGCCGCGCGCGGGCCGCTGCCCGATCTCATCGAGCCCCGCGACATCCGCGGCGTGCTGCACTGTCACTCCGATTGGTCCGACGGCAAGTCGACGATCGCCGAGATGGCGGCGGCGGCGCGCGAGCGCGGCTGGAGCTACATCGGCATCACCGACCACTCGCAGACGGCGTTCTACGCGGGCGGGCTCACGCGCGAGCGCGTGCTCGCGCAGCACGAGGAGATCGACGCGCTCAACGCGTCGGGCTCGGCGCCGGTGCGCGTCCTGAAGGGGGTGGAGTGCGACATCCTCGCCGACGGCGCGCTCGATTACGACGACGAGCTGCTCGACCGGTTCGACTTCGTGATCGGCTCCGTGCACTCGCGCTTCTCGATGGATCGCGAGACGATGACGGCGCGCGTGCTCCGCGCGCTCGACGATCCGCGGTTGACGATCCTCGGCCATCCCACCGGGCGACTGCTCCTGTCGCGCGAGCCGTACGCCATCGACATCGACGCCGTGATCGCGAAGGCGGGAGAGACGGGCGCCGCGGTCGAGCTCAACGCGGATCCGCACCGGCTCGATCTCGACTGGCGCCACATCCCGGATGCGCGCGCGCACGGCGTGCCGATCGAGATCGGTCCCGACGCGCATTCGACGCGCGGGCTCGATCACATGGCGACCGGGGTGAACATCGCGCGGAAAGGAGGCCTCGCCGCGCGCGACGTGCTCAACGCCCGCTCCGCTGACGACGTGCTCGCGTTCGCACGGGCACGGCGCGAGCGCGGGAGCCGGTGATGGCGGCGAAGAAGAAGTCGAGCGCGCAGACGCCGAGCGCGAAGGTTTCGATCGCGAGCAGGCCCGCCGCGAAGAAGCCCACCGCGAAGAAGCTCGTCGCGAAGACGCCCGTCGTGACGAAGCCCCTGGCGGACAAGCCGGCGATCGGCCGCGCCGCGACGTCGAAGCGCCCGCGTCCCCGCGGGACCGCGCTGCGCGCGCACGCCGCGCTCGTGTACGACCGGCTGAGCGCCGCCTACCCGGACGCCCACTGCGCGCTCGACTTCACGAACGCGTTCGAGCTGCTCGCAGCGACGATCCTCAGCGCGCAGTGCACCGACAAGCGCGTCAACATGGTGACGCCCGCGCTCTTCGCGAAGTATCCGAACGCGCACGCGCTCGCCGCCGCGCGCCAGGAAGACGTCGAGGAGATCATCAGGAGCACCGGCTTCTTTCGCAGCAAGGCGAAGAGCCTCATCGGCATGGCGACGGCGCTCGTCGAGCGCCACGGCGGCGAGGTACCCCCGGACATGGGCTCGCTCGTCGTGCTTCCGGGCGTCGGGCGCAAGACGGCGAACGTCATCCTCGGCAACGCCTTCGGTCGGAACGACGGCATCGTCGTCGACACCCACGTCACCCGACTCGCCAACCGCCTCGCCCTCGCCTCGGGCGACGACGCCGTGAAGCTCGAGCAGGCGCTCCTGCCGCTCTTTCCGCAGGAGCGCTGGACGATGCTCTCGCACCTTCTCATCGAGCACGGCCGCCAGATCTGCGACGCCCGGAAGCCACGCTGCGGGGACTGTCCGTTGGAGGATGTGTGCCCGTCGGCGATGACGACGTGACTTGTACTGGGTGACTTGGTGACTTGGATCATTCGTGACGTGGTCGGTGACTTGGTGGCTCGGAACGGCACCAGCCACTGAGACCGAACCAAGTCACGCCGTGGAGACTCCAGGCTGGTCGGGCGCCGGGTCGAGGTCTCGAGCATCGAGCCTGACGCCAGAACCTTCCTCGTGGATGCTCACCGGTGCTCGTTCCGCCACTCACCCACGGTGACTTGGCTCAACTGCCGTGTCGAAGTCACCGACCAAGTCACCAACGAGCCAAGTCACCAAGTCACCAAGTGGTCACCGCACCCTCAGCACCCCCATCCCGATCCCCGAGCTCGGATTCAACGGCGAGAACATCGACGCCCTCAGTTCCAGAAGCTGCGGGGCGCCGGGCGTGCCGGGGGTGATCCGCAGCAGTACCGCGCCCCCACCCTTGAGCGCGCGGTTCGTGACGGCGATCGCGCCGTCCGTGCTCTCGCGAATCGAGAGCGGCACCGGCGGCGCCGTCCCGAGCTCGGCGTAGCCCGCGAACACGTCGGGAAGGTTCCAGCTCGGCTCGACGAAGGGCGCTGCCGCGCCCGCCGCGTCGTCCGTCGCGAGCATGAGCGAGAACTCGGCGAGCAGCGCCGGGAAGGGACGGCCCGTCGCGGCCTCGAGGTTCTGCGTGCCCGACACGCCACTCGACTGCACGAGCGAGCGCAGGAAGGTCCGCTCGCTCGCGCCGCCGTACGTGTCCAGCGCCCAGCGCGTGAACAGCCACGCGCTGCCGTAGATGTCCGGGTCCTCCCCCCCACTCAGCACGGACTTCGACTCGAAGCTCTGCAGATACTTCGCGAGGAAGGCGAAGTGATTCGTCATCGCGATCACACCCCCCGCGCACCCCGCCACCAGCGGACGCGACTCGCACCAGAGCGCCGGCGCGTAGCCGGCGTCGCCGCGCCACGCGTTGCCGTGCACCACGCGGCCGAACAGCTCGCTCGCCACCTGCGCCGTCGCTTCCTCGAGCCACACCTCCTCGAGCTGGCTCGCGCCGCGCGCCAGCCGCTCGGCGTACGACGTGATGTGCTTCGCCTCGTGAATCAGCGTCGCCGGCATCTGGCGCCGCCACCGATCGCGGCCGTCGAGCTTCGTGCTCCCCGGCGTCGTGTCCGTCACCGTGCGCGCGTAGAAGATCTCCGCCTGGTTGCTCCCCGCCACCGATGGATCCTGGGCCGGCGCGTAGAGATCGCACGCGGCGACGAAACCGAGCACGTTGCTGCCCGCCGCGTTCACGCTCGGCGTGAACAGCATCACGATCCGTCCGTTCGCGTCGGTGCGCGCGTCGAGGGCGAGCGGATCGCCGAACTCGAGCAGCAGCGGATAGGAGAGCGTGTCGAACTCGCGCGCCATCGCGATCAGATCTGCGTCGATCCGCCCCGCGAGCGGGCTCGCCACGTCTTCCAGCGCGATCGACTTCGTGCCGACGAAGACGACGCGCGCCGTCACCGGCGTGGTGTTGGCGGCCGCGCAACTCCCGAAGTGGAAGTTGAGCGTCGTGGTCTGTCCCACGGTGAGCGGTACGGGCGCCGTCGCGTTCCGCGCGAGCGACGGCGCGCGGGCCGACGGTCGCGGCGCGCCGATGCGGCGCACGAGCGCCACGTCGTCGTCGAGACGCGCGAGGTGCTCCCGCGCGCCCGGTACGGCGAGCGGCCGCTCGCCTTCGGGGGCGACGCTGGGCTCGAGCAGCGGGGGCACGGTGGTGCCGCTCCACGCCACGGCTCCGGACGAGCTGCCGCGAAGCGCGAAGCGCGCCGTGAGGTCCGCGGAGCGGTTGGCGTTGAAGACGCTGACGACGTAGCTGCCGTCGGCCGGCAGCTCGGTGCACGCGATGCCGTCGGACGCGCTCGCGACGAAGCTCTCGCCGACGGCGAGCGGGCGCGCGGTCGCCACGTCGAGCAGGTGGTTCATGGAGACGTTCCCCCCCACCGTCGCCACGGCGACCGTCGTCGGGAGCGCACTCTGGCACGGCAGGCCGACCACCGGCACCGCGATCGTGAGCTGGGTGCGCGTGGCGCCGAGCACCGCGGCCGGCACTCCGGCCACGTAGACGCTCGTCGTCGCCGCGGTGAGGAACTCCGTCCCGTCGATCACCGCCGTCTGCCCCGGACGCAGCACCGCCGGGGTGATCGCGCCGATCGTCGGCGGCGTCGATCCCGCCGGCGCCTCCACCGCGACCGCGAGCGTGTCGGCTACCCCTTCGCTGCGTGCGACGACCGTGGTCGTCCCCGGGCTCAGCGCCTGGAGCCGTCCGCGCTGGTCCACCGTGCCGATGATCGGCGCCGACGAGCTCCAGCTCACCTGCCGGCCGGTGAGCGGTGCGCCGTTCCGGTCGGTCACCACGACGGCGAGCGGCGTCGTCTGGCCGGCGATCGGCGCGCTCGCGGGCGGCACGATCGCCACGCCGAACACCGGCACCGCCGCCACCAGTACCTGCGTCGACCCGGTCGTCCCATCGGCGGACGCGGTGATCTCCGCGGTCCCCGGTCCCATCCCGGTCACGCGCCCCGAGTCGGAGACGGTGGCGATCGACGGGTTGGACGAGCTCCACGTGAGCGCGCGCCCGGTCACCGGTGCGCCTTCCGCGTCGCGGACGTCGGCGGAGAGCGTCAGCGTGTCGCCGACGAGCATTCGCGCCGGCACCGCGATCGAGATCGAGCGCACCGGATGCGCTCCCCCGAACGGGCCGGTGGATCCACCGTCTCCGCCGCAGGCGAGCAGGGCGGCCAGCGCCGCGGATCGTGCGAGCACGCGCATCGATGAAGCCGGTGGGGACACTGCGGGACGCGGCATGGCGGGCCGCCCGCCAGCACCTCGGCACGCGGCTCGTCCGATCATGGGTGGACCCCGCCGTCGTGGTGGCACGCCACACCCCGCGCGAGGTATCTTTGCTGCTCACCCTGTGGAGAAGCCCGTTGAAGACAGCGACGTTCGAGACCAATCGCGGCACCATCACCGCGGAGCTCTACGACAAGGACGCTCCGAAGACCGTGGAGAATTTCGAGAAGCTCGCCAACTCGGGCTTCTACGACGGCGTCAAATTCCACCGCGTCATTCCGGACTTCGTGGTCCAGGGCGGCGACCCGCTCTCCCGCGATCTCCCCGAAGGTGACCCGCGCATCGGCTCGGGCGGCCCAGGGTGGCGAATCAAGTGCGAGACCGCCGGCAACCCGCGCAAGCACGACGTCGGCGCGCTCTCCATGGCGCACGCCGGAAAGGACACCGGCGGAAGCCAGTTCTTCATGGTCCTCTCCGAGGACAATACGCGCCACCTGAACGGCGTGCACACCGTGTTCGGCAAGATTACCGGGGGACTCGACGTGATGAAGCAGATCAAGAAGAACGACGTCATGACGACGGTGCGCGTCGCATGAGCAGCGCTCCCCATCCCGGCGACAAGTCGGCCGGCTTCAGCGGCCTGATCCTCGGCGCCATCGCGCTGTTCGTCATCCTGTTCGGCATCGTTCGCCTCACGAACGCGAAGTACGCGGGCCACACCGAAGGGGCGGCGGCGGAAGCGACGAAGTAGGTCGCGCGGTCACCCCGATGTCCCTCCCCGCGCGCGCCGACGCACTCGCCCTCGTCCACGAGTACACCGCGAGCCCCTCGCTGCGCGCGCACATGCTCGCCGTCGAGGCGGCGATGCGCGCGTACGCCTCGCGCTTCGGCGAGGACGCCGAGCGCTGGGGGCTCACGGGACTCGTGCACGACTTCGACTACGAGCGCTGGCCGAACGACGCCCACTCTCCGACCGAAGAGCATCCCGCCGAGGGGGTCCGCATCCTTCGCGCCCGCGGTTGGCCGGAGGACATCCTCGAAGCGATCCTCGGCCACGCCAACTACAGCGGCGTCCCGCGTACGACGCGCCTCGCGAAGACTCTGTTCGCCGTCGACGAGCTCACCGGACTCGTCACCGCCACGGCCCTCGTCCGCCCCTCGCGGAGCGTCCACGAGGTCGACGCCCGCTCCGTGCGCAAGAAGATGAAGGACAAGGCGTTCGCTCGCGGCGTCAGCCGCGAGGACGTGCTGGCGGGCGCGGACGCCCTCGGCGTGGATCTCGACGAGCACATCGCCGTCGTCGTGGCGGCCATGCAGGGGAGTGCCGAGGCGCTCGGGCTCGCCGGCTCGCCGGCCGCCTAGCTTCAACAGTCCGGTCGCAGCACCCGTAGAACGCATGACGTCACACGGCCATGACCATGCTCGCGACGACGACCCCGAAGCCCCCGTCAATGCTCGCTCCGGTTGACGTGGGGGGAGCGGCGGCGGAGCGCGCGATCGTGATCGCGGCGCAACGCGGATCGGACGAGGCCTTCTCCGCTCTCGTCCGCCTCCACCAGCGCCGGGCCTACAGCGTCGTCCGCGCCATCGTGCTCTCGCACGAGGATGCGGAAGACGCGGTACAGGAAGGGTTCCTGCACGCCCACCGTGCCCTGGATCGGTTCCGGCCGGACCAGCCCTTCGGGGCCTGGCTCTACCGGATCATGGCCAATGCGGCGCTCGATCTCGTGCGCCGCCGCAAGGTTCGCGACGCGGACGAGCTGCCCGACAACGTCGCGATCCCCTTCAGGGATCCGGCCGAGTCGGGCGAGCTGCGCGAGCGGCTCCAGGAAGCGCTGACGCATCTCACGGATCGCCAGCGCGCGGTGATCGTCCTTCACGACGTGGAAGGGTTCACGCACGGCGAGATCGGACGGACGCTCGGCATCCCGGAAGGCACCGCGCGGTCCGATCTGCACCACGCACGAGCAGCTCTCCGCAAGCTTCTGCACAACATCAGGAGTGCGACATGACCGACAATCGCTGGATGCCGGGCCGCGCCGACCTGACCGAGGCGCTGCGCGCCCTGTACGCCTCCCCGGCCGACGAGAGCTACTGGGACGCGCTCGAGGCGCGCATCCTCGCGCACGTCGCGCGCGGCGGCGACGTCGAGCTCTGGTGGTCCGCCCTCGCCGACATGGCGCGCCCCGCGCTCGCCGCGGCGGCCATCCTCGTCCTCGTCGCCGGCGCCGCCGTCATGCACACCCGCCAGCTCGACGCCCGCGACGCCTACGCGAGCGTCATCTCCGCCGCGCCACCCTCCGTCGAGACGTCGGCGCGGCTGTCGACCGTCCCCGACGGCGACGTCACGATCAACTACATCCTGTCGCACTGAGATCGGTCATGGAGCGCCCCAAGCAACAGGCTCTCGCCTTCCTCCTCGGCGCCCTCCTCGTGGGCGGCGTGCTCGGGTTCTCCGCCGACCGCATCTTCGGCCCCGGGGAGCAGACCTCCGCGCAGCGCCGCGCCGCGTTCTACGACGACATCGGCCTCGCCGCCGCGCAGCGACCCACCATGGATTCGCTGCTCGACGATCGCAACTGCCGGATGGACAGCGTCATCCGCACCATCCAGCCCGCCCTCGACTCCATCAAGACCGCCTCCCGCGCGCAGATGGACCGGCTGCTCACCCCCGAGCAGAAGGCGCGGATCGAGGCGCGGCGCAAGGACGACGCAGCCCGCCACTCCGCCGAGCGCAAACGCCAGCAGTCCCTCTGCACTAAGTGACGTGATGCCACCCGCCGTCATCCGGGGCGCCCTCGCCCTCGTGCTCGCGCCTGCCCTCCTGCGTGGCCAGGCCCCCGATACCCTCGCCGCGCGTCCCATCCCCCTCCCCCAGGCCGTGTCGCTCGCGCAGGAGAACGCGCTCGGCGCCGTCCAGGCGCGCGGACAGGTCCGGACCGCCGAGTCGTCGGTCCGCGCCGCGCGCGCCGCGCTCTTCCCGTCGATCAACCTGACCATGGGCCAGGTCAATCAGTCGGGCGACCGCTTCGACTCGCAGGGACGGCTCGTGCCATTCCTCGCCCCGCAGCCGTGGAGCTACAGCACGGGGATCCAGTCGTCGCTCAACCTGTTCGACGGCGGACGCCGGCTGAACGAGATCAAGCGCACGCGATCCGACGTCGGCGCCGCCGCGGCGAACGAGGTGAACGAGCGCTTCAACATCGCGCTCCAGGTGAAGACGCAGTACTACGGCATCCTCGCCGCACGTGAGTCCGAGGCCGCGGCGCGCGCGCAACTCCAGCAGGCGCAGGAGCAGCTCAAGGCGTCGATCGCGCGCACCGCGGCCGGCGTCGCCACCCTCTCCGACTCGCTGCGCTCCGTGGTCGCCGTCGGCAACGCGCAGCTCGCGCTCATCACCGCGCGCAACAACCTCCGCGTCGCCAGCGCGGCGCTCACGCGCCTCGTCGGCTCCGAGACGCCGGTGACCGCGCTCCCCGCCGACACGGCCGACCTCGCGCTCACGCCGATCGACAGCGCCACGCTCGCCGGCCTCCTCGACGAGGGACCGGCGGTGAAGGAGGCGGAGGCCCAGCTCACCTCCGCGCGCACGTCGGTGCGCACCGCGCGCACGCCGTATCTCCCGACGATCGACCTGACGTACAGCCGGTCGGGGAACGGCTTCGACAAGTTCTACGGCATCGGCGACAAGTCGCTCGCCTACACGAACAACTTCTCCATCCGGCTCGCCTACCCGCTCTGGAACAACTACCAGCGCGAGGATGCGCTCAACCGCGCGCGCGTCCAGGCCGACGTCGCCGAAGCGACGGTGCGCGACACGCGGCTCGCCGCGCAGCAGACGTTCGTCCAGCAGCTCGGCGCGCTCCGCACCGCGCAGCAGCGGATCGCGCTGCAGCAGGTGTCCGTGCAGGCGGCCCAGGAAGACCTCCGCGTCCAGCAGCAGCGCTACGCCCTCGGCGCGTCCACGCTGCTCGACGTGCTCACCTCGCAGAGCACGCTCGACGCGGCGCGCTCCGCGCTCATCCAGGCGCGACAGGACTTCCGCGTCGCCCGCGCCCAGCTCGAGGCCCTCGTCGGCCGCGAGCTGCAGTGACCTCCCTCTTCCCGCATCCCGTGCGCCCCGCTTCGCTCTCCGCCATCGCCGCCCTCGTCCTCGTCGCCGCGTGCGGCGCCAAGAAGGACACGATGCTGTCCATCGCGACGCAGCCGGTCGAGCGCCGCGACATCGTCGTCGACGCGGAGGCCACCGGGACGGTCGAGCCGATCAACGTCGTCGAGGTGAAGTCCAAGGCGTCCGGGATGATCGTGAAGATGCCCGTGGAGACGGGCACGCTGGTCAAGCCGGGCGATCTGCTCGTGCAGATCGAGACGCGCGACGTGCAGAACCAGTACGACCAGGCCGCCGCCGCGCTCGCCGCCGCGCGGTCGCGCCTCGAGGTGGCCACCGCCGCCAAGCGCCGCGCCGACGAGCTGTTCAAGAGCCGGATCATCACCACCACGGAGCACGAGACCGCGCAGCTCGACTTCGCGAATGCGCAGTCCGCGCTCGTCGCGGCGCGCACGACGCTCGACATCAACAAGCAGCGCCTCGAGGACGCGACGGTGCGCGCGCCGGTGGCCGGCACGATCATCGAGAAGGACGTCGCGCTCGGCACGGTCATCACGTCGGCCACCGGCGCCTTCGGCGGCGGCACGACGCTGCTCAAGATGGCCGACCTCGGCCAGGTGCGGATCCGCGCGCTCTTCAACGAGACGGACATCGGCCAGGTGAACCCGGGCCAGCCGGCGACGGTGATCGTCGACGCGTACCCGGACCGCCGCTTCACCGGCACCGTCGAGAAGATCGAGCCGCAGGCCGTCGTGCAGCAGAACGTCACGATGTTCCCCGTGCTCGTGACCCTCGAGAACCGCGAGGGGCTTCTCAAGCCGGGGATGAACGGCGAGACGAGCGTCCTCGTCGACCAGCGCACCAACGTGCTCGCCGTGCCGAACGACGCGGTGCGCAACCCGCGCGAGGCGGCGGCCACCGCCCCCATGCTCGGCCTCAGCGTGGATTCCGTGCGCTCCGCCGTCGCGGCGCAGATGGCGTCGCTCGGCGGTGGACGCGGCGCGCCGCGCCAGAGCGGTGAGCCCGTGTCGAGCGGCGCCGGACAGGGGGGCGCTGCCGACGCGCGCCAGGGAACGGCCGTCGCCGGCGGGGGCGGCCAGGGATTCCAGCTCCCCGAGGTCACCGACAAGGACTGCTCCGCCGTCACCGCCGCGCTCGCGAAGCGGCCTGGCGATCAGGCGAAGCTCGATTCGCTCCGGCAGCAGATGATGAGCGGCGCGATCGATCGCGATGCCATGCGCGCCGAGACGCAGAAGATCTACGCGGCGGCGGGGGTGGACGCGCGGGTCGCCGCGGCGTGCCGGCGCCGCGCCTTCACCGGTGGCGGTGCCGGCGGTGCGTCGTTCGCCGGCGGGAACGGTGGCGGAGCACAGGGTACCGGCGGAGCGCGCCGGCGCCCGGGACTCGTGTTCGTGAAGACGGGGAAGAGCTACGAGCCGCGGCTCGTGATGCTCGGCGAGAGCAACTTCGATTTCACCGAAGTGCTGAGCGGCGTGAAGGAGGGCGAGCAGGTTGCGCTCCTCGCCGCGGCGGCACTCCAGGCGCAGCGCCAGCAGAACAACGAGCGGTTCCGGCAGGTCACCGGCGTGCCGGGGATGAACCAGCAGGGTGGCGGCGCCGCCGGCGGCCGGGCTGGCGCGGGCGGCGGCGGCGCGCGTCAGGGCGGCGGACGGTAGGCGGCACGATCACGGGAGACATCCATGCTGCTCGGTGAGATCATCCGCGTCGCGCTCGGCGCGCTCCGCGCCAACAAGCTTCGCTCGCTGCTCACCATGCTCGGCATCGTGATCGGCGTGGCCGCGGTCATCGCGGTCGTCGCACTCGGCACCGGCGCGCAGAGCGCCGTGAAGGAGCGCATCAGCTCTCTCGGCACCACGCTGCTCACGATCATCCCGGGCCAGCAGCGCGGGATGGGCGGGATCTCGTTCGATCAGACGATGAAGCTCACGATGGACGACGCGAAGGCCATCGAGGATCGCGCGCCGTCGATCACCGCGGTGCAGCCCGAGATGACGTCGCGGCTCCAGGTGCAATACCTCACGCAGAACACGAACACGTCGATCGTCGGCACGACGGCCAACTATCTCGAGGTCCGCAAGTACGAGCTCGACGTCGGGCGGATGTTCTCGCGCGCCGAGGACGAGGGCCGCCAGCGCGTGTGCGTGCTCGGCCCGGCCGTGCTCGAGGCACTCGGTATCGAGAGCCCCGATGCCATCGTCGGCGAGCCGGTCCGCATCCGCGGGATCCAGTTCACCGTCGTCGGCGTGCTCAAGTCCAAGGGACAGTCCACGCCGTTCGGCAATCCCGACGACCAGGTGCTCGTGCCGATCACCACGGGCCGCTTTCGGCTCTTCGGCTCCGATCGCCTGCGCTCCATCAGCGTGCTCGCCGAATCGGAAGAGAAGATCCCCGACGCGATGGCCGACGTGCAGCGCGTGCTCCGCCGCGAGCATCGCCTCGGGCAGAACAAGCCCGACGACTTCCAGATCCGCAGCCAGGCCGACTTCCTGAACACGCTCGGCGAGACCACGCAGGTGTTCACCTATCTGCTGAGCGGGATCGCCGCCGTGTCGCTGCTCGTCGGCGGGATCGGGATCATGAACATCATGCTGGTGTCGGTCACCGAACGCACCCGCGAGATCGGCATCCGCAAGGCGCTCGGCGCGACGCGCGCGAACATTCTCCTCCAGTTCCTGATCGAGGCGGTGGTGCTCTGCCTCATGGGCGGATTGATCGGCGCACTGGTCGGCAGCGGCGGCGCCACCGCGATGAGCGCGTTCTTCCAGTGGAACACGATCATCTCCCCCTCGGCGATCGTTGCCGCGTTCGCCTTCTCGGCGATGGTCGGCGTCCTGTTCGGCGTCTGGCCCGCGCGGCGAGCGGCGAGTCTCGATCCGATCGTGGCGTTGCGATACGAGTAGACGCGTGATGGGTCTGGGCGTGATGCGTCGAGCGTGGGTGCGGCGACGGCTTCGATGCGCGGGGGGCGACACTGCAACGGCTGGAACGCGGATCAGGCGGATAACTGCACGGATCAGGCGGATCTCCACTACCGGCCTGGAAGCGCCTGCCGTCGGCCCGAAAGAGCACGCTCGCCAGCGCGAAGATCCCTTCGCCGCAGCGAAGGAAGCAAGGACTTTGGGGGTGTGGATGACGAGGTGCGGTGCGCCGCCGCACGGATCTCGATCCCGCAGCCAACAAAGACGTTGAACTGTGTAGGGAGCGGACCTCTGCCTCGGCGCCTCGAACGCGACCCCGAGCGAGCGATCCGCGTGATCCGTGCAGTCATCCGCCCGTTCCGCGTTCCAGCAGTTCGGCCCCACCCCGAGGAACCCGAGGCGTGAGGCGCCGAGCGTTCCGCGTGACGGCCTCGGGACGCAGAAGCATCCCGAGGTCGTGACCCACACACCCACACACCCACACACCCACACACCCACACACCCACACACCCACACACCAACACACCAACACACCAACACACCAACACACCAACACACCAACACACCGCCCCTACGGCATCCCGAGCACCCTCACCCCCGCGCCGCGCGCGACGTCCATCGCGGCGACGACGTCGGCATAGCGAAGATGAGGGTCGCCTTTCACGAAGAGCACCTTGTCGGGTCGGCCGCCGAAGATCGAGCGAAGCTGCGACGCCAGTGCGTCGTGCGAAACGGTCGAGCGATTCACAGAGTATGCGCCGTGCGCGTCGATCTCGAGCACGATCGACGGCTCGCCTCCGTCGGGCGCCGCCAGGCGCTTGTCCGGAAGCTGCACGTCGATCGACTTCCGCATGCTCGGGATCGCAGCCATGAAGATGATCAGCAGCACGAGCAGCACGTCGATCATCGGCGTGACGTTCGGCTCGTTGGTCAGCGCGGGCACGAACCGCGGCGATGCCGTCATGGGGCTCACCGCAGCGCGAAGTCGAACGGTAGCTGCACGAGCGTGCGCACCCTGCGGCCGCCCGCTTCGCCCGGCGTGAACCGGTAGCGCGGGAGCACGGCACGCACGGCGTCGACGAACGCCGGATCGGTCGCTTCGACGATCTTCACGTCGCGCTGCTCGGCGCGTCCGAGCGTGTCGACGACGAACTGCACGACGACTCGGCCGGTCTGGTTGCGCGCGCGCAGCGCGTCCGGGAAATGAGGCTCGGGAGATCCGGACAGGAGGCGCGGCGGGCGATCGACGTCGCGTTGGTCGATCGGGCCGCCCGTCGGGCCGCCGAGGCCGACCGGCGAGCCGGAGGTGCTTCCGGAGCCGACGCCCCTGCCGAGGTCGTCGTCGAATTGCCTGGCCGTGATGACCTGCCCGGGGTCGATCGGCGGGATCTCGGGCGGGACGTGATCGATCGCCGGAATCACGGGGCGCCGGGCGGTCCACGTGTCGGCCGGACGGGGATGGAGTGGACCATGAGAAGGAACCGGGGGGCCCGGCGGCGGCCGAAAGACCGGGATCGGTACTTCCGTCGGCGCCGCCGTGGCGAGGTGCGGCCCAGGTACCGTCAGCGCGATCGCTCCCGATACGATCGCGGCGTGCACGAGCGTGCTCGCCATGGTGCCGCCCACGCGCCGCGTGCGGGGCGCTCTCGATTCCAGCAGGACGTTGAGCATCGTTCCTCTCCGTGGTTGGTCGTGAAGACGGCTGCACGGCGAGGATACCGCTCGACTCTAAATCCTTCGTGACGTCCACATTAGCACTCGCACAGCGCTCCATGAAGAGTGGCTCAACGGCGCATTACGGAGCGCTGAGCGCGGCATGACGAAACGATGAACGGGGGCGGGCGCCGCATGGCGCCCGCCCCCGTTCACGC
>DATJGU010000056.1:0-91240 GCA_035494615.1 Gemmatimonadaceae bacterium
CACGACGGACGTGACGGGGTCGGTGGAGCTGCCGGAGGGGATGGAGATGGTCATGCCGGGCGACAACGTGCAGATGACCATCGAGCTGATCACGCCGATCGCCATGGACGAAGGCCTCCGCTTCGCGATCCGCGAGGGCGGGCGCACGGTGGGGTCGGGGGTGGTGGCGAAGATTCTGAAGTAAACGCAGTTGCGCGGTTCGTCGGTCGGCGGTTGATCGGCCTGCCTCGGGACGCAGGAGTTGGCCGAGGCCGGCCGTGAACCGACGAACCGTGAACCGAAATACCTGTTTTCCCGTTTGACTCTCACTTCCAGAGATCCCCAATGGCTGGTCGCATTCGCATCCGTCTCAAGGCCTTCGATCACGCGGTGATCGATCAGGCGTCGGCCGACATCGTTCGGACGGCGGAGAAGACGGGCGCACAGGTGTCGGGACCGATCCCGCTCCCGACGAAGACGCAGCGCTGGACCGTGCTCCGGTCGCCGCACGTCGACAAGAAGTCGCGGGAGCAGTTCGAGCTGAAGACGCACAAGCGGGTGATCGACATCCTCGACAGCCGCGCCCAGACGGTGGACGCGCTGACGAAGCTGGATCTTCCGGCGGGTGTCGACGTCGAGATCAAGGTTCAGTAACGGCTGTCGACGGTTCGTCGGTTGACGGTTGTTCGGCCTGCGTCGGGAGGCAGTAGCATCCCGAGGGTGGCCGTAAACCGAGAAACCGTCAACCGAACAACCTGAAGCACCACGCCCGGCGCCGACCCAGTGGCCGCACGCCACCGTCGTCGCCCACGGTCCAACTGGAGCTCCGCTCCAGCGACTCAGCAGAGGAATTCATGATCGGCATCATCGGCAAGAAGCTGGGGATGACCCAGGTATTCAACGCGGCGGGGCAGCAGGTGCCGTGCACCGTGATCGAGGCGGAGCCCAACACGGTGCTCGCGGTCACGAACACGGACACGCTGAAGGCGCTGCAGCTCGGCACGGGCGCGCAACGCTCGCGGCGCGCGAACGCGCGCGGCGAGAAGACGCCGCGCGGCCGTCGTGCCAATGCGGCGGAGCTCGGGCACGCGAAGAAGGCGGGGCTCGACGCCGCGCCGCGCACGATCCGCAGCGTCCGGCTCGACGAGCCGGGCAATGCGAAGGCGGAGATCCCGGTGCACAACGTCGGCGACCGGATCGACGTCACGATCTTCGCGCCGGGCGAGACGGTGAAGGTCACGGGCACCACGAAGGGCCGTGGGTTCCAGGGCGTCGTCAAGCGCTGGGGCTTCGGCGGGGGGCCGAACACGCACGGCAACACGAAGCACCGTCGTCCCGGCTCGATCGGACCCGGCACGGATCCGTCGCGCGTCATCAAGGGCAAGAAGATGCCTGGACACTACGGGGCGGAGCGGCACACCCAGATCGGCCTCCGGGTCGAGAAGGTGGACGCCGAGCGCAATCTGGTCTACGTCCGCGGCGCCGTCCCCGGCCCGACGAACGGGATCGTCGTCGTTCGCAAGCAGGGGTAAGCCATGGCTGAGACGAATCAGACTCCACAGGCGTCGGCATACACGGCGCTCGGCACCGCGCGCCCCGACAAGGTGACGCTGCCCGAAGCGACGTTCGACGGCGTGATCAACGTGCCCGTGATGCACAAGGCGGTGACGGCGTTCCTCGCCAACCAGCGCCAGGGCAACGCGTCGACGAAGATCCGGAAGTACGTGACGGGCGGGAACCAGAAGCCCTGGAAGCAGAAGGGGACGGGCCGCGCGCGGCAGGGCTCGACGCGTGCGCCGCACTGGGTCGGCGGCGGCACGGTGTTCGGTCCGACGCCGCGCGCCTACGATCACTTCGTGCCGCGCCAGGTGCGCGCGCTCGCGAAGCGCAGCGCGCTCAACGCCCGTGCACGCGAGGGCGCGATCTTCGTCATCGACGCGTTCAACTACGAGGCGCCGCGCACCGCGGCGCTCCTCGCGCTCGTGCAGCGGCTCGGCGTCACCGAGCAGAAGGTGCTCGTGCTCACCGACGGCGTGAAGCCGAACGTGTTCCTGAGCGGCCGCAACCTGCCGAACGTGCACGTCATGCCGTACGCGGACAGCTCGACCTACCACATCCTGTGGTCGGACGTCGTGCTCGTCGAGGCGGGCGCGCTCGGGCAGACGCTCGAGCCGGTGCGCGAGGAGCACGAGCCGATCCCGGCGCGGAAGCGCCCCGAGGCCGCCGCGCCGGCAGGTGAGCGTGCCCCGGTGCGGAAGGCGGCGAAGAAGAGCGCCGCGAAGTCCGCGAAGTCCGCGAAGCCCGCGAAGTCCGCGAAGTCCGCGAAGGCGTCGGCGAAGGCGGCGAAGCAGTCGGCGCGGAAGGCGGCGAAGAAGCGCGCTTCGACGCGGTCGAGCGGCACGCCGGCGGCGAAGAAGTCGGCCGCGAAGAAGCCGTCCGCCAAGAAGTCCACGAAGAGGAAGGAGAAGTAGCGATGCCGACGCTTCATCGCACCATCGTGCGGCCGCTCGTGACCGAGGCGAGCTCGGTCGCCTACCAGGACCGCGGGGAGTACCACTTCGAGGTGCACCCCGACGCCAACAAGCTGGAGATTCGCCAGGCCATCGAGACGCTGTTCGGCGTCCGGGTGACCGGGGTGTGGACGTCGAACCACCGCGGCAAGCAGAAGCGGGTGGGGAAGAGCGTCGGGCGCAAGCCGCACTGGAAGCGGGCGATCGTCAAGCTCGCCGACGGCGACAAGATCGAGATCTTCGAGGGCTGACCCGATGCCGATTCGTCAATTCAAGCCGGTGACCAAGAGCACCCGGTTCCGCTCCGTCGCCGATTTCACCGAGATCACCCGGTCGACGCCGGAGAAGTCGCTGACCGAGCCGCTGAAGAAGAGCGGCGGGCGCGACAACCACGGCCACATCGCGATGCGCCGCATCGGCGGTGGGCACAAGCGGAAGTACCGGATCATCGACTTCAAGCGCAACCGGCTCGGCCAGCCGGCCACGGTGCGCGAGATCGAGTACGACCCGAACCGCTCGGCGCGCATCGCGCTCGTCGAGTACGCGGACGGGGAGAAGCGCTACATCCTGCATCCGCGCGGGCTCAAGGTCGGCGACGTCGTGTCGTCGGGCCCGGGCACCGACGTGCGGCTCGGGAACGCGCTGCCGCTCGGGGAGATCCCGCTCGGCACCGCGGTGCACAACGTCGAGCTCAAGGTCGGCAAGGGTGGACAGATGTGCCGCTCGGCGGGGATGTCGGCGCAGGTGATGGCGAAGGAGGGGGAATACGTGACCCTTCGCATGCCGAGCTCCGAGGTTCGCCTGGTGCACCAGCGCTGCCTCGCCACGATCGGCGAGGTGGGGAACGCGGAGCACGAGCTCGAGTCGTGGGGGAAGGCCGGGAAGACGCGGTGGATGGGGAAGCGGCCGAAGGTGCGCGGCGAGGTCATGAACCCGGTCGACCATCCGCACGGCGGCCGCACGCGCGGCGGACGCAACGTCGTCAGCCCGTGGGGCAAGAAGGAGGGGGTGAAGACCCGTAACAAGAAGAAGTCGTCGCAGCGGATGATCGTCCGCGGACGGAAGCGCGGTAAGGCCACGCAGTGATCCGGGACTGATATCATGGGGAGAAGCGTCAAGAAGGGCCCGTTCGTTCAGGAGGCCCTCGTGAAGAAGGTCGAGTCGCAGAACACGGCCGGCTCGAAGAAGGTGATCAAGACGTGGTCGCGCGCGAGCACGGTGCTCCCCGACTTCGTCGGACACACCTTCGCCGTGCACAACGGGAACAAGTTCATCCCGGTGTACGTGACGGAGAACATGGTGGGGCACAAGCTCGGCGAGTTCGCGCCGACGCGGCTCTTCCGTGGGCACACGGGTGCGAAGCCGGCGGACAAGAAGACGTCCGCGCCGAAGCCGGGAGGGAAGTAAGCGATGCCGGCAGCCAAGAAGTCCGCGACGAAGCGCGCGAGCGCGACGAAGGCGGGTGCGAAGTCGCCCGCCAAGCGAGCGGCGAAGCGACCGGCCGCGAGGAAGACGGTGGCGCGTCGCGAGCCGGCGACCGAAGCGCGCGCCCTGATGCGCGGCACGCGGCAGTCGCCCTACAAGATGCGGCTCGTGATCGATCAGATCCGCGGCAAGGACGTGAACGACGCGCTCGCGCTGCTCACCTTCTCGAAGAAGCACGCGGCGCGGCAGATCCAGAAGACGCTGAAGTCGGCGGTGGCGAACGCGGAGCAGGCGGCGCGGCAGACGAATGCGCCGCTCGACGTGGACGCGCTGTACGTGAAGCACGCGGTGATCAACGAGGGGCCGAAGCTCAAGCGGTTCATGCCGGCCGCGCAGGGGCGGGCGACTCCGATTCAGAAGCGGACCAGCCACGTGGAGATCGTGGTGGCCGAAAGGAGCGGGCGATAATGGGACAGAAGACCAATCCGATCGGCTTCCGACTCGGCGTCAGCAAGCAGTGGAACTCGCGGTACTACGCGGGTCGTGAGCTGCCGGCGCTGCTGCGCGAGGACGAGCTGCTGCGGAAGTATCTCAAGGCGCGGCTCGGGCACGCGGCGATCGCGAACATCGTGATCGAGCGGAAGCCCGGGAAGGTCGTCGTGACGCTGCACACCGGCCGGCCCGGCGTGGTGATCGGGAAGAAGGGCGCCGAGGTGGACAAGCTGCGCGACGAGCTCTCGCACCTGACCAACAAGGAAGTCGGGATCAACGTCGAGGAGATCAAGCGGCCCGAGCTCGACGCGCAGCTCGTCGCGGACAACATCGCGGCGCAGCTCGCGCAGCGCATCGCCTTCCGCCGCGCGATGAAGCGCGCGGTGCAGAGCGCGATGCGGATGGGCGCGGCGGGGATCAAGGTGAAGGCGGGGGGCCGGCTCGGCGGCGCGGAGATCGCGCGCGTCGAGGGGTATCACGAGGGGCGCGTGCCGCTCCACACCCTGCGCGCCGACATCGACTACGCGATCTCGACGGCGAAGACCACCTACGGCACGATCGGCGTGAAGGTGTGGATCTTCAAGGGCGACATCGTGCAGGATCGCCGCGGCACCACGTACTCCAGCGGCCAGTAAGGAGGGCGACCGATGCTGAGTCCGAAGCGCGTCAAGTTCCGCAAGCAGTTCAAGGGTCGCATGAAGGGGCTGAGCCAGCGGGGGAACACCGTGGCGTTCGGCACCTTCGGGCTGCAGTCGCTCGAGCCGGGCTGGATCACGAGCCGCCAGATCGAGGCGGCGCGCGTGGCGCTGACGCGCCACATCAAGCGCGGCGGGAAGGTCTGGATCCGGATCTTCCCGGACAAGCCGATCACGAAGAAGCCGGCCGAGACCCGGATGGGGAAGGGCAAGGGCTCGCCGGAGATGTGGGTGGCCGTGGTGAAGCCGGGCCGCGTGATGTTCGAGCTCGAGGGCGTGAGTCTCGACATCGCGCAGAAGGCGATGGCGCTCGCCGCGGCGAAGATGCCGGTGAAGACCAAGTTCGTCGTGCGCGAGGAGGCGCACACCGATGCGAGCTGACGAGATTCGCGAGCTGTCGGTCGAGGATGTGAAGGCGCGGATCGCGGAGCTCGAGGAGGAGCGATTCCGTCTCCGCTTCCGCAGCGCGACCGAGCCGCTCGACGATCCGCTCCGGCTGCGCTGGATCCGCAGGGACATCGCGCGGCTCAAGACCATCCTGCGCGAGCGTGAGCTCGAGGGCGCGCGTTGAGCGCGGGGGAAACGACATGGCCGAGATGACCAATCAGCAGCAGTCCGCGGCCCGCGGCGCGCGCAAGTCGCGCACGGGGCTCGTGGTGAGCGACAAGATGCAGAAGACCGTGGTGGTCGCGATCGAGCGTCGCGTACCGCACCCGGTCTACGGGAAGATGGTGACGCGGACGAAGCGCCTGAAGGCGCACGACGAGGAGAACTCGGCGAAGGTCGGCGACACCGTGCGGATCGTCGAGACCCGGCCGCTGTCGAAGGACAAGCGGTGGCGGGTCGTCGAGATCATGCAGCGTGCACGGTAAGGGAGGCGGACCATGATCCAGCAGGAATCGATGGTGAAGGTCGCGGACAACTCGGGCGCCAAGACGGCGCTCGTGATCCGCGTCCTCGGCGGCACTCGCCGGCGCTACGCCGGCCTCGGCGACATCGTCGTCGTGGCGGTCAAGAACGCGCTCCCGAACGGAACGGTGAAGAAGAGCGACGTCGCGAAGGCGGTCGTCGTGCGGACGGTGAAGGAGACGCGGCGGAAGGACGGCAGCTACATCCGCTTCGACGAGAACGCCGTCGTGATCATCAACGACCAGGGCGAGCCGAGAGCGACGCGCATCTTCGGACCGGTCGCGCGCGAGCTGCGCGAGAAGCGGTACATGAAGATCGTCTCGCTGGCGCCGGAGGTCTTGTAGGATGCGGATTCTCAAGTATCGGAAGACCGACCGCACGCGCGCGAAGGGCCGGGCCCGGCATGCGCGGAACGTCGAGCGGGTGAAGCTCCACGTCACGACGGGCGACACGGTCAAGGTGCTGCGCGGCGACGACAAGGGGCACGTGGGGAAGGTGCTCCGCGTGAACCGGAAGACGGGGCGCGTCGTCGTCGAGGGCGCGAACATCGTGAAGAAGCACCGGAAGGCGCGGACCGCGGAGGAGCAGAGCGGGATCATCTCGATGGAGGCGCCGATCCACGCCTCCAACGTGATGCTGCTCGACCCGAAGAACGACGAGCCGACGCGGACGCGTCGCCGCATCGATGCGGACGGAACCAAGGAGCGGATCAGCGTGAAGAGCGGGGACGCGATCCCCCGCGCGCGCTGACCGGCGAGGACTGAGGCATGGCGACGAAGGAGAAGAAGGGCGGCGCGCCCGACGCGGCGAAGAGCGGCAAGGGCGGCGGCAAGAAGAAGGGGGGCGATGCGCAGAAGGCGCGTGGCCCGCACGCGGGCGCCGGCAAGCCGGTGCCGCCGCCACGCCTGCGCGAGCACTACCAGTCGACGGTGCGCGGACGCCTGATGGAGCAGTTCGGGTTGAAGAACCCGCATCAGGTCCCGACGCTGTCGAAGATCGTGCTGAACGTCGGCGCGGGCGAGGCGATCAAGCAGCCAAAGTTCCTCGACAGCGTGGTCGAGGAGCTGGCGACGATCACCGGCCAGCAGCCGGTCCGGCGGAAGGCGAAGAAGTCGATCGCCAACTACGGCCTGCGCGAGGGGCAGGAGATCGGCGCCTCGGTGACGCTGCGCGGTGCGCGGATGTGGGAGTTCCTCGACCGGTTCGTCACGGTCGCGCTCCCGCGCGTGCGCGACTTCCGCGGCGTGAGCACGCGGTCGTTCGACGGGCGCGGCAACTACTCGCTCGGCGTGAAGGAGCAGCTGATCTTTCCGGAGATCAACTACGACACGATCGAGACGACGCACGGGATGGACATCACCTTCGTGACGACGGCGCCGGGCGACGATCTCGCCTTCGCCCTGCTCAAGGAGCTGGGGATGCCGTTCCGCGGCAACGACAAGACGGGCGCCCGCGCATAGCGGCCGGCCGCACACATTCAGGAAGAGAGACTGCGATGGCTCGGAAGGCCATGATCGAGAAGAGCAAGCGGAAGCCGAAGTTCCACGTCCGGCAGCACAACCGCTGCGGCCGCTGCGGGCGTTCACGCGCCTACCTGCGCCGCTTCGGCATCTGCCGCATCTGCTTCCGCGAGCTGGCGCTCTTCGGGATGATTCCCGGGGTGCGCAAGGCGAGCTGGTAGCGCGGCGACGCCGCGCGTTCGTCGGTTCACGGTTTTTCGGTCGGCGGCCGCCCTCGGGACGTTCCAGGCGCGACGAGGCATCCCGGGGCCTGCCGACAGACCGATTACCGAAACACCGTCAACGGAAGTTCACCCGATTCCTCCACGTCCCCCCGGATACGAGAGGAGAGAGAAGACTCAATGTCCATGACCGATCCGATCGCCGACATGCTGACGCGGATCCGCAATGCCTGCGGATCGAAGCACCGCCGCGTCGACATGCCGGTGTCGAAGATGAAGACGGAGATCGCGCGCATCCTGAAGGAGAACGACTACATTCAGGACTACGCGACGATCGAGACCGAGGACGGCAAGAAGGTGCTCCGCGTGCGGCTCAAGTACGCCGCGGGCGGGCAGCCGGTGATCCGCCAGCTGCAGCGCGTGTCGACCCCGGGGCTCCGCAAGTACGTCGGCGTCGCCGACGTTCCGCGCGTGCGGAACGGCCTCGGCATCGCGATCCTCTCCACGTCGAAGGGGCTGATGTCCGACCGGGAAGCGCGCCAGGCGCGCACCGGCGGCGAGCTTCTCGCCGTCATCTGGTAGGGCCAGCTCATGTCACGAATCGGAAAGGCGCCGATCGCCGTCCCGAACGGCGTCACGGTCACGCTCAAGGAAGGGAACACGATCACGGTGAAGGGCCCGAGGGGCGAGCTCACCCGGACGCTTCCCGCCGCGATGACGGTCGCGCAGGAGAACGGCCACGTCACCGTCACGCGCCCGTCGGACGAGGACGCGCACAAGGCGCTGCACGGCCTCACGCGTACCCTCATCGCGAACATGGTCGAGGGGGTCACGAAGGGCTTCTCGAAGAGCCTCGAGCTCGTCGGGGTCGGCTACAAGGCGGAGGCGCGGCCCTACGGGCTGCAGCTCGCGCTCGGCTACTCGCACCCGATCGAGTATCGGGCGCCGTCGGGGGTGAAGCTCAGCGCGCCCGCGCCGACGCAGATCGTCGTCGAGGGGGCGAACAAGGAAGTGGTGGGCCAGGTGGCGGCGGAGATCCGCAGCCTGCGGCCCCCCGAGCCGTACAAGGGGAAGGGCGTCAAGTACGTGGGCGAACAGATTCGCCGTAAGGCCGGCAAGGCGGGAGGCAAGTAATCATGGGCCGCATCGGGATTCCGAAGAACCGGGCCGAGAAGCGCATTCGCCGGCACCTGCGCGTCCGCAAGACGGTGCAGGGGACGGCGGCGCGTCCGCGCCTCGTCGTGTTTCGCTCGCTGAAGCACATCACCGCGCAGCTCGTCGACGACGACGCGGCGCGCACGCTCGCGACGGTCACGTCGGTGAAGGTCGGCGAGGGGAAAAAGTCGGAGAAGTCGCTCGAGGTCGGGAAGCAGATCGCCGCGATCGCCCGGGACAAGGGGATCTCGAAGGTCGTATTCGACCGCGGTGGATATCAGTATCACGGCCGCGTGAAGGCGGTGGCCGACGGAGCCCGCGAAGGCGGGCTGGAGTTCTGACATGGAATCGAATCAGGGTTCGGGCGCGCAGGGCGGCGGCAGCGCGCGGAGCGGTGGTGGTAGCGCGCGGAGCGGCGGGGGCGGCGGCCGCGGCGGTCCCGGTGGCGGCCGCGGGCGCGGCGGTCCCGGCGGCGGCCGCGGGCGGGGCGGCCCCGGCGGCGGCCGAGGTGGACCGGGCGGCGGCCAGGGCGGCGATCGCGGCGGCCGCGGCGGCGGCCGTGGTGGCGATCAGCGTGGCGGACAGGATCGCGAAGGGAGCGATCTGATCGAGAACGTCGTCGCGATCAACCGCGTGGCCAAGGTCGTGAAGGGCGGACGCCGGTTCAGCTTCAACGCGCTCGTCGCCGTGGGCGACGGCCAGGGGAAGGTGGGCTACGCGTCGGGCAAGGCGAACGAAGTGTCGGAGGCGGTGCGGAAGGCGGTCGAAGCCGCGCGGCGCAGCCTCGTCACGGTGCCGCTCACCGGGTCGACGATCCCGCACGAGATCGTCGGCGAGCACGGCGCGGGCAAGGTGTGGATGAAGCCCGCCGCACCGGGCGCCGGCGTGATCGCCGGTGGCGCGGTTCGCGCGGTGATGGAGTGCGTCGGCATCAGCGACATCCTGACGAAGAGCCTCGGCTCGACGAATCCGCACAACATGGTGCGCGCGGCGATGAACGGGCTGACCCAGCTGACGACGGTGGACCAGGTCGCTCGCGAGCGCGGCGTCGAGCCCTCGAAGCTCGGCTACCGGTCGCGCGCCAAGTCGAAGGAGACGGTGTAACATGGCGCGGACGTTCGTCTGGCACCCTGGGAAGGGACCGAAGCAGACCGGCAAGAACGAGCTGACCACGGGGAAGGTGCGGATCCGCCAGGTGCGGAGCGGCATCGGCCACTCGTGGCGGATGAACCGGACGCTCGAGGCGATCGGCCTCAAGCACCACCAGGACGTGGTGATCAAGCAGGATTCCCCGTCGCTGCGTGGACAACTCAAGCAGGTGCGCCACCTCGTCGAGGTGGAGCCCGTCGAGGAGTAGATCGTGGCCACGGAAAAGATCGGCCTGCACAACCTGTCGCCGATGCCGGGAAGCACCCGGGACCGGAAGCGCCTCGGGCGCGGCCCGGGGTCGGGCACCGGCAAGACGTCGGGAAAGGGCCACAAGGGAATCAAGGCGCGCGCGGGGCACCACGGCCCGGGCGGCGGGAAGCCCGGCTTCGAAGGCGGGCAGATGCCGCTGACGCGCCGGCTGCCGAAGCGCGGCTTCACCAACCCGTTCCGCGAGGAGTCGAACGTCGTGCGGCTCGACCAGCTCGCGCGGGTCGAGGGAGAGGTCACCCCGGAGAGCCTGCGCGCGGCCGGGCTCGTGCGGCGCAAGGGTCCGGTGAAGGTGCTGGCGAACGGCGAGGTCACCTCGCCGGTCTCGGTGCGCGGGCTCAAGGTCAGCGCCAAGGCTCGCGAGGCGATCGTCGCCGCGGGCGGCACGGTCGAGGAGTAACGGGGCACCCCGAGGAGCCATCATGGCCCAGACGAACGCAGCCGCGCAGGCGATCACGAGCGCGTTCCGCACGCCGGAGCTGAAGGAGAAGATCCTCTTCACCCTCCTGGCGCTGCTGATCTACCGGATCGGCGCGCACATCACGGCGCCCGGCATCGACGTCCTCGCGCTCACCGACTTCTTCCGCAACCAGGAGAACAGCGGCGGCCTGCTCGGCCTGTACGACCTCTTCACCGGCGGCCAGCTCTCGCGCGCCACCGTGTTCGCGCTCGGGATCATGCCGTACATCTCGGCCAGCATCTTCCTCCAGATCGCCGGCGCGGTGATCCCGCAGGTGGAGAAGATGCAGAAGGACGAGGAGGGGCGGAAAAAGATCAACCAGTGGACGCGCTACGTGACGGTGTTCCTCGCCGCGGTCGAGGGGTGGGGATTCGCGCTGTTCACGGAGTCGTTGCAGGGCGCAGTCGCGAACCCCGGGTTCGCGTTCAAGCTCCAGATGGCGTTCTTTCTCACCACCGGCGCGCTGTTCGTGATGTGGCTCGGCGAGCAGATCACCGAGCGCGGGCTGGGGAATGGCGCGTCGCTGATCATCTTCTTCTCCATCGTCGAGCGGATCTGGCCCGGGATCGGGACGACCTTCCGCTTCGTGACCACGGGGGCGATCGGCTCCTTCTCGCTCGTCGTGCTCGCGGCGATCATGATCGCGGTCGTCGCGGCGGTCGTGTACATGACGATGGCGGCGCGGCGCATCCTCATCCAGATCCCGCAGCGCACGATGGCGCGCGGCCGGATGCGCGAGGCGGCGCGGAGCTTCATCCCGCTGCGCATCAACACGGCGGGGGTGATGCCGATCGTGTTCGCGCAGTCGATCATCGTCGTGCCGGGCGCGTTCGCGCAGTTCTTCCCGCAGTACGACGTCGCGCGGCGGCTCGCCGACCTGTTCGCGCCGGGCAGCTTCTGGTACATCGCCTCGCAGGCGGTGCTCATCCTGTTCTTCACCTACTTCTACACGTCGATCATCTTCAACCCGATCGACCTGTCGGAGAACCTGAAGAAGCAGGGCGGGTTCATTCCCGGCGTGAAGCCTGGCGCGAAGACCGCGGAGTACATCGACCAGGTCGTCAGCCGGATCACCTTCCCCGGCGCGATCTTCCTGACCCTGGTGGCGCTCCTGCCGGTCGTGATCTCGCGCGCGATCAACGTCCCCTTCGCCTTCGGCGGCACGTCGCTGCTGATCGTCGTCGGCGTGGCGCTCGACACGCTCGCGCAGATGCAGCAGCACCTGTTGCTCCGGAAGTACGACGGCTTCATGAAGAAGGGGCGCCTCAAGCTCCGCGGCCGCCAGTCGGCGCCCGGAGGCTTCTGAGCGGCGCACGCGGCCGCATCATCCACCGATGATCATCGTTCTCTTCGGCAAGCCCGGAGCGGGGAAGGGGACGCAGGCGCCGCTGCTCGCAGCGGCGCTTGGCGTTCCGACGCTCGCCACCGGCGACGAGCTTCGCGCCGCGATCCGCAACGGCACGCCGCTCGGGCTTCAGGCCAAGTCCTACATGGATCGCGGCGATCTCGTGCCCGACGCCGTCATCCTCGGCATCATCAAGGCGGCCCTCTCGGAGCCGAGGCACGCCAACGGCGTGCTGCTCGACGGCGTGGTGCGCACGGTGCCGCAAGCCGAAGGGCTGGACGCGGTGTGCAAGGAGCTCGGCCGGCAAGTCGACGCCGTGCTCTTTCTCGACATCGACGACGAGGAGATCGTGCGCCGCCTCGCGGGCCGCACGGTGTGCGAGAAGTGCCAGACGCCGTATACCGGCCTCGAGCCCGGCTCGGCATGCGAGAAGGACGGCGGCATTCTCGTGCGGCGCGCCGACGACGAGCCCGAGGCGATCCGCAACCGGCTCGCCGTCTACGAGCGCCAGACGGCGCCGGTACTGGAGTGGTACCGCCGGCATGGCACGCGCGTCGCCGTGATCGACGCGGTGGGCTCGGTGCAGAACGTCACCGCGCGTGCGCTCGGCGCGCTCGCGACCTGAAGGGGCCTCGCACGTGATCCAGCTCAAGAGCGCCCGCGAGATCGACCTGATGGCCGAGGGGGGAAGGATCCTCGGGGCCACCGTGTCGATGCTGCGCCGCGAGGTGCGCGCCGGCATGTCGACGATGGATCTCGACGAGCTGGCCGAGTCGTTCATCCGCGGCCACAAGGGCGCGACGCCGGCGTTCAAGGGGCTGTACGGCTTCCCGGGCTCGGTGTGCACGTCGATCAATCACGAGATCGTGCACGGCATCCCCTCGAAGAAGCGCGTGCTGCGCGACGGCGACATCATCTCGATCGACGTCGGCGTGGGCTACGAGGGCTACTTCACCGACTCGGCGACGACGGTCCCGGTGGGGGAGATCGACCCCGAGACGCGGCGCTTGCTCGAGGTGACCGAGCGCTCGCTGCAGGCCGGAATCGACGCGGCGGTGCCGGGCAACCACCTCGGCGACATCGGCGCGGCGGTGCAGCGCGTGGTCGAGGAAGCGGGATTCAGCGTCGTGCGCGACCTCGTGGGCCACGGCATCGGGGTCGAGTTCCACGAGGAGCCGCAGGTGCCGAACTACGGGAAGCCGAAGCGCGGGCTCAAGCTCGTGCCGGGCCTCACGCTCGCGATCGAGCCGATGGTGAACATCGGCGGCCCGACGACGCGCACGATGCCCGACCGGTGGACGATCGTGACGGTCGACGGCTCCCGTTCGGCGCACTTCGAGCACACGGTAGCGATCACCGAGAGCGGGCATCGGGTGTTGACGGCCGCGTGAAGCGGTGACTCGGGCGATGAACCGGTGACTTGGTGACGTGGTTCATTCGTGACTTGGTCGGTGACTTGGTGGCTCGGAACGGCACCGGCCACCGCCCCAACCACGTCACGCCGTGGAGACTCCGGGCTGGTTGAGCGCCGGGGTCGAGGTCGGGAGCATCGAGGATGAAACCAAGACCTTCCGCCTGCATGCGCACCGGCGCTCGTTCCGCCACTCGACCACGGTGACTTGGTTCAACTCCTCAGGCGAAGTCACCGACCAAGTCACCAACGAGCCAAGTCACCAAGTCACTGGTCCAACGAGCCAAGTCACCAAGTCACTCGGAAAGCCTCGCCTCCACGATCTCCCGCACCCTTTCGGTCGTCGCGCGGGTGCGCTCGACGAGCTTGCGCGCGTCCGACTCGAGCGTCGCGCCGAGGGACTTGTCGCCGATGGCGATGACGTTGATGCGGACGTTGTAGCTCGCGCCGATGCAGCCGGCTTCGGCGAGGAGGGCGGCGACGCCGGCGTCGCTCGTGGCGTTCGCGTTGCCGCGCTCCGCGACGACGAGGGCGAGGTCGGCGACGTCGGCGCAGGCGGCGGCCGTCTCGAGGGGCACCGCGGCGGCGGCGACGAGCGCCTCGTCGATCTTCGCGGCGCGCGCGCGCTCCTCGTCGGGAGAGCCGGCGGGCCGTCTGTAGGCCGCGGTCACCGCGGCGTAGGCCGCCGCGTCGCGGTCGACGAGTGCGGCGAGCGTGCTGCCGAGCGCCGCGGCGCGCACGGCGAGCTCGCGCATCTCGGCGTCGACCGCGGCGTACTTCTTCTTGCCCGCGGTGAGGCCGGCGATCATCTGTGCGAGGGCGGCACCGAGCGCTCCCGCGTGTGCCGCCACGCTCCCGCCGCCGGGCACCGGCGTGGCTGCGGCCACCGAGCCGACGAAGCCGCTCAGCGTCTCGCCGCCGGTGACGGCGCGGCGCGCCTTCTGCTCGAGCACCATGTCCGTCGAGAATCCGCGCAGCCGGATGTGGCGCGCGGCGGCCTCGAACAGCGCGCGCTCGGGCACGAGTCCCACGATCTCGCTCCACGTCGGCGTGACGCCGCGCGCCTCCGCCTCGGTGCGCACCATGTCGAACGCGACGTGCAGCGGCGTGCGCTCGGTGTCGACGAGATTCATCGACACCTGCGCCTGGCCGTCGACCTCGAACCCCATCGCCTTCACGTAGCGAAGGCCGCCCGACGAGCCGCGCACCGCCTTCGCGACCTCCTTCGCGACGCCGATGTTCGACGCGGGACCGAGGTAGACGTTGTACGCGACGAGAAAGGGGCGTGCGCCGATGGCGACGGCACCGGCCGTCGCGTGCACCGCCGACGGGCCGAAGTCGGGGGTGCGCTGCGGCGTGCGGCCGATGTCGTCGCGAAGCCCCTCGAACTCGCCGCGGCGCACGTCGGCGAGGTTCTCGCGGTCGGGTCGAGTGGCGGCGCGCTCGTAGAGGAACACGGGTACGCCGAGCTCGCGGCCCACCCGCTCGCCGAGCTGGCGGGCGAGCGCGATGCAATCCTCCATCGTCGCGCCCTCGAGCGGGATGAACGGCACGACGTCGGCGGCGCCCATGCGCGGGTGCTCGCCGGAGTGCGCGGTGAGATCGATGCGCTCGACCGCCTTCGCGATGCCGCGGAACGCCGCCTCGGCCACGACCTCGACCGGTGCGACGAAGGTGATGACGCTCCGGTTGTGGCTCGCGTCGGCGCTCGCGTCGAGCACGTAGGCGCCGGGCGTGGCGGCGATCGCGTCGCGGATCGCGTCGACGACGTCGGCGCGGCGGCCTTCCGAGAAGTTGGGAACGCACTCGATGAGCTTCATGCGCGTCGCAGGATGTCGAGGAGCCAGGCGTGCATGGCGGGATTGCCGCACACGAGCGACGTCTGCGCCACCTCGCACGGCGCTCCCTCGGCGGTGGTGACGATGCCGCCCGCCTCGCGCACGAGCAGCGAGCCGGCGGCCATGTCCCATGGATTGAGCCGGAGCTCCCAGAACGCGTCGTAGCGTCCGCACGCGACGTCGGCGAGATCGAGCGCGGCGGCGCCGCAGCGCCGGATGCCCGACGTGGCGCGGAGCACCTGCGGCAGCGCGGGGAGGTAGCGCGCGATGTCCTCGTCGCCCGCCCAGGGAAGTCCCGTCGAGATGAGCGCGCGTCCCGGGTCGGTGACCGTGCTGACGCGGATCGGCTCACCGGCGCGCCGCGCGCCGCCGCCGCGCGTGGCGGTGAAGAGCTCCCCGGTCGGGACGTTGATCGTCGCGCCGGCGACGACCTCGCCGTCGATCATCGCGGCGATCGTGACCGCGTACCACGGCAGGCCGTGGAGGAAGTTCGTCGTGCCGTCGAGCGGGTCGGCGACGAAGACGAGCCCGCGCGTGCCGCTCAGATCGGGCGAGCCTTCCTCGGCGAGGAGCGCCGCGTCGGGATGGCGCGACGCCACGAGCTCCGCGATGGCGGCTTCGCTCGCGCGATCGACCTCGCTCACGTAGTCGTTGTTGCCCTTGGACTCCCAGACGAGCGACGAGCGCCGCTCGGCGCCGGCGCGTACGATCCCGGCGCCCTTCGCCGCGGCGGCGACGCACGTGGCGAGCAGCGCGCGCGCATCGGAGCGTGCCGGCGCGCGCGCCGCGTCGGCGCGATGCTCGTTTGCTTGCGACGCGTCTGACGCGCTCATTACGTTCGGGACATGACTCGGATCTTCAGCGGCATCCAGCCCTCCGGCGAGCTCCACATCGGCAACTATCTGGGCGCCGTGAAGAACTGGGTGGCGCTGCAGCACACGGCGGATTCGATCTTCTGCGTCGTCGACTACCACGCGATCATCGGAACGTACGTGCCGGCGCAGCTCCGCACGCGCCGGCGCGAGATGGCGGTGTCGCTGCTCGCCGCGGGGATCGATCCCTCGGTGGCGACGCTGTTCGTGCAGTCGGACGTGCCGGAACATACCGAGCTGGCGTGGATCTTCAACACCGTCACGCCGCTCGGCGAGCTCGAACGCCAGACGCAATTCAAGGACAAGTCGCAGCGCATGGAGAGCGTGAGCGCCGGCCTGCTGAACTATCCCGTGCTGCAGGCGGCGGACATCCTGCTCTATCGCGCGGACCGCGTGCCGGTGGGCGAGGATCAGCTCCAGCACCTCGAGCTGTCGCGCGTGATCGCGCGGCGCTGGAACGCCGAGTTCGCCGCGGGCGAGGACTACTTTCCCGAGCCGCAGCCGGTGCTCACGCCCACGCGACGCATCCTCGGGCTCGACGGCCAGGCGAAGATGTCGAAGTCGCTGGGGAACACGATCGGCCTGCTCGAGTCGCGCGAGGAGATCTGGGCCAAGCTGCGTCCGGCGGTGACCGATCCGAAGCGGATCAAGAAGACGGATCCCGGAACGCCCGAGGTGTGCAACATCTACCATCTGCACAAGGCGTTCAGCCCACCGGAGACGGTGGAGCACGTCGCGACGCAGTGCAGCACGGCGGGGTGGGGCTGCATCGATTGCAAGAAGGTGCTGGCGGAGTCGATGGAGCGTGAGCTCGTACCGATCCGCGCGCGCGCGGCGGAACTGCGCGATGCGCCGGCGCGTGTGGATGCCGCGCTCGCGGCGGGCGCGGAGCGCTGCCGGACGCTGGCACGCGAGACCATGCACGTCGTGCGCGAGCGGATGGGATTCGATGGATGAGCAGCGAGGAAGGGGGCCGGCGGCGGCGCGCATGTCTCTTGCTCTCAACTCCTCATCCGCGCCCGCGGCGGGGCGGGCGCGTGCGGCCGGCACCCGTAGCAGCGAGCGAGCCATGCAGTCCCTTCGAGAATTGATCAGCCGGGTGCGGTCGTGGGCCGGCTGGCGCCGCCTTCGCCGCGCCATGGCCGGTCCTCGCGCCTCGTCGCTCCCCTTTCTCGTCACGATCGAACGGCCGATCCTCCGTGAGGTGACGTCGCACGGGGTGCGGGTGTATTCGCTCTGCGGCAGTTGCGGCGCACAGCTCGCCGCGAGCGCGACGCTGTGCGAGAGCTGCGCGCAGCGGCGGAGCCGGTCCGCGCCCAACGCCTGAGTGTCGTCGCTCCGCGAGCTGGTCGACCTCGTCACGGAGCGGATCCCCTGGGGGCTGCACTCCCTCAAGCTGGCCGCGGCGCTGCTCGTTCCGGCGATGCTCGTCTGGCTCGCCGACCGGCGAGTGAGCATGCTCGCGGCCAGGATCGCCGAAGAGGACGCCGCGCGGCGCAAGCTGCCGCGCATCCGACGAGCGTGAGCGCCGGCGGCTGAGGTGTACGCCGGCCACGCGGGAGTCGCGCTCGCGCTCAAGGGGAGCGGTCGGCGCGTCTCGATCGTCGCGCTCACCTTCGCCTGCTTCGGCCCGGACTGGATTTCGGTCGCGCTGCTCGTCGCCGGTCAGAGCGACCTGGTGGGCGTGCTCTCGCACTCGATGCCCGCGGTGCTGATCGGCGGGGGCGCGGCGGCGTGGCTGTACTCGCTGTCGGGCCGGCGCGGCGCGCGGAGCATCTTCGCCGGCTGGCTGCTGCACTGGCCTGCGGACCTGCTCACGGGGAAGAAGCCGCTCGTCCTCGGCAGCCCGCTCGTGGGGCTGGAGCTGTACGGGCGACCGGCGGTCGACTTCGTCGTGGAGAGTCTCGTCGTCGTGGTGGGCTGCGCGCTCTACGCCCGGGCGTTTCCCAGGCGTGCCGACGTACGGCGCGTGATCGTCATACTGGGCGTCTCGCTCATCGCGCTGCAGGGCGTGGTGGACGTGGCGCTCGCGGTGACGCGGAACGACAGCGGCTGGACGGCGCTGGCGCCGCCGGCCAGCCGGTCTCATCTTCCGGCTGCCGGCGTCGCGGCCCGAACGGGGCTCCGCATGCATCTTGCACGTCGTGGCTCGCACTCTTCACGCGAGGTTGCGATGGCGAAGGATGGTCCACGGGGCATCGTGACGCTGGTCTGCCTCACCTGCGGCAAGGAGAAGTTCTTCACCAGCGAGGTGCCGGCGGCGGTGAGCTGCGATCAGTGCGGCAGCACCGTGTTCCGGACCTTCGCGACACCGACCGAGCCCGACGAGGCGGCGATCGACGCGCTCGAGGCCCAGGCACGCAGCATGGCGTACGGGGACAGCTCTCCCGACACCACGCAGGACGACGTGCGGGACCTCGACATTCGATAGCCGGCGGCGGGCGGGAGCCCGCCATCCTCATCCCTCCTCCTTCGCCCTCGCCGGACCTTCCGGAGATGATCGAGGTCGCGCGCGCCCTGCGCCTCGACCTCCTCATCAAGCTCGCGCTCTCGGTCATGCTCGGCGGCATCATCGGCTTCGAGCGCGAGCTGGCGGGCAAGCCAGCCGGCCTGCGTACCAACATCCTCATCTGCCTCGGCGCCGCGCTTCTCATGGACCTCTCCACGCGCGTGGGCCTGGTGGACGGCTACCGGATCGGCGACCCCGGGCGCATCGCGGCGCAGGTGGTGACCGGCGTCGGCTTCATCGGCGCGGGCACGATCATGCAGGGCTCGGGGGTCGTCACCGGGCTCACCTCCGCGGCGACGATCTGGGTCGTCGCGGCGATCGGGCTCGCCGTCGGCGCGGGCTACTATGTGGAGGGGCTCGGCGCCGGGCTCCTCGTGACCTTCGTGCTCGCCGGGATCGGGCGGCTCGAGATCTACGTGCGCCGTCTGCGCCGGGTCGTCACGGCGACCATCCGCACGCGGCCGGGAACGCCCCCCGAGGAGCTCGCCGCCGCGCTCCGGGCGCAGGGGATCGTCGTGGAGCAGCAGCGCGTGTTCGACCACGACGAGGACCGCACCTTCGAGCTCAAGCTCTCCGGTCCCTCCCGGCAGTTCGAGGTGGCGGCGACCACCCTGCTCGCGCGCGACTTCGTGTACGGAGTGAACATTGACTGATTCGCCCAGGCGACTCGTCGTCGACCTGACGGCCAGGTCGGAGAACTGGGCGCTGCCGCGCGAGGGAGAGGCCCGGATCCGGGCCGAGGCGCCCGCCGGTTGGGCGGTCGATGCCGTGCGCGCCCCGACGAGCTCGGACGGCGACGGCCCGCAGCGAGCCAGCGACGAGGCGCTCGGCCTGATCCGCGAGGCCGAAGCGTACTTCGGGTTCGGGATCACCGCCGACCTCCTCGCCGCGGCGCCGCGGCTGCGATGGGTTCACTCGGCGGCCGCCGGGGTGGGCAACGTGCTCAGGTCGGGGATCGCCGACACCGAGGTCGCGCTCACCAACGCGGCCGGGGTCCACTCCGTCCCGATGGCCGAGTTCGTGGTGGGAGGCGTGCTGCACTTCCTGCGGGGGCTCGACGTCGCCATCGACCAGCAGCGGCGCGGCGAATGGAGCAAGACCTTCTTCGTCGCCGACGACTCGCCCCTTCGCGAGCTCGGCGACTGCCGCGTGCTCATCGTCGGGACGGGCGGGATCGGGCGGGAGACGGCGACGCGGCTCGCCTGCCTCGGCGCGACGTGCATCGGCGTCCGCCGCCGTCCGGAGCTGGGAGCGCCCCAGGGCTTCCAGGCCGTGGTCGGGCCGGACGGGCTGGACGAGGAGCTCACCAGGGCGGACGTGCTCGTGGTCGCTGCGCCGCTCACGTCGCAGACGACGCATCTGATCGGGCGCGAGCGGCTGGAGCGGCTGCCGCGCAACGCGATCGTGGTGAACGTCGCTCGAGGGGCGCTCATGGACGAGGAGGCAGTTGCCGATCTTCTGGAGGAGGGGCGGTTACGCGGTGCGGTACTCGACGTCTTCACCGAGGAGCCGCTCCCCTCCGACAGCAGGCTCTGGCGTCTCCGGTCGGCGCTCGTGGTGCCGCACGTCTCGCCCGTGTCGCCGGGGCGATTCTGGCCGCGGTCGCTCGATCTCTTCCTCGACAACTGGCACCGCTACTCGAACGGGCAGCCGTTGCGCAACCTCGTCGACAAGCACGAAGGGTACTGATCTCATGGAGCGAATCATCAAGGCGGCCGTCGATCGCGGCGCGTCGGACCTGCACATCAAGGCCGGCGACGTGTTCCGCGCCCGGATCCACGGGAAGCTGGTCCCGCTGACGAAGCAGGCCCTGACTCCGGATCAGACGCGGACGATCGCGCTCCACCTGATGGCGAACGAGGAGGACAAGGCTCGCCTCGACTCGCTCACCGACTACGACTGCTCCTGGTCGGCGCCCGGCGTCGGCCGGTTCCGCGTCAACATCCTGAAGCAGCGCTCGAGCTTCATGATCGTGATGCGCGTGATCCCCTTCGAGGTGCCGACGTTCGAGAAGCTGCGGCTGCCGCCGGTGATGGCGCGGGTGGGCCAGGCGGAGCGGGGGATGATCCTCGTGACCGGCGTGACGGGCTCGGGCAAGTCGAGCACGATGGCGGCGATGGTGAACTACATCAACCAGCACGAGAACCGGCACATCCTCACGCTCGAGAACCCGATCGAGTTCCTGCACAGCGACATCCAGAGCGCCATCACGCAGCGCGAGATCGGCAGCGACACCCAGGACTTCAAGATGGGACTGCGTGCCGCGCTGCGTCAGGATCCCGACGTGATCATGATCGGGGAGATGCGCGACGCGGAGACGGTCGACACGGCGATCAAGGCGGCGGAGACGGGACACCTGCTGATCTCGACGCTGCACACGCCCGACGCGCAGAGCACGATCCTCCGCATCATGGCGATGTTCCCGCCAGAGGAGCAGGAGGTCGTGCGCATCCGGCTGAGCGAGTCGCTGCACTCGGTGATCTCGCAGCGGTTGCTGCCGCGGGCCGACGGAAAGGGCCGCGCGGTCGCGGCGGAGGTGCTTCTCGTGACGCCGGCGGTGCGCGACATGATCGCCGACGGCAAGCGCATCGGCGAGATCCGCGACTACATCGCCGAAGGGCGCGACCAGTACGGGATGCAGACGTTCGACCAGCATCTCGCGGATCTCGTGCAGTCGGGCGAGGTCACCTTCGACACGGCGATGGCGGCGGCGACGAACCCGTCCGATTTCGAGCTCAAGATGCGGATGTTCCGCCGTGTGTCCGAGGGCACGTCGAGGATGACGGGCGAGATGGAAACCGTGCCGGCGCCGGAGCCCGCCGTGGCGGGAGTGAACGGAATGACGGCCGGCGCGGGCGGCTTCGAGTTCTATCAGCAGTAGCTGAGTGACGGGCGCACCGGCCGCGGCGACCGCGCATCTCGCGGCGATCGGCCGGACGCCCCGCGCCGCCGGCAGCGCCGACGAGCGCGCCGCGCGCGACTACTGCGCGACCGTCCTCCGCGCGGCGGGGTTCGACGTCGCCCTCGAGCCGTTCGGCTACTCGGGCCTTCCCGGACGATACGGCACCCCCGTGGGGGGAGCGATCGCGGTGCTGACGATCCTCGCGGCGGTGTGGATGGGCGGCGCGCTCCGTGCGCCGGTCGCGGCGGCGGGCGCCTTCGTCACCGGCGTGGCGCTGCTCGCGCTGTGGGCGCGGCGGATGCTCGGCGACGCGGTGCTCGATCTGCCGTGGCTCCGCGCCATGGGAGAGAACCTCGTCGCGACGCGCGGCGATCGCGCTCCACGCGTGTGGCTCGTGGCGCACCTCGACTCGAAGTCGCAGCCGGTACCCTCGGCGGTCCGCGTGGCGGGTGTGGTGCTCCTCGTCGCCGGGCTCGCGATCACGGCGGCGGCGATCGCATTGGCACTGGCGGGCGCCGGCTCACGTACGCTCTGGTGGATCGGCGCCGCGGTGGCGATCGTGGGTGCGGTCCCGGTGATGGCGAGCACCGTCGGAAACGAATCACCGGGCGCGCTGGACGACGCCTCGGGGGTGGCGGCGGTGCTCGCGGCGGCGGAATCGCTGGCGCCCGACGCGAACGTCGGCGTGATGCTGCCGAGCGCCGAGGAGCTGGGGCTGGCGGGTGCACGCGCGTGGGCGCGCGCGCGAAGACCGGAGCGCGGCGTCGCGCTCAACTGCGACGGTGTGGACGACGAGGGAGCACTGACGATCATGTACAGCGGAACCCGGCCCGACGACGTGATCCGAACGCTGGCCGCGGGCGCCGAGCGCGCGCCGCGCGTGCGCCGCATGCCGGTGGGGCTCATGCTCGATTCGGTGGCGCTCACGGAGCATGGCTGGCGCTCGGTCACGGTCAGCCGCGGCTCGATCGCGACGCTGCGCCGCGTGCACACGCGCAGCGATTCGCTCGCGCGGCTCCGCGGCGACGGAATCCCCGACGTCGCCCGCGTTCTGGCGCGCGCGGCGGAGGCGCTGGCGCGATGAACGTTCTCCTCCTCACGGCGATCATGCTGCTCGGGCTGTTCATGATCCCGTTCGGGTTGCCCGGCACGTGGATCATCGTGGCGGCGGCGCTCGGCTATCAGCTCCTCGTTCCGGGGACGATCTCGATCCTGACCGTGGTCGCGGTGGCGGTGCTCGCGCTGGTCGGCGAAGTGCTCGAGTTCTCGCTCTCGGCCAAGTACACGAGGAAGTATGGCGGCTCGCGGCGGGCGAGCTGGGGGGCGATCATCGGCGGGTTGATCGGCGCGTTCATGGGCGTGCCGGTCCCGCTCGTCGGGTCGGTGCTGGGCGCGTTCGTCGGGGCGTTCGCCGGGGCGTTCGTCGGCGAGTACTCGCGCTCGGGCGAGGGCGGGACCGCCACGCGCGTGGCGACGGGGGCGCTGATCGGGCGCGCCGTGGCGGCGGCGATGAAGATCGGGATCGGCGTCGCGATGGCGGCGTGGGTATTGTTCGCGGCGCTCGTCTGACCGGATCGGACGGCCGAGGCCGGCAGTTGCCCCCCTCTGTGGCGGCCGCAACCTGGACATGCTAGCGTTGACGCCCCGTCGGAGTCGCCCGTGCGACGACGCGAATGCGCGTCGCGTGGACGAGTGTCCGGCGCACGCGGGGGCACCCATGTCGAAGCGTGAAGGCGTTCGACCGGAGGCGAGAGGCCTCGGTACGGCGTTGGCGACTGCGGCGAAGGGATTGGTGATCGCGGTACTGATGATGGCAATCGTTCCACGTTCGACGCACGCGCAGTTCGGGATGTTGAAGAAACTCAAGAACAAGGTGAGCGCGCCGGACTCCGCGGCGCGGGCGAAGGACAGTCTCGAGCAGATCGCCGCGGGCGTGAAGCCCGAATCGGTGAAGGTCGGCAGCAAGAGCCTGCTCGCGCGCGGCGCCAAGGTGGTGAGCACGGCGAACGGCGCGCTCGAGTCGGCGACGGGCATCTCGGCGAAGGATGCGGCGCTCGCGGCGACCGGCGTGGGAGCGAGCAACGTGCTCGCGAAGAAGCTCGGCGTCGACCCGATGAGCATCGGGGCGCAGGCGATCGCGAACGCGAAGATGAACGCGCAGCAGCGCGCGATGCAGAAGGCCGCCGGCACGGCGGGAATGGGGGCGGGCGCGGGGATGAACGCGTCCGCGATGGCCGAGATGCAGCGCGCCGCGATGGCCAACGCCGGTGCGAACCGCGCGGCGATGGGCGCGGGCATGGGCGCGAGCCCCGCGATGGCCGGCATGTCGCAGGCCGACATCGACGCGCTGATGACGTTCCAGACGGAGATGTCGCGGCTCTCGATGGCGGCGAGCGCCGGCGATCCCGCGGCGCGGGCTCGGCTGCTGCAATGGGAGCAGATCGCGGTGAAGTACCAGCCCGAGATGCAGCGGCTCAGCCTCGCGGCGGGAGGAGGCGACATGGCCGCCATACAGAAGCTGCAGCGGCTGCAGTTCGACCTGATCAGGGAATGGACCGGCACCGGCGCCGGACACGCGAATCAGAGGAAGTGACGCGGTGGGCGGCGGCTGATTGACTCTGCCACCCCCCGTCGTAGATTCGAACAACGCCCCGCGTCTCGCGGGGCGTTTTGTGTGTCCGGCCTCTGCAATCCCTGCTCGGGAGCGTCATGTTCGGTTCGGAATCGCGCGTCGTCGTCGTCGTGGGCGCGCAGTGGGGGGACGAGGGGAAGGGGAAGCTCGTGGACGTGCTCGCCGAGCGTGCTGACTGGGTGGTGCGATACCAGGGGGGCGCCAACGCGGGGCACACGGTGGATCTGGGCGACCGTTCCTTCGTGCTGCACCAGATCCCGAGCGGGATCCTGCATCCCGGCGTGCGCTGCGCCATCGGCAACGGCGTCGTGCTCGACCCGGACACCCTCTTCCAGGAGATCGACGGGCTCGTCAAGGCGGGGGTGGACGTCGAGGGCCGGCTCTACGTGAGCGAGCGCGCGCACCTCGTCCTTCCCTACCACAAGGCCGTCGACGGCGCGAGCGCGTCGAGCAAGGCGATCGGGACGACGGGGCGGGGCATCGGGCCGGCGTACGAGGACAAGATCGCGCGGCGCGGCGTGCGCGTGCTCGACCTCGCGCATCCGGAGCGGGTGCGCGAGCTCGTGGAGAAGGGCGCCGAGCACGCGCGAGCGCGTCTCGCGCGGAACAACTCCGACGCCACCGTCGACGTCGACGCCGTGCTCGCGCTGCTCGGCCGGCTCAGCGAGCGGCTCTTGCCGCTGGCGGACGACGTCGGGCTGACGGTGCATCGCGCGATCCGCTCCGGCGCCGCGGTGCTTCTCGAGGGAGCGCAGGGATCGCTGCTCGACATCGATCACGGCACCTATCCGTACGTGACGTCGAGCAACACGACCGCGGGAGGCGCCTCGGTGGGCGTCGGCATCGGGCCGAACGCCATCGACCGCGTGCTCGGCGTGGTGAAGGCGTACACGACGCGCGTCGGGAACGGACCGCTCCCGACGGAGCTGGCGGAGCCCCTGCAGAGCGAGGTGCGCAAGCTCGGCAACGAGTTCGGCGCGACGACGGGCCGCCCGCGCCGCTGCGGCTGGTTCGACGCGCTCGTGGTGCGCTATGCGACGCGCGTGAACGGGCTCTCCGACCTCGCGGTGACGAAGCTCGACGTGCTCGACACGCTGGACCGGCTCGGGGTGTGCGTCGGCTACGAGGTGGACGGGGAGCTGTACGAGGAATTTCCCGGCGACCTGGCGACGCTGGACCGCGCGACGCCGAAGTACGAGTGGTTCGACGGCTGGAAGCGGTCCACGGCGGGGGCGCGAACGCTCGGCGAGCTCCCGCGCGAAGCGCGCCAGTACCTGGATCGCATCGAAGCGCTCGTCGAGGCGCCGATCACGTACGTGAGCGTCGGCACGCGGCGCGACCAGATCATCGGGCTGTAGCAGATGGCGAGTGCCGGCGCCCGAGAGGACGGGACGCACGAGGTCGACCTCCTGATCGTGGGCGCGGGCCCGTGCGGGCTCGCCGCGGCGATCTCGGCGCAGCGCGCGGGATTGAGCGCGCGCGTGCTCGACGCCGGCGCGGTGGCGAGCACGATCACGCAGTACCCGTACTACGTGAAGTTCTTCTCCACGGCGGAGAAGCTCGCGCTCGGCGGGATGCCATTTCTCGTGGCGGAGGACAAGCCGACGCGGCGCGAGGGACTGCAGTACTACCGCGCCGTGGTCCGTCACTTCGGGCTCGACGTCCACCAGTACGAGCGGGTGAGCCGGCTCGAGCGCGCGAGCGGCGGCTGGGTCGTGCACTCGGTGACGCTGGAGGGCGTCGCCCGACGCACGCCGGCGCGCGCGGTGTGCGTGGCCACCGGCTACTTCGGCTCGCCGAACCGTCTCGGCGTGCCGGGCGAGTCGCTGCCCCAGGTGTCGCACGTCTATCGCGAGGGCCACGGCGCGTACGATCAGGACGTCGTCGTGGTGGGCGGAGGCAACTCGGCCGCCGAAGCGACGCTCGATCTCTGGCGCTCCGGCGCGCGCGTGACCCTCGTGCACTTCGGACCCACGTTCGACAAGAAGATCAAGCCGTGGGTGTTGCCGGACGTCGAGAACAGAATGAAGGAAGGGGCGATCGCGGCGCGGTGGGAGAGCCGCGTCGTCTCGATCGAGCCCGGCGCGGTGACGATCCGCGGGCCGGCGGGCGAGGAGCGGCTCGCGGCGCGCTTCGTCTACGTGATGACCGGGTTCGCCCCGAACACGACGCTGCTCGCCGAGGCGGGAGTCCCGATCGACCCCGTGACGGGGATTCCCGCGCACGATCCCGGAACGCTGGAGACGACGGAGCCCGGGCTGTTCATCGCCGGCGTGGTGGTGGCGGGCTACGACGCGAACAAGATCTTCATCGAGAACGGCCGGTTCCACGGCGACCAGATCGTGGCGAAGCTCCTCGGCCACGCGGCCCCCGCGGCGCCTAGATTGAGTGCGGAGCTGGACACTTGAACTGCGGTGACTTGGTGACTTGGTGACTTGGTCGGTGACTTCGACACAGCAGTTGAACCAAGTCACCGTGGTTGAGCACCGGACCAGACGTGTGCGTGCATCGAGGCGGAAGGCCTTGGCTCGAGCCTCCATGCTCCCGGCCTCGACCCCGGCGCCCAACCAGCCTGGAGTCCCCACAGCGTGACTTGGTTGGGCGTCAGTGGCCAGTGCCGTTCCGAGCCACCAAGTCACCGACCAAGTCACCAATGAACCAAGTCACCAAGTCACCGATTCACCACCGTCTGCCTCACCACCAATGTCCCTCAGCAACCCAGACGTCATGGACAAGCTCGTGTCGCTGTGCAAGCGGCGCGGGTTCATCTTCCAGAGCTCCGAGATTTACGGGGGCACGGGCTCCGTGTGGGATTACGGGCCGCTCGGCGTCGAGCTGAAGAAGAATCTCAAGGACGCATGGTGGCATGCCATGGTGCGTGCGCGAGAGGACATCGAGGGGATCGACGCCGCGATCCTGATGCATCCGCGCGTGTGGGAGGCGTCGGGGCACGTCGCGGGATTCGTCGACCCGCTGGTGGACTGCCGCACGTGCAAGGGACGCTTCCGCGCCGACAAGCTGGAGGACGCGCAGTGCCTCCAGAAGCCGTCCAGGCATCCGGGTGAGGCGCCGCAGTGCCAGCTCACCGAGGCGCGGCAGTTCAACCTCATGTTCAAGACGTTCATGGGGCCCGTCGAGGAGACGGCGTCCGTCGTCTACCTGCGGCCGGAAACGGCGCAGGGGATCTTCGTGAACTTCCTGAACGTGCAGCAGAGCACGCGGCAGAAGGTGCCGTTCGGGATCGCGCAGATCGGCAAGGCGTTCCGCAACGAGATCACGCCGGGGAACTTCATCTTCCGGACGCGCGAGTTCGAGCAGATGGAGATGCAGTACTTCGTCGAGCCGGGCACGGACGCCGAGCACTTCGAGTACTGGAAGGCGCAGCGGATGCGGTGGCACGAGTCGCTCGGGCTCTCGCCGGAGCGGCTGCGCTACAAGGCGCACGACCAGCTCGCACACTACGCGCGCGCGGCGTTCGACATCGAGTTCGACTTCGGCGGCTCGCTCGGCTTCCAGGAGGTCGAAGGCATCCACAACCGGTCGGACTACGATCTCGGCCGGCATCAGGAGTTCTCGGGCAAGAAGCTCGAGTACTTCGACCAGCCGAACAACAAGCGCTACGTGCCGTACGTGATCGAGACGTCGGTCGGTGCGGACCGCGTGACGCTCGCCGCGCTCGTGAACGCGTACGCCGAGGAGGCGGTGGCCGGCGAGCCGGAAGGGCGCACGGTGCTGCACCTGCATCCGTCGCTCGCGCCGATCAAGGCGGCGGTGTTCGCCCTCACGAAGAAGGAGGGCCAGCCCGAGATGGCGCACCGCATCGCGGATGATCTGCGTCCGCATTTCCCGATCGACTACGACGAGACGGGCAGCATCGGGAAGCGCTACCGGCGCCAGGACGAAGTGGGCACGCCGTTCTGCATCACCGTCGACGGCGAGTCGACGAAGGACGGCACGGTGACGGTGCGCCACCGCGACACGCTGGCGCAGGACCGCATCGCGGCCGGCGCGCTGCGCGACTACCTGCGCGAGCGGCTCGCGCGATGAGCGCCGAGCTCTCGCTGGCGCGGCTTCGCCGCGAGGGGGAGGAGTTCATGCAGGCGCTCTCGCGCGAGTACTACGAGGCGCACGCGGGGCTCAAGGGCTCGGCCGACCTCCAGCCGATCTATCACCGCCACCGCGAGATTCTCGGGCGGGACGCCCTCGCGCTCGCGCGCGAGGCGTTCGGCGACAGCGCCGAAGGGAGCGAGGAGCGCCGCTCGGCGCGGCTGCTCCTCGACTGGCAGGCCGAGTCGCAGAGCGCACGCGAGCTCGCTCCGCTCGAGGAGCGCGAGATCGCGTGGGAGGCGGACGCGGTGGTGCGCGTCGCCGACGGCCGCGAGGTCCCATTCCAGCGCGTCGCGATCGAGCTGTCGAACAGCGACGACCGCGGCGAGCGTGCCGCGCTCGAGGCGGCGCGCAACGTGCTCGTCGCGCGCGAGCTCGCGCCGATGAGGCGCGAGCGGTTCCAGCGAGAGCGCGACATCACCGAGTCGCTCGGCATCGCCGCCGGATACAACGCGACCTGGGAGCTGCTCAACGGCGTCTCGCTCTCCGGACTGCGCGGGGAGTGCGAGCGGTTCCTCCGCGACACCCAGGCGATGTGGGACGAGGTCTGTCCCGAGTTCGTGAAGCGCGTGCTCGGCATGAGCGCGCGCGAGGCGAGCCGCGGCGACGCGCTCGCGCTCTTCCGCGCCAAGGAATTCGACCGGTTCTTCCCCGCCGCCGAGATGGAGCCGTCGATCCGGCGGCAGGTGCGGGAGATGGGCATCGATCCGGAGGCGTCGGGGCGCGTGCGGTTCGACACCGGCGAGCGCGAGGGGAAGCGCTCGCGCGCCTTCTGCGCGCCCGTGCGCGTCCCCGAGGAGGTGTACCTCGTGCTGCGCCCGCACGGCGGCCAGACCGACTGGCAGACCTTCCTGCACGAGCTCGGGCACGCGATGCACTTCGCCAACATGCGCCCCGACCTCCCGATGGAGTTCCGCTGGATGGGGGACAACTCCATCACCGAGTCGTACGCGATGCTGTTCGACCACCTGACGCAGGACGCCGGGTGGCTGCATCGATACACGAGCCTCGAGAAGAAGCACACGCCGTCGTATCTGCGCACGGCGGGATTCGAGGAGCTGCATTTCCTCCGTCGGTATTCGGCGAAGCTGATCTACGAAACGCAGCTGTACGGCGGGGAGGTCGCGTGGGAGGCGCTGCCGGATCTGTACGTCGAGCTGCTGACCGGGGCGACGACGTTCAGGTATTCGCCCGCCGATGCGTTCGTCGACGTCGATCCGCGCTACTACGCGGCGCGCTATCTCCGCGCGTGGCAGCTCCAGGCGCTGATCTCCGAGACGCTGGTGGAGCGCTACGACGCGGACTGGTGGCGGAACCCGCGCGCGGGACCGTGGATCGTACAGGCGCTGTTCGCCGAGGGGCAGCGCGAGCTCGCGCAGGAGCAGGCCAATCGAGTGGCAGGAAAGGATCTGAGCTTCGCGCCGCTGATCCGGAGCATCGAGCGAATGCTGGGGTAAGGGCGGTGTGGCGGTGTGGCGGTGTGGCGGTGTGGCGGTGTGTTGGTGTGTCGGTGTGTCGGTACCAACACACCAACACACCAACACACCAACACACCGTTTGTCACCCACTCCCAAGCCGATCCCTGCTTGCCGTGAGCCCCGCCTGCACCGCGCCTCCGTCCGACCCCAGGGCGACGACCGTGTAGCCCAGCTCCCGGCAGAGCGGAAGGTTCGCCGGGTCGAGTAGGAGGATCCCCGCCGCCTTGTTGTGCTCGCGCGCGGCGTCGGCGACTGCGCCCAGCGCGTCGTGGAAGCGCGCGTCGTCGTACTGGCCGGAGATTCCCATGCTCGTGGTGAGGTCCATCGGCCCGACGAACAGCACGTCGACGCCGTCCACGGACGCGATCTCGGCCGCGTTGGCGACGGCGTCCGTCGTCTCGATCTGCGTCAGCGTCACGAGCCACTCGTGCGCGTGGGCGAAGTAGTCGTCGAACCGCGCGCCGAACGACGAGGCACGCGTGAGCTTCGCCACGCCGCGCGTCCCGCGCGGCGGATAGCGGAGCGCGTTCACCGCGGCGCGCGCCTCGTCGGCGGTGCTGACGTAGGGCACCATCACGCCGTGCGCGCCCGCGTCGAGCACACGCTTGAACCGTGGCGGCTCGTTGGCGGCGACGCGCACCAGGCACGCGGCCGGCGTCGCGCTCACGGCCTGCAGCTGGTGAAGCAGCGTCTCCTCGCCGCCGGGACCGTGCTCGTGGTCGAGCAGGACCCAGTCGAAGCCGGCGAGCCCGGCCATCTCTGCCGTCACGGCCGACCCGAGGTTGAGCCAGAAGCCGGCGAGGAACTCGCGCGCGAGCACGCGCGCGCGGAAGGCGCCGTCGATCGTCATGGCCGGCGGAACACGTACATCTGCATGCCGCGCTGCTCGAGCATCCCGCCGACGACTCGTCCGTCCTTCACCTCGAAGCGTAGCCGCAGCGTGGGGTCGAAGTCCATGCCGAAGGTGTCGTCGCCGAGGTAGCGTAGCGGCGCGGCATCCTCGTGCTCGGGCTCGGCCACGAGCTCGTCGCCGCGCACGGAGATGCGCACGCCGAGGATCTGGCCGTCGGGAAGCCCGATGTCGTAGTCGCCGACGTACTTCGTGCGGTCCGCCGCGGCGAGCGGCACGACGGGTGGACGGCGCGGTGTGAGCGGCAGCCCGAACACCGCGGACGCGAGGTTCTTCACCAGCCAGTCCTGATCGGCGTTCTCCGTGTTCACGAACGCGACGACGCTCAGCGACTCGACGGGGAACCAGTACTGCTGCGTGCCGAAGCCGTTGATCGACCCGCCGTGCTGGATCGTCGCGTGAGTGCCGACGCTTCCGCGCATGAGGCCCATCCCGTAGCTCGTCGTCGAGTCCTTCTTCGGACCGACCGTCAAGGTCTCGGGACCGGCCATGAGCGCGAGGCTGCGCGCGCTCACGATCTTCCCGCGGTGCAGTGCCGACTGCCATCGCAGGTAGTCGGGCACGGACATGCACAGTGCGCCGGCGGCGAACGGCTGGGTCATGCTCAGGTACTCCGCGGGCTGGAACTCGCCCTGGAACACGGTGCCGCGTGCGTGGTTCGAATCGGCCGGCTTCGACGGGCAGTACGTGGCGCTGCTCATCCCCAGCGGCGCGAAGAACTCGCGGCGCATCAGCTCCGCGTACGGCGCACCCGTGACGTGCTCGAGGATCATCCCGAGCAGCACGTAGCCGGTGTTGTCGTAGCGCCAGTCGGTGCCCGGTGGAAAGTCGAACGGATCGCGCTCGACGATCGCGACGATCTGCTCCGGCGTGAGATCCTCCGCCATCCGGCCCCGCCATTTCGGGCTGGAGGTGTAGGAGGGGATCCCCGACGTGTGGGTGAGCAGCTGCCGCACGGTGACCGACGCCCACTGCGAATACTGCGGCAGGTACGTCGTGATCGGATCGCGCAGCCGGATCTTCCCCTGCTCGACGAGCTTCAGCACCGCGGCGGCGGTGAACTGCTTGGTGATCGAGCCCACCCGGTAGACGGTGGACGGCTCGGCGGGGAGATGCCTGTCGCGGTCGCGCTCGCCGTATCCCCGGAGGAGCAGCGTGTCGCCGCGGCGGACGACGGCGACGGTGACGCCGGCCGCCGGTGCGTCCCGCACGTACGCGGACGCGATGGAATCGAGCCGCGCGGCGAGGGCGGCACGCGGGGGAGACCCCGCACCGGCCGGGTGCTGGGCGAGGACGACGTGCGACGAGAGCGCGAACGACATCGCGAGCAGCGCGGCGGCGCAGAGCGACGGACGGCGATCGGGCGACATGGCTGGGCCGGATGGTGGTGGCGCCGAACGGGAACGAATCTCACTCCGGCGTACGGATCGCGACAGCCCGCCGGTTTCGCTGCGCGGGACTATCTTTCGCCGAGGTGCCGCCCACGCCGCCGCGGCGCGATGCGGCCGGATCCAACGACCGATGCGCTTCGCACTTTCCGCTCTTCTCGCCGCCACGATGTCGCTCGCGCCCGAGCCGCTCGCCGCCCAGGAACCGGACTGGGACGCCGCCCGCCAGGAGACGGTGCATCACCTCCAGGCGATGATCCGGATGAACACGGTGAACCCGCCCGGCAACGAGCTGCCACTGGCGCGCTGGCTCGACAGCACGCTCCGCGCGGCGGGGATCGAGACGCATCTGTTCGAGCCGACGCCGGGACGCGGTTCGCTCGTGGCGCGCCTCAGGGGCGACGGAAGCAAGCGTCCGGTGCTCATCATGGGGCACATGGACGTGGTCGGTGTCGAGCGCGGCCACTGGTCGGTCGATCCGTTCGCGGCCGAGATCCGCGACGGCTACCTCTACGGCCGCGGCGCGATCGACGACAAGGGAATGCTCGCCGCGAACCTCGAGACGATGCTGCTGCTGAAGCGGAACGTGATCGACCGCGGCGGCACGCTCTCGCGCGACGTGATCTTCGTCGCCAACTCCGACGAGGAGACGAGCGGCGAGTGGGGAATGGGCTGGCTCATCGCGAACCATCCGGAGCTCATCGAGGCCGAGCTCGCGCTCAACGAAGGCGGACGCGTTCGCGTCGTCGCCGGCAAGCGACTGTACGTCGCCGTGCAGAACACGGAGAAGGTGACGCACGCGGTCACCGTCACGGCGCACGGGCCGGGCGGCCACGCCTCCGTACCTCTGCCGGGCAACGCGGTCTTCCGGCTCGGCCGCGCGCTGGCGCGGATCTCCGACTACCGCGAGCCGGTGCAGGTGAAGCCGACGACGCGCGAGTTCTTCGCGCGCCTCTCCACCGTGTGGCCGACGCGCGACGAGCGGCTCGCGATGGCCGACGTCGCCTCGACCGATCCGCGGCGCGTGCGGCGCGGCGCGCGCGTGCTCGGCCGCACGCCGGTCTTCGACGCCGTGCTCCGCAACGGGATCTCGGCCACGATCGTGCAGGGCGGCATCCGCACGAACGTCATCCCGACCGAGGCCACGGCGACCCTCAACGTGCGCACGCTTCCCGGCGAGTCGATCGATTCCGTGGTGGCGCGGCTGCGCAAGACCGTCGGCGACTCGCTCGTCGAGATCGCGGTCGCGTCGCGCGGCCAGGATGCGCCGCCGTCGGACTTCGCGTCCCCGATGTTCGCCGCGATCCGCGAGAGTGCAGCCGCGCTCGATCCGTCGCTGATCACGGTCCCCTACCTGAGCACGGGCGCCACGGACAGCGCGCGGCTCCGGGCCTGGGGGATGCAAGCATTCGGCTTGCTTCCCTTTCCGCTGAACCAGGACGACGAGGAACGCATGCACGGCAACGACGAGCGGATTCCGCTGGCGAGTCTGGCGTTCGGGACCAGGCTGATCTACGGCGCGATCGCGCGGGTGGCGCGCTGATGCCGACGGCGCTGGTCACCGGGGCATCGCGCGGGATCGGGCGCGCGATCGCGGCGCGTCTCGCGCGCGACGGCTACGAGATCACGGCGGCGGCGCGCGATCGCGACGAGCTGGAGTCGCTGTGCGGCGAGATCGCCGCGGCGGGCGGACGATGCCGACCGCTCGTGCTCGACGTGCGCGACGCGCAGGCCGTCGCCGCCGCGCTCGCGGGCGCGGAGGTCGACGTGCTCGTGAACAACGCGGGGATCGGGATCATGAAGCCGTTCCTCGAGCTCACCGCCGACGACTGGCAGCGGATGCTCGACGTCAACGTGAACGCGCTGTATCACGTGACGCACGCCGTGCTGCCGGCGATGCTCGCGCGCGGCGCGGGGCACGTGTGCACGATCGGTTCGATCTCCGGCCGCAGCGCCTACGTCGGCGGCTCGTGCTACGCGGCCACGAAGGCGTTCGTGACGGCGTGGGCGGAGTCCTTGATGCTCGAGGTGCGCGACGGAGGCGTGAAGGTGTCGGTCGTGATGCCCGGCTCGGTCGCGACGCACTTCGCCGATCACGTGCCGTCGGACGAGGATGCGTGGAAGCTGAAGCCGGAGGACGTGGCGGAGACGGTCGCCCACGTGATCGCGACGCCGCCGCAGGTGCTGGTGCACCGCGCCGAGGTGCGCACGCTGAACGTCCCGCACAGCCGAGGCCGCCGATAAACATCTGGCCGCAAACGAGTTCGCACACCATATTGGCGAGGTGAACAGGCCCACGCTGGTGACGAGCGAGCGGCCTCGCGCCGTGTCCGACAGCGCCGAGTCGGGCGTCCGCGAGCTGATCGCGATCCGCGAGATCGTACACGCGTTCCTCACGGCCGACCGGCCGGAGGAGGTGTTCCAGTTCGCGCTCGACCGCGTGAGCCCCCTCGTCGGCGCGAGCTTCGCCTGCGTCTACGTCGTCGACGGCGCATCCGAGTTGATGCGTCTCGCCGCGGTGCACAACTGGCCGGAGCGCTTCGCGCCGTTCCTCGGCGAGATGCGCGTACGGCTCGGCTTCGGTCCGAGCGGCGAGGCCGCCGCCGAGCGCCGCGTGATCGAGGTGCCCGACGTCACCGCCGATTCCTCGCTCGAGGACTGGGCCGAAGTGGCACAGGAGCTCGGATTCCGCGCGATCGTGGCGCTGCCGCTGCAGACGGGCGAGGGCGTGCTCGGCGCGGTGGCGTTCTACTTCGAGGAAGCCGGCGCGATCAGCGCCGAGACGCGTTCGCTGCTCCGTATGGTCGCCGACCAGATGGCGGCCACGGCGCAGAAGGCGCGCCTGATCGACGACCTGCGCCGCGCGAACGCCGCGCTCATCGACTCGAACGCGGAGCTCGAGCGGCAGTACGTCGCCCTGCTCGAGGCGCGCCGAGTGAAGGACGAGTTCCTCGCCAACATCTCGCACGAGCTGCGCACGCCGCTCACCGCGGTCATGGGCTACCTCGCGCTGATGGAGGAGGGGCTCGCCGGTCCGGTGACGGACGAGCAGCGCCGCACGCTCGCGCAGGTGAAGACCTCGAGCCAGCACCTGCTGGATCTGATCGGCGACCTGCTCGAGCTCACGACGCTCAAGCGGGGCGGGCTCGAGATTCGCGCGAGCGCGTTCGACGTGCGCGATCCGCTGCACGACGCGCTGGCGACGACGCGCGGCCGGTCCGACGCGGTCGCGCTCCGCGTGCGCGAGCCGGAGAACCCGATCATCATGGTCAGCGACCGGCGGAAGATCTGCAAGATGCTCGTGGCGCTGCTGAGCAACGCGTACAAGTTCACCGAGTCGGGCGAGATCCGGCTCTCGGTGACCGTCGTCGACGACCGCGTGATCTACCGCGTGGAGGACACCGGCATCGGCATTCCGGAGGAGATGCACCAGCAGGTGTTCGACGAGTTCCGGCAGGTGGACGGCTCGACGACGCGCCGGTACGGCGGCTCCGGGCTCGGCCTCTCGCTGGCGCGGCGGCTCGCGCAGGTGCTCGGCGGCGACATCTTCGTCGACTCGGTGGCCGGCCACGGATCGACCTTCCGCGTGGAGCTCCCGCTCGAGTATCAGGAACCGGAGCGGCTGTCGCACTCCCCGCTCCCCTACGCGCTCGGTTAAGCTTCAGGCGCGGGCGATGGCCGCGCCGACGCGGCCGTTCCGTCCGGTACTTCGCGCCACCGACACCGCGCCGTCATGATCAAGTCCCAGCGCACGCTCCAGGAATACCACACCACGGCCACTCCGGACGAGGTGATCGCCGAAGCGAAGCACTTCTTCCCGCTGCGGAACTCGATCTACGCGTCGTTCATCGAGCGCGAGGGCCCGGGCTACGTGACCTTCCGCGGGCAAGGGACGGAAGAGCTGGTCATCGCGGCCGTCGCCGACGGCGGCGGCACGCGCGTCACCGGATCGGCCTACCTGTACGACATGCAGATCGCGCGCTTCTTCACGACGCTGCCGCCGTACCAGCTCGAGGAGCAGCTGCTGCCGCCCGGTCCCGCCGTGGAGGGCGCGTCGCGATGACGGAGCCGTTCGTCGCCCAGCTCCGCGCGCGGCGCGGCGTGCTGGAGCTCGCGTCGCCGGGCGGACCGGCGATCACGGTGCGCGTCCAGGTGCCCGAAGTGTGGGACGCCGTGCGTGTGCACGCGTCGCCGGACGAGCGGGTGATCACGATGAAGCGGCGCGCGCTCGAGATGCTCCTGCCGGGGAGCGAGCTGCGGGACGAGGAGTTCGTCGTGAAGCTGCACGGATGGGAGGTGCTCGACGAGGGCGCGTCGCTCGCCGCCGCCGGCGCGGTGGACGGTTCGATCTTCCTGATCACGCATCGGCTGCGGCGCCCGGTTCGCTGAGCGAGCCGGCGGCGCGACGCGGTGGCGCACATCCGTGACTGACGTCGCCTACATCTCACACGCCGACTGCGGCCGGCACGACACGGGGTGGGGACATCCCGAGCACGTCGGGCGGCTGCGCGCGATCGCGCGCGCGCTGCGGAACGACCTCGAGCTGTTCGACCTCGTCGCGCACCACGAGGCGCGCCACGCGACCCCCGGCGAGCTCGCGCTGGCGCACGACCCGCGCTACGTCGCGACGGTGCAGGAGCTCGCCGAGGCGGGCGGTGCGCGGCTCGACGCCGACACGGTCGTGAGCGAGGGCTCCTGGGACGCCGCGACGGCCGGCGCCGGCGCCGTGCTCGATGCGCTCGACCGCGCATTCGGCGACGGCGAGCGGAGGAGCTTCTGCGCCGTGCGTCCGCCCGGCCACCACGCGCTGCGTGATGCCGGCATGGGCTTCTGCCTGTTCGGCAACGTCGCCGTCGGCGCGCACTACGCGCGGCGAGCGCACGGCGCGGAGCGCGTGCTCGTCGTCGACTGGGACGTCCACCACGGCAACGGCACGCAGGCGCTCGTCGAGGACACGGCCGACATCCGCTTCGTCTCGATGCACCAGTGGCCATGGTATCCGGGCACGGGCGCAGCGAGCGATCGCGGCCCGCACGCCAGCGTGTGGAACGTGCCGATGGCCGAAGGACTTCCGCGCGAGCGGTACGTCGCCGCGTTCCTCGCGGCGGTGGATGCCGCGGCCGAAGGGTTCACGCCGGACGTCGTGCTCCTCTCCGCCGGCTTCGATTCCCTCGCCGGCGATCCGCTCGGCGGGTTCACCCTGGAGCTCGACGACGTGGATCGGTTGACCCGCGAGCTCGTGTCGCGCGCGGAGCAGTGGTGCGGGGGGCGGCTGGTGAGCGCGCTCGAGGGTGGCTATGCGCCGGACCGGCTGGGGGCGGCGTGCGTGACACATCTGCGCGCCCTGCTCGGAGGGCCGGCGCAGTGAGCACGAGCTCCGTCGATCCGGGACGCGAGGCGGGGGCCGATCGTCCTGCCGGGGTGGACCGGCGAGACAAGCAGGAGCGGCGCGGAACCAGCCCGGAGCGGCGCAGCGGGCGCGTGGCGTTGAGCCTCTACGGCGTGACCTTCAGCGAAGGGCACGACCGCGGGCCGCTCGTCGCCGGTCTCGAGCTGATCGTCGTGCGTGAGCTCGCCGCGATCGTGCGCCAGAGCGTGTACGCCGCGGGGGACCCGACGAGCGAGCAGGTGACGGAGATGGCGGACGCGGTGGCCGCGTACGCCGCGAACGAGGCGGTGCTCCCCGCGCCGGTGGGGGTCGTGTTCCGCACGCGCGAAGCGGTGCAGCGCTGGCTCGAGCTGCACTACGTCGCGCTGAGCGACGCGTTGAGCTTCGTGGACGGCCGCGTGGTCGGCCGCGTGCACGTCTGGCGACCGGGGGCGGCCGACGAGCAGGAGACGGGCTCCGATCTCGCCGCGACGGCCGCCGAGACGCTGCGCGAGCTGAGGCGGTCGGCGGTGGCCACGGTGCCGCTGCGCGTGGAGCAGATCACGGGGATCGTGCTCAGCGCGGCGTTCCTCGTGGAGCAGGAGTTGTGGAAGGAGTTCGCGGCCAAGGTGCAGGAGCTGGGGACTCGCACGCCGAACGTGCGGCTCGAGCTCACCGGTCCGTGGCCGCCGTACGATTTCGTCCAGATGCGGTTCGGGAGCTGACGCATGTTCTGTCCGGAGTGCGGCACGTGGAATCGCGCCCTCGCGGCGTCGTGCAGCCGGTGCGCGACGGCGCTGCCGGAGCTGGGCGCCACGCCCACGGAGAAGCCGGACGAGGAGATCACCGCTCTCCGGCGCGCCACGGGCGCGCGCTACCGGATCCTCAAGCGGCTCGGCGGCGGCGGGATGGCGACCGTGTTCCGCGCCGAGCAGATGCCGCTCGCGCGCGAGGTGATCGTGAAGGTGCTGCACGCGCATCTCGCGCGTGACAGCGAGATGACCGAGCGGTTCCGGCGCGAGGCGGAAGCGGCGGCGAAGCTCGTGCACCCGTACATCTGTCCCGTGCTCGACTTCGGCGAGATGGGCGAGACCGTGTACATCGTGATGCCCTATCTCGGCGGCGGCTCGCTCGCCGACCGTGTGCAGAAGGAGCGGACCGTGGCGCCGGGCGTCGCGGCGGCGGCGGCGGCGCAGGTGGCGGTGGCGCTCGACCACGCGCATCAGCGCGGCGTCGTGCATCGCGACGTGAAGCCGGACAACATCCTGTTCGACGAGGACGGCAACGCGCTGATCACCGACTTCGGCATCGCGACGGCGCGCTTTCACGGGCGGCTGACGGCGAGTGGCCGCGCGATGGGAACGCCGCACTACATGAGCCCCGAGCAGGCGATGGGCAAGCTCGTCGACGGGCGGAGCGATCTCTACGCGCTCGGCGTGGTGCTGTACGAGGCGCTCGTCGGCTTCCCGCCGTTCGACGGGGCGGACGCGTTCTCGGTGGGCTACAAGCACGTGCACGAGAAGCCGGTGCCGATCGGCGAGATCGACTCGCGCGTGCCGGAGTCGCTCGGCGCGATCGTGATGCGGTGTCTCGAGAAGTCGGCGGGGGATCGCTACGAGCGCGGCACGGCGCTCGCGGATGCCCTGATCGGATATCTCTCCGGGTCCGAGGAGCCGGCCGGCGCGCAGCGCGGCGCGCTGCTCGCCCGCATCCGGACTCCCGTCTTCCGCGCGTGAAGCTCGCGCACGAGATCGTCGTGCTCCGCACGACGCATCCGTTCATCATCGCGCGCGGCGGCTCGAGCGAGTACCGGGTCGTGCGCGTCACGGTGACCGACGACGACGGCGCGACCGGGTGGGGCGAGGCCGCGCCGAGCAGGCACTACGGCGAGACGGCGGACACCGTCGTCGCCGCCCTGGCGACGTACGCCGCCGTGCTCGAGGGCGCGAGCGCGTGGTCGCTCGAGGCGCTGGAGCAGGGGATGGCGCGCGCACTGCGGGGGAACCCGGCGGCGCGTGCGGCGGTGAGCGCCGCGCTGCACGATCTCGCCGGCAAGCGACTCGGCGTGCCGCTCTCCCGGATGTGGGGGCTGGATCCGGCAACGGCGCCGCCGACGAGCTTCACGATCGGGATCGCGCCCGACGAGGAGACGCTGCGCACCTGGGTGCGCGAGGCGGCACCGTACCCGATCCTCAAGATCAAGCTCGGCACGGCGTGGGACGAGCGGATCATCCGCGTCGTGCGCGAGCTCGAGCCGCGGAAGGTGTTGCGCGTCGACGCCAACGCCGCGTGGACCCCGAAGCATGCGCTCGCGATGATCCCGCTGCTGCAGGAGCTCGGCGTGGAGTTCGTCGAGCAACCGCTGCCGGCGCACGACGTGGCCGGCCTGCGGTTCGTGCGCGAGCGGAGCGCGCTCCCGATCATCGCCGACGAGAGCTGCCTCGTCTCGACGGACATCCCGTCGCTCGCCGGCGCGGTGGACGGGATCAACATCAAGCTCGCGAAGTGCGGCGGGCTGCGCGAAGCGCTGCGCCTGATCGCGACGGCACGTGCCCACGGGATGCTCGTGATGTGCGGGTGCATGGTCGAGAGCTCGCTCGGGATCACCGCCGCGGCCCACCTCGCGCCGCTGCTCGACTACGCGGATCTCGACGGCGCGGCGCTGGTGGCCAACGATCCGTACGCCGGCGCGCGGATCGACGGCGGGAGGATCGTGATGCCGCACGGGGCTGGACTGGGGGTGGAGCTGCGCGAGCGGTAGCGTCCACCCAGCCGGAGAGCCCCGGGCGCTATACTCCCTTCGTGCCGCTCGTCGACGTCGCCCTCCCGCTCCCGCTGTTCCGTACCTTCAGCTATCGAGTACCGGGCGGTCCGATCGGTTGCGTCGAGCCGGGAGCACGGGTCGTCGTGCCCTTCCGCAACCGGCGGGAGATCGGGATCGTCCTCGGCGCCGCCGAGCCGCGTGACGGGATCACGTACAAGGACCTCCTCGCCGCGCCCGACGCCGAGCCGTCCGTCGACCCGCCGATGCTCGCGCTCTGCCGGTGGATCGCCGAGTACTACCTCGTCCCGCTCGGCGTCGCGCTGCGGTGCGCGCTCCCCGCCGCGCTCACCGGGGCGGGCGTGCCGGTGCCGGTGCAGAAGACGCGTCGCGTGCTTCAGCTCGGCCACGAGCTGCCGTCGCTGCTGCGGCGCGACCGGATCTTCGCCCGCGCGCCGCAGCAGCGCGCGCTCTACGAGCTGCTCGAGGCGCTCGGGGGACGCGCGACGGTGGAGCATCTGCACGAGCAGCTTCCCTTCTCGCCGTCCGTGCTGCGCGGCCTCGTCGCGCGCGGGCTGGCCGAGATCGTCGAGGAGACCGTCGTGCGGGATCCGTTCCTGACGCGTGCGCGGCGCGCACCCGATGCGCACGAGCCGACGATGCCGCAGCAGCGCGCGATCGCGCGGCTCGCGAGCGCTCCGCCGGGACACGTCGCGCTCCTGCACGGCGTCACCGGCAGCGGCAAGACGCTCGTCTACCTCGAGCTCCTGCGCCGCGTCGTGCTCGAGGAGGGCAAGTCGGCGATCGTGCTCGTCCCCGAGATCGCGCTCACGCCGCAGACGGTCGACCGGTTCCGCGCCGTGTTCGGCGACCGGATCGCCGTGTTCCACAGCGCGCTCTCCGACGGCGAGCGCTACGACGCGTGGCTCGCGCTGCGACGCGGCGAGAAGCGCATCGCGGTGGGGGCGCGCTCCGCCGTGTTCGCCCCCGTGCGCGACCTCGGCGCGATCGTCGTCGACGAGGAGCACGAGTCGAGCTACAAGCAGGGGGAGGCGCCGCGCTACCACGCGCGCGAGGTCGCGATCGTGCGGGCGCGCGAGGAGGGCGCCGTCGTCGTGCTCGGGAGTGCGACACCGAGCCTCGAGAGCTGGACGAACGCGCAGAGCGGCAAGTACGAGCTGCTCACCCTTCCCGAGCGCGCCGGCGTCGCGCGGCTGCCGACGGTCTCCGTCGTCGATCTGCGCGCCGAGCGGCCGGCTCGCCCGCCGAGCGACGTGCCGGACGCCGACGCCGCGTTCCACGCCGCGGTGAGCGCGCCGCTCGCCGACGCGCTGCGGCGCCGGCTGGAGCGGTCGGAGCAGAGCATCCTGCTGCTCAACCGCCGCGGCTACGCGGCCTTCGTGCAGTGCAACACCTGCGGCGACGTCGCCATCTGCCCGAACTGCAGCATCAGCCTCACCTATCACCGCACCCCCGAGCGGCTGGTGTGCCACTACTGCCAGCATGCCGAGGCGCTGCGCACCGTCTGCCCACGCTGCGGCGGCGCGCGGCTCAGGCAGCGCGGGCTCGGCACGCAGCAGGTGGAGCGGATGCTCGCCGAGCGCTTCGCGAGCGCACGCATCGCGCGGATGGACGTCGACACGACGAGCGGGAAGTGGGCGCACACCGAGATCCTCGATCGCGTGGGCCGGGGCGAGGTCGACATCCTGCTCGGCACGCAGATGATCGCGAAGGGGCTCGACTTCCCGAACGTGACGCTCGTCGGCGTGATCGACGCCGACGTCGGCATCAACCTGCCCGACTTCCGCGCGAGCGAGCGATGCTTCCAGCTCCTCAGCCAGGTGGCCGGTCGCGCGGGGCGCGGTCCGAAGGGCGGCGAGGTGGTGATTCAGACGCGCGCGCCGGCGCACCACGCCGTGCGCTGCGCGGTGACGCACGACTATCACGCCTTCGTCGACGAGGAGCTGAAGGGCCGGCTGCACCCGCCGTATCCGCCGACGGTGCGGCTCGCCAACGTCGTCGTGAGCGGCACCGAGGAGGAGGCGACGGCGCGGCTCGCGACGCGCGTCGCCGGCTGGCTGCACCGGTTGACGACGCGCGCCAGCGTGCGCGGCGTGACGGTGATCGGGCCCGCCCCCTGCCCGGTGGAGCGCGTGAAGCAGCGCTGGCGCTGGCACGTGCTGATCAAGGCCGAGCGCGCGTCGGAGCTGGGACGCGTGGGCCGATACCTCGTCGAGAAGTTCGAGGTGCCGGCGCGCGGGGGGATGCGCATCACGGTGGATCGTGATCCGGTGGCGCTTCTCTGAGGGGGCCCGGATGGCAACTGCCCCCACCCTCCATCACCGTTATCTTACCTCCGTGCCCACCTTCAATCCCCCCGACTTCTCGAAGCCGGCGCTCGCCTCCGCGCCGGACGCGCGGTTCGTCGCGGCGCCGGCGGACGGCGTGCTGCCCGACGGGTTCTTCTCGACCACCAACCTGCCGACCTACGTGCGCGTCGCGGGGACCTGGCGGCTGCCGCAGGAGCCGCGCATGGACTCGGCGCTCGTGCTCGCGCCGGACGGGGAGGTGTGGGTGCGAGAGGGTCGGCGCGTGCAGAAGGGGGATCTCGTCGCCGTCGGCACGGCCGAGGACGGGCGCGAGGGGATCTACGTGCACGCCGGCGCGTTCATGGAGGAGGTCGGGAGCGACGGCGAGTTCAAGTTCATGGTCAGCGAGGTCTCGCGCGAGAAGCCGATCGACTACGCGCTCATGGCTCGCATCCTCGTCGACGAGCGCGACAACGGCGGCTATCCGATCTGGGTGACGGGGCCCGCCCTCGTGCACTCGCGCGCGCGCAACGACATGGTCTGGTTCATCCAGAACGGCTTCGTCGGCGCGCTGCTCGCGGGGAATGCCGTCGCCGTGCACGACATCGAGGCGTCGATCTTCGGCACGACGCTCGGGATGACCGGCGAGGGGAAGGCGACCCAGGGAGGCCACGGCCTCCACATGCGCGCCATCAACAAGGTGCGCGCCGCCGGCTCGATCGCCGCGGCGGTGGCCGAGGGGACGATCACCGACGGGATCATGCACGCCTGCGTGACGACCGGCACGCCGTTCGTGCTCACCGGCTCGATCCGCGACGACGGCCCGCTGCCCGAAGTGGTCACCGATTCGGTGGCCGCGCAGGACGCGATGCGCGCGCACGCCGTCAAGGCGACGATGGCGATCCTGATCGCCACGGCGCTGCACGCGATCGCGACGGGGAACATGCTTCCCGCGTTCGTCATGCAGCCGGACGGTTCGCTGCGCGAGCTGGCGACGATCTGCGTGGATTCGGCGGAGTTCGTCGTGAGCAAGCTGAAGGACCGCGGCACCCATCAGGCCTTCGGCGTGGTGACGAACGCGCAGGACTTCATGCACATCCTCCGGCTGTACGTCGAGCGCGAGATCGACCAGCGGCGCGCCGCGTCGGGTGCCTCCACGGACCGCGCGGTGGCGGGCGCTCGGTGATGGACGACACGCGCGCGCGCTTCCTCGCCGCGATCGCCACGCAGGTGCCACCCGAGCGGGTCGCGGAGGTGCACCTGTTCGCCCCGATCCGGCAGGGCGGTCTGGAGAGCGGCGTCGCCGTGGTCGCGCTCGAGCGGGACGCGCCGGACGCGCCGGACGTTCTCGACGCGGCGAACGGCGCGGAGGGCGCGGACGTCGCCGACGGCGCGCCGGATGTCGCCGAGGTGCGGCGGATGGACGCGCCCCAGCGCTACGTGGTGTGCACGGCGCGCTACCGGCACACGCTCAAGGGACCGGATCGCGGGAAGTGGGAGGTGTCGGTGACCGAGGAGGCGGACGCGCCGCTCGTCACCGTCGACGCGGTCGTGCGCGGCGTGCAGCGCCGCTCGGGCGACGTCGACGAGATCGTGCGCCTCTCCGGCGACGAGCTTCGCGCCGCGCTTCCCGCGCCGGCGTCGCCGGCGGCGTGAGCACGCCGCCACGGGCGGTGCTCGGATAGATTCCGGACATGGCCGAACCCGCCTCGATCGGCGTCGCGATCGCCTTCTCCGCGGGGCTGCTGAGCTTCCTCTCCCCGTGCGTCCTGCCGCTCATCCCGAGCTATCTCACCTTCGTCACGGGGGTGGGCCTCGACGATCTCGGAAGCGCGCGACGCTCGGCGCTCGTGCACGCGCTGCTCTTCGTGCTCGGGTTCACCCTCATCTTCGTCGCGCTCGGCGCATCGGCGACGGTGCTCGGCCGGCTGCTCGGCGCGTACCGGATCTGGATCACCCGCGTCGGGGGCGCGCTGGTCGTGCTGTTCGGGCTCTATCTGCTCGGCGCGGTGCGCGTGAGCGCGTTCGACCGCGAGCGACGCGTGCATCTGGCCAACAAGCCCGTCGGCTACCTCGGCACCGCGCTGGTCGGCGTCGCGTTCGGCGCGGGATGGACGCCGTGCCTCGGTCCGATCCTCGGCGCGATCCTCACGTACACGGCGGCGACGGCCGATCTCGCGCGCGGCTTGCCGCTCCTGCTCGCGTACTCGCTTGGCCTCGCGCTCCCCTTCCTCCTCGCGGCCGTCGCGGTCGAGCGGTTCCTCGGCGCCATGTCACGCATCCGCCCGTACCTCGCGCGGGTATCGCAGGTGAGCGGCGTGCTGCTGATCGTCGTCGGGGTGTTGATGATGTTCGACTACTTCACGACGATCGGCGTGTACTTGCAGGCGATCACGCCTTCGGGCTTGCGAGAAAGGCTCTGACCGGGCGATGGAGTGACTTGGTGACTGAGTGACTTGGTGACTTGGTCGGTGACTTGGTGACTGGAAACTGCACGGGCCACGGAGGCCCAACCAATTCACGTCGTGGGGACTTCCGGCTGGTTGGGCGCCTGTTTCGCTCTCGAGAGCATCGACGCCTCGGCTCTCCGGGTGAGTGCGCACCGGCGCCTGCCCGCCCGTCAACCACGGTGACTTGGTTCAACTGCTCAGTCGAAGTCACCGACCAAGTCACCAACGAGCCAAGTCACCAAGTCACCGGCTCAACGATCCAAGTCACCGCTTCTCGTCCAGCCACCCCTTCGCCCGCGCCAGCAGCTCTCGCGCCGGCACCGGCTTGAGGAGCGTCGCGCGGCAGCCGGCGGCGAGGCAGCGCTCGATGACGTCCGGCTCGTCGTGGCCGGTGAGGGCGACGGCGACACGCGGCATCGCCGCGCGGCGGGAGAGCTCGGCGAGCGCGTCGAGCCCGTCGCCGTCGGAGAGGCCGAGGTCGAGCAGCAGCAGGTCGACGGGGTCACGCAGCGCGGCGTCGACCGTCGCGGCGACGCTCGACGTCGTCGTCACGCGATGGCCGGTCTCCTCGAACAGGACGCGCATCGCGCCCGCCACGAGCGAGTTGTCCTCCGCCACCAGCACGTGCGGGAGCGGGGCGGAGGACACGGGCGTCAGCGGGGGAGGTAGGGGATCGTGAAGTAGAAGCGGCTCCCCGCTCCGAGCTCGCTCTCGAGCCAGATGCGGCCGCCGTGCAGCTCGACGAGCTTGCGCGCGATGGTGAGGCCCAGCCCCGTGCCGTGATGGCGCCGCGATGCGCTCGCGTCGACCTGGGCGAACTCGCGGAACACGAGGTCGTGGTGCTCGGCGGAGATGCCGATGCCGGTGTCGCCCACCTCGACGACGCACTCCTGCATCCCGTCGTGTTCCGCGACGTGCGCGCGGACCCACACGCGCCCGCCGTGCGGCGTGAAGTCGATCGCGTTGCCGAGCAGGTTGCCGACGACGTGCGTGATCTTCTCCCGGTCGGCGTGGAGCGGTGGGAGATCGGGCTGCACGTCGGTGGCGAGGGTGAGCCCCTTCCTGCTCACGAGCGCGTCGTTCAAGGCGGCGAGCTGCGCCATCACGTCGGCGAAGTCGAACGCCGTGCGCGTGATGGTGAGCTGGTTCGCCGCGCCCCGCGCGTACGTGAGGATCTCGCCCACCTGCTCGAGCAGCTGGCGTCCGCCGCTGATGATGCCGCCGATGCTCTCGAGCTGCCGGTCGCTCAGTGGGCCGAGCAGTCCGTCGCGCAGGATCTCGGCGTGCGTGATGACCGCGGTGAGCGGCGTGCGCAGGTCGTGCGAGATGTTCGAGAGGAACTGCGTCTTGAGAGCATCGCGCGCTTCGAGCTCGGCGATGTGCTGGTGGGCCTGCTTGAGCTGCGCCTCGAGCGCGAGTACGCGGCCGTCGGGACCGGCGGCGTGCGTGAGCGGCGGAGGCGCGGAGGCGTCCGCGCGGTGCATGCGTGAAGTCTACCGGACGTCGCCGTCGCTGCCAGTGCCTGCGGTCACACCGCCGGTGGCGGACTCCACCAGCGTATCCGTGGCGTCGTCGTCCTCGTCGAGCGATTCCTCGAGCTGCTGGCGCTGCAGCAGCGCGGCGTAGCGTCCGCCGGCGGAGATGAGCGTCGCGTGCGTGCCGCGCTCGACGACGCGCCCGTCGTCGAGCACGATCACCTGATTGGCGTCGCGCACGGCGCTCACGCGGTGCGAGGCGATCACCGCCGTGCGTCCGGCGAGCGCGCCGCGCAGCCCGCGCAGGATCTCCGCCTCGGTGTGCGTGTCCACCGCGGAGAGCGCGTCGTCGAGCAGCACGATGCGGGGCCGGCGCGCGAGCGCACGCGCCAGCGCGAGCCGCTGCTTCTGGCCGCCGGAGAGATTGATGCCGCGCTCACCGAGGACGGTTCCGTACCCGTGCACGAACGCGCGCACCGTCTCGTCCAGCTGCGCCACGTCGGCGGCCCACCGGTTCGATGCCGCGTCGCGCTCGCCCGCCGCGCGCGACTCGGCGCGTGCGCCCTCGTCGATGGAATCGTGCTCGACGAGCGGATGGCTCGCGTCGCCGTAGGCGAGGTTCGCGGCGATCGTGTCGCCGAAGAGAAAGCTCTCCTGCGGCACGTAGCCGATCTCGCCGCGCAGCGCCTCGAGCGACAGCGCGCGCAGCGGGATCCCGTCGAGCAGGATCTCCCCCTCCTGCGGATCGGCGAGCCGCGGGATGAGATCGATCAGCGCGCTCTTGCCGCTTCCGGTCGCGCCGACGACGGCGAGCGTCTCGCCCGCCGGCACGGTGAACGACACGTGGCGCAGCACCCAGCGCGGCTCGCGCCCCTCGGGAGTCGGGAAATGAAAGCCGACGTCGCGGAACTCGAGCGTGCGTCCTCCATCCGCCGGAGGCAGCGGCACGGGCGACTCGGGCGACCGGATCGCCGGCGTCGCGTCGAGGATGTCGAGCAGGCGCGTCATCGACGCCGCGCCGCGCTGGAAGAGGTTCACGACCCAGCCGAGCGCGATGAGCGGCCAGGTGAGCATGCCGAGGTAGAGACCGAAGGCGACGAACGCGCCGACGGTGATCACACCGCGCACGACGAGCGCGCCACCGAGTCCGAGCACGACGACGCCGCTCAACCCGGCGAGGAGGCCGAACATCGGGTTCATGATCCCGTAGAGGCGCGCGAGGCGCATGTTCTGCGCGAGATACCGCCCGTTCAACGTCGCGAAGCGGCCGATCTCCGCGCGCTCCTGCCGGTACGCGCGGACGACGCGCACGCCGGCGAAGTTCTCCTGCGCGAGCGTCGTGAGCGCGCTGAACTCCTCCTGCACCGCCTCGAAGCGCCGGTGAATCGCGCCACCCAGCTTGATCGTGCCCGCCGGAAGGAGGATCATCGGCAGGAGCGCGAGCAGGGTGAGGCGCACGTCGATCCGCAGCATGAACGCGAGGGCGAACGCACCGCCGAAGATCGTGTTCGTGAGGTACATGATCGCCGGGCCGGCGGCCATGCGGACCGCGCTCAGGTCGTTCGTGAGGCGCGCCATGAGGTCGCCGGTTCGCATCCGGCCGAAGTAGGCACCATCCAGCCGGGTCAGGTGTACGAACAGCGCCTGACGAAGGTCGTACTCGATGTAGCGGCTGAGCCCGTTGAGCAGCTCGCGCATCCAGTAGCGGAGCGCGCCACCGAGCAGGGCGATGGCGACGATGCCGCCGGCGATCGTCCAGATGCGGCTCGCTGGCGCGCCGGCACGCATGTCGTCGATCCCGGCGCGGAGCAGCCACGGGACGACCGAGCCGAGGGCCGAGGAGACGACGACGAGCGCGAGCCCGCCGGCGAGCAGCCTCGGGTACGGACGGTAGAAGGGGACGAGTCGCCGCAGCGAGGAGGCGGCGGGCACATGGCTTGCCACGTCGTTACGATCTGCCCTCGCCACACGTCGTCGGGCGGCACCCTCGATCAATTCGGTCGAGCCGGTTGCACCCGCTCACGGAGAGGAATCGCATGACCAAGTATATCCGCTGCCACGCCGCGCCGTTCGCCATCGTCGCCGCGCTGTCGCTCGCCGCGTGCACGGTGTCGGACAGCAAGAGCGACACCTCACTCGCGAAGGACACCGCGCTGAACCGCGATCTGCAACTCGCCGGCCGCGACACCGCGGCGCAGCCGCAGCTCAACGACGTGCCGGCGACGCCGGCGCAGCCGGAGGCGGAAGCGCCCGCCCCCGCTCCCGCGCGCAGCACGCCGCGCCCGGCCACGTCGCGCCCCGCGCCCAAGCCCGCCACGCGTCCCGCGACGCCGACGACGACCACCACCGCGTCGGGGAACACCGTGACGCGGAACTCCGGCGGCAATGCCGCCGCGAACGGCGGCGGCGCGGTCGGCACGATCCCCTCGGGCACCGATCTGAGCCTCCGCTCCAACGCGCGCGTCTGCACGAACACGTACAAGGTCGGCCAGACCTTCACGGCGAGCCTCGCCAACGCGGTCACCGGCACCAACGGCGCGACGATTCCCGCCGGCGCGGACGTGACGCTCGAGGTGACGAACCTCAAGCGCAGCGAGAACGCGAACGACAAGATCGTGATGGAGTTCGCGGTGCGCTCGGTGTCGTTCGGCGGCAAGTCGTACGCGCTCTCCGGCACGGTGGCGAACGCCGACGTCGAGCGCGTGCGCAACCAGCCGAAGAGCAAGGACACGCAGAAGGTGGTCGGCGGCGCGGTGGTCGGCGCGATTGCGGGCCAGATCCTCGGCAAGAGCACGAAGTCGACGATCATCGGCGCGGCAGCCGGTGCGGCGGCGGGCGCGGGCGCGGCCGCGGCGACGGCGAACTACGAGGGGTGCGTGCCGGATGGCGGCGCGATCTCGGTCAGCCTGACGGCGCCGGTGCAGGTGCGAGTCACTTCGTGATGAAACAGTGTGTGAGTGTGTGAGTGTGTGGGTGCGTGGGTAACGGCCCCGGGAGGTTTCGCTCCCGGGGCCGTTCCCTTTCAGTGCGGCGTCGCGCTCAGCGCGCGGGCGCGGCGGCGAGGCGGGTGAGGGCGGCGCGCGAGGGTGCGAGGTAGGGGAGCTCGTACGTCGCGCGCTGCGCGATCGAGCGATACCACCCGCGCGCCTCGTCGAGGCGGCCGACGCGCTGGAGCAGGTCGGCGCGATAGTAGCGGTCGAGCGCCTCGCTCATGAAGCTCGGCGCGATGCGCGGCCAGTCGGCACGCGCGAGCTCCGCCAACGCCTCCTGTGGACGCTCGCGCGCGTCGGCGATTCGGGCGCGGAGACTGTGCGCGAAGGTCTCGCGCGCGATGCGGCTCGCATCGCCGCCGAGCGAATCGCTCGGCGCGGGCTCGAGACGGCGCACCTCATCCAGCACGGTGGCGGTGTCGCCGAGTCGCGCGTTCACGAGACCGAGCGCGTACAGCCGGAGCGCGGGATGCAGCCCGAGGTGCGCCTTCCAGTGGATGTCGTCCGCCGACTCGTTCGCCGCCGGCTGCCAGCGCTCGAGCGCGGCGCGCGCGTCCTCCAGATCGGCGCGCGACACCGGCAGGAAAGGGAGCACGACGAGCAGCGAGCGCAGCTCGAGCGCCGCCGTCGAATCGAACGGCTCCGCGGCGGCGAGCTCGCGCTGCGCGGCGCGCCACTGCCCGCGCGCGACCGCGGTCTGGGCGAGCAGGCGATGCCCGTAGCCCTGCACGTCGCGCGGGCGGCGCGGCTCGGCGAGCGCGCGGCCGAAGCGTTCGGCGCCCTCGAGATCGTCGGCGTTCGTCGCCACCTCGAGCGCCGTCACCGCAGGCACGCGCTCCGCCGACGCGAGCAGCTCCGTGGTGACGCGCTTCTGTCCCTGCCGGTCGCCGAGCGCGAAGGCGCGAAACGCACGCAGCTCGAGCACGTCGCGCGCCGGCCCCAGCGCGAGCACGCGGCGCACGATCGAATCCACCCGCGCGGGCCGCTGCTCGAGCGACGCGATGCGCGCGAGATGCACGAGCGCGTCGGCGTTGTCGGGGTCGAGCGCGAGCACGCGCTCGAACGCGGTGCGAGCTTCCGTCGCGTCGCGGCCGCGCAGCGGGTTCCCCTGGAAGAGCAGCGCGCCGAGCTGATACCAGCCTTCCACGTCGTCCGGATGATCGGCGAGCTCGGCGCGGTAGAGACGCTCCGCGTCGTCGAGCCGGCCGGTTCGCCACTCCACGAACGCGCGGACGAGCAGACTATCCTGCGCCGAGAGATGATTCGCGAAGCGCAGCGCGCGCTGCGCCGAGGGCAGCACGGCCTCGTCGCGGCCGGCCCAGTCGGCGGCCTGGCTGAGACGGTAGTAGGCGAGCGCGAAGGTGCTGTCGGCGGCCACGGCGCGGGCGTACGCCTCGAGCGCGCGCGGGTAGTCGCCGTCGCCGAAGGAGGACTGGCCGTCGAGATACGCCTTGAGCGCGGGGAGCGACGTCGTCGACATCGCCGCCGAGCGACTGAGCCGCTCACCCGGCGTGCGGAAGCGCTCGACGAGCAGCTTCGCGGCGAGCGCGTCGACCGCGGCGAAGACGCTGTCGGCGGTGCTCTCGACCGATTCCTGCGCGAGCGGGCGCGCGCCGTCGCTCCGGTCGTAGAGGTACGCCGAGATGCGCAGGCGTCGTCCCGCTTCGACGACGCCGCCGAGGACGTAGTAGCGCGCATCGAGCCGGCGCGCGATCGAAGCCGCGGCACGCTGATCGATCGCGCGGCCGCGATCGGTGCCCGCGGCGTCGGCGATGACGCGCGAGTCGACGCTGCGGAGCCGTCCCGCGCCGTCGAGGCTCGTGCCGAGCAGGTCGGCGAGTCCCGGACCGAGATAGCCGAGACTCGGCGATCCCTGGACGACGAACGGCATCACGGCGACGACCGCCGGCGCGTCGGCACCCGACGTGCGCGCAGGGCGCCACCAGGAGACGACTGTGACGACGAGCGCCCCGAGCACGAGCCCGGCGATTCCCGCGGCGATGCGGCCGCGGAGTGAGCTCGGATGCTCGACCGGTGGAGGCGCGCTCACCTCCGGCTCCGGAATCGCGGCCGGCGGAGGGATCTCGTCGTCGACGACGAGCCGGAGCGGCGACGGGGCGCGCGGTTCGGCCGGACGCGGCGGCGCGGGCGGCACCGCGGCAGGGAATGCAGCGGAGGCAGCGACGAGTCGTGGCGAGCCTCCCGCCGCGGCGCGCGGAAGCTCGCGCAGCGCGGCGGCGTATTCCGCCACGGCGGGCTCCGGATCGCAGTCCAGCTCCTGGCGAAGGAGCGCCGAGTGGATCTCGAAGTGCTGGAGCGCACCGGCGCGGTTCCCCGACGCCACGAGCGCGAGCATGAGACGCATCGCGACGTCGGAGTCGAGCGGCGCGGCGGCGGCGAGCCGGCGCAGGTGACCGACCGCGCCACGCTGGTCGTGCGCGGCGAGCGCGCGCTCGGCGAGGGTCGAGAGCGCACGATGGAACTCCTCGGCGAGCACGGCGCGCTCCCCCTCGGCCCAGCGCTCGAGCTCGACCGCGCCGGGGAGGGAGAATCCGTCGAGGAAGGGGCCGGCGTAGGCGGCGACGGCGGCGTCGAGATCGCCGCGAGCGAGCGCGCCGCGGAAGTCCCAGAGGTCGGAGGAGACGGACGCCGGATCGAGCTTGAGGATCGCCGTCCCGCTGACGGCGGAGGAAGGCACGGCGCGCCGGAGCGCGAAGAGCAGCTGCTTGAGGCTGTTGCGCGCTTTCTCCGGCGCGCTCTCCGGCCAGAGCATGGCGAGCAGGCGCTCGCGCGGCACGCCCTGGTCGCCGGCGGCGGCCAGGAGCGCGAGGGCGGCGAGGGTGGGTCGCCAGCTACCCGCACCACCGACGGGCCCGGACTCGTCGTCGAGTGCCAGGCGGCCCAGGGTGGAGATTCGAAGCATCGGGGACGAGTGCGGTGTGGGAGTGACGGCGAACGGTTCCGGCGAGCGGCGTCCTCCACCCGCCGCGCGACGGGCCGGACGTCATGCGCAGGACGCAAGAATCCGTCGCCCATCGCCGCGCCACGCCTCCCCGTTTGCGGCGCGGATGGCGGATGCGCGAAGGCGTTGTGGCGATTGAGGATGACGCACCGTCGCCGGTGGGGGGCGGCGCCTGGTCCTCTACGGATGCGAGCGACGCGGCCCCCCGATCGTGGCTACGAGACGCCCGCGATGTGGCCGCGGAGCCACACCCCGCCCGGGATCGCCGGCGCGCCGTCGACCGCGGGGTGGATCGAGCCCCCGTCCGCGCGCCGCGAGAGCGTGAGGAACGTGTGTTTACGGAAACATAACCCGTGCGTGACCGCGGACCGCTAGGGTTGCCCGCGAGGTGGGCAAGCCGCCGGGGCGAAGTGGCTCGGCGGCCGGTCCCATCCCATCACAGCTCTCCCTCCGACAACGGCAACCCGGCCGCGAGGCCGGCACGCAAAGCCACGGGTCTCTCCGAGACGGCCGGGCTGCCAGAGGAAGGGTGCCGCCGGCGCCGACGCCGGTAGTCCCGAGTCGAAGGAAGCCCTCCCCATGAAGAAGTTCCTCTTCGTACCGCTCGCTGCGCTCGCGTTCGGCTGGGCGTGCAGCGACAGCGCTCGCAGTCCGGTCGCGCCGGCGACGGACGGGTCCCGGATGGCGCCCACGCCGCAGGGGCCGAGCAAGGACGACATCTCGAACAACCTGGATGCGACGCTCGACGCGACGGCCGAGATCATGCCGCTCACTGTTGGCGGATCGAATGGGTCGACCACGTTGGCCGTCACGCCGCGCAACGGCGACGGCAAGAATGGCTGCAACCTGACGTCATCGACGACGCTCGTCGTCTCGATCGCCTCGAGCGACCCGACGGTCGCTACCGTGAGCCCCTCGTCCGCCACGTTCACCGCGTGCGGCGACACCAGGACCTTGACGATTACGCCGGTCGCGGCCGGCAGCACGACGATCACCTTCACTCAGACCTCCAACAACACGGGCGGCACGTTCAATCTCGCGCCGGCCACGTTCACCGTGAACGTGTCGCCGCCGCCGAACACCGCGCCCACGCTGACGGTGGGTGGCGTCACGATGGGTGGCTCGTACGACAAGGGCAGCGTCCCAGCCGCGACCTGCGACGTCGTCGACACCGAGGACGGCAACTCGTCGTTCGCCGCGACGCTCAGCGCCGTCACCGGTCCGTATGCCTCGGACGGCATCGGCTCGCAGACCGCGAGCTGCAGCTACACCGACGGTGGCGGCCAGACGGCCAGTGGATCGGCCACATACAGCATCGTCGACCCCTCCGCGCCGTCCATCTCGTACGTCCTTGCCCCGGCCGCCCCAGACGGCGACAACGGCTGGTACACGAGCGACGTCGGGCTGACCTGGACGGTGACCGAGAACGAGTCGCCCAACTCGCTCTCCAAGACCGGCTGCGCGGATCAGAACATCACCGCGGACCAGGCCGAGCAGACCTACTCGTGCTCGGCGACCAGCGCGGGCGGCTCGGCGGACAACGTGGACGTGAAGATCAAGCGCGATGGCACGGCCCCGAGCGCTTCGGCGAGCGCGTCGCCTGCGCCGAACGGCAACGGCTGGAACAAGTCGGACGTGACGGTGAGCTTCGGGGGGACGGACGGCACGTCGGGGATCGCGAGCTGCGCCGACGACGTCGTGCTCAGTAGCGAGGGGGCCGGCCAGTCCGCTTCCGGAACGTGCACCGATAAGGCGGGCAACGAGAGCGCAGCGGCGACCGCGAGCGGAATCAACATCGACAAGACCGCTCCCTCGCTGAGCCTCGTCGGCGGTCCGGCGAACGGCGCCAGCTACTACTTCGGCAGCGTCCCGGCCATTCCGACGTGCAGCGAGAGCGACGCGCTTTCCGGCCTCGACGGCACCTGCAACCTCACCGGCTACGGCATCGGCGTCGGTTCGCACACGATCACGGCGAAGGTGTCGGACAAGGCGGGCAACGAGGCGACCGCGACGTCGAGCTACACCGTCCTCGCGTGGACCCTCAACGGGTTCTATCAGCCCGTGGACATGAACAACGTCCTCAACACCGTGAAGGGTGGGTCGACCGTGCCGCTCAAATTCAACGTCTTCGCCGGCCCGACGGAGATCACCGATCCCGCGAAGGTCTCGTTCAGCGCGAAGCCGATCGCGTGCTCGTCGAGCGCCACGCTCGACGACATCGAGATGGTCAGCACCGGCGGCACGAGCCTCCGCTATGACGTGACCGGCCACCAGTTCATCCAGAACTGGCAGACGCCGAAGCTGCCCGGCAACTGCTACCAGGTTACGCTCACCGCGCAGGACGGCTCGACGCTGAAGGCGCTGTTCAAGCTGAAGTAGGTCCGAGCGACGTCAGCTCGAACGAGCGACCGGCCCCGGGGACCTTCCGGGGCCGGTTCGCGTTCGCCGACCATCGAACCCTGGCAGCCGGCCCGGTGTACCACGAACGCGCCCCCATTGCCCACCACCCGGGGCCGCCAACACTTTCCCTCGTCCGGGTGCATCTCGTGGTGACGGCCGGTCGTCGTCGCCCCACCCGGCCGTTCCCATGGTCATGGAGAACCATCCGATGCCCCGCTCGACCCGGAGCACCACCCTCGCCGCGCTCGCGCTCGCGCTGCTGCCGTCCATCGCGATGGCCCAGGGCGTCCGCCACACGCACAGTCCCTTCGAGGGAAAGCCCGTCCCGGTCCGGCCGGTGAGCGTCGCAAAGGAGATCCTCGCCCACGAGAAGGACATGGCGCTCACCGACAGCCAGCGCACCCAGCTCGTGCTGATCCAGCGCCAGCTCGACTCGGCGAACAAGCCGCTTCTCCAGCGGCTCGATTCGATCCGGCCGACGTGGCGCCCCGCCGGAGGCCTCTACGACCTGAGCCCCGAGCAGCGCGACCAGCTGATCGCGTATCGCACCGCCGAGATCGCGATCGTCGATTCGCTCGTCCCGCAGGCGACGCGCGCGAACGAGCGGGTCCGAGCGCTCCTGAACGACGAGCAGCGAGACCGCGCGGCCAAGCTGGAGAAGAACGCGCGCAAGCGCGCCGAGCAGGTCGCGAAGAAGGAGTTCGAGACGCGCCCGCAAATCAGGGAGCGCGAGCGCCCGCGCGGCGATATCAGCGATGACACAGGCAGTCCGCCGCTCGGTTGACGGCGAGGGGCGTGGGAGCGTCCGGCTCGTCGTGAGCGCGAACGCGCCCGCTCGCCCAGCCGAATCGCCCGAACGCGTCGCCGCGGCGGCGCGCGACGCCGAGCTCGTGCTCCGCGCGCGCGATGGCGATTCGGGGGCGTTCGACACGCTCGTCCGGTTGCACATGGAGCAGGCGTTCCGCGTCGCCTTCCGGGTCGTCGGCCATCGCGAGGACGCCGAAGACCTGGTGCAGGACGCCTTCCTCGCGGCGCACCAGTATCTCGAGTCGTTCGAGATCGGGCGGCCGTTCGGGCCGTGGCTCGTGCGCATCGTGCTCAATCGCGGCGCGAACCTCAGGCGCTCGCGCGCGCGGCGCAGCACGGAGCCGGAGGTCGAGGGAGTGAGCCACGCGCCCTCGGCGCTCGACGAGACGATGCGGCACGACACGGGGCGCATCCTGCACGACGCGCTCGACACGCTCTCCGAGCGGCAGCGGCTGATCGTGACGCTGTTCGACGTCGACGGGCTGACGAGCGGGGAGATCGGCGAGATGCTCGCGCTCGCGCCGGGCACCGTGCGATGGCACCTTCACGAGGCGCGCCGGCAGCTCCGCGGCGTGCTCGCGCGATTCTTCAGGGACGACCATGGCCGATCGGCGGAATAACGACTGGAGCTTCAACCCGTTCGCACCGGCCGAGCCGCGGCGCGACGAGGCGCTCGGCGCGCTGCTCCGGCAGGCGCTCGGCGACGTCCCCGACGGCGCCGTCGACTGGGAGGCGCTCGCGGCGCGCATCACGCGTGCGCTGCCCTCGCGTGCGAGCACGGCCTGGTGGAGCTACGCCGACCGCTGGTCGCGGCGCATGCTGCCGATCGCGCTCGCGGCGAGCCTCGCCGGCGCGTTCGCGCTCTGGCGCGCCGAGGAGCCCGCGGCGCAGATCGTCGCGCAGGTCGGGGCGGCGGACGTCGTCGCCGAGATGGTGCAGGGCGCGCCGATCGAGGACGCGGCGCGGACCTTCGCGCGGAGCGTGACGTCCGAGGTCAACCTCGCGGAGCTGGCGCCGCAGTGATCGCTCCACGACTTCGCGCCGGCCTCGTGATCGGAGCCGTGGTCGTCGCCAGCGCGATCGCGGGAGCGGCGATCGACCGCACCGTCCTCTCGCGCGGCGCACGCCACGGGCCGCGCGGCGGTGGCGGCGTCGGAGAGCGGCGCGCGATGCCGGAGCAGGAGCAGCGCCGGCGCACCGACATGCTCGACCGCCTGACCGCCGACCTCGCGCTCACCCCCGCGCAGCGCGCCGGCGTCGACTCGATCTTCCAGCGTACCGACTCGTCGCTGCGCGCGATTCGCCGCGAGATGCAGCCGCGGCTGCAGCAGGTGTTCGAGCGCTCGCGATCGGAGATCGACGCGCGGCTCGACTCGGCGCAGCGCGCGAAGTTCGCCACGCGGCGCCGCGGCTACGGCGGCCCGCGCGACTGGCACGGCGACGGTCACGGGCACGGCCCGGGCGATTCGTCGGCGCCCGCGGCGCCCGCTCCTCAGTAGCCCGCCGGCCGGCCGGTCCCGCGCGGATCGGCCATCCCCTCCCAGCCGCCGCGCACGCGCACGAGCGCGTTGACGCTGCCGACCGTCCCCGACAGGTCGACACCGTAGCCCATCGCGCGAAGCGAGTCGGCGACGGCGGGAGCCACGCCGCCGGTCTCGAAGCGCAGCGTGTCGGGGAGTGCCTGATGATGCAGGCGGGGCGCGCGCAGCGCGTCGGCGATCGGCATGTGATAGTCCAGCACGTTGACGAGCACCTCGGTGGTGCTCGTGATGATGCGCGGTCCGCCGCGGCTTCCCGCCACGAGCAGCACGCGCCCGCGCGGATCGAGCACGATCGTCGGCGACATCGCGCTGAGCATCCGCTTGCCGGGCGCGATGGCGTTCGCCTCGCCCTGCACGAGCCCGTACATGTTCGGCACGCCCGGTCGCGACGTGAAGTCGTCCATCTCGTCGTTGAGGAAGAACCCGGCCGACGCGAGGTACACCTGCGATCCGAACAGATCGTTGATCGTCGTGGTGAGCGCGACGGCGCCGCCCTTCGCGTCGGCGACGGAGACGTGCGTCGTGTGATTGCCTTCGCCCAGCGCCGTGAGCGTCGACGTCGGCGTCGCGCGCGCGTCGCCGATCGAGGCGCGGAGCCGCGCGGCGTAGCGCTTGTCGGTGAGCCGTGCCATCGGCACGGAGACGAACGCCGGATCGCCGAGCGTGGCGTTGCGGTCGACGAACGCGCGCTGGAAGGCGGAGCCGAGGAGGTGTGCCCAGCGCGTGCTGCCGTACGGCGGCAGGGGATCGAACCCTTCGAGGATGTTGAGCGTCTCCGTCATCGTCACGCCGCCGGACGAGGAGGGCGGCATCGCGAGCACCGTGTTGCCGCGATACGTGGTGCGCACCGGCGTGCGCCACTCGGCGCGGTAGCGGCGGAGATCGTCCATCGTGATGATCCCGCCGGCGTCGGCGAGCTCGCGCGTCCACGCGTCGGCGACCGGACCGGCGTAGAAGCCGGCGCGCCCCCGCTTCGCGATCGCGCGGAGCGTGCGCGCGAGCGCGGGCTGGCGCAGCACGGTGCCCGGCTTCAGCGGCTGCGAGTCGGGGAGGAAGACCTCGCGTCCGGCGTAGCGCCCGAGCGTCGGCGCGTACTCGGCGAGCCGCCTCGAGAACGCGCTGTCGACGACGAACCCTCGCTCGGCGAGGGCGATGGCGGGGCGCAGCACGGTCGCGAGCGGGAGCGAGCCGTAGCGCGCGAGCGCGGCGGTGAGTCCGGCGACGGCGCCCGGCACGCCGGAGGCGAGCGGGCCAATCAGGCTCGCGTCCCTGACGGTGCCGTCGGGCGCGACGTACATGTCGCGCGTCGCGGCGCGCGGCGCGGTCTCGCGGAAGTCGAGCGCGGCGTCGCGGCCATTCGGCAGGTGGATGACCATGTAGCCGCCGCCGCCGACGTTGCCTGCTTCCGGATAGACGACGGCGAGCGCGAACGCGGTGGCGACCGCGGCGTCGACGGCGTTGCCGCCACGCTTCAGGATGTCCGCGCCGACGCGGCTCGCGATCGGCGCGTCGCTCACGACCATGCCGTGGCGCGCGAGGAGGGGCGCGCCGCGCCCGGCGTACGGCCAGGCGGCGGTGGGGCGTTGCGCGCGGGACGCGTGCACCGCGACGAGGCACGCCCCGGCGACGAGCAGCGGCGTCGCGCGTCGCATCGCGCGTCGCGACGCCGTGCGGGCCCGCGCCGCCACGGTCAGCTCCCGAGCCCGAATCGCGCGACGAGGCGCGTGCCCGAGATGCGCACCGAGGAGTCGTCGCCCGCCGAGAGCCCGGTCTTCTGGTGCAATGCCGTGGCGAGGTCCTGCACGACGTCGACCTGGAAGGTGTTGGAGAACGAGTAGCCGATGCCGTAGCCGAGCACGAAGGTGAAGTCCGCGTCGGCCTTGTCGGGTGGGAGATCGGCACCGGTGCCGCGCTCGCGGAAGCCGGAGTAGATCGTCGCGCCGGCGCCGAGCTCGATCACGGTGTGCAGGTCGCGGCCGGCGGTGATGTGGAGGATGGCGAGCCCCTGCGAGACGCTCGCGTCGGCATCGCGCGGGCCGGTGAAGGCGAGCGGATCGGTGGACGTGTAGTCGACGGACACGCGCGCCGTGCTCGCGCGCACGCCGAGCGAGACGCCTCCGGTGATCGGACGCTCCACGGCGGCGAAGTACGCCTGGCCGTCGCTCAGCCGCCAGCGCGTCTGCGTCGCGCCGTCGGTGACGGTCCATCCCTGCTGCAGCCCGATGCCGCCCGAGATCCACAGCTTCGGATCGCGTGCGCCGAGCCGGCCGGTGCGGATGATCTGCGCGTGCGCGTCGTGCAACGGCAGCGCGAGGAGAGACGTCAGCAGCGCGAGGGCGAGTCGTCGCACGTGAGCTCCGAGTGGCTTGCGATCGCGGAACGGCGTCCGGTAAGTTAGCCGCGGCGCCTGGGAGACGACAGAAAGTGTGTACCCGGCGGACCGCTCCGCGTTCTCTTGCCATTCGCCGTGCCCCCCAGAGTCGTCGATCCGCGCGTCACCGAGCAGCGGAATCCGCGCACGCAGCAGATCGACCTCGCCGATCCGCTCGGGATCGTGGACCTCATGAACGCGGAGGACCAGGAGGTCCCGCGCGCCGTCGCCACGCAGCGCGCCCAGATCGCGCAGGCGATATCGGCCGCCGAGACCGCCTTCCGTGCCGGCGGCCGGCTGTTCTACGTCGGCGCGGGGACGTCGGGACGGCTCGGCGTCCTCGACGCCTCCGAGTGCCCGCCCACCTTCGGCACGGATCCGGAGATGGTGCAGGGGATCATCGCGGGGGGCACGCCGGCGCTCACGAGCGCGCAGGAGGGAGCGGAGGACCGCGTCGAGAACGCGCGGCGCGATCTCGACGAGCGTGGCGTGCGCGCCGGCGACTTCGTCGTCGGCATCGCCGCGTCGGGGACCACGCCCTACGTGCGCGTCGCGCTGGAGCACGCCAAGTCGCTCGGCGCGCGCACGGCGATCGTCGCCTGCTCGCCGCCGCCGGAAGCGACGCTCGCCGCGTCGGACATCGCGATCGTCGCCGTGACCGGGCCGGAGGTCGTGACCGGAAGCACGCGGCTCAAGGCGGGGACCGCGACGAAGCTGATCCTGAACATGATCACGACGGGCGCGATGATCCGGCTCGGCAAGACGTTCGGCAATCTCATGGTCGACCTGCGCGCGACGAACGCGAAGCTCACCGACCGGAGCGAGCGCATCGTCGCCGAGGTGACTCGGGTCGAGCGCGAGGAGGCACGGGCGCTGCTCGCGCGTGCCGGCGGCCGCGTGAAGCTGGCGATCGTGATGCACGCGCTCGGCGTGACGAGCGAGGAGGCCCGGCGGCGCCTCGAGGAGGCGGGTGGCGTGATCCGCCGCGTCGTGCCGGGCGCGCCGCCGCCCGTGGCGTGATGGCGAGCGACGCGCGCGAGCCGCGCGGCGGCGTGTGCGTCGGGCTCATGTCCGGCACGTCGCTCGACGGGATCTCCGCCGCGGTCGCGCGGTTCGTTCCGGACGGCGCGCGCTACCGCGCCGAGCTGCTCGCGTTCCACGTCCATCCATACTCGAGCGAGCAGCGCGACCGCCTCCTCGCGGCGATGCGCGGAGGGACGGCGCGCGAGTACTGCCGGCTCGCGGTGGACGTCGGGAGCTGGCTGGCCGATGCGGCGGTCGCGGCGCTCGCCGAGGCGGGAGTGTCGCGTGCCGACGTGCGCGCGATCGGGTCGCACGGGCAGACGCTCTGGCACGAGCCCGGCCACTCGACGTGGCAGCTCGACGCGCCGGCGGTGATCGCCGAGCGGACCGGGCTCGCCGTGGTGAGCGACTTCCGTGTGCGCGACGTCGCGGCCGGCGGCCAGGGCGCGCCGCTCGTGCCGATCGCCGACGCGCTGCTCTTCGCCGGCGGCGAATGGCGCGCGCTGCAGAACCTCGGCGGGATCGGCAACGTGACCGTCGTGCCGCCGGACGGCACGCTCGCGAGCGTCCGCGCGTTCGACACGGGGCCCGGCGTCGCCGTGATCGACGCCGTGGTGCGGCGCGTCGCGCCGGAGATGCGCTACGACGAGGACGGCCGGATCGCGGCGAGCGGGACGCCGGTGGAGGAGGTGCTCGCCGAGCTGCTCGCGCATCCGTACTTCGCCGCCGAGCCGCCGAAGAGCACTGGGCGCGAGCTGTTCGACGACGCGTACGTCGCGCGGCTGATCGAGCGGTGCCGCGCGGTGCGGCCGAACGCGAGCGACGCCGACCTCGTCGCGACGGCGACGGCGCTCACCGCGCGGAGCATCGCGGACGCGTACCGCCGATTCATTCCCGAGCCGGTGACGGAGACGCTCTTGAGCGGCGGCGGGGCGAAGAACGCGACGCTCGTGCGCCTGATCGCCGACGGCGTGGCGCCGCTCGCGGTGCACACGTTCGAGGAGCGCTACTTCGACGGCGAAGCGAAGGAGGCCATGGCCTTCGCGCTGCTCGCGCTCCTCCACCTCGAGTCGCGCGCCGGCAACGTCCCCACGGCGACGGGGGCGCGCGGATACCGCGTGCTCGGCGCGCTCACGCCGGGCGCGGCGTAGACGCACGGGGGCGGGTGACTGCAACTGCGGTAGGTAGTAGGGAGTAGCGGGTATGCGGTAGCGTGGCGGAGCTTCGCGCCGGGGCCGAACGGCTCTATGCGGATCGGGCGGATGACTGCACGGATCAGGCGGATCGCCACTACCGCCCTGGAAGCGTCCCGCGGCCGTTCAGGACAAGAGCGGCGCGCGGAGCCGAGGAGAGGCAGGCGGAGACGCGGAGAACGGCAGCCGCGCTACGGGCGATCCGCGCTCGTTCGCACACGGATCTCGGCGCTGGGATGGAGAGGAGCGGCGCGCCGCCATCACGATCTCGACCCGCAGCCAACAAAGACTTTGAACTGTGGCATGGAGAGGAGCTCTGAGCCGGCGCGTGGAGCGCGACCCCGCGAGGCGATCCGCTCGATCCGTGCAGTCATCCGCCCGATCCGCATGGAGGCTGTCGAGCCCTGGCGCACGACCAGAGGATCACGTTGCGGTAGTGGCGTCCACGGCGATTCCTCGACTCGAGCTTCGCCCTCGCTCGGAATGACGGAGTAGCAGGGCTTCGCCCTCGCTCGGAATGACGCAGTAGCAGGGCTTCGCCCTCGCTCGGAATGACGGGGCGGTCGGATCAGCGCAGGATCGACGTGAGCCCCGCGGCGGAGAGGAAGGAGGAGAGACGCTCGGCTGGAACCGCGTACACGATGCGCCCGTGGCTCTGGGGCTCGCCGCCGTAGATCACCCCGACCACGTAGCCGTGGACGTCGAACACCGGGCTGCCGCTCGAGCCCCTGCCCGCGTACGAGTCGATCTGGAGCACGTCGGAGATCCGCTTGCTCACCGTGCCGGCCGTCGTCGTCGTGCTCGCGCGGACGGCGAGCCCGGCGCCCTCCATCGGCGCATCGACGGCGTGCGGATAGCCGATCGTCGCCACGGGTGAACCGACGCGCGTGGCGCGTCCGGTGCGGCTCACGCCGGCCACCACCGGCACCGCCGCGCCGGTGTCGAGCTGGATGAGCGCGAGGTCGTCGTCGTCCGACTCGCGCACGAGCTGCGCGACGCGCCACTCCGTCGTGTTCGCGAGGAGCACGCGAATCCGTCGCGGCGCGCGCCCCGCCTCCGAGCGGACGATGTGCCGGTTCGTCACGAGCGCGCCGGCCGGCGATACGGCGAACGCCGTCCCCGCGACGTACGTGCCGTCGAGATCGCTCACGACGAGGGCGACGGCGCCGTCGTTGAGATCGTGCACGCGAGGAAAGTCGAGCTGCGTGATCGCGCGGCGCAGCCGGTTCTCCTCGGCCATGCGCGCCGAGAGCCGCGCCACCGCGCGGCGATCCGGTTCGTCGTCGCCGACGAGCTGCCGGCCGCGCGCGACGTCGACGCCGAGCGCCGAGTCGCGCTCGGCGAGCAGCCGCGAGAACTGCGAGTCGCGCGCGCGCATCGCCGCGACGGTACGCGCGAGCGGTGCCGACGCGCTCTCGCTCCGCGCGATCAACGCCACGAGCTCGTGCTCGCGCGCGTCCGTCCGTTGGCGCCAGAGCAGGAAGGCCACCCCGCCGATGATCACCACCGCGCCGAGCGCCAGCGCGAACATCCGCTTGAGCGACGCCGTCTCGGCGTGCACCGCCTCGGCGATCCGCTCCGCCGTGTTGCGGCGCGGACGCGGCGCCCGCGGCGCGGCGTCGATCGCCGCCGCGCCGCCGACGTGCACCTCCACGCGCGGCCCCGACGCGCCGAGCGAGACGACGTCACCCGACGCCAGCGGGCGCGCGGCGCCGACGCGCTCGCCGTTCACGAAGGTGCCGTTCGTGCTGTGCAGGTCGTGCACCGACCATGCGCCGTCGGCGAAGCGCAACTCGGCGTGGCGCGCCGAGACGTCGAGATCGCCCTCCGGGTCGAAGCGCAGGTCGCTCTCCGGATGCCGGCCCACCGTCACGACCGTCGAGTCGAACCGCTCCCATTCGCCGGCGCGCGAGCCGGTGAGGATGCGGAGCCCGATCGTCACGGCACGTTCGCGGGCGCTCCCTGCTTCGTCGCGGGCTGCGGCGTCGAGGATCCCGGCGTCGCCGGCTGTGGCGTGGCGGGCCGCTGCGCCGCGGGCGCTGCCGCCGGAGTGGTGGTCGTCGCCTGGCCGGCGTGGCGCTCCTCCACGATCGACTGCGCGCTCCGATACACCCACCACGTCGCCATCGCGAGGAAGAGCAGTAGGAGCAGCATCGCCACGAGCATCCCGCGGCTGCGGCGGCTCGAGAGCGGGTCGTCGCGCAACGACGAGGTGAGCACGATCGGATCGGCGGGCGGCGGCGCCGGGATCTCGCGCGTCGGGCGGCGCTGCATCGGGATCGCGCCGGTCGTGAGCGTGCCGCGGCTGACCCGCAACTCGATCGCCGGAACCGGCCCGGAGTCCGTCTGCAGCGGGAAGACACGGTGTCCCACCGGATCGGTGGCGCCGGGCATGATCAGGCCGTCGCCGTCGAAGCGCGCGACGATCACCGTGATGTTGTCCGGCCCGCCGTTGTCGTTCGCGAGATCGATGAGCCGCTTGCACGCCGTCATCGGATCCTCGTCCTCGCTCACGATGCGCGCGATCTCGTCCGTCCGTACCTGGCCGCTCAATCCGTCGCTGCACAGCACGAGCACGTCGCCGCGGCGAAGCTGCTGGTGGGTGAGGTCGATCTTGATCTGCGGCTCGGGGCCGAGCGCCTGGAGGATGATGTTGCGCCGCTCGCTCTGCGCGGCTTCCTCCTCGGTGAGCTCGCCCGCCTCGACGAGCTTCTGCATCAACGACTGGTCCTTCGTGATCTGCTGCGCCACGCCGCCGCGCACGAGATACGCGCGGCTGTCGCCGACCTGTGCGAGGTAGACCGCGTCGCCGAGCACGCCGGCGACCGTCGCGGTGGTGCCCATGCCGCGGAACTCGGGATGCTCCACGGCGAACATGTGGATCTCCGCGTTCGCCGCCGAGGTGGCGCGCTTGATGGCGGTGGCGAACGCGTCCTCGTTCGGCGCGTCCTCGCTCGCGAGCGCGGCGGTGATCTCGCGGAGGATCGCGTCGATCGCCATCGCGCTGGCGATCTCGCCCGCCGCGGCGCCCCCCATGCCGTCGCACACCATGAACAGCGTGCCGCGCTCGCCGACGACGTGCGAGCGCACCTCGGGCTGCAGCGTCGCCTGGCCGCGCGTCAGATCGGCGACGACGAACGCGTCCTCGTTGTGCTCGCGCATCCGGCCCACGTCCGTGCGGCCGAACACGTGCACGACGACCTGTTCGGTCGACGGGATCGGGTGCTCGCCCGTGGGCACCGGGGTGGGGGAGCTCACGCGCTCACCGTCAGCAGCTCTGGAGAAGCCTGGTCACTTCGGTCTCGTACTCCGTTCCGGTGGAGCGTCCTCTGACGTCGCGCAGGATCGCGCACGACGTCGCGCTGTCGTTCTCCAAACCGTACGCCCGCACCCGCACCAGCTCGAGCCCCACCACCTGCGCACCGCGCGCACGCGGCAGCAGCGCCTCGGCTTCGCGCCGCGCCGCGCGCGCCGTCGCGTCGTCCCACGCCTGCGCGAGCAGGATGCGGATCCGCGCCGGCAGCCCCGCGTCCGTCACCGCAGACGATCGTGGCGCGGCCGGCGTCTCGCCCGCCGCGCGCTCTGAACGTGCCGCCGAAGCGGGCGCGGCGCGAGAGGCGGCCTCCGCCGGCGCTCCCGTGAGCACGGCGTCGGGGGCCTCGACGGGCGCGCCGGCGCCGGTCACCGGGCCCCGCGCTGCCGGCGATGGGCCCTCCGGCACCGGGTCCGCGTCCGACCGGCGCGTCGACGCGAGCACCGCGCCCACCACCGCCACCGCGACGACGAGCGCCGCCGCGCCGGCGAGCATCGGCATCCGCGCGCGCAGCGGCCGGCCACCCGGCGCCGCGGCTGGACGCGCCGCGTCCGTGATGCGCGTCGGCGGGATGCGCAGGGCGTCGCGCGCCGCCGACTCGGGAAGCGGCGGGAGCGACACCGGCGCGCCGGCCACCGCGTCGCGCAGCGCGCGCCCGAACTCGCGGGCCGAGCGGAGCCGATGCGCCGCGTCGCGCTGGAGCGCGCGGTCCATCACCTCCTGCACCGCCGGCGGCCACGACACGTCGCCGCGCAGCTCGGCCAGCGTCTTCGGCGGGTCGGTGAGCCGCATGATCACCGACTCCTGCGCCGTCCGGCTCGGGAAGGGGAGCTGGCCGGTGAACAGCGTGTACGCCACGAGCCCGAGCGAGTACACGTCGCTGCGCGCGTCGAGCGGATCGCCGGCGATCTGCTCGGGGGACATGTACTCGGGCGTGCCGATCACGAGCCCGGTGCGCGTCACCTTCTGCGCCTCGACGCCGGCCGCCTTCGCGATGCCGAAGTCGACGACCTTCACGACGTCGCCGCCGTCGCGGTCGCGGGCGAGCATGATGTTGTCCGGCTTGAGATCGCGATGGACGATCCCGAGATCGTGCGCCGCCGAGAGCGCCTCGCCCGTCTGGCGCACGATCTCCGCCGCGCGCTCGGGCGGCAGCGCGCGCTCGCGCGCGAGCACCTCGGTGAGCGGCTCGCCGTCGACGAACTCCATCGCGAGGTAGATCAGCCCGTCGGACGTCTCGCCGAAATCGTAGACGGCGGCGACGTTCGGGTGCGAGATGCGGCTCGCGTTCGCCGCCTCGCGGTTGAACCGGCTGATCGCGTCCGCGTCGGTGACGATGCGGCGGCTCATCACCTTCACCGCGCTCAACCGCCCCATCTTCACGTGCTCGGCGAGATACACGCGCCCCATCCCGCCCTCGCCGAGCTGCCGCACGACGTGATAGCGCTCGGCGATCACCGAGCCGAGAAGCTCGGCCCCGTCGCCCTGCGTACGCAGTGCCGAGCCGTCCTTCGGGCAGAAGCGCTCGTCGGCGGGATACTCCGTCCCGCAGGTGGGACAGAGCTTCGGCGCCCGCGGGGGCGGGGGCGGGGGCGGGGAGGAAGGGACGGGCGCGCTCACGGCTTACAGGCTCTCGACGCGGAGGATCTGATCGCCGACGAGGATGCGCTGTCCGGGCTTGACCCTCCGCTCGCCATGCACGGCGAGAGCGACTCCATTGCGGCTCCCCGCGTCGTGCACGAAGAACTCGGCGTCCTGGCAGCGGACTTCCGCGTGCCGGCCGCTCATCGTCGGATCGTACGGAAAGACCCAGTCGCCGGATTCGCGGCCGATCGCGACGGTGCGCGCGGGGGAGAGGTGCAGGCTGTCGCGCACGCTGCCGTCGGCGCGGAGCTGCTCGAGCACGGCCACGTCGGCGGGCGGGACCATCGAGCCCATCCTTCGCGTGGCGTCGGCCTCCGGGGGATGCGGCCCCGGATAGCCGAGCCGGCGGAAGCGGATGAGCTGCGAGCCGACGAGCATGACGTCGCCGTCGGCGAGCTTCGTCGGGCGGTCGACGAAGTACCACGTTCCGTTGCGCGAGCCGAGGTCGCGCACGTGCAGCTCCCCGTCGCGCACCTCGAACCGCGCATGCAGCGGCGAGAGGTAGGCGTCGTCGAACTGGATGTCGGCCTCGCCGCGCCCGATCACCGCCTGGCCGCGGTCGATCGTGATGCTCGTGGCGGGGAGCCCGTCGTCGCCGAGCACGGCGAGCCGCGGCCGCGTGCCGCGCTTGCGGCCCTGGGCGGTGGTTCGCGAGTCGGTGCGGTCGCGCAGGGCGTCGTCGACCTTCGTGCCGCAGCGCGCGCAGAAGAGGTCCTCGCCTGGCCGGTAGGGCGCGCCGCACGACGTACAGTTCGCCGTCTCGCCGGAGGAGCCCTCGAGGCGCGAGCCGCAGTGCGGGCAGTACGGGAGGGCGGCGTCGACCATCTTCCCGCAGTGCGGGCACACCCCCGTCAGGCCGCTCAGCGCGAGCTCGATCGGGCTCGCGCGCGTGCCGCCCTCGGGAGAGCCGGACGCGCCGGCGAGCGCGGCCGCGATCGGCGATCCGCTGGTCGGCGAATGCATGCCGCTCGACTTCTCGCCACGCATCGCCGACGTCGTCAGCGGCTTGCCGCAGTCGATGCAGTAGCGGGAGGTCGGCTCGTTCTCTCTCCCGCAGAACGCGCAGGTCGCGATCGGGGAGGAGCTCACCGGAGGCGGGGTTCGGCCATGCAGCGCGAATATAGGGTGGGCGACGTTGAGGGGGAACGACGGTGATGGGAACGACCGTTAACGGTTTCTCGGTTGACGGTTGGCGGCCGGCCTCGGGACGCCCTTGACGCAGGTCCTTGCCGCCGTCGCCGTTCCTGGCCGCTGACGTAAACCGTCAACCGAAGAACCGAAGAACCGTTTCGCCGTCTACCGTTCTCCGCCCTCCATTACCTTACCCTCCCATGCGCCCCCTCTCCCTCGCGTGGCTGGTCGCGCTCGGTGCGTGTGCGCGGACGGTGGTGCCGGTGCCCGCTCCCGTATCGTCTCCGGCCGGTCCGGCGGCGCTTCCGGCCGTGCCGGCCGTCGACGGGCCCATCGCGATCCGGGTGCAGTATCCGGCGCCCAACCAGGTCGTCACGTCGCGCGACTCGAACTTCATCTTCGGGTCGATCGGAAGCGGGCGCGCGACGCTGACCGTCAACGGCCATCCGGCGCGCGTCTACCCGAACGGCGCCTTCATGGCGTTCGTGCCGAACCCGCCGGCGTCGTCGCCCGCGTACGAGCTCGTCGCGGTGCGGGGCGCGGAGACGGTGCGGATCACCCAGCCGATCGCCTATCCCGCGGCGCGCGCCACCTCTGGCCCCGCACCGGAGCCGGCGCCGCCGAGCGAGCCGAAGTCCGCCGGTGCGGCCACGTCGCGCGCCGACACGCTCGCCGCCATCACGTCGCGCATCGACTCGCTCGGCGGCGCGCTCCGCACCGCGCTGGCGCGCGACGAGCCCATCGGCTGGGTGCAGCTCGGCGCGCCGAACGCGGCCGCCGATACGGATCGCGTGATCGTCGGCCGGCCCGTCCCCGGCGGTACGTACAAGTGGTTCTTCCTGCCCGGCACCGTCGTGCCGCTGGTCGCGCGCGAGGGCGGGTTCGCTCGCGTGCGGCTCGACCGCGATCTCGACGTCTGGGTCGACGACGACGCGGCGCGCGACGTCGCCGACAGCGCAGCGCCGGCGCGGCGCGTCGCGGCGAACATGAAGGTGCGGCCGAGCGCGACCGGCGTGGACGTCGTGATCCCGACGGGGACGCGGCCGCCGTACTACGTGGAGGAGCGCGGCGACGCCCTCGTGCTCACGCTCTACGGCGTGCGCGCGAACACCGACATCGTGAACTACGCCGCGTCGGATTCGCTGGTGCGCACGATCGAGTGGGCGCAGGAATCGGCGGACCGCGCGCGCGTCACGGTCGACCTGCGGGCGCCGCCGTACGGCTACCTCGTCGTGTGGGAGAACGACGCGCTCGTGCTGAAGCTGCGCGGCCGGCCCGCGATCGACGCGCGCGAGCCGCTGCGCGGGCTGACCATCGCCGTCGATCCGGGGCATCCCCCCAATGGCGCCACCGGGCCGACCGGGTTGTGGGAGCCGCAGGCGACGCTCGCCGTCGGCCTGCGCCTCGAGGCGCTGCTCGAGGAGCGCGGCGCACACGTCGTCATGACGCGCACGACGCCCGACGCCGTCGCCCTCGGCGACCGCCCGATCATCGCGCGACGGGCGGGAGCGCACGCGTTCGTGTCGATCCACCTCAACGCGTATCCCGACGGGATCAACCCGTTCGTCGCGCCCGGCACGGGGACGTACTTCTTCCGCGCGCACAGCGAGCCGCTCGCGCGCGCGGTGCAGCGCGGCATGGTCGCGCGCATGGGGTTGACGGACCTCGGCGTGAACTACGACAACCTCGCCGTGGTGCGCCCCACGTGGTATCCCGCGGTGCTGTGCGAGGGCGCGTTCATCATCCTGCCCGATCAGGAGGCGGCGCTGCGCACCCCCGAGTTCCAGGAGCGGTACGCGCGCGGCATCGTCGACGGCCTGGAGCGCTACTTCCGCACGCTCGGCGCACGGTGATCCGTCGGCTGCTCCGGCTCGGCGCCGCGTGCGCCGTCGCGATCGGCGCGCTCGGCGCCGTCGCGGCGGCTCCGGCGGGCGCGCAGCCCGCGCCGTACAGGCACTGGCGCACGCTGGCGACGCCGCACTTTCGCGTGCACGTCGAGCGCGGGCTCGAGCGCGAGGGGCGCGCGGCCGCCGCGGCGGCGGAGCGTGCGTATGCGCGGTTGAGCGAGCAGCTCGCGCCGCCGCGCGGCACGATCGATCTCGTCGTGTCCGACGACGCCGACTACTCGAACGGCTTCGCGCTCGTCGCGCCGTCGAACCGGATCGTCGTGTACGCCGCGCCGCCGATCGAGAACGCGGGGCTCCGGCTCAACGAGGACTGGCTCGCGCTCGTGATCACCCACGAGCTCACGCACGTCTTCCACGTCGACCGCGTGCGCGGCGCCTGGCGCGCCGCGCAGACCGTGTTCGGCCGCGCGCCCTACCTCTTTCCCAACACGTACGGCCCGTCCTGGCTCACCGAGGGGCTGGCGGTCTACGAGGAGTCGCGGCTCACGCGCGGCGGGCGGCTGCACGACGCCGAGCATCGCGTGCTCGCGCGGTCGGCCGCGCTGGAAGGAAAGCTGTTCCGGCTCGACGAGCTCGGGCTCGGCACGTCGCGGTTTCCGCAGGGGGACGCGGCGTACGCGTACGGCTCGCTGTTCGTCGACTGGCTCGCGCGCACGCACGGCGACTCGAGCATCCGCCGCTTCGTCGACGCGCAGGCGGCGCAGCTCGTGCCGTACTGGCTCGACCCGGCGGCGCGCAGCGCGTTCGGCACGAGCTTCGGCGCCGCGTACCGCGAGTGGAGCGACTCGGTGCGCGCGAGCGTGACGGCGCCGGCGCCCCCGCTCCCCGGGTGGCGCGAGCTCACCGCGCACGGGTACTTCGCCGTGAGCCCGCGCTGGGTGGACGACACGACGCTCGTCTACACCGGCAGCGACGGCCGCGAGACGAACGCGGCGTACCTCGTGACCACGTCGGGGCGGCGCACGCGACTCGGCCGGCGCAACTCGCGCGGCGCGAACGTGCCGCTCGTCCGCGGCGGGCTGCTCTACGCGCAGCTCGACTTCACGTCGCGCGAGGAGGTGCGCTCCGACCTGTACTTCGAGCGCGACGGCCGCACGGCGCGACTGACGCGCGGCGCGCGGCTCCTCGAGCCGGACGTGCGCCGCGACGGCACGATCGCCGCCGTGCTCGTCGGCCCCACGCGCTCCTCGCTCGTGCTGCTCGACGCGGTGACGCACGCGGTGCTTCCGATCGCCGCCGCGGGACGCGACGAGGTGTTCGCCGAGCCGCGCTGGTCTCCCGACGGCACGAAGCTCGTCGTCGCGCATCGGTATCCGGGGGGCCAGTACGCCATCGAAGGATGGGACGTCGTGCGCCACGCGCACATCGCGCTCGCCCGCGCCGATCATCTGCTCACCTCGCCGAGCTGGCTGCCGGACGGCCAGCGCGTCGTGTACGTCAGCGAGCGGTCCGGCGTGCCGTCGCTCGTCGTGCAGACGCTCCCCGACCGCGAGGGCGCGACCGACGTGCGCGCCGTGGCGCCCTCGGAGACCGGATTGCGCTGGCCCGAAGTCTCGCCCGACGGGAGATGGATCGCCGCGGTGTCGCTCCGCGCCGACGGCTATCACGTCGGCATCGCGCCGCTCGCCGCGCTCGGCGCGCCCGCGTCGTCGGTCCCCGAGCTCGACCCGCCGATCGGCGACGTGCACGCCGACACCGCTTCCGGCGCGTACACGGAGTACTCGCCACTCCGCACGCTGCTCCCGCGCTACTGGTATCCCATCGTCGAGGATGCGCCGACGAGCGGCACACGGCTCGGTGCGCTCACGTCGGGGAGCGACGTGCTCGGCCGGTACGCGTACTCCGCGTTCGTCGCCGTCCCGACGAGCGGGTGGGGCGCCGTCGGCGGGCTCGCGTACCGATACGCCGGCCTGCGCGCGCCGCTGCTCGACGTCGTCGCGTCGCAGAACGTGGAGGACATCGGCGACGTGCTGCTGAGCTCCGGCGACCGGCTCGGCGCGCTGCTCCGCCGCACGCGCGACGGCTCGGCATCGGCGACGTTCGTGCGGCCCCGCGTGCGCACGAGCGCGAGCCTGAGCGTCGGACTCGGCGTCGAGGTGCGCGACTTCGCGACCGATCCCGGACTGCTCTACCCGCGGCTCGACAGCGTCTACCAGCGCGGCTACACCTTTCCGCGGCTCTTCCTCGGCGCGGCGTGGAACAACCTGCAGCGTCCCGCCCTGAGCATCTCGCCGGAGGACGGCGTGGCCGTGGCCGTGACGATGCGCGAGCGGTGGCGCACCAACGACGCCGGCGGCACGCGCTCGCTGAGCACCGTGGGCACGCTCGCCGCGTATCGATCGCTCGATCTGCCGGGATTCGCGCATCACGTGCTCGCGCTGCGCGTCGCGGGCGGGCTCGCCGATCGCCGCACCGGGACCGCGCTCGAGGTGGGCGGCACCAGCGGCTCCGTCGTCGACCTGTTCGGCGGTTACACCGTGGGCGAGGGGCGCCGCACCTTCGGCGTGCGCGGCTTCCCCGGTGCGAGCACGTGGGGGACGCGCGCCGCGGCGGCGACGCTCGAGTATCGCGCGCCGCTCGTGCTCGCGTCGCGGGGGCTCGGGCTGCTGCCCTTCTTCCTCGATCGCACCGCGCTCGCGCTGTTCGGCGACTGGGGGGTGGCGACGTGCGTCGACCGTCCGCTCTACGCGTCGTCGTGCGCGCCCCCACCGGTGCTCGGGCGCCCGATCGCCAGCGTCGGCGGCGAGCTGCTGCTCGACGCGTCGATCCTGAGCTGGGACGCGCCGCAGACGGTGCGGCTCGGGCTCGCCGCGCCGGTGGCCGGGCGCGCGCTCACGAACGCCAAGGCGGTGAGCCCGTACGTGTCGTTCGGGTTCTCGTTCTGATCACTCCGACACTTCGCTGACGATCTCATGCCGACGCCGACGATCCATCCCGACGCCTTCGTCCACTCCGCCGCGCACGTGATCGGCGACGTCACTCTCGCCGCGCGCACGAGCGTCTGGCCGACCGCGGTGTTGCGCGGCGACAGCGACACGATCAGGATCGGCGAGGACAGCAACGTGCAGGACGGCACGGTCGTGCACGTGGATCCCGGCGTGCCGTGCACGATCGGCGCACGCGTGGGGATCGGGCATCGCGCGATCGTCCATGGTGCGACGGTCGGCGACGACTGCCTCATCGGCATGGGGGCGATTCTGCTCAACGGCGTGGTCGTGGGCAGCGGCTCGATCGTCGGCGCGGGGGCGGTGTGCCGCGAGGGGATGCAGATCCCGCCGAACTCGCTCGTCGTCGGCGTGCCCGCGCGGGTGATCCGCGAGACGACCGACGCCGAGCGCGCGCGGATCGCGAGCACGGTCGCGGCGTATCTCCGGCTCCAGGTCGAGCATCGCGCGGGTCGGCACACGAGCCCACCCAATGGAGCCGTTCGTTCCTGATGCGAGCGTGGGGGACCGCCCGAACCATCCCGCCCGTGAGCAGGCGTACTAGGACCGCGCCAGCACCAGCCCCGCCCGTGAGCAGGCGTACTAGGACCGCGCCAGCACCAGCGTGAAGGTGCTCCCCGCGCCGAGCTCACTTTCCACCGTGAGCTCGCCGCCCATGCCGCGCGCGAGGTCGCGACTGATCGCGAGGCCGAGGCCCGTCCCTTCGCCCGGGTTGTTCAGCGCGCGGCCGACCTGCACGAAGGGCTCGAAGATCGCGTCGAGCCGGTCGGACGGGATGCCCAGTCCGGTGTCGCGCACGGTCGTGGCGATGCGGCCGTCGGGGAGCGCGCGCAGCCCGACCGTCACGCAGCCGCCCGTCGTGGTGAACTTCACCGCGTTCGAGAGGAGGTTGAGGAGGATCTGCTGCAGCTTGTCGGCGTCGGCGCGCGCCGGGGGCACTGCCTCGGCGCGTGGCAGCTCGAGGCGCAGGTCGAGCGCGCGGGCCTTGCGCTGCGGCTCGACGAGCGGCACGGTCGCGGCGATGACGTCGGCCACCTGCGTCGGCCTGAGATCGTAGGTCACCGCGCCGCTCTCGAGCCGCGCATAGTTGAGCACCTCGTTGATCAGCAGCAGCAGATGCCGCTGGCTCCGCTGGATCCGCTCGAGATCCTCGCGCTGCGCGGGGGTCACGGGGCCGCGGATCCCCATCGCCATCAGCTCGGCATAGCCGGCGATCGCGTTGAGCGGCGTGCGCAGCTCGTGGGACATGACCGCGAGGAACTCGCCCTTCACGCGGTTGGCCGATTCGGCGGCCTCGCGTGCCGAGCGCTCGGCTTCGTACAATCGCGCGCGCTCGAGCGCCTGCGCGCACTGGCCGGCGACGGCGCGCAGGAAGGCGTCCTCCTCGGGGGTGAAGTCGTGCGGCGCGTCGAAGTTGAACACGAGCGCGCCGAGCAGGCGCTCGCCAAGAAGGAGTGGTACCGCGGCGTGCGCGCCGATGCCGAGGCGCTCGGCCAGCGCGGCGAGGCGCGGGTTCGTGCCGACGAACGCCTCGCGCGTCGGCGAGTAGCACGGCTCCCCCCTGTGCACCGCCTCGCCGGCGCGGTACTCAGGGGTGTTGGGAAAGCTTCCCCATTCCGCCGCGACGTCGTCCGGCATTCCGGGACCCGGGACGACGGTGAACTCGCGTCCGCCGGCGTCGAGCAGACAGAGTACGCCCGTCGAACTGCCGAGCATCCGCCCCGCGTCGCCCAGCGCGGCGTCGATCACCTCGGCGGCGGTGGCGGCGCGCGAGAGCGCGGCGGTGAGACTCTGCAGCCGCTCGGCGCGGGTGCGCGCCGCACGCTCGGCGTCGTACAGCGTCGCGTGGTCGAGTGCCAGCGCGGCGCGCCGTGCGACTTCCTGCGCGACCTGGAACTCCTCGCGGCTGAACGCGCGCTGCGTCGTGCGAGCGAGGAGGAGCGTGCCGAGCGTGGCGCCGCGCGCGACGAGGGGCACGCAGACGAGACTCCTCGGCGCGAGCGCGCGCACCGCGGCGATGAGCGACGCGTCGCGCGACACGCGCCCGAGCAGCTCGTCGGTGACTTCGGCGACGTAGAGGGGCTCGCCGGTGCGCAGCACCTTCGCGACGAAGCTCCCCGAGTCGAGCCGCGGCGCGACGGCGAGCACGCGCTGGAGGAGGGGCAGGCGCGCCTCGTCGGCGATCGCGCCCGTCACGCGGCGCACCGTCCCGTCGTGGTCGAGGAGGTCGACGACGGTGTGGTCGGCGAAGTCGGGGATCGGCGCGCGGGCGATCGCGTCGAGCGTGCGCGCCGGATCGAGCGACGCGCTCACCAGCTCGCCGACGCGCAGCAGGAGGTCGCGCTGGCGGTCGGCGAGCACTCGGGCGCTGACGTCGTGCACGTACGCCGCGACGCCGTCGCCGGTGGGGACGATCCGGACGTCGAGCCACTGTCCGGCGACCAGATCGCGCTCGGTGAAGTACGCCGGCGCCCGCGTGTCGAGCACCTGGCGCATCGACCGCTCGTAGATCGTGCCGCGCACCGAGGGATAGACGTCGAGCAGCGACCGGCCGATCACGGAGTCCGGATCGATCCCGGACCGCTCCATGCGCGCGCGCGCCGCGCGGTTGACGCGGAGGAAGCGCAGCTCGCCGTCGTAGGCGTAGAACGCCTCGATCATGCTGTCGACGACGTCGGCGCTCGGCGCGAGACTCGTGTATTGCTGGAGAGTGGTCGGCATGATGCCTGGTGCGAGTGCTGCTCGCCGGCCGGCGACGCTGGCGCGGCTCCATATTCACCGGGCCGATCGTGCGCGCAAGGGCGCATCTCACGCTCGGCCGCTCCTCGTGGTCGACGCGCGACACGCGCGCGATGGAACGCGCGCGCTTCTTACGCTCGAGTCCGTCCGATTGTCCGACAACGACTCGGGACGCTACCAGAACTACGTCGGGACGCCACAGGAACTGCGTCGGGACGCCACAGGAACTACGTCGGGATGCCACAAGAACGGAGGAGTGGAACGCGGATGGAGCGGATCGAAGCGGATCGCTCCTCTTGGCGCGAGAAACTGTCCGCCACGACCGAAAAACAATTCTTTTGGGTCTGCATCGACGCGCTCTCGCGCCACGCGGAGCGATCCGCATGATCCGCTCGATCCGCACGATCCGCGTTGGAGCACTCGTTCTTGATGCCGGCTCCGGGCGTACCGCCGGCGAACCATCCTCATCCGCGCACCTCCGAGCCGCAAACCCCAGCGGCCCGCGGAATGCACACGTGTTTGCGAGCAAATCGGGCGGAGTCGCTGTCGTGGCGCTGGCGCCGGTGCGGCGAGAGCGGCCGGGGCGGCGCGACGCGATGGTGCGGCGCAAGCGGTTGCAATGCAGGAACTTACGAGGCGTCAGCGGGGTTGATGTGATGGTGTCGTCTTCTCGGCCATTCGTTTGCGTTCGGCTCTCCACATGTTTTCAACCGAGCTGGTGCCCCACCGCCAGCTTTGTGCTGCATACAATGCAAGGCGTTGCCCCACAAGCATTTCACCGCGGACTGGCGCGGAATCACGAGCGGCCGTAACATGCCCGCCCGCGATTCCCTCCGGCGCTCAGTGCCCGCTCCCGAAGTTCCTTCCAGAGCCGGCCCTCCCCGTCGCTCCGCCGCGGCACCATCGTCATCGTATCACACCTAAGGGAGACGTTGCTCATGCCCCTGTCCGCCACTCCCCCCGTCGGGCTCGCGACACTGTCCGCGAATGCGCGCACCGTGCTCGCGAAGCGCTACCTCGTGAAGGACGCGACGGGGAAGCCGACGGAGACTCCAGAAGAATTGTTCTGGCGCGTGGCGACCGTGGTCGCCGAGGCGGATGCGCGGTACGGGGCGACGGAGGAGCAGGTCGAGCGCGTGGCGGAGGAGTTCTACGCGCTGATGACGCAGCGCCGCTTCGTCCCCAACTCGCCGACGCTCATGAACGCCGGCCGTCCGCTCGGCCAACTCTCAGCGTGCTTCGTGCTGCCGGTCGAGGACGCCCTGTCGAACGGGAAGAACGGCATCTACGACACGCTCAAGTCGATGGCGATCATCCATCAGAGCGGCGGGGGCACGGGGTTCGGCTTCTCGCGGCTGCGCCCCAAGGGGGCGATGGTGCGGTCGACGACCGGCGTGGCGAGCGGGCCGGTGTCGTTCATGAAGCTGTACGACGCGAGCACCGACGCGGTGAAGCAGGGGGGTACGCGGCGCGGGGCGAACATGGGGATCCTCCGCGTCGACCATCCCGACATCCTCGAGTTCATCACCTGCAAGGAAGACCTGACGCAGGTGACCAACTTCAACATCTCCGTCGCCGTCACGCGGACGTTCATGGAGGCGGTGAAGAACCGGACGTCGTACGATCTCATCGATCCGACGACGGGCAAGACCGTCGCGCAGCTCGACGCGAACGAGGTGTGGGACAAGATGATCCTCGGCGCCTGGCGCACGGGCGAGCCGGGGGTGTTCTACGTCGACGAGGCGAACCGGTACAACCCCGTGCCGCACCTCGGCGCTTACGAGGCGACGAACCCGTGCGGCGAACAGCCGCTGCTCCCCTATGACGTGTGCAACCTCGGGAGCGTGAACGTCGGCCACTACGTGCACGACGGCGAGATGGACTGGGACGCACTGCGCGCCGACATCCATCTGAGCACGCACTTCCTCGACAACATCATCGACGTCAACAAGTACCCGCTGCCCGAGATCGACGCGCTGTCGAAGCGGATCCGCCGGATCGGACTCGGCGTGATGGGCTTCGCCGACGCGCTCGTGCGGCTCGGCATCGCGTACGACACGCCCGAGGGGGTCGAGTTCGGGCGGAAGGTGATGGAGTTCCTGGATGTGGAAGGGAAGCGGGAGAGCGAGCGGCTGGCGAACGAGCGCGGTCCGTTCCCCGAGTGGGCGAAGAGCATCTGGGGTCCGGACGAGACCTGCGCGCGCGACGAGAACGGGAAGCGCATCCGTCCCAAGCAGCTTCTGCGGAACTGCAACGTGACGACCGTCGCGCCGACGGGCACGATCAGCATCATCGCCGGCTGCTCGAGCGGTCTCGAGCCGTTGTTCGCCGTCGCGTTCATGCGGAACCAGGCGGGCGTGATGATGCCCGACGTGAACGAGGACTTCGTCGAGATCGCGAAGCGCGAGGGGTGGTACAGCGATGCGCTGATGGAGCGGATCGCGAAGGAGGGGCACATCGACTTCCCCGAGGTGCCGAGGAAGTGGCAGCGCGTGTTCGTCACGGCGAACGCGATTCCCGCCGAGTGGCACGTGCGGATGCAGGCCGCCTTCCAGGAGCACTGCGACTCGGCGATCAGCAAGACGACCAACTTCGCGCACACGGCGACGGTCGAGGACGTGCGGGCGATCTACGAGCTCGCGTACGACATGAAGTGCAAGGGTGTGACCGTGTACCGCGACGGATCGCGCGACGCGCAGGTGCTGTCGACGGGTGCGACCGAGAAAGCGAAGGCCGAGCGTGACAAGCCGGCGGCTGCCGCGGCGGCTGCGCCGGTGTCGGGGGAGAACCGTCGCGAGGTCGGCGAGCTACTCGGGACGCTGGCGGAGAAGGATGCGGAGATCGAGCGGCTGAAGAAGTCGCTGTACGATGCGGAGGCGGAGAACCTGCAGCGTCGTGCGAAGAGGGCGCGTCCGGACAAGCTGCGGTCGACGTCCATTCGCAAGGAAACTCCGTTGGGCACGATGTTCGTGCACATCACGGAGGACGACAAAGGGCAGCCGTTCGAGGTCTTCGTGACGTTGGGGAAGGCGGGCGGCTCGGCGATGGCGGATGCGGAGGCGATGGGGCGGATGATCTCTCTGGCCCTGCGCTCGGGCATTCCATTGATGGAGGTGCACCGGCAGCTGCGCGGCATTTCCTCTGATCGCGCCGTTGGGCTCGGGCCGAACAAGGTACTTTCGGTACCCGACGCAATTGGCCTCGCGCTCGAGGAGTGGTGGCGGGATCGGACGCTCGGGGTGCAGCAGGATCTGCTTTCTACTACTGGCGAGCAGCCCGTGGTTTCGGGTACGCCTGAGGCGGTGGTCGTGCGGCCGGTTTCGTCGGCGGCGTCAGGTGGGGAGGGGCAGACTCAGTTAAGCTTCGATGCGTACAACGGTGGGGAGACGTTCATGGGCACCTGTCCGGACTGCGGGTCGCAGCTCGAGTATGCGGAGGGGTGTGTAAAGTGTCATGTGTGCGGGTTTAGTGAGTGCGGCTGAGGCAAGGCCGCTGACCCTCAATCCCAAGTTGTACAAAGGGGCGTCACCGCGGTGACGCTGAACCGCCCCGGGATTGCCGGAGGCTCCCAATCGTGAGAGGATGGGAGCATGGCGAAACGCACACGGTTTTCTCCTGAGGTCCGGGAGCGGGCAGTCCGACTGGTCCGAGAGCATCAAGCGGAATACGAGACACAGTGGGGGGCGATCACCTCGATCGCCAGCAAGATCGGCTGTGCTGCTGAGACGTTGCGGCAGTGGGTGCGGCGCAGTGAGCGAGACAGCGGTCAGCGGCCGGGAGTGACGACGGAAGAACAGACGCGGGTCAAGGCGCTCGAGCGGGAAGTGCGCGAGCTGCGGCGCGCGAATGAGATCCTTCGGAAGGCGTCCGCGTATTTCGCCCAGGCGGAGCTCGACCGCCGAAGCAGCTGATGGTGGCGTTCATCGACGCTCACCGGGGGGCGTACGGAGTCGAGCCGATCTGCGCGATGCTGCCGATCGCTCCGTCGACCTACTACGAGGCCAAGGCGCGTGAGGCCGATCCGACGCGACGGCCGGCGCGCGCGCAGCGGGACGCGGCCCTGCGGCCTGAGATCGATCGCGTCTGGCGCGCCAATCGGCGCGTCTACGGTGCGAAGAAGGTCTGGAAACAGCTGCGGCGTGAAGGGCTCCCGGTGGCGCGCTGTACGGTCGCGCGCTTGATGCGTGCCGACGGGCTGCGGGGGGTGGTCCGTGGGCCGCGCGTGCGCACGACGATCCCCGACCTCCTGGCGGATCGGCCGCAGGATCTTGTCGCGCGCGCGTTTCGCGCGGAGCGCCCGAATCAGTTGTGGGTCGCCGACTTCACGTACGTGGCGACCTGGCGCGGCATGGTCTACGTCGCCTTCGTGATCGACGTCTTCTCGCGCCGCATCGTCGGCTGGCGCGCGAGCGCGTCGATGCGCACCGACCTCGCGCTCGATGCGCTCGAGCAGGCGGTGTACGACCGCGAGACCGACGGGGCGCTCGTGCATCACAGCGACCGCGGGTCGCAATACCTCTCAATTCGCTACACCGAGCGTCTCGCCGCGGCCGGCATCGAAGCGTCCGTGGGGAGTCGTGGCGATGCGTATGACAACGCGCTCGCCGAATCGATCATCGGCCTGTACAAGACAGAAGTCATCCGGCACGCAGGCCCGTGGCGCAGCCTCGACGACGTGGAGTACGCGACGCTCGAATGGGTCGCGTGGTTCAACACGTGTCGGCTGCTGGAACCGCTCGGCTACCTTCCCCCGGCGGAGTACGAAGCGCAGTCTGCCGCCCTACACCCCACCCCGGTGGGGAGTGGAGCACTCAACTAACCGAGTCTCCGGGAAACTCGGGGCGGTTCAGTTCAATCCGATCGACGGCCGCCTCCGTGAGGCGCTGAGCCCCGCGTACGTCATCGAGCGCGAGCTGGGTCGCGGCGGGATGGCCACGGTCTATCTCGTCCACGACCGCAAGCACGACCGCCGCGTCGCGCTCAAGGTCCTGCTCCCCGAGCTCGGCGCCGCGCTCGGCGCAGAGCGCTTCCAGCGCGAGATCCGGGTCGCCGCGCGGCTGCGGCATCCGCTCGTCCCTCCCGGTGTTCGACTCGGGGGACGCGGAAGGGCGACTGTGGTACACGATGCCGTACGTCGAAGGGGAAAGCCTGCGCGACCCGCTCGTGCGCGAGCGACAGCTTCCGGTTGAGGAGGCGGTGCGCATCGTGTGCGAGCCGGCGGAGGCGCTGCACTACGCGCATCGCCAGGGGATCGTCCACCGCGACGTGAAGCCGGAGAACCTCCTGCTCACCGAGGACGGCACGACGCTGGTCGCGGACTTCGGTATCGCGCGGACGCTCGCCGGCGCGGGCGTCGAGGGCGCGACGCAGCTCACGGGCACAGGGCTCGCCATCGGGACGCCGGCGTACATGACCCCGAGCAGGCGGCGGAGGAGCAGAACATCGACGCGCGCACCGACGTGTACTCGCTCGGCGCGGTTCGCGGCGGGACGGCTGCGGTTCGACACGCACTTCTCGGCGATCAGAGGCGATCCCCGGTTCGAGCGCTTGATCGCTGCCCGTTGAGCGTCGCCGCCTCCCCATGGTACGGCGTGCGCCGCACGACTGCGCTGGCCAGACCTACCCGGTGGCGCGCTCGACGGTCGTGACGACCTCGTAGTGCGCGGCCCGCTCGTCATGCCGCGACAGCAGCGGGAGCCGATCCTCGGGAACGATCGCTCGCTCGTAGTCCTCGCCCGCGACGGCGCGCACGTCGTCGAGCGAATCCCAGAGGATGATCGTGATGAACTCGACTTCGTCGCCGACGGCTCGGCGCAGCAGGTGGCTGCGCCGGAAGCCCTTCTGCTCGCTGAGTGCGGGGAGCAGCTCGGGCTTGAGATGCGATTCGTACGCGTCGGCGTTTTCGAGTTTCGTCCAACCGTGCCAGATCCGGGCGATCATGGGATGTCCTCAGGGTGGGAAGTGCTCCGGACGACGGGGAAGCTATTCGGTCGACAAACGTGCCACGCATCCTCGAGCGAGGCAGGTTCCAGCTTGCTCGAGCGCGCCGAGTTCAGTGGGACGTGACCGACGTCGCTTGCCTCGCGAGCGCACCGGAGTTATGCTGAATTATCAGCAGCATGCCCTCCAGCCACGAAGCCCGGACTCCGATGCGGCCGACCCTCTGCGCCTTCGTCCTCTCCCTGCTCGTCGCGCCCACGCTCGGCGCCCAGACTCGCACCATCGCCGAGCGGCTCGGCTATCCGCGCGACGCCAAGCTCCTCATCCTCCACGCCGACGACATCGGCGTCGCGCATTCGGAGAATGCCGCGAGCTTCGACGCGCTCGACAAGGGGGTGGTCAACTCCGGCAGCATCATGATGCCGACGCCGTGGGTGACGGAGGTGGCGGAGTACGCGAAGCGGCATCCGAACGCCGATCTCGGATTGCACCTCACGCTCAACGCCGAGTGGAACACCTATCGCTGGGGCGGGCTCGCGCCACACGACAAGACGCCGTCGCTGCACGATCCGGACGGCACGCTCCCGCCCTCGACGGAGACGGTGGCCAAGCGCGCCAAGGTCGACGAGGTCGAGCGCGAGCTGCGCGCGCAGATCGACCGCGCGTACGCACTCGGCATCAAGCCCACCCACGTGGACAGCCACATGGGCGCGCTGTTCACGACCCCGGAGCTGTTCAAGGTCTACGTGAAGGTGGCGCGCGCGTACAAGCTGCCGTTCCTTCCGTTCATCGGCGGCTCGTCGGCGGCGAACATGGCGCAGGTGACGCCGAACGACATCGTGCCCCAGGCGGCGTACATGGCATCCCGCAAGGGCACGTTGGAGGAGTGGCGGAAGTACTACCTCGACGTCATCCGCAACCTGAAGCCGGGACTCAACTGGCTCGGCGTGCACCTCGGCTACGACGACGCCGAGCTCCGCGCGGTGACGGTAGGCTGGGACGAGTGGGGCGCGGACTGGCGGCAGCGAGACGTCGACGTGCTCTCCAGCGCGGAATTCAGGCAGGCGCTGAAGGACAACGGGGTCGTGCTCGTTACGTGGCGCCAGATCCAGAAGGCGATGTATCCCGAACTACAGTGATGCGCGGGTGCGCGGGTGCGCGGGTGCGCGGGTGGGCGGGTGCGCGACGGCGTCAGGGCACGAGCGAGATCGGTTTCTCGGGCACGGGGCCGGTGAAACGCTCCTTTCCGTTGCTGTGACGTCCACGTTTCCAGTCATGCGTAGGCCGTTGGGGCCGAGATCGACGTCGAGCTTCGCGACGTCGTGCGTCTCGATGCGGACGGACTGCCCCTCGATCCGGCACTCGAACGACGTTTTACGCGTCCAATGGTTCTGCGCGGGCTTGCCCCCCGCGACCGGGCGCTCGATAGTAGATGTCCGGCGCCGAGCCGGGCGCGCCTCGAGGGCGACACGCCCTCCCAGACGAGCGGTCGTTGGAAGCGTACTTCCACCCGTCGTCCCACGCAGCACGAGCGAGCGCATGCTCGCGGAGGGCAGGATCGTGCATCCTCGCGGCCTCATCCCGATGCTCGCCGTCGCGGCGAGCTGCACGTCGTCGGCGTCGGCGCAGTCCTCGCCGACGCGAGCCGTCACGCGCGACCGCATCGCTGCGGGCGTCGATTCCATCGCGGCGGATGCGCTGAGGGGCGGGCAGGTCGCTGGCATGTCGATCGCCGTCGTCCGGGGCCGCGACACGCTCGTGCTCAAGGCCTACGGCAAGGCCGACCTCGAGCTCGACGTGCCGACCCCGGATCGCGCCGTCTACGAGATCGGCTCCGTCACCAAGCAGTTCACCGCGACCGCCATCCTGCAGCTGATGGAGCAGGGAAAGCTCTCGCTCGACGACGAGCTGACGAAGTACCTGCCGCGCTACCCGATGCAGGGACACCGTGTCACGCTCCGGCGCCTGCTCGATCACACGTCGGGCATCTTCGGCTATACGGAGATCCCCGAGACCCAGGTGATGAACCTGCGGCCGGCGCCGCACGACTCGGTCGTGGCGCTCTTCGCGGCGAAGCCCTTCGCCTTCGAGCCGGGCACCGCAGAGGTGTACAGCAACTCCGGATATTTCCTCCTCGGCCTCGTCATCGAGAAGGTCAGCGGACTGCCGTACGAGCTGTACGTGCAGCGGAACCTGTTCGACCGCGTCGGGATGCGGGATTCGCGGTACTGCAGCAACAGCGCGGTCGTCCCGCGGCGTGTGCACGGGTACGACTTCGACGAAGGCCGGTTGACGCTTCCCAGATACATCGACTTCAGCTGGCCGTATGCCGCCGGATCGCTCTGCTCGACCGTCGGCGACCTGGTGGCGTGGACGCGCGCGCTACACGGTGGAGCGCTGCTCGGCCCCGCGGCATACCACGAGCTGATCACGCCGGGCACTCTGAACGACGGCACGCCGCTGCGCTATGCGAAGGGCATCGCCGCCGACTCCGTCCTCGGCCATCGCCAGATTCACCACGGCGGCGCGATACCGGGTTTCACGAGCGAGGTCGCGTACCTTCCGGACGACACGCTCACCGTCGTCGTGCTCGTGAATACCGCCGGACCGGTCACCCCCGAAGGCACGGCGCAATCGATCGTCAGGCTGGCGCTGGGAGACCGTTCAGTCGCGAAGGCATTTCGCGGTCACGCCGCCGAGTACGTGGGCGAGTACCGCGGGCTCGGCCGGGGACGGGAGCTGGTGTTGAGGGTCCGCGCTGACACGGCGAACCGGCTCACCCTCCAGTTCAGGGATCTGCCGCCCGCGTCGCTCGTCTACACCGGCGGGGAGACCTTCATGGTCGGAAGTGCGCGCTACACCTTCGTGCGCGAGGCCGGACGCGTGACCAAGCTGCACGTGGACCTCATCGGGCACAATTCGATCGCGACGCGGCAACCGGTGGCCGAGCGTGTAGCGTCGCCCTGACGTCGTAACACGGCATCGCGCCCGCGCGCCTCGAAGGAAAGGTCGGATCGGCCCTGCGATGGCCGGCCCGCGCTCGCGCTGTACAAGAAGTATCTCGGCGTCAGAGGGAGGGGCAGGCTCGGTTGAGCTTCGAGGCGTACAATGGTGGGGAGACCTTCATGGGCACGTGCCCGGACTGCGGATCGCAGTTGGAGTATGCGGAAGGGTGCGTGAAGTGCCATGTGTGTGGGTTTAGCGAGTGCGGCTAAGTAGCGGCGAGTTCGATGCCAAAGGAAAGGGCGCCGCACTAATGCAGCGCCCTTTGGCGTAGTGTGACCGGACTCACCTCAATGCGATGCGCTTGTATCGACGCTTCGATACTTCGTGGCTTTCTCCTTTGGGCGCATGGGCCGCGGTGAGTCAAGCTCCCACGGTCCGGTCGCAATCAAGCGTCTGCATCTGACGCGGCACACCTCGAGTGCGGTTGAGTCGGCGTAAGCGCGTCCTTCCTCATGGCGTGGCGACGGGTGTCGGCGCAGAGCGGTCGATGCCGACGTCTCCGTTGCCCAGCTGACCGTCGGAATTCTCTCCCCAACACCACGCGCCGGAGTTGAGCGTCAGGGCGCACGTGTGCCCGCCTCCGGCGGTCACAGTCGACAACGAGAGGGCTCCCGCGACAGGAACCGGAGTCGGCCTGGCGACCGTCGTTCCGTCCCCGATCTCGCCGGCGAAATTGTAGCCCCAGCAGTACGCCTGCCCGCCCTTGGCGAGCCCGCAACTGTGGCCGCCTGCGCTCAGCGACGTGAACGTGAGGCCGCCGTCCACGGCGACGGGAACACTGCCGGCGCCCGGCGACGCGGTGCCGAGGGTATTCGGATCGCCCCAGCAGTACGCGGCGCCGCCCTTGACGAGGGCACAGGTATGGGTCTGTCCCGCACTGATCGCGACGAAGGTGAGCCCTCCGGCGACCGCCACAGGCACATTGCTGTCACTGTTCGCGCCGCTCGTTCCGATACCGAGCTCGCCGTAGTAGTTGTAGCCCCAGCAGTATGCCTGTCCTGCGGTCGTCAGTCCGCACGAGTGACCGTTCGAGCTCAGCGAGGCGAACGTGAGACCGCCGGCCACTGCGACCGGCACCGGGCTGTCGGTGTTCGTGCCGTTCCCGAGCCCACTGAAGGCATTGAACCCCCAGCAATAGGCCGTGCCGCTCCGCGTCAGGCCGCAGGCGAACCGGTCGGCGGCGATCACCGTTGAGAAGGCGAGACCGCCCACGACGGCAACGGGCACGTTGCTGCTGAAGTACGTCGAGCCGTCGCCGAGCTGGCCGGCAAAGTTGCTCCCCCAACAGTACGCCTTGCCGCCCTTCACCAGTCCACACGAGAAGTCGCCGCCCGCGCTCACCGACACGAAGGTGAGACCGCCGGCGACGGGAACAGGGAGAGGTCTGTCCACGTAGGACGCGTCGCCGAGGGCGCCGGATGGGTTGCTTCCCCAGCAGTACGCGCGGCCCGCCCTCGTGAGTCCGCAGCTGTGCCGTGCGCCCGCACTCACGGACGCGAGATCGAAGCCAGCCGTCTTCAGCCGGTTCGCCAGAGTCGTCGGATCCGGCTCCATCGTCGGCACGTCGGTGCTCTGACAGGCGCCGAACAGGAGGACGACCGGGCCGACGAGGAGCACGCGGGTGATCTGCTTCATTGGAGCCTCGGGGAGGGGAGCCGGGACGACGACAGACGGACCTCATTCATCCGTGCGCAAAACGCCCCCGAAACCGGACATCCACCCGTGCGCCGGTGCGCCCATCCACATGGCCTGTCCGGCCCGCCAGCGGTATATTCGCGGCCGGAGCACGTGGAGCCGGCCTCGACTGGATTCGTGATGGAATCGCCAGCGATCATCCCGACATCCGACATTGCCGCCGACGAGATCTTCGAGTTCATCTACGAGGACCTGAAGCGGATCGCGCGGCAGCACCTGAGGCGCTCCGAGGCGCACGTCACGCTCTCGACGACGGAGCTGGTCCACGAGTCGTTCCTGAAGCTGCGTGCCTCGCCGCGCTTCACGGACCGCGCGCACTTCTTCGGCTCTGCCGCCCGCGCGATGCGCCAGGTCCTGGTGGACTTCGCGCGGAAGCTACGCAGCGAGAAGCGGGGTGGATTCTACCGGCGCATCTCGCTCACCGGCGTCGAAGCGGCGCTGGAGGTCCAGCTCGACGAGATGATCGCGCTCGACGCGGCGCTCGAGCAGCTCAGCGCGATCGATCCCCGGCTCACGCAGATCGTCGAACTGCGCTTCTTTGCCGGCCTGCCCGAACAGGAGATCGCCGACATACTCGGCGTGACGACGCGGACGGTCGCGCGCGGCTGGCTCAAGGCGCGGCTCATCCTTCTCCGGACGCTCGAGACGTCGAAGTAGCGGCATGGAGCGCTCTCGGCAGATCGACGAGGTGCTCGACGCCGCGCTCGCGTGCGAGCCGGCTGATCGAGCCGCCGTGCTCGATGCCTGCTGTGGCGACAACATCGAGCTGCGACGCGAGGTGGAGCGCTACCTCGACCACCTCGGCGCGGTCGAGGGGTTTCTCGCCGCGCCCCCGGCTGCCCTGGCAGCGCGGTACGTGGCCGAGGCGCAGGAGATCGCGGGTGGACACCGGTACATCGGTCGGCGGATCGGCAACTATCGCCTCGTACGACAGATCGGACGGGGCGGGATGTCGCGCGTCTTCCTCGCCGAGCGGGCGGACGGGCAGTTCGCGCAGCAGGTGGCGATCAAGCTGCTGCGTCCGGGCTTCGACTCCGACGTGGACGTCGAGCGTTTCCGTGACGAGCGCCAGATCCTCGCGACGCTGAGCCATCCACACATCGCGCGGCTGCACGACGGCGGCGTGACCCACGAGGGCTTGCCCTACCTCGTCCTCGAGTACGTCGAGGGCGAGCCGATCGACGTGTACTGCGCCGCGCGCGGTCTGTCCGCGCGCGCGCGGCTCGAGCTGCTGCTCCACGTTGCCGACGCGGTGCAGTATGCGCACGACCGCTCGATCGTGCATCGCGATCTCAAGCCGTCGAACATTCTCGTCTCGGCCGGCGAGGGCAGCGTGAAGCTGCTCGACTTCGGGCTGGCCCGAATGCTCGAGGCGGGTGTGACGGGCGAAGCGCCGCCGACGCGAACCGGACATCGCTGGATGACGCCCGAATACGCCGCACCGGAGCAGATCCGCGATTCGGGGATGACGCCGCGAACGGACGTCTATCAGCTCGGCGCGGTCCTGTACGAGCTGCTGAGCGGGCACACTCCGTTCGGCGATCGCATCGGCACGCTGTACGAGCTCGAACTCGCAGCGCTCACCGAGGAACCGACGCCACTCGGCGGCGCGTGTCGCGGCGATGTGGACGCGATCATCCTCAAGGCGCTCAGCAAGCGTCCCGAGGAGCGATACGCGACGGCGGGAGAGCTCGCCGCGGACCTTCGGCGCCATCTCGCCGGACACCCGGTCGTCGCGCGCCGCCGCACGCCGATCTACCGTGCGCGACGCTTCGCGCGACGTCATCGATCACAGCTGGTGGCCGCGGCGCTCGGGGCGCTCGTCGTGGGTGTCTCGGTGACCACGCTGGCGGCGGAGCGCCGTCGCGCCGGCCGGGTCGCAGGTCGCGCGGCGATCGTCCAGACGATGGAACTGGCGGGCCGAGGGCGAGTCGAGCGCGGTGAGCTGGAAGCAGGGTTCGCGCTGCTGCAGCGCGCACTCGTGATGCGGCGCGGCGAGGCGGATGGTGCCGCGGGACGCGGCGCGTCGCCGTCGGCGTCGGCGAGGCCGGTGCCCTCACCTGCGCACGCGCCGACGCAACGAGGCATGCTGTTCACGCGGCCCGGCGACGTATTCCTGATGCACCCCGACGGCACGCACGAGACGCGGATCACGCACAGCCCGGAGAGCTGGAACGATCACGCGGCGTGGGCGAGCGACGGCATGCACATTCTGCTGAGCAGGGCGGTGGGTGGCGACCGCGCGATCTTCGTGACGAGCGTGGACGGGAGCGAGATGGTACAGCTCACCGCGCCGCCGCCGGGGTGGAAGGACGAAGTGCCCGTGCCTCTTGACGACGGGGTCGCGTTCGTGCGGACGAGCCCCGCGGGCCACGCCGACATCTACGACGTCGCGGCAGACGGCTCGACGATATCGCGGCTCACGACGGAGGGTCGCGTGCACGATCCCGCGCCGGTGCCCGGCAGCCAGTTGCTGGCGTACGTGAGCGACGGCGACATTCGCGTCCTGAACCGTCACACGGGCGAGCGCCGCCGGCTGACGAACAGCCCGACGCAGTACAAGGCGGGGCTGGCGGTGTCGCCGGACGGGACGCAGATCGCCTTCACGCGCATCGATCCGGGACGCCTCGAGCAGATCTTCGTGATGGATCTGGACGGCACGCACGTGCGCCGCGTGAGCCGAGGAGACTTCTACGACTTCCTCCCGCGATGGTCGCCCGACGGCACTCGGCTCGCCTTCACGAGCTTGCGCGATGGGACGTCGGGCGTGTACACGATGCGGGTCGACGGACGCGACGTGGTGGACGTGAGCCGCACGCCCGCGAGTCTCGCGATGCGCCCGGGGGTGTCGGTGCTGCACGTGACCGAGACGCTCTGGGCGTGGCGCTAGCGTCGATCTCCGTCTCGGGGGAACGGCGCGGTTGCATCGGCCGATCGTGGGGAGCGGCCTCGAACGAGTGCCATGGTCTACGCACCTCGTTCAGGAGTGATCATGCGGCTGGTCGTCCTAATGCGTTCTCGCGTCGCTGCTCGTCGACGCGCTGAACTGGCGCACGCTTCGTCGGCGGGCCGGCCGACGCCTGTCACGGTGCGACGTGCGCGGACGCGCTGAGGTTGAGCGCGTGCAGAGCGACCACCAGCCGGCTCGGGCTGTCCCCCGCGATGACGATGGCGAAGCGCCTGCCGTCCGGTGACACGTCGTAGTTCGCCGCCAATCCGACGAAGAGCGGAGCGCGGAACAGTGGAGTCGGATGGCGCAGCACCGGCGCCTCGTCCACGCGAGACGGCGCGATGTCGACGGCGAACAGCTGGGTCCCTTGCCAGTAGTAGAGCTCACGCCCATCGGCGCGCCATACAGGGCCGACGCCACCGCCGGCGGATACGACGGTCTTCAGCCTCGGGGTCGGGTATGCCTGGACGTAGACCTCGAGTCGTCCCGACTCATCGGACTCGTAGGCGACCCAGCGGCGGTCGGGCGACAGACGCGCGCCCGACTCCCGTGCTGACGTCGCCACGTAGGGTCGCGCCGCGGTCCCATCCAGCGGCTGCACCCAGATGTCCTGCTGCCCCGCACGCGGGCCCGTGACCTCCGTGTTCGTGAAGAGGAGCGCGCTTCCGTCGCGCGCCCAATCGGTTGGCCACTGGATGCCATCCCGCCTGACGAGGATGCGCGCCTCCCCGCCGTCGAGCGCCCGCACATACACGTCCTTGCCCGCCACCGCATCGGCCGCGTAGGCAATCGACTTGCCGTCCGGCCCCCACGTCGGGTCGTTGTTGTCGTTCCCGTCGGTGGTCAGTCGCTGCGTCGTGCCCGATTCGACGTCGGTGACCCAGAGGTCGCTGCTATCGCGGCCCGGCGCGAAGCCGCCGTGCACGACACGCCGCCCGTCGGGCGAGAATCGAGGTGCCCAGACTCCGGGTCTTGGCAGGACACGCAGCTCGTGCCCCTCACGATCGGTGATCGCCAAGCTCAGACTTCCCCTTCGCAACGCGTTGGCATGGTACGCGATCGCGCCCACGGCGGCGACCGCGAATTCGCCTCCGAATCCGACACCGACGCCGCTCGCGATCTGTTCGGCCGGCCCCGTCGTCGCCAACCGCTCGAGGTCGAAGGGTTGTCGATAGAGCTCACCGCCCATGCTGCCGTAGACGAGTTGGCCGGCCGCGTATTGTGGCGCGAGTCCCGGTCCGAGCTGGTGGACGCGTCCCGACGCAAGCTCCAGCACACCGACGTTCCCAACGAGATAGTCGGGCGTGACGGTGGCGAGCACGGCTCGGCCGCCCGGCAGAACGTGCGGGGTCAGGAGGTGCAGGCCGGTGTCCGCGACAGCGAGACGCGTGGGGGCACCCCCGGCAGCCGGTACGCGATAGAGCTTGCCCGAGTGCGAGTAATAGAGCGTGTCGCCGGGGCCCCACGACCCTCCGTCGTCGATCGCGGACGGCGGCAGAGCGACTACCACCATCGGTGCGCCCCCATCCAGCCGCACCTTGCGCAGTGCCCCGTGGCTGAAGAATGCGATCCAGGAGCCGTCGGGAGAGAAGAAGGGATGCTCGGCGTCCGCGGTGCCGGCGAGTGGCCGGGCGGTCAGATCGTCGAGCCGCCGCACATGGAGCAGCCGAGCGCCGTCCCCCTGCGTGGCCACGAAGACGACCGTCTGACCGTCGGGGGAAAGCGTCACGCCGGAGTTGTCATTCAACACGAGAGAGTCGAGGTCGACGGTGAAGCGCACCGGCCTCTGCACGTCGGCCGGCACCACCCGCGCCGCCGACGTGCGGGCGACCGCCCAGCCGACGATGGTGCCCACGACCAGCCCTCCGAGAGCGAGCGCCGCCACGCGTGCTTGCAGGCCGTGCGACGACCGGCCGCGCGACTCCGGTGGGCCGCTCGGTTGTCGCCGCTCGGCAAGAGCGGCACCGAAGGCAGCGGCCGTGGGAAAGCGATCGGCGGGTACCTTCTCGAGCGCGCTGCGCACAGCCGCCTCGACGTGCGGCGGCACGCTGCGGCGGTAGCGCGTCAGCGGTGGCGGGTCCTCGGTCATGACTCTCGCCAGGACCGCCTGTGCGGACGCTCCCGTGAACGGCGGCTCGCCGGCGAGCATCTCATGGAGCACCGCACCCAGCGCGTAGACGTCGGCTCGGGCGTCGACCGTGCGCTC
>DATJGU010000057.1:0-14907 GCA_035494615.1 Gemmatimonadaceae bacterium
CCCCCCCCCCCCCCCCCCCCCGACGCACCGTGGCCGGGTCACAGCTTCTTTCCCGTCAGCTTGCCCGTATCCCCGGCGTACGACCAGGTCCCCGCGAGCTGATCGCCCTGGTGCGTGAGCACCACCTCGGCCGGTCCCTTCGGCGCGTCGCCGTTGAGCGTGAGCTCCTTGTCCTTGATCGTGACCTTCATCGGGAGCGCGTCCTGGTCGCCGTCCGGAAGGAGCGACGCGGTGGGCGTGCCGGACGAATCGGTGATCGTGAGCGTCGCGGCGAGGACCTGATCCGGCATCTGGATGTCGAGGTGATAGCTGCCGGTCGGGTGCGCGGACCACGGCTCGGTCGCCGCGGCGGACGGTGCGGTGGCTGGCGATGCGGGCTGCGCGGCGGACTGTGCGGACGCGGGGCGGGCGGCGAGTGCGACGATCGCCGAGAGCGCGAGCGCGCGAAGGGTCGTGGCGGGACGCATGAATGTTCCTCTGGGTCGCGTGAGGGAGGTGCAGGCTAGGCGGACGTACGCGGTCGCGCCAGGGGAGGTTTCGTCGGCCCCGCCGCGAGCCGCGAGCCGGTCTCGGAACGACAGGGCCGTGCATGTGCCCCGCACGCGCTCCCCTCGGAGTGACCGGAGCGCGAGCTGTCAGAGGGTGCGCGTACTCTGTGCGTTCCACCCCAGCAGAGGAACCCGCATGCCATTCACGCTCCGCACCGATCGCCGGCTGATTCGTGCCGGCTCTCGCAGCACCCGGTATCTCCTGGCGTCGATCGTCGCGCCGAGCGCGCCGCCGCGGGTGGGACGGCTGCCGGTGAACGTCGCGCTCGTGCTCGACCGATCGGGGTCGATGGACGGCGAGCGCAAGTTCGATCTCGCACGCGAGGCGGTGGAGCGGGCGCTCGCGCTGCTGCGTCCGGAGGATCGGTTCACCCTCGTCGTGTACGACGACGTCGCCGACGTCCTCGCCGAGTCCACCGAGGCGACGCCCGAGGCGCGGCGGCTCGCGCTCGCGCGGCTCGGCGAGGTCCAGCCACGGGGCAGCACCGATCTGCATGCCGGATGGAGCGCCGGGGCGGCGCAGCTCGCGCGCCGGCTCGACGAGCGCTCCGTCGCGCGCGCCCTGCTGCTCACCGACGGGCTCGCGAACCAGGGGATCACTGCGCGGCCTGCGCTCGCCGCGGTCGCCGCCGATCTTCGGAACCGTGGCATCACGACGAGCACCTTCGGCGTCGGCGCGGACTTCGACGAGCGGCTGCTGCGCGACGTCGCCCACGAGGGCGGCGGCAACTTCTACTTCGTCGAGTCGGCGGCGCAGATCCCCGATCTCCTCACCAGCGAGCTCGGCGAGGCGCTCGAGATCGTCGCGCGCGGCGTGGCGCTCGTCGTCGATCTCCCCGCGGGCGGGGACGGGGAAGCGCTCAACCGCAACCGCTCGTCGCGCGACGCGAACGGTGCACTCCGCATCGAGCTCGGCGATCTCGTGTCCGGGCAGGAGCTCGAGATCGTCGTGAAGGTGCGCTTCGACGTCGGCGCCGCGGGCACCGAGGCCTCGGTCTCCGCGCGGCTCGTGGATCGCGCCGGCGCGCTCGGCACCGGTGAGGAGCGCCGCGCCTGGCGGTATGCCTCGCACGACGAGAACGACGCGCAGCCGCGCGACGTCGTCGTCGACCGCGCGGTGGCGACGCTCCATGCCGCCCGGGCGCGCGCCGAGGCGACGGAAGCGAACCGCGACGGCGATTTCCGGCGGGCACGCCGCGTGCTCGAGCGCACGGCCGAGCGAATCCGCGGGTACGCGCACGGCGACCCCGAGCTCGAAGCGCTCTGGCGCTCGCTGCGCGACGACGTCGGCCGCTACGCCGAAGAGGTCATGACCGCGATGCAGCTCAAGGCGTCGTTCTACGTCGCCGAGTCGGTGGCGAAGGGCCGCGCGCCGGACGGCAAAGCGCGTCGCGCTCCGCGGCCTCACCGGGGCGCGTGACGGCGCGGCTCGGGCCGCGCTCCCGTCGGGCGGAGCGAGATCGCGGCGCGATCCGATCCATCGGGAGCGCAGGATTGTCCAACCTCGCTGGACACTCCTCGGCGCGCTCGGCAAGTTGAGCGCCCGCGCCTCCCGCGCGCTCGACACTTCACGCCTCGTCCCGATGCCGTCCATCGTCCGTCGCACGCTCGCCCTGGCCGCGGCGCTCGTCGCCGCCGCGACGCTCCCCGCGCACGCCGGCGCACAGGCCGGCGCACAGGCCGGCGCCGCGGCGGGCGCGCCCCAGCCCTGGCACCTCACCGCCGCGCAGCTCGCCGCGACCTGCCGCTCCGGCGTCGCGGGCACGCGCGCACGGCTCGACACGCTGCTGCGCCGGCCGGTCGCCGAGCAGACGTTCGCGAACACGCTGCTCCCGATCGAGGATGCGGTCGGATCGCTCTACGACGCCACGAGTGTGCTCGGCAGCCTGTACGTGCTGTCGCCGAACAAGGCGGTGCGCGACTCGTCGACGGCGTGCAGCCAGCTCACGAGCAACTACTTCGTCGAGGTGAACGCCGACCCGCGGATCTACGCGGTCGCCGCGCACGCACGAGCCGAGCGGCTCTCGGCGATCGACAGCACCCTCGCCGCGCGGTGGGAGGAGACGCTGCGACACGGCGGGGCGGCGCTCGACTCGGCCAAGCGCGCGCGCTCGACGGCGATGCTCCAGCATCTCAACGATCTCTCGCGCGAGTTCAACGTCGCCCTCAGCACCGACACCACGCGCGTCGCGCTCTCGGACGGCGAGATCGCGCCGCTTCCCGCGCAACTGAAGGCGCAGCTCGTCAAGCGCGGCACGGAGCAGCTCCTTCCGGCCGACGAGAGCACCATCTCGCTCTTCCTCCGCAACGAGCCTTCCTCCGATGCGCGCCACCGCTTCCTCCTCGCCTACGAGCGACGCGGCGGCATGGCCAACATCGACCGCCTGCGAACCGCGGTCGCCATCCGCGACACGCTCGCGCATCTGTTCGGCTTCCCGAACTGGGCCGCCTATCAGCTCGACGTGAAGGTCGCGAAGACGCCCGAGCGCGCGACGGCGTTCATCGGCCGCGTCGACGAAGGGCTCATGACGAAGGCGCGCCAGGAGCTGGCCGAGCTCGCGCCGGTGGCCGAGCACGACGGGCTCGGACACAAGCTCGAGGTGTGGGATCTGTCCTATTACGGCGAGAAGCTTCGCCAGGCGCGCTACGCCGTGAACGGCAACGAGGTGCGCCAGTACTTTCCCGTCGAGCACGTCGTGCGCTCCGTCCTCGACATCTATCAGGAGCTGTTCGGCCTCGCGCTGAGCGAGGTGACACCGGCGGACGTCTGGGCGCCGGGCGTACGGGAGTTCACGGTGCGCGACGTCGCCACCGGGCGCGTGCTCGGTACGGCCTACCTCGACCTGTTCCCGCGCCCGGACAAGTACGACCACTTCGCCGCCTTCCCCTTCGTGCTCACGCGCCGGCGCGCCGACGGCACGCGCCAGCTGCCCGCCGTCGCGATCGTCGGCAACTGGCCGGCGCCCGGCGGCAAGGAGCCGTCGCTCCTGTCGCACGGCGACGTCGTCACCTTCTTCCACGAGTTCGGCCACGCCGTCGACATGCTGTCCGACAGCTCGCCGTACATCTCGCTCGGCACCGGCGGGCTGCGCCAGGACTTCGTCGAGGCGCCGTCGCAGATGCTCGAGAACTGGATGTGGGAGCCCGCGATCCTCGCGCGCGTCTCGAAGAACGTCGTCACCGGCCGGCCGCTGCCGGATTCGCTCGTGCAGCGCATGCTCGCGCTCAAGCACTTCCGCGACGGGTTGAACGGGACGTCGCAGGCCATGCTCGCCGCGTACGACCTCGCGCTCCACAGCGGCGATCCCTCCGTCGACCCGCTCGCGCTCTGGAACAAGCTCTCCGCCGAGCTGACGCCGGTCGCCGACATCGAAGGGAACCTCGGACCGGCGAGCTTCGGTCACCTCATGAGCGGCTACGACGCCGGCTACTACGGCTATCTCTGGTCCAAGGTCTACGCCCAGGATCTCTACACGCGTTTCGCGCGCGAGGGGCCGATGAACCGGCGCACGGGCCGCGCGTACCGCGAGACCGTGCTCGCTCCCGCGGCGACGCAAGAGCCCGACGCCCTCCTCCAGCGCTTCCTCGGCCGGCCGCTCAGCTACGACGCGTTCTTCGCCGAGATGGGGATCGCGCCGGAGCGCGGCGGCAAGGCGACGCCGTAGCGCGGGGAACTCTCGAGCGCGGCCGCCCCTACGCTCGGTCACACGGACGACGAACCGGCAACGGGAGGATCAGATGGGCTCGACGAACGAGGTCCGGCATCTGGAGGCGCTGCCCATCGTCGAGACGCCCGACCCGCGCGACGTGCAGTATCTCGACGATCGTATCTACGAGTACAACGTCGCGCGCACCGGCATCGCCGACGCGCGCCTGCTGGCGATCATCCTCCGCGACGACGGCGGCGAGATCGTGGCGGGCCTGTACGGATGGACGTGGGGGCGCACGTGCGAGGTTCGCACGCTCTGGGTGCACGAGCGGTGGCGCGGCCGGCGGCTCGGCACACGTCTCCTCGAGGCCGCCGAGTCCGAGGCGCGCGAGCGCGGCGCCGTGCAGATCGTGCTCTCGACGCACGACTTCCAGGCGCCGGCCTTCTATCGGCGGTTCGGGTACCAGACGGTGGGGCAGGTGGACGACTACCCCATGGGGCATCGGAGCATCCATCTGCGGAAGCGACTGCGCCGATGAGCCGATGCGGCGCATCGTGAGCGTGCAGCGCGTCGCCCGGGGCTCGCGGCGCTCGTGACCGACCGCGCGACGGCCGACGACGCGCGCCGGCGAGCGGCGGCGATGCTCGTGCGCGCCGGCATCACGCTCACCGACGCGGAGCGCGCGCGCATCGAGATCGCCGACTTCGGGCTCGGCCGGCTCGAGTCCGAAGGACTGCAGCTCTTCACCTACGTCAACACCGATCGCTACTGCGCGAAGGAGCTCGTGCTCTTTCCCGGGCAGACCTGTCCCGAGCACCGGCATCCGCCGGTCGGCTCCGAGGCGGGGAAGATGGAGACCTTTCGCTGCCGGTGGGGGACGGTGCGGCTCTATGTGGAGGGCCCGGCGACGCACGCACCCGTCGCGCATCCTCCGGCGGAGAGCGCGCGGTACTACACCGTGTCGCGCGAGTTGGTGCTCGGACCGGGGGAGCAGTTCACCATCCCCCCCGACACGCTCCACTGGTTCCAGGCGGGTGCGGAGGGTGCGGTCGTTTCCGAGTTCTCGAGCACCAGCCGCGATGAGCTCGACGTGTTCACCGATCCGCGCGTGGTTCGCGTGCCGCGCGAATCAGACGTCGAATCGTCGTGAGATGACCTACGCCGCTGCGTGCGAGCGGAGCAATTCGCGTAGAAATTCCGGCGCCAGATCGGCGCCATTGGGCCACGCGACGGTTCGAATCTCCGCGTCCAAGCGCACGGCGGCAAACAAGGTCACGTCGTGCAGAGGCTCGAATACTTCGCCGATCAACTGGCCGGCGAGGTCGATCTCGCCCTCCGCGCCGTCGTCGAAGCGGAGCCAGAGGACGTAATCGCGTAGGTATCGTACCGCCGTGACGCTGACCATGAACGCTCCCCTGCGAGCGCTCAATCTACTCGAGCGGGGCAATGGGGCGAAGAGGCCGCCCCATTCGTGCAAGCTCCCAGGATTCGAGAAGCTCGGCTCGATGGAGACCGAGCCACTCCAGCACATGAGCTTGCGCACTCGTGGAAACCGGCCCTTCACTTCACGTCTCGGATGCCCACCGTCATCGCGTACTCGCCATAGGTAGCGTGGAAGTGCGGCGGATCGTGATCGCGATACAGGATCGCGATGGCGATTCCCAGAAAGCGGCTGATGACCGGCATGCCGCAACTTTGCCGTATTCCCGCGTCGCACGATCGCCAATCCAACGCCACCAGTAGCATAGCCGGGGCGCGAGTGCACACGACGCCCGTCCGAAGCACGAAGCCCCGGCCGATCGTCGGCCGGGGCTTCGCGTTCGTCGTCAGCGCGCGATCAGTAGGACACCGCGCAGCCGCCCGATCCGGCGTTCACCCAGTTGCGCTGGATCAGGTAGTAGTTGCCGTCACCGAGCCGCATGTTGTACACGCCGCCGTTGCTCAGCGTGCTCGTCGCGCCCCACGTCCACGCGCACTTGTCGGCGTTCTCGTAGCCGCGCCGATCGAACCACGCGTCGCCGCGCGCATCCGTCGTCGTCTCCTCGATCTCGTGCGCGAGCGTGTTCACCTCGGAGTTCGCCGCGGCGTCTGCGTTCGGCGACGTGTAACCCGAGGTGCAGCCGGTCGGGTACTGCTGGTTGTACGGCATTGCGGCATAGTAGAACACGCGTCCGTCGGCGAGCGTGCCGCGGGTGTGGTAGGCGCAGTACTGCGAGCCGAAGCCGCCGCCGAGATTCACGTTGCGGCCGGTGAAGATCGCGTACACGGTGTTCGGGTCGTACGTGATGTACTTGCCAATACCGGCCCGGATGAGATTGATCATGTCCTGATCGGTCGGCGCGGCCGACGGCGCGGCATAGGTCCCGCTCGTGTTCCAGTAGCCCGTGTAGCTCACGGCGTTGACGACGCGCGCGCCGCTCCCGTTGTAGTACGTCGTGTTGATGTTGAAGTACGGCGACCCGCCGAGCGAGCGGAGGAACGAGCCGATCAGCGTGCCGTCGGCGGTGCCGACGCCGGTGCCCGACGGGAGGTTCGTGTAGACGGGGTTCCCCCAGTAGATCGCGACCACTTTCGTCGCGGTCCCCGTGATCACGGTGCCGCCGTGGTAGAAGATGCCCGTGTTGCTCGACGGCTTCGCGGCGCCCGGCTTGGCGTAGAACTCCTTCGTGTGGAACAGGTGCCTGGTCGTGTTGAACTCCGCGACGCTCTGCTCGGGCTCCGTGGGCGCGATCTGCCGATCGGCGGTGGGGAGGTTCGCGGAGTCGGAGCAGGCGGCGAGGACGAGCGCGGCGATCGTGCCGGCGACGAGCCGGCTGGTGGACCTGTCGAGACGGGACATCATCTGAGGGCTCTCCGGAGAGGCGGGTCGCGCCGCTGCGTCGCGGCGAGCGGCAAACATACGTGTACGCCGCCTTCGCGAAAGGGGGGCCCGTCCCGAGAGTGCTACTCGCCGAAGCTCGGCTCGTACCTCTCCTCTTCCACCTCGCGCTTCCGCAACCTGGCGAGGGTGCGCTGGCAGGTGTTCCACCGGAGGATCGCGTCGTCGTTCCCCGCCTGCCGCAGCGACTCGGCCCGCTCGAAGGACTCCATCGCCGCGCGAAGCGTCGTGAGGGCCATCTCCTCGGCGTGCAGCGCCCCACTCGCGAGCTGCGCGTGCGCCAGCCGCTCGGCGACGATCCCGCCGTAGTAGGCGCGCTGATACGCGTCGGTCAACCGGTCGACGACCGCGCGGGCGCGCCGCGCCGTCTCTCCCGACTCACCGCCGAACTGATCGGTGATCGCGAGCAGCAGCATGACGAGCACCTGCTGGTTCGACGGATCGATCTCGAGGATGTCGAGACAGATGCTCTCCGTCGCCCACGACTGGTTGAGCAGCCGGTACCGCTCCGCCTTCTGGATCGCGCGAGGGATGGCTTCCTGGGAGATCTTCTTGAGATCGGGCATGGTGGCCTCGAAAAGCGGTGAATGGTGAACGGTGAACGGTTTACGTCAGCGAACAGGAACGTCAACGGCGGGATGAGAGGCGTCCCGAGGCACGCTGTTTACCGTTCACTGTCGACCGTTCACATCTTCACCTCCTCTTTCCCCGTACGAGCCGCACCAGCGCCCCCACCGGATCGAAATGCCGATCCGCCACCCGCTCCTTGAGCGGAATGATCGCGTTGTCCGTGATCGTGATGTGCTCGGGACACACCTTCGTGCAGCACTTCGTGATGTTGCAGTAGCCGATCCCGTGCGCCTCCTTGAGCTGATCCGTCCGGTCGGCGACATCGAGCGGGTGCATCTCGAGCGCGGCGGCGTAGACGAGAAAGCGCGGCCCGATGAACTCGTCGTGCTTGTGATGGTCGCGCAGGACGTGACAGACGTCCTGGCAGAGGAAGCACTCGATGCACTTGCGGAACTCCTGCACCCGGTCGACGTCGCGCTGGTCGATCCGCCACGTGCCGTCCGGTGCGTCCGGCGGCCGCGGCGTGAACCGCGTGATCGTCGGCTTGACGCGGAAGTTCCACGAGACGTCGGTCACGAGATCGCGCACGTGCGGGAACGCGCGCATCGGCTCCACGCTCACGGGCTCGTCGGCGGGGAGCTCGTCGAGCCGCGTCATGCACATCAGCCGCGGCTTCCCGTTGATCTCCGCCGAGCACGAGCCGCACTTGCCGGCCTTGCAGTTCCAGCGGACGGCGAGGTCGCTCGCCTGCTCGGCCTGGATCTGGTGGATCGCGTCGAGCACGACCATGCCGTCCGCGGTCTCGGTCGTGAAGTCGCGGAAGTCGCCCTGGCCGTCGGCGCCGCGCCAGACGCGGAAGGTGCGCCTGGTGTGGCCGACGGCGGCGTCCTGCGCCTGCTGCGCCGCGGTATAGGCGTCGACGGCGTGCGACGTCGTCCCCGGAGTCGATGGCGTGGCCGTCACTACTTCATCTCCTCGATGATCGCCGCGAGCTCGGCGGGGAGCGGCGGGATGGGCTCGCGGCTGAGCTCCATCGCGCCGTCGCGGCCGCGCCGCACGACGTTGTTGAACGTGCCGTACGCCGGATCCTTCTGTGGATGGTCGTCTCGGAAGTGTCCCCCGCGGCTCTCCTTCCGCTCGAGCGCACACCGCGCGATCGCCTCAGAGACCGTCAGCAGGTGCCGGAGGTCGAGCGCGGTGTGCCATCCGGGATTGTACTCGCGATTGCCCACCACGCCCACCCGTTCGGCGCGCGCACGCAGCGTGCCGAGCTCCGCGAGCCCGCGCTGCACCTCCTGCTCGGAGCGCACGATGCCGACGAGGTCCTGCATCGTCGTCTGCAACGCGTCCTGCACCTGGAAGGCGCTCTCGCCGCTCGAGCCGCGGTCGAAGGGCGCGAGCGCCATCGTCATCCCGGCGTCGAGCTCCCTCTCGTCGAGGCGGACGTCGCCATTCGTGCGGGCGAACTCGGCGGCCTGCTCGCCGGCGAGCTTCCCGAACACGAGCAGGTCGGAGAGCGAGTTGCCGCCGAGCCGGTTGGCGCCGTGCAGGCCGGCGGCGCACTCGCCGCAGGCGAACAGCCCCGGCACGGTGGACATCTGCGTGTCCCCGTCGACGCGGATGCCGCCCATGACGTAGTGGGTCGTCGGCCCGATCTCCATCGGCTCCTTCGTGATGTCGATGCCGGCGAGCTGCATGAACTGATGGTACATGCTCGGCAGCTTGCGCTTGATGTGCTCCGCCGAGTTCGGGATGCGATCCTTGATCCACGAGATGTCGAGGAACACGCCGCCGTGCGGCGATCCGCGCCCCTCCTTCACCTCGCGCACGATCATGCGCGCCACGTGGTCGCGCGTGAGCAGCTCGGGGGGGCGGCGCGCCTCCTTGTCGCCCTGCGTGTAGCGCCAGCCCTCCTCCTCGTTGTCCGCCGTCTGCGACCGGTAGTTCTCGGGAACGTTGTCGAACATGAAGCGGCGCCCATCGCGGTTCCGCAGCACGCCCCCCTCGCCGCGGACGCCTTCGGTGACGAGGATGCCGCGCACGCTCGGCGGCCAGATCATGCCGGTCGGATGGAACTGCACGAACTCCATGTCCTGGAGCGCCGCGCCCGCGTGGTACGCCAGCGAGTGCCCGTCGCCCGTGCACTCCCAGCTGTTGCTCGTGATGCTGTACGCGCGCCCGATCCCGCCGGTGGCGAGCACCACCGCCTTGGCGCGGAACACGCGGAACCGCCCGCGCTCGCGCTCGTACGCCAGCGCTCCCGCGATGCGCTCGCCGTCGTGCAGCAGCGTGACGACGGTGTACTCCATGTGGACGTCGATGCCCTCGTGGATCCCGTGGTCCTGGAGGGTGCGGATCATCTCGAGCCCGGTGCGGTCGCCGACGTGCGCGAGCCGCGGATACCGGTGCCCGCCGAAGTTGCGCTGGAGGATGCGGCCGTCCTTCGTGCGGTCGAACAGGGCGCCCCACGCTTCGAGCTCGCGCACCCGGGCCGGCGATTCCTTCGCGTGCAGCTCGGCCATGCGCCAGTTGTTGACGTACTGGCCGCCGCGCATCGTGTCGGCGAAGTGCACGCGCCAGTTGTCGCGGTCGTCGACGTTGCCCATGGCCGCGGCCACGCCCCCCTCGGCCATCACCGTGTGCGCCTTGCCGAGCAGCGACTTGCAGACGACGCCGACGGACAGCCCGCGCGACGCGGCCTCGATCGCCGCGCGCAGCCCCGCGCCGCCGGCGCCGATCACGAGCACGTCGTGCGCGACGATCGGATGGTCGCTCACAGGATCCGCCAGTCGTGCCACACGCCCATCGCGCACAGCCGCACGTACACGTCGGTGAACGCGACCCAGAACAGGCTCGCCCACGCCCAGTTCATGTGACCGCGATTGAGGCAGCTCACGCAGTCGTACGCCGTGCGCCGCACCGGCCGGCCGGCGAACCGGTCGAGATAGCCGCCGACGAGATGCCGTAGCGAATGGCAGCCGAGCGTGTAGCCGCCGAGCAGGCAGACGTTCGTGAGCAGCACGAGCGAACCGACGCCGACCCCCCAGTGCGTCGCGCCCGACGCATCGGTGAACCGGAACCCGTCCCACGCGTCGTGCGCGAGGAAGACGAGGAAGAGCAGCGCGAAGTAGAGAAAGTACCGATGGACGTTCTGGAGCACGAGCGGCAGGTAGCGCTCGCCGAGGTAGCCCGTGCGCGGCTCGCCGACGGCGCAGCTCGGCGGATCGGCCCAGAACGCCTTGTAGTAGGCGCCGCGATAGTAGTAGCAGGTGAAGCGGAACCCGCCGGGGAAGGGCAGGATCAGCAGCGCCGCCGAGATCGACGCGAGCCACTTCGGCGCGCGCGAGAACCAGGCGTGCGGCGAGTCGCCGAAGAGCAGCGGTGAATAGAAGGGAGAGAGGTAATTGCCGTACTCGTAGTACGCGTTCTGGAACGCGGCCCACGTCGCGTACACGAGAAAGGCGGAGAGCACGACGAACACGCCGAGCGGCGGAAGCCACCATGCGTCGCGGCGCATCGTCTCACCGAACCCGCGACGCCTGAGTTGAACGACCGGCTGAGTCATCCGCGCGTCTCCCTCTCGGCTGAAGTGCGGCTAAGCTAGAGTTGGGTGCCGGGACGCGGAAGAGGCGTGGGACGGGTACGGACGCACGCGCACGACGCGCACGCTTGCCCTCTCGCGGCTCACGCTGCATCTCCCGCGATCACCGAACGAGGCCACGTCCATCGATGATCAGGAGAGCTACGATCCACCGTGCGCTCGCGTTGACGGTCGCGCTCGCGGCGCCCCTCGGCGCGCAGCAGCGCCCGTGGATGATCGGGCCGTTCACGAAGCCGAGCGAGGCGAACCCGGTGCTCGTTCCGAGCGCGGCGTCGACGTTCACCTCGCCGATGCGCGACAGCGCGGTGCACTGGGAGGAGTACGCCACCTTCAACCCGGCCGCCGTCGTGCGCGACGGCCGCGTCGTGATGCTCTATCGCGCCGAGGATGCGTCGGGGGAGCGGCGCATCGGCCAGCACACCTCGCGGCTCGGGATGGCGGAGAGCGCGGACGGGCTGCACTTCACGCGCCGGCCGGCCCCCGTGCTCTTTCCGGCTCGCGACGCGCAGATGAAGTACGAATGGCCGGGCGGCGTCGAGGATCCCCGGCTCGTCGAGACCGAGGACGGCACCTACGTGCTGACGTACACGCAGTGGAACCGCGACGTCCCTCGGCTCGCGGTGGCGACGTCGCGGGATCTGGTGACGTGGACGAAGCACGGCCCCGCCTTCGCCGCGGCGGCGGGTGGCAGGTATCTGTCGATGGAGACGAAGTCGGGGTCGATCGTCGCGCGCGTCCTCGGCGACCGGCTCGTCGCCACGCGCGTGAACGGCAAGTACTGGATGTACTTCAACGTGCCCGACGTGCTCGTCGCGACGTCGGACGACCTGATCCACTGGGAGCCGCTCGCCGATCGCGACGGCAAGCTCGCGAAGGTGCTCTCGCCTCGGCCCGGCTACTTCGACTCGTGGCTCGTGGAGGCGGGGCCGCCGGCGATCCTCACGCCGCGCGGGATCGTGCTCCTGTACAACGCGGGGAACAGCGGCGAGTACGGGGTGGCCGGCCTGCCGGCGCGTGTGTACACGGCGGGGCAAGCGCTGTTCGACGCGAAGAATCCGGTGAAGCTCCTCGACCGCTCCGATGCACCGTTCATCCGGCCGACGGAGCCGTACGAGCGCACGGGCCAGTACGCCGAGGGGACGACCTTCGTCGAGGCGCTCGTGCCCTTCCGCGAGCGGTGGCTGCTCTACTACGGGATGGCGGATTCGCGGGTCGGCGTGGCGGTCGCTCGCCGGCAGACGATCCGTGGATCAGGACAGTGAGGCGCCGCGCCTCCGCGTGGAATCACATGGCGGTAGGAGCGTCCTCCGCGGCCACGCCCACCTCCGCAGGCTCCGCGCGGTGCTCTGAACGCCTCCTCGCGTCGCTGACGCGTCCAGGCCGGAGTCAGTTCGCCGCGAAACAGTAGAGCAGCCCCGCTCCCCCGGTCGACACCAGATTCTGCTGCCCACAGCCGCGCGACGGATGCGTCGAGTTCCATGACGTCGAGCCGCCGCCGGTACGGTCGTGGTGACCGACCATCGCGCTGCCCGTGGCCGAATTGCTCGTCCAGTTGCTGCACGTCGTGTCGAAGGTGCCGGCGAGCGCGCGGCCCTCGGAGTCGGAGCCGGTGAGGATGTCGTGCATGTTCGGCGTGTCGCCCGCGCCGTTCACCACCGTGCCCTTCTCGGTGAGCGCGTTCGCCTTGTTGATCTGATTCCGGTCGCGGATGATGTCGCCGTGCAGGTCGGCGACGGTCGCGGCGATCAGCGCGCCCTTCGCGTTGTGCCATGGCCCCGCGCCGATCCGGTCGCGCGCGTTGATCGGCTTGCCGTCGGGACCGACGGCGCTGAGATACGCGCGCCACATGCGGCCCGGCGCCACGGGCGTCCCGGACTGCGCCGCGAGCTGCGCGCACCACGCGTCCGCGCCCGCGAGCCCGCCGAGGTTCGCGCCGTCGCCCTTGCTCGCGCTCGTGACGAAGAACGACATCGGTTGCTGCGGCTGCGCCGGCGCCGCGTTCTGCGCTCCTGCACCACTCGCCACGGCGGTGAGGAGAACTCCACTCACGAGGGAAGCCACGCCACGCATACGATCCTCTCCGGTCGGCTGTTGTCGTCTACCCGCTATTGAGTACTCGCTACGCGCTACCCCTGCTCGCCGTTGCCGGTCGGAGCAGCTTGACCCACCCCGGTGCTTCTCCGATGTTGGCCCATCGAGCTCTCCGGAGGATCTCAGCACCATGTGCGCCGCCCGCCTCGTCCTCTCCCGCCGGCTTCTCGCGTCCGTCACCCTCACGGCGCTCGTCGCCGGTGCGGCGGCCGCCGCCGCACAGCCGGTGCACGCCGAGCGCCTGCGCACCGAGTACTTCACGAACCCGATCGGCATCGACGAGCCCGCTCCGCGGATGAGCTGGATGCTGCACGCCGAGCGCCGCGGCACGATGCAGAGCGCGTACGAGATCCGCGTCGCCACGCGTCCGGAAGCGCTCGCGAGCGCGCCGCTCTGGAGCTCCGGGCGCGTCGCGTCGCACCAGTCGGTGAACGTGCCGTACGCCGGTCCCACGCTGCGACCGCGCACGCGCTACCACTGGCAAGTGCGCGTATGGGACGACCGCGGCGAAGCGTCGCCATGGAGTGCGCCCGCGTTCTGGGAGACGGGCCTCCTGTCGCCCGCCGCGTGGACCGCGAAGTGGATCTCGCCGGCGCTGCCGACCGACACGACGCGCTCGAATCCGGCGCCGATGCTCCGCACCGAGTTCACGCTCGACGGCCCGGTCGCGTCGGCGCGCGCGTACGTCACCGCGCACGGGCTGTACGAGATGGAGATCGACGGCCGCCGCGTCGGCGACGAGGTGCTCGCGCCCGGATGGACGAGCTACGACGAGCGGCTGCTCTATCAGACGTACGACGTCACGTCGCTGGTGCACGCCGGACGCAACGCGGTCGGCGTCACCCTCGGCGACGGCTGGTATCGCGGTCGGCTCGCCTGGGAGAAGCGGCGCAACACCTACGGCACGTCGCTCGCGCTCCTCGCGCAGATCGTCGTGCGCTACGCCGACGGCCGCGAGCAGACCATCGGTACCGGCGACGGATGGAAAGCGTCGACCGGACCGATCCTCGCCTCCGACATCTACAACGGCGAGCACTACGACGCGCGCCTCGAGCACGCCGGCTGGAGCAGCCCGGGCTTCGCCGACGCCGGCTGGACCGCCGCTCGCGTCGTCGATCTGCCGACGAAGGAGATCGTCGCGCCCCCCGGTCCGCCGATCCGTCGCATTCAGGAGATCGCGCCGGTGAAGGTGCTGCGCACTCCCGCGGGCGAGACGGTGTTCGACATGGGGCAGAACATGGTCGGCTGGGTGCGCCTCCGCGTCACGGGCCCCGCCGGCACGACGGTGCGCCTGCACCACGCCGAGGTGCTCGACAAGGAAGGCAACTTCTACACGGCGAACCTGCGCACCGCCGAAGCGACCGACAGCTACACGCTCAAGGGCGGCGGCGAGGAGACCTTCGAGCCGCACTTCACCTTCCACGGCTTCCGCTACGTGAAGGTCGAGGGCTTTCCCGGCACACCGACGCCCGCGGCGATCACCGGCATCGTCGTGCACTCCGACATGCCGCGCACCGGATCGTTCGTGTCCTCCGATCCGATGCTGAACCAGCTCTACCACAACATCGT
>DATJGU010000058.1:0-3898 GCA_035494615.1 Gemmatimonadaceae bacterium
CCCCTACTCGCGGTTGTAGTTCATCAAACAGCCCCGCCACCGCCCTCATCCCCTTCTCGAAATTCTCCACCGAGATCCATTCGTCGGGCGCGTGCGCGTTCTCGCCGGGGAGGCCGAAGCCCATGAGGAGCACGGGGGCGCCGAGGATGCGCTCGAAGTCGCCGACGACGGGGATCGAGCCGCCTTCGCCGGTGATCACCGGCTCGCGGCCGAACGCGGCGGCGAGCGCGCGGCGCGCGGCGTCGAACAGCGGGCCACCGAGCTCGCCGCGCCAGGGACGGCCGCCGTGCAGCGCAGTCACCGTCGCCGTCACGCCCGCCGGCGCGACGCGCGCCACGTGCGCGCGCATCAGCCGCTCGATCTCGGTGGGGTCCTGATCGGGCACGAGCCGGCAGCTCACCTTCGCCATCGCCTTCGCGGGGAGCACGGTCTTCGCGCCCTCGCCGGTGTAGCCGCTCAGCAGGCCGTTCACCTCGCACGTCGGCCGCGTCCAGAGCCGCTCCAGCACGGTGAAGCCCCGCTCGCCGCCGAGTGCCGGCGAACCCGTCTCGGCGCGGAACGACTCCTCGTCGAAGGGGAGCGCGCGCATCTGCTCGAGCACGTGCGCGGGCCACTCGCGCACCGCGTCGTAGAATCCGCCGATCGCCACGCGGCCGTCGGCGTCGTGCATCGTCGCGAGGATCCGCGCGAGCGCCATCGCGGGGTTCACGACCCCGCCGCCGTAGCTCCCCGAATGGAGATCCTGTGCCGGGCCCTGCACGTCGATCTGGAAGTACGCCAGCCCGCGCAGCGACGAGAGCACGCTCGGCAGCCCGGGCGCGAACATCGACGAGTCGGAGATCACCACGCCGTCGCAGCGCAGGAGGCCGGCGTGCGCCTTGATGAACGACGCGAGATGCTCGCTTCCGACCTCCTCCTCGCCCTCGGCGAGCACGATGACGTTCACCGGAAGCCGTCCGCGCACGGCGAGATGCGCCTCGAGCGCCTTCACGTGCAGGAAGAGCTGCCCCTTGTCGTCCACCGCGCCGCGCGCGTAGATGCGGCCGTCGCGCACGGTCGCTTCGAATGGCGGCGACGTCCACAGCTCGAGCGGCTCGGCGGGCTGCACGTCGTAGTGTCCGTACACGAGCACCGTGGGCGCACCGGCCGGCGCGTCGCGATACTCGCCGACGACGACCGGCTGCCCGGGCGTGGCGTGCACCGTCGCCGAGAGGCCGGCAGCGCGCAGCGAGCCGGCGACCCACTCCGCGGCGCGCCGCGTGTCCGCGTCGTGCTCGGAGCGCGCACTGACGCTCGGGATCGCGAGCAGCTCGAACAGCTCGCGCTTGATGCGCGCGTCGTGCTCCGTGAGGTAGCGGTCGAGATCCTGTGGAACGGTCGGCATCGGCGTGATGGCGGGAAGTGAGCGGAGCGTGCGGCGGGAGCGCTTGCGCAGTCGTGGCACGCGGCGCGCTGGAAGCTAGCGGTGCGCGAGGCGCGACTCGCACGCACGCGGGAGACGTGCCCGTCCATTTGACACGGATGTTAGTATTGCTCCGTCAATAGTCACATCCGGATGCGACCTCACCCACCCGGCCAACTCGTTCCGATGCCACGTCGCAGCAGCACACTGCAGGAGGAGATCAAGCAGACCAGACCGTTCCGCTCATCGGCCGAGGAGGTGGTCGTGAGCGTGCTGCGCACGGCGGCCGTCGTGCAGCGGCAGCTCGCCCAGGTCGTCGAGACGCACGGGATCACGATCCAGCAGTACAACGTGCTGCGCATCCTGCGCGGCGCGGGCGACGCCGGGCTTCCGACGCTCGCCATCCGCGATCGCATGGTCGAGGAAGCGGCCGGGATCACGCGGCTGCTCGACAAGCTCGAGGCGGCGGGGTACGTCGTGCGCGAGCGCTGCACCCCCGACCGGCGCCAGGTGCTCTGCCAGGTCACGCCGCGCGGGGTGCGACTCATCTCCGAGCTCGAGGCGCCGATGGACGCGGCGAACCAGCGCGCGGCGTCGATGCTCGAGCGGGGCGAGCAGCAGCAGGTCGTGGAGCTCCTCGGCGCCATCCGCGCGGCGTACGGCAGCGGGCGCGGCGCCGAACGAAGCGCCGAGCGCGGTCAGGGCTCAGCGCGAGCCGGCCAGCCGGCGCGATAGCCCTCGAGCAGCCAGAGCCGGCGCACCGTGACGGTGTCGCTCCCGCGGAGGAGCGGCACGAGCTCGCCGCGCGTGACGCGCGTGAAGAAGGGAGCGAGGCGGGCGACGCTCTCGTGCATCGCGGGCCGCTCGTCGAGCGCGAGGACGAGCGCGTCGCCGGCGGACGCGCGCTCGGCGAATCCGGGCCACAGCTCGTACTGATTGCGGCGGCCGCCGAGACAGACGCAGATCGCCTCCGGCCGGCCCGCGGCGTGGTAGGCCAGCTCGCTCGTCTCCTGATAGCGGTCACCGCCGATCCAGCTCCGCGCGGCGAGGCCGCGGCGCGTGGCGTCGACCCTATTCGCGAGCCCCTCCCAGCCGGCGGCGCGAGCGAGCGGGTCGCGCCGCGCGGGGAGCGGGAGGATCGGCACGAGCGCGTGCACGTAGATCACGCCGACGAGCAGCGCGGCGAGCGCGAGCCCGCCGCGCAGCCAGCGATGCAGCGCCGCGCTCGACGTCGCCGCGACGAGCGACGCGAGCAGCGCCGCGGCCGGCACGTACGACGGCGCGGGCCAGTTGGCCTCGACCGCTCGGCGCAGCGCGCTGTAGGCGAAGAACACCCAGCTTCCCGCCGCCACGACGGCGAGCGCGAAGTGGACGTCGTCGCGCGGGCGGCGGAGCGCGCGCCACACCGCGCCCGCCATGAGCGCGAAGAGGATCGGCGACACGAGGCCGAGCTGGCCGCCGACGAGATCGAGCTCGCGCTTGATCGCCGAGCCCTTCGGCGTGCCGAGCCCGTGCTGGATCTGGAAGCGGAAGGAGATCCAGTCGTGCGCCGCGTTCCAGCGCAGCACGGGAAGCAAGACGAGCGTCGCGAGGACGCACGCGATCCACGGTCCCGGCTCGCGCAGCCGCGCTCGCAGCGACGGACGCACGAGCATCGCGACGGCGAGCGAGAGCGGCAGCAGGATCGACGTGTACTTCGACGCGAACGCGAGCCCGAGCGCGACGCCGGCGGCGCACCACCAGCCGAGCGCCGCGCGCGAGCGTGACGGCGACTGGAGTGCGCGCACGACCGCCCACAGCGCCGCGGCGCCGGACGCCAACAGCGGCGCGTCGGGCGTCGCGAGCACGAGGCCGGTGGCGGCGAGCGGCATGAGCGCGAAGACGATCGCTGCCGACCGCGCCGCATTGTCGCCGCCGATGCGTCGCGCGATGCCGACGGCGGCGAACGACGCCACCGCGCCAGCGATCACGGGGAAGAACCGCACCGCGAGCGCCGTCGCGCCCCCGACGAACGTGCCGGCACGAATGAGCACGGCGATCATCGGCGGGTGATCGAAGTACCCGCCGGCGAGATGCCGCGTCCAGTCCCAGTAGTAGGTTTCGTCGGGGAAGAGCGGGATCCACCACGCGAAGAACAGTCGCACCATCGCCGCGACCACCGTGACGATGATCGCGGTGCGCCACGCGCGCGGGTCCACCGTACGGACGTCCCCCAGGCGCCTGTCGTCCGCGCCGGTCATGCGACGCTCAGCGCGCGCCGTCCGGCCGCGGCCGGCGATACGCGAGCAGGCGCGACACGAGCGTGAGCGCCACCGCCCACGCCACCCACGCCGCGCGCTCGTCCGCGGAGAGCGTGCGCAGCATCCCCCACGTGATGAGCGGCGCGGTGAGCACGAGCTTCACTCCCGACTCCGTGTCGGCGACGTAGCGCTCGACGACACGCGTGGAGTTCACGCCGCCGCGGCGGAGGATGTTCACGATCGCGTCGCCCAGCTC
>DATJGU010000059.1:0-26667 GCA_035494615.1 Gemmatimonadaceae bacterium
CCTTGCGATCGGCGTCCTTGACGTTCGGGACGACGAGCCCCGCATCCGACGCGACGGCGATCCCCATGTTCACGTAGTGCTTGTAGACGATGGAGTCGTCGTCGATCTGCGCGTTGACGACGGGATACGCCTTGAGCGCCAGCGTCGCCGCCTTCACGAAGAAGGGCATGTAGCTGAGCCTGACGCCATGCTCCTTCTCGACCTTCTCCTTCATCCGCTCGCGCAGCGCGCTCACGGCGGACATGTCGATCTCGTTGAAGGTCGTGAGGTGCGCCGTGGAGTGCTGCGCGAGGAGCAGGTTCTCGGCGATGCGCTTGCGCCGCGTCGTCATCTTCTCGCGCGTCTCGCGCTCGCCGGCGGGCACCGGCGGCCGCGCGGGCGCCGCGGGCGCCGCGGGCGCTGCGGGTGCGCTCGGCGCGGCGGGTGCGGCGGGTGCGGCGACCGGTGCAGGGGGCGCGCCGCCCGCGAGGTGCTCGATCACGTCGGGCTTGCTCACCACGCCGCCCAGTCCCGTGCCCGGCACGGCGGCGAGGTCGACGCGCTGCTCGGCGGCGATGCGCTGCGCAGCGGGTGAAGCGCGCACCTCGGCGGGGCGCGCGGGCGCCGCGGATGGCGTCGGAGAGGCGGGTGCGGCGGCCTTCGCCACGGCGGGCGCGGGCGTCGCCGCGCGCGCCGGAGCGGGCGTGGACGCCGCGGCCGGCTTGCCGGCGCCGTTCGCCGGCGCAGCGCCTTCGGCCAGCTCGCCGAGCACCTCGTCGACCTTGACCACGTCGCCCTCGTTCACCGCCCGCTTGGCGAGCACGCCGGCGGCGAGCGCCGGCACTTCGACGGTGATCTTGTCGGTGTCGAGCTCGACGAGCGTGTCCCCCGCGGCGACCGCGTCGCCCTCCTGCTTGAGCCAGCGGGACACGGTGGCCTCGACGATCGATTCACCGAGGGGCGGGACTTTGATGGCGGTCATGAGGTCGCATCTCGGAGCGAATCCAGCGGCACCGCACGCCTTTCGCGTGCCGGGGCCCCCGCATAGCATATCGCGAGCAATATAACCCCCGGCCAGAGGCGTGCGAGGACTCACCATCTCGGCTCACGGCGGCCTCGATCGCATCGAGTTGCGGGACGATTTGCCGACGCCCTCGCTCACCAGCGACACGCAGGTCCGCGTGCGCGTCGCCGCGGCGGCGCTGAATCATCTCGATCTGTTCGTCGTCGGCGGACTGCCGAACGTACGCATCGCGCCACCGTGGATTCTCGGCTCGGACGCGATGGGCACGATCGATCTCGTGGGCGACGCCGTGACGGGGCTCGGCGCGGGCGATCGCGTGCTGATCAATCCGGGGTTGAGCGACCGGACCTGCTCGCACTGTCTCGCGGGCGAGCAGCCGCTCTGTCCGCGGTTCGGCATCCTCGGCGAACAGCTGCCCGGCACGATGACGGAGTACGTCGTCGTGCCCGCGGCCAACGTGCGGCGCGTCGCGCACGACACCGATCCGGCGGAGGGCGCCGCGTTCACGCTCTCGACCCTGACGGCGTGGCGCATGCTCGTGACGCGCGCGCGCGTGCTGGCCGGAGAGCACGTGCTGATCTGGGGGATCGGCGGCGGCGTCGCGCTCGCGTGCCTGCAGATCGCGAAGCTGCTCGGTGCGTCCGTGACGGTGACGTCGGGGAGCGACGAGAAGCTCGCGCGCGCTCGTGCGCTCGGCGCGGACGACACGATCAACCATCACGGCGTCGACGTCGGACGCGAGCTGCGCGAGCGTACCGGGAAGCGCGGCGTGGACGTGGTGGTCGACTCCGTCGGCGAGGCGACGTGGACGCAGTCGCTCGGTGCACTCGGCCGAGGCGGGCGGCTCGTGACGTGCGGGGCGACGTCGGGGCCGATGGTGACGACGGACGTACGTCGTCTGTTCTGGTATCAGTGGAGCATTCTCGGGTCGACGATGGGAAACGACGCGGAGTTCGACGCGGTGGTGGAACAGTTCCGGGCCGGACGTCTGCGCCCGCCGATCGATCGTGTGTACCCGCTCGAGGAAGGAAGGGAGGCGTTCGCGCGGATGCAGGACGGGAAGCAGTTCGGGAAGCTCGTGCTGCGCATCGCGCCGTGACGGACGAGCACGCACAGTTCGAGCCCGCGGAGCAGCGCGCGATCCGCGCCGCGCTCGACGCCGGCGAGCGCCCCGTGTGTCCGCGCGACGGCGCGACGATGACCTCGCGTGCGATCGGCGGCGGCTCCTTCGGCCTCGGCTACGCCCGGCGGCGCGAGTGGCTCATCTGCCCGACCTGCCGGCGGAGCGTGATCTTCGATCGGAGGAGGGGGACACGGAATTGAATACTGCTACTGCAAGTAGGGGGTAGCGGGTACCTGGTAGCGCGACTGGCATCGGCGCCACCGGGAGCCGTGGAGGGCGCGCTACCTCACGCGCGCTGATCACCGCGTTCGAGAAAGGGCGACGGCTGACGGCGTCGCCGTCCGCGGGCCCGCGGGTCCGTGCGAGCCCCTCCGAGCAGGCCAGCCGTACTTGGTACCTGTACTGAGTACCGAGTACGGCCGTGCCGTCCCGCTCGAGCCCCGTCCACGGCTCCCAGTAGCGAGTACGCCAGTCCCGCTACCACGTACCCGCTACCCACTACTCGCCGTTGCCGTTCAGATCTCGGTAACCGTCCGTCCCCAACACGGTTACTATATTGGGCCTCCCTTCCTCCCTCAAATGATCCAGTCTCCAGCCACCGACTTCGGCGACCGGTTGCAGACCAGCTTCGCGCAGGTGTTCGGCAACTTCGTGCCCGCGATGCTCGGTGCGCTCGTCATTCTGTTCGCGGGCTATCTGCTCGCGAAGGTGCTGGAGAAGCTCACCGAGCGGTTCCTGCGGCGCATCCGGTTGAACCGGATGCTCGAGCGGGGCGGCGTGATGCAGGCGGTGGAGCGGTCGGGGTCGCATCTCAATCCGATCCGCGTTCTCACGAACCTCGTCTTCTGGCTCGTGATGTTCGCGGTGATCATCGTCGCCGCGACGGCGCTCGGGCTGGAATCGCTGGCGAGCGTCTTCTCCGACCTGGTCGGCTACATCCCGAGCGTGATCGCGGCGATCGTGATCATCCTCGTCGGGATCGTGCTCGGCGGATTCGTCGGCGGACTGATCGCGGCGTCGGCGGGGGCGCTGCACGGCGGCCGCGCGCTGGCACGCGTCGGACGCGGCGGCGTGATCCTGCTCGCGATCTTCATGGCGCTGCAGGAGCTCGGGATCGCCACCGACATCGTCACCACGGCGTTCGCGATCCTGTTCGGCGCGATCGCGCTCGCCATGGCACTCGCGTTCGGGCTCGGCAATCGCGAGCTCGCGGGCCAGGTGACGCGCGAGTGGTACGAGCAGTATCGACTCGAGCGCGACGAGGCCGCGGCGCGCGAGCGCGAGCTCGAGGCGCGCGACGAGGCCGAGATGGAGAACGAGTTCGGCGACCGCCAGCGGAGCGGGATGCAGGGGAGCGAGTAGCGCCCGCCGCGCGCGGTGAACGGTTTTCGGTGATCGGTGAACGGCCGGCCGCGGGACGCAGGAGCTTCCCGGAGCCGGCCGTAAACCGTTCACCGTTCACCGTCCTCGTCCTTCCTCGACTACCCTTCAAACGGCGCCGCGTAAGTCGTTGTCATACAAAGGGTTCCAGGCGCACAAAAGCATTGCTTTTCGCCCTCCGTTCGGGTAGATTTCACGGTCTGTCCGATCCCGCCTTTTTCGTGTCGCCGAGCCGCCGAGTCTAGCCGAGTCATGACCGCTCCGAACAACCGCGAACGCATCCTGCCACGCCTGATCGACGAAGAGATCAGGGAGTCGTTCATCAACTATTCGATGAGCGTCATCGTCTCTCGCGCGCTGCCCGACGTGCGCGACGGACTGAAGCCGGTGCACCGGCGCGTGCTCTACGCGATGAACGAGCTCGGGCTCGTGCCGGGACGTCCGTTCAAGAAATGCGCGACCGTCGTCGGCGACGTGCTCGGCAAGTATCACCCGCACGGCGACCAGAGCGTGTACGATGCGCTCGTCCGCATGGTGCAGGACTTCTCGCTCCGCTATCCGCTCGTCGACGGTCAGGGGAACTTCGGCTCGATCGAGGGCGACTCGGCCGCGGCGTACCGCTACACCGAATCCAAGCTCTCCCCGATCGCCATGGAGATGTTGGCCGACATCGACAAGAACACCGTCGACTTCGGCCCCAACTTCGACGACCGGCTGGAAGAGCCGACCGTCCTGCCCTCCGGCATCCCGAACCTCGTCGTCAACGGCTCGGCCGGCATCGCGGTCGGCATGGCGACGAACATCCCGCCGCACAACCTGCGCGAGACGATCAGCGCGATCCTCCACCTGATCGATCATCCCGAGGCCACCGCGGGCGACCTGCGGAAGTACGTCAAGGGGCCCGACTTCCCGACGGGCGGATTCATCTATGGCCGCCAGGGAATCAAGGATTATCAGGAGACCGGCCGCGGCCGGATCGTCGTGCGCGCGCGCGCCGTGATCGAGGAGAAGGAGTCGTCGGGCAAGTCGCAGATCGTCATCACCGAGATCCCGTATCAGGTGAACAGCGCGCGCCTGATCGAGAACATCGCCGAGCTGGTGCGCGACAAGAAGCTCGAGGGGATCGGCGACCTGCGGAACGAGACGAACCGCGAAGGAATGCGCATCGTGATCGAGCTCCGGCGCGACGCGATCCCGCGCGTCGTCCTCAACCAGCTCTACAAGCACACGCAGCTCCAGACGACGTTCGGCGTCATCATGCTCGCGCTGGTCCCCGACCCGACGACCAAGCGCCTCGTGCCGAAGATCATGGCGCTCAAGGAGGTGCTCGAACACTTCATCGCGCACCGCCACGAGGTGATCGTGCGGCGCGCGCAGTTCGAGCTCGACAAGGCGCTCGAGCGCGAGCACATCCTCGAGGGGCTCAAGATCGCCGTCGACAACATCGACGAGGTGATCAAGATCATCCGCGCCGCGGCGGACACGCCGATCGCGAGCGCGCAGCTCCAGGCGCGGTTCAAGCTGAGCGAGCGGCAGGCCGAGGCGATTCTCAACATGCGTCTCGCCAAGCTCACCGGCCTCGAGATCGACAAGCTGGAGGCCGAGCTCAAGGAAGTCCGCGCCCTCATCAAGGGCCTCCGAGAGCTGCTCGGCTCGCGCGACAAGCGGATGGCGCTCATGAAGGGCGAGCTGCAGGAGCTCGCGACCAAGTACGGCGACGAGCGCCGCACCGAGATCACGAGCGACGAGGGCGAGTTCACGATCGAGGACCTGATCGCCGACGAGGAGATGGTCGTCACCATCTCCCACTCGGGGTACATCAAGCGTACCTCCGTCTCGACCTACAAGCGCCAGCGGCGCGGCGGGCGCGGGCTCAACGGCCAGGCGCTCAAGGACGAGGACTTCATCGAGCACCTGTTCGTCGCCAGCACGCACGAGTACCTGCTCGTCTTCACCGACGACGGGCGCTGCTTCTGGCTCAAGGTGCACGAGATCCCGCAGGCGGGACGCGCCGCCAAGGGGAAGCCGGTCGTCAACCTGCTCAACGTCACCCCCGACACGAAGATCCAGGCGATTCTCCCGGTGCGCGAGTTCCGCGAGGACCAGTTCCTCCTCTTCGCCACCAAGCAGGGGACGGTGAAGAAGACGTCGCTCTCGGCGTACGCCAACCCGCGCTCGAACGGCATCAAGGCGATCAAGATCGAGCAGGGGGACGAGTTGATCGACGTGCAGATCACGACGGGCACGAACGACATCGTGCTCGCCACGCGGCACGGGCTGTCCATCCGCTTTCACGAGCAGGACGTGCGCGAGATGGGCCGCGACACCACGGGCGTGAAGGGGATCGAGCTCGGCGCCCGCGACCAGGTGATCGGCATGGTCGTGATCAAGCGAGAGGCGACGCTCCTCGTCGTCGCCGAGAAGGGGATCGGCAAGTGCTCCCCGATCGACGACTACCGCGTCCAGAAGCGCGGCGGCAAGGGGATCATCACGATCCACCGCACCGAGAAGACCGGCGACGCGGTCTCCATCATGGAAGTCCTCCCCGAGGACGAGCTGATGCTCATGACCAAACAGGGAATCCTCATCCGGATGCCGGTGAAGGGGATCCGCGTCGCGGGGCGCAACACCCAGGGGGTGAAGCTGGTCAACCTGGACGACAAGGACCTCGTCATGGCGGTCGCGCGCGTCGTGCCCGACGACGAGGAGGAGGGCGCCGAGGGCGAGGCCGAGCCGGTGACGGTGGACGACGGCGACGCCGGGGAGTAGTTCCTCCGTACGGTGCTCACCCCGACGGCCCCGATGCGCTCGCGCGAGCGCATCGGGGCCGTCGCGCGTCGAGCGGAGGCGCGCTTTCCCCGCCTCGCGCCGGTACGTACCTTCTTCAGCCCGCCCACCCGACGTGCAGTGCCGCTCGTGAGCCGCCCCACCGAACCCAGCCCGATCTCCGCCGTTCCGCCGGCGATGGGCCTCACCGTCGAGATGCCGGTCTCCACGCCGGAGCTCGAGGAGACGCTCCAGCACGACCGCGAGTCGCTCGTGCGCGATGCGCTGCTCTGGCAGCGCTGGGTGCGCTACGCCGGGCTCCTCGCCCTGGTGCTGCTGGCCCTCGTGCTCGGCGAGCGCTCGAACCGTGACATGCTGCTCCCCGTGGCGAGCGTGGCGGTGGCGTACGCGCTGTGCGTGGCGATCACCGGCGAGCGCGCCCGCCGTGCGCGCACGATGCACAGCAGCCGGATGCCCGCGCTCCTCGTCACGGCGGACGTCGCGGCGCTCGCCACGCTCGTGTGGCTCACCGGGAGCCCCGCCGTCGCGGCCCGGCTGCTCATCGGGGCGCTGCTCGTCGTGCAGCTCGCGGCGTTCTACTTCGGCTGGCGGCTGGGCACCTACGCGGCCGCCATCGCGGGAGTGGCGTACGTCGTCATCACGCTCGTCCTGCCGCCGCAGGCTGCCGGACCGACGCCCGTGCTTCGCGAAGTCCTGTTCACCGCGGCGATGTTCGTGCTCGTGAGCGCGGTGCTCATCTCGGCCTATGGCAGCTTCCGCGAGCGGATGAACCGGCTGCGCCTGTTCTGCAAGCTGGTCGAGGACGGGGACCTGCACCCGGCGCTCGATCTCGGCATCGACCGGCGGCCGGACGATCTCACCCTGCTCGCGCGGAGCTTCGACGCGATGCGCGCGCGGCTCGGCGAGCAGATCGGCACCGATCCGCTCACCGGCTGCCTCAACCGCCGAGCGCTCGAGACGCTGCTGCGCTCCGAGCTGCGCCAGGCGCGCCGGCGCGCGAACACGCTCGCCGTGCTCGCGATCGACCTCGATCACTTCAAGGAGATCAACGACACGCACGGACACCCGTTCGGCGACGTCGTGCTCACCGACCTCGCGGCGATCATGAAGAGCACGGCACGCGACACCGACGCCGTGGCGCGGCTCGGCGGCGACGAGTTCGTCGTCGTGCTGCCCGACACCGGCTGGGAGGGTGCCCTCACCTTCGCTGAGCGCATCCGCCGTCGCGTCGACGAGCACCTGTTCGCCTCGCCGACCGCGCAGATGCACGTGACGATCTCGATCGGGGTCGCGCTCGCGCGAGGCACCGATCCGGTCTCGCCGGCGACGCTGCTCCAGGAGGCCGATCAGTCACTCTACCGCGCCAAGAGCGGCGGGAGGAACCGTGTCTTCGCCTGACGTCTCGACCATGACGGAGCTCATCACCCTCGCCGACCTCGAGGCGGCGGCCGCGCGCATCGCGCCCGTGGCGGTGCGCACGCCGCTGCTCCCCTTCGACCATCTGTCGCGGCTGCTCGGCGCCGACGTCTTCGTGAAGCCGGAGATGCTCCAGCGGAGCGGTGCGTTCAAGTTCCGCGGCGCGTACAACTTTCTCGCGAGCCTCGGCGAAGCGGAGCGGAGGCGCGGCGTGATCGCGCCGTCGTCGGGAAATCACGCGCAGGCGGTGGCGCTCGCGGCGCGGATGTTCGGCGTGCCGGCGGTCGCGGTGATGCCGACGACCGTCACCGCGGCCAAGCGCGCCGGGGTCGAGCGGCTCGGCGCGCGGCTCGAGCTCGCGGGCACCACGACCCACGACCGGTGGACGCGCGCCGTGGAGCTCGCGCGGGAGGAAGGACTCACGATGGTGCCGCCGTACGACCATCCGCTCATCGTCGCGGGGCAGGGGACGCTCGGACTCGAGATCGCCGAGGATCTGCCCGACGTCGGCATGGTGCTGGTGCCGGTGGGGGGCGGCGGCGTGAGCGCGGGCACGGCGGCGGCGGTGAAGCTGCGCGCGCCCGCGGCGCGGGTGATCGGCGTCGAGCCGGAAAACGCGGCCAAGCTGACGCGCGCGCGCGAAGCGGGACGGCCGGTGCGCATCGAGGCCAGCGCCGGCCTCGCCGACGGCCTGCTCGCCGTGGAGGTCGGGGCGCTTCCGTTCGCGCATCACGCCGCGTTCGTGGACGACGTGGTCACCGTGCCCGACGCGGCGCTGCGCGGCGCGATGCGCGTGCTGTTCGACCGCATGAAGCTCGTGGCGGAGCCGAGCGGCGCGATCACCGTGGCCGCGCTGCTCGAGGGAATCGTCGCGCCGCGCGGTCGCACGGTGGCCGTGCTGAGCGGTGGCAACATCGAGTGGTCCGGCTTCGCGGCGCTCATGGGCGAGTGAGGCGATGAACCGCTGTCCGGCGTGCGGCAGGGAGTACGGCGACGACGCGCGCTTCTGCACGCGCGACGGAAGCCGGCTGCTCGGCGCACCGCTGGCGTCGCCACGGAACACCGTGGCGGGACGCGCCGAGCAGCCGGCGGCGCTCTCGCACGCGAACCTCGTGGGCCGCGTGCTCGACGGACGGTACCGGATCCTGCGCAAGGTCGGCGAGGGCGGGATGTCGTTCGTCTATCTCGCGAGCGACGTGTCGACGGAGGAGCAGTACGCGATCAAGGTGCTCTCCGCGTCGCTGTCGAGCGACGAGAACGCGATGGCGCGGCTCCGCCGCGAGGCGAGCCTCGGCATGCGCCTCGCGCATCCCAACGTCTGCCACATCATCCGGCTCGGCGAGACGCAGGACGGGCTCGTGTACGTGGTGATGCCGTACCTCGAAGGCGAGGTGCTCTCCGATCGCAACAACCGGCTCGGGACGATCCCGATCGCCGACGTCGTGCGCTTCGTGCGCGACATCGCGACCGGGCTGCACGTGGCGCACGAGCTGAAGATCGTGCATCGCGACCTCAAGCCGGAGAACGTGATGATCAGCCGGATCGCCGCCGGCGGCGAGCGCGCGGTCGTGATGGACTTCGGCCTGGCGAAGGAGCGCCGGCTGGACGCGGAGTTGCAGAAGCTCACCGCCACCGGAATCATCCTCGGCACGCCGGAGTTCATGAGTCCGGAGCAGCTGCGCGGCCGGCCGCTCGATCCGCGCACCGACGTCTACTCGCTCGCGCTGATGACGTACGAGATGCTCACGGGGAAGCTGCCGTTCACGGGACGTACGCAGCAGGAGATGATGATCGCGCGGCTCAAGAGCGATCCCGTTCCGCTGCGGCAGGCCGCGCCGTCGGCCGGCCTGGAGGCGGTGGAGCGCGTGCTGGCGAAGGCGTTGCAGCGTGACCCCGGCGATCGGTACCAGACGGCGCCCGAGCTCGCGGCGGCGCTCGACGCCGCCGCGAAGCTCGACGGCGACGAGGACAGCCGACTCGCGCGCTTCTTCGCGCGCTGATCCACGGAGATTGGGAATGCGATCATTCGGAGTGCCGGCGCTGCTCGCGGCGTCGCTCGCGATCGTCTCGACGTCGGGCCTCGCGCTCGCCGCGTGCGGAGGCGGTGCGCCGCCCGCGTCCGTTGCCGGCCCGGGCGACGACACGACCGCCCGCGTCGCGGCGCTCGACGGGAAGTTGAGCGTGCCCGCGGGTTTCACGGTCGGCTACTTCGCGCAGGGGCTCGCCGGCGTGCGGTTCATGGCCGTCGGCCCCGACGGCGCGGTGTACGCGACGCAGCCCGGGAAGGGTCGCGTCGTGCGGCTCGCCGACGCGAATGGCGACGGCGCGGCGGATGGCGTCGTCGAGGTGGTGGCCGGTCTCGACCAGCCGCACGGACTCGCCTTTCACAAGGGCGCGCTCTACGTGGCGAACACGGACGGCGTGGTGCGCGTCGCGCTCGGCGCCGACGGGCGTGCGAGCGGGAGCCCGGTGTACGTGAACCGCTACTCGGGGAATGGGGGGCACTGGACGCGCACGATCGTGTTCGGCCCGGACAGCGCGATGTACGTCGCGGTCGGATCGACGTGCAACCTGTGCGTCGAGCAGTCGAGCGATCGCGCGGCGGTACTCCGGTTCGACGAGGACGGCTCGGGAAAGCGCGTCTTCGCGTCCGGGCTGCGCAACGCGGTGGGCCTCGCGTTCGAGCCGACGACGGGCGCGCTGTGGGCGTCGCAGAACGAGCGCGACAACCTCCAGCCGAATCACGAGGATCTCCCGCCGGAGGAGATCAACATCCTGACCGACGGCGGCGACTACGGCTGGCCGTACTGCTACGGCGATCGCGTGCCGAATCCGGAGTACGGCGACGCGGCGCGGTGTGCGAGCACGATCCCGCCCGCGGCGAAGCTGCAGGCGCACTCCGCGCCGCTCGGGATGACCTTTCTCTCCCGCGCGACGCTGCTGCCCGCATCGTATCGGTCCGATCTGCTCGTGGCGTACCACGGCTCGTGGAATCGCGACACGCCCACGGGGGCGAAGGTGGTGCGCATCCACGTCGCCGGCGGGCAGCCCGGGCAGGTGGAGGACCTCGTCACGGGCTGGCAGCGCGCGGACGGAAGCCGATGGGGCAGGCCGGTGGACGTCGTCGTCGCGGCCGACGGGAGCGTCCTGATCTCGGACGACGCCGCCGGCGCGATCTACCGGCTCACGGGAGCGGCGCAGTGAGCGTGCGCCGCGCGGCGCTCGTCCTCCTGGCGGCGGCGGGCGCGCTGGCGATGCCGCGGCCGGCTCGCGCGCAGCAGCTTCCGTCGCTCACCGGCTCGAACTACGAGCCCGGCGTGGACGTGCTCGACTACGACGTCCGCCTCGAGCTTCCCGACACCGGCGCGTTTCTCCGGGGCGACGTCATCGTCACGGCGCGGCGCGCCCCGTCGCTCGCGACGCTCCGACTCGACCTGGCGGGCTCGCTGCGCGTGCGCGCCGTCGAGGTGAACGGTCGCGCCGTCCGGGCAACGCACGCCGCGGAGCGCCTCGAGATCCCCCTCGCGAACGCAACGGGCGACACGGTGCGCGTGCGCGTCGTGTACGACGGCTTCGTGAGCGACGGACTCGTCGTGCGCAAGGATTCGCTCGGCCGGTGGACCTGGTTCGGCGACAACTGGCCCGACCGGACGCGCCAGTGGCTGCCGACGGTCGATCACCCGAGCGACAAGGCGACGGTCTCGTGGACCGTGCGAGCTCCCGCGGGACGCACGGTGGTGGCGAACGGCCTTCCACTCGGAACGCGCCGCCTTTCCGGGCGCGACGCGGGACGAGCCGAGACGCGCTGGCGCGAGACGCACCCGATCGCACCGTACCTCATGGTGATCGCCGCGGGGCCGCTCGTGAAGTACGACCTCACGCCGGGGTGCGCGGACGCGAAGCCGGCGCGCTGCATCCCGCAGTCCGTCTACGTGATGCCGGAGAATCGCGCGTGGCTGCCCGGCGCGTTCTCCAGCGCGCCGTCGATCCTCGAGTACTTCGAGTCCCTCGTCGCGCCGTTCCCGTACGAGAAGCTCGCGCACTTCCAGTCGTCGACCCGGTTCGGTGGGATGGAGAACGCCACGGCGATCTTCTACCTCGGACGGCTCTTCTCCGAGCAGGCGGTGAGCGACCGGATCATCGCGCACGAGACGGCGCATCAGTGGTTCGGCGACGCGGTCACCGAGCGCGAGTGGGCGCACCTCTGGTTGTCCGAGGGCCTCGCGGACTACTTCGAGGCGCTCTGGACGCGCCACGCGCACGGCGACAGCGCGTTCACCGCGACGATGCGGAAGGCCCGCGCGACGATCCTCGAGGATTCCGTGGTCGCGGTGCGACCGGTGATCGACACGGCGCAGACCGACTACCTCGAGCTGCTCAACGCGAACAGCTACCAGAAGGGCTCGTACGTGGCGTACCTGCTGCATCGCGAGCTCGGAGACAGCGCGTTCTTCGGCGGCCTGCGCGCGTACTACACGGCGCATCGCGACGGGACCGCGCTCACCGACGACCTGCGCCGCGAGCTCGAGCGGTCGTCGGGGCGCTCGCTCGCGACGTTCTTCGCTCAGTGGCTGCGGCGCCCTGGCGTCGCCGAGCCGTCGATCGGATGGGCGTTCGACGCGAGCACCGGCGGCGTCTCCCTGCTCGTGATCCAGGACAGCGCGCGCGTCTACGCGTTTCCGCTGACCGTCGTGGTCACCGATGCCGCGGGCACGGCGCACCGCGTGGAGCTGCACATTCCCGCCGAGCCGCGCGTCACGCTGGCGCTGCCCGGAGAACTCGCGGCGAAGCCGAGATCGCTCGGGTTCGATCCCGATTCGGTGCTGCTCGCGCGGATCACGCGGCTCTGATGCGGCGCGCACCGCGGCGTACACGCGTCGTCGCCGGCGCGGCCTGCCTGCTCGGCGCGTTGCTCGCCACCGCGGGCACGCCGGCGCGGGCGCGCGCGCAGGACGAGCTGCCTCCGTCGCGGGCCGATTCGCTGCTCGACGCCGGCCGCTGGTCCGAAGCGGAGGAGCTCCTCTACGCCGCGACGCGCACGCACCCGCGCGATCCGGTCGCGCGCGCGCGGCTCGGCCGGTATCTCGCCATGAAGGGCGCGCTGCGGCCGGGACTCGTGCTCGTCGAGGAGGCGGAGGAGTTCGGGCTGCCCGCCGCGACCGCACGCGCACTCGCACGCCCCATCCACGATCTCATCGAGTGGCGCGAGCGTGCCGAGTCGGCCGGCCGCGATTCGAGCATCGCGGTCCGCGCCCCGTCGGATGCCGGATCGCTCCTTCGCTATCCGCTCGTGCGCCCCGGCCAGGCCGACACCGTGTGGGCGGAGCTCGTGCCGCGCATGATCGGAACGGACAGCGCGTTCGGCCCGAGCCCCCGGCTCGGCATCGAGACGCTCGAGGGGTTCGTGCCGGCGCTCGACGTCGCCGACTGGACGCTGCACCTGCACGCCGACACGCGTGCGGCACTCTCCGCGCTCGGCCGGCGCTACCCGGTGCTTCGTTCGCCGAGCGGCGTGCGCGTGCTCGTCGCGCCCGGCCGCGTGCGGCCGCTCGCCACGGCGCTCCGCGAGCTCGCGCCGCGCTGGTGGCTGCTCGATCTGGCGCACGGTCTGCTCGTCGTGCGATAGTCCGTCATGCATCGTCTCGCGCTCCCGGCGCCGGACGCACGCGCTCGCCCGCGCGCGCTCGCCCCGGCATTCGTCGTCGCGCTCCTCGTCGCGTGTGCGCCTGTGCCGCGAGCCATCGGTGCCCGCACCAGCGCCAGTGAAGCGCCCAAGCCGCGCGTCGTCGTCACGACCGACCCCGAGCTCGACGACTCGAACTCGCTCCTGCGCTACCTCCTCTACGGCACCGATTTCCGCACGGAAGGTCTCGTCTACGCGAGCAGCCAGTTCCACTGGAAGGGCGACGGCACCGGAAGGAAGCTGTCGGTGCCCGGGCGCGAGTACACGCGCTTCGGTCTCGATCTCTGCCCGTGCGAATCGTGGCGCTGGGCGCCGGGTGAGCGATTCATCGACGACGCCGTGGACGTGTACGAGCGCATCTACCCGAACCTGCGCGTGCACGACGCGTCGTATCCCACGCCGGCCGAGCTGCGCTCGAAGGTCCGCTGGGGGAACGTGGAGTTCGACGGCGACATCTCGAAGGACACGCCCGGGTCCGACCTCATCCGCGATCTCCTCCTCGACGACTCATCCGAGCCGATCTATCTGCTCGCGTGGGGCGGGGCGAGCACGATCGCCCGGGCGCTGAAGTCGATCCAGGAGCGCAACGAGGGATCCGCCGACTGGCCGGCGCTGCGTGCACGTGTGTCGCGCAAGGCGATCCTCTCCCTCTCGGGCGATCAGGACGACACCTACGCGAAGTACATCGCGCCCAACTGGCCGGACATCCGCTCCCTCTCCGCGGGCCAGGGGGGCGTGAACGTCGCGTACGGCGCGTTCGTCTTCGCCTCCGCGGAGAACGCGCCCTACTTCAGCGTCGGCTGGACGCGCGCGAACGTCTCGAGCCGGGGTCCGCTGGGCGAGCACTATCGCGTGTGGGGCGACGGCAAGCAGATGGTGAAAGGCGACCGCTTCGACTACTTCGGCCTGTCGGGATTCACCGCCGATTCACTGCGCAAGCTCGGCTACGTCGTGTGGCTTCCGCCGCGGCCGAAGGGCGAGTTCCTCGGCGAGGGAGACACCTTCACCTTCTTCGACCTGATCGCCAACGGGCTCGGTGCCTACCGCGACGATACGCCGGGCGGGTGGGCCGGACGCACCGCGGTGAACCCGGCGTCGAAGGGGGCGCCGCAGCGCGGGCAGGGGAGCGCGGCCGCGTCGTTCCAGGAGTTCATGCGCAGCCTCGAGCGCATCGGTCCCGAGGGCCCGTCGACACGTCCGCCGTCGCCGGAGCCCAACTTCACCCCTGCGGCGCAGAACGACTTCGCGGCGCGCGTGCAATGGTCGGTCACGCCGCGGTACGCCGACGCCAACCACGATCCGGTGGTCGGCGTGCGCGGGAGCGCGCACCTCTCGGCGCGTCCCGGCGAGACGGTGCGCCTCGAAGGCAGCACGTCCGATCCGGACGGTAACGCCGTGCGCGTGCGCTGGTGGCGATGGAAGGACGTCGACACGTATCCCGGCGACGTGCGGCTGTCGAGCCCGGACTCGCTGGCGACGACGCTGCGGGTGCCCGCCGACGCGCGCGCTGGGCAGACGATCCAGCTCGTGCTCGAGGGAACCGACGACGGAACGCCCCCGCTCACGCGATACGCCCGCGTCGTCGTCACCGTCGCGCGCTGACTGACGGGCGCGCCGGCTCGACGGTGCGACTCAGCGCCCGATCGCGCCGAGCTCCACGAGCAGGCAGCGGTCCTGCACCACGTCGATCCCCGCGCGCGCGAAGCGCTCGGCCGCGGCGTCGTTGCGGATGCCGAGCTGGAACCAGACCGACGCGGGACGCTTGGCGAGAATGTCGTCCACGTGCGCGTCGATGTCGCGCGGCCGGCGGAAGACGTTCACCATGTCGATCGGGCCGGGAATCTCGGACACGGTCCGGTAGACGTGCTCGCCGAGGATCTCCGCAGCTTCCGGGTAGTACACGGGCACCGGCACGATCTCGTAGCCGGCACGCTTCGCATACTCCGGCACGTAGTACGCCGGCTGGCGCGACTCCGGGATCTTGATCCCGAGCACGGCGATGCGACGCGTGCGCTCGAGGAGCGCGCGGATGCCGGCGTCGTCCTCGATCAGGTGCTGCCGCCAGGCGGCGTCGGCGGTCGCGGTGGAGAGTGGTGGCGTCATGCGATCTCCTGATGCCAGGATCGTGCGCGGCCGGCGTGGCGGCCGGAAGTGGTGGCGCTGGTTAGATTTCCGGCTCCGTCAGACCAGTTCACGGAGATGGTGCTCGATGCGGATGCTCGTTCTCGGTGCGGGACTGCAGGGCTCGGCGTGTACGTACGACCTGCTTCAGAATCCCGACGTGAGCCAGGTGCGGCTCGCCGATGTTCACCTCGACCACCTGCCGGAATTCCTCAAGCCGTACTCCGGCCCCCGGCTCATCCCCACGGTGCTCGACGTGCGGGATCGCGAGGCGCTGCTGGCGGTGATGCGCGAGTCGGACGCCGTGATGAGCGCCATCCCGTACTACTTCAATCTGGCGCTCGCGGAGTGCGCGGTCGAGGCGGGCGTGCACTTCTGCGATCTCGGTGGCAACACGGAGATCGTCTTCCAGCAGAAGGAGCTCGCGCCGCGCGCGGTGGAGCGCGGGATCACCGTCGTGCCGGACTGCGGCGTGGCGCCGGGCATGGTGAACATCCTCGCCGAGCACGGGATCCGGCAGCTCGACTCGGTGCGCGCGGTGCGCATCTACGTCGGCGGCCTGCCGCAGGACCCTGAGCCGCCGCTGAACTACCAGGTGGTGTATTCGCTCGAGGGAGTGCTCGACTACTACACGACGCTCTCGTGGGTGCTGCGCGACGGACGCCGTACGCACGCGACGGCGCTCTCCGAGCGCGAGCCGATCGAGTTTCCCGCGCCCGTCGGCACGCTCGAGGCGTTCCACACGGCCGGCGGGCTCTCGACGATGGCGTTCCGGTACGAGGGGAAGATCCCCGAGATGGAGTACAAGACGCTGCGCTACCCCGGCCACGCGCAGATCGTCGAGGCGATCCGCGAGCTCGGCCTGCTCGATCTCGAGCCCGTTGACGTGAAGGGCGTGCGCGTCGTGCCGCGCGACGTCTTCCTCGCGGTCGCCGGGCCCCGGCTCACGAAGCCGGACGGGCGTGACCTGCTCGCGCTGCGCGTGATCGTGGAAGGGACGAAGGACGGACGCTCCGCCGAGCGACGGTACGATCTCGTGGATCGCTACGACGAGGTCCATGGCATCAGCGCGATGATGCGGACCACCGGCTACTCCCTCTCGATCACCGGTCAGATGCAGGCGCGCGGCGAGGTGCAACCGCCCGGCGTCTGGACGCCGGACGAGTGCATGCCGGCGGAGGCCTACATCGCCGCGCTGCGCGCGCGGGGCATAGACCTGCGCGAGAGCTCGCGCTGACGCGTGGGCGCGGACGCGAGCGGGCCGCTCATTCGCGCACGAAGTTGGCCAGCGTGGCGCCCATGGCATCCATCGTCGCCTTCGCGTTCCAGCGGTCGTTTCCGTTGTAGATGAACGAGAAGGCGATGATCTCGCCGTCCTTCGCCGTGACGTAGCCGCCGAGCGCGACCACCGTGTTGGTGGTGCCCGTCTTGGCGTGGAGATTCCCCTGGGCCGGCGTCTGGCGCATGCGCCGGCGCAGCAGCTCGGATTCGCCGGCCACGGGAAGCGAGCCGTGGAATGCCGACGACCACGGGCCGTGATGCGCGTAGCCGAGCAACTCGATCATCACGCGCGGCGTGAGGAAGTCGAGCGTCGAGAGGCCGGACCCGTCCGAGACGCGCACGGTCTGCGGATCGGCGCCGACCTTCGTCTTCAGGAATTCGCGCAGGTTCGCGAGCCCCGACACCGCGGTGCCGACGCTGTCCGATGCGCGCGCGCGCGCGGCGTCGCGGAAGAGCAGCTCGGCCACGATGTTGATGCTCTCGCGGTTCATCTCCGAGATGATCTGCGAGAGCGGTGGCGAGGCGAGCGACGCGACGCGATCCGCGCCGGCGGGGGTCTTTCCGGGGCGCACGGCGCCGTCGACCGTGATGCCGACGCCCTGCAGCGCGGCGCGGAGCGCGCCCGCGGTGAAGAGCGCTGGATCGTCGACGACGAGCGAGTAGCGCAGCGGCCGGCTCCCCGCGCCGATCGAGCCGCTCACGTCGATCCCGCCGTCGGCGGCGCGGCGCGCGGTGATCCGTCCGCCACGCCCGCCGACGAGCCGCACCTTGCTGCGCAGTGGGACCGTGCTGGAGGCGGGCTCGAGAGACACCGCCGCCGTCTTCCCCTGCGGCTGCACCACCACCCAGACGATGTTCTCGTTCAGCGACAACGCCGACACGCGCGCCGCGTACGCCGCGCCGAGGTAGGTGCTCTTCCAGCCATCGGGAATCCGCTGGTCGTCGAACGCGGTGGCGTCGTACACCAGATCGCCCTTCACGTGCTTCACGCCCGCGTCGGCGATCGAGCGCGCGAGCGTGGCCATCGGCAGGTTCGCGTCCTTCCAGAAGCGCGCCGACATCGACGGGTCGCCGTCGGCGCGCAGATAGATGTTTCCCTGCACCGTGCCGTCCGCGCCGACGGCGCCGTCGCGCAGCACGTCGGTGGAGAAGCGGTACTCCGGACCGAAGCGGTCGAGTGCGACGGCGGTGGAGAACAGCTTCATCGTGGAGGCGGGCTGCATCATCTCGCCCGCGTTCTGCGCGAAGAGCGTGTCCCCGCGCGTGAGCGACGCGATCATCACGCCGAACCGTCCGCTCCGCACGCGCGTGGCGATCATGTTCGACAGGTCGTTCCGCAACTCGGCGGCGCTCTTCGGCGACGTCCACGCCGTCGAGGCGACGGGAGCGGAGGCGCGACGCGTCGTGCGGCGCGACGAGCGCTTGACCGTTCTTCGGCGTGACCTCGACCGGGAGCTCGATTGTACCGCCGCCACCGCCGTCACGGCAGCGGCGGCCGGCTCGGCGACGAGCGTCTCGCCGATGGGAGCGAGGAGCGCCAGGGCGACGCAGCCGAGAAGCGCGCCGCGGCGGGCGGGCGCGCGTGAATGGAGACAGTGCATTACGGTGGCGGGTGGCAACTCGCGTTCCAGCGACGAGCTCGCGTCGCCGGAGGGGAACGGCGCACCCGTCGAGGCGCGTCGCTGTCGAAGGATCAACGAGCCGGCGCGCGGCGCGTCACACCTTCAGGATGATCCCGCGCCGATGCAGCAGGGCGAGGATCCCGTACCAGAGCAGTACGAAGGAAACGGCGAAGGCGAGCGACGCGTTGAGCGGCGACAGCCACGACGCGAAGAGCGCCCGGTAGATCCCCTCCTGCAGCGGGATCCGCTCGCCGCCCCACGTGACCTTGAAGATGGAATAGATGCACCGCGCCATCACGGCCGAGCCGATGAACGCGATGATCGGATTGATGCCGTACACGACGAACAGCGTCGTGAAGCGCCGCACGCGGTGGAAGTCGACGATCCACATCACGGTCGCCAGCGAGAGCGCGGCGAGCCCGCCGGTGAACAGCACGTAGGAGCTCGTCCAGAGGCTCTTGTTGATCGGGAACGCCCAGCCCCACATCGTGCCGAGCATCATCGCGAGCGCGCCGGCCGCCGAGAGGCCGGCGAGCCGCTCCGTGAGCGGGCGTCGCTCGCCGATCCATCGACCCGCGAGGTTGCCGAGCATCACCGTGCCGATCGCCGGGAGCGTCGAGAGCACGCCCTCGGGATCCCAGGTCACGCTCGATGCCCAGAGGTGGTTGCCGAGTCCCCACCGGCTCCAGTCGAGCACGAGCCGATCGACCCACGCGGCCATCGTGCGCTGCGGGTCGTCGAGCAGCAGCGCACCGATCGTCCCCTCGCCGGGGACCGGGAGCACCGTCATCACGATCCAGTAGCCGAACAGGATCGACGCGAGGATCAGGATCTGCTGGCGCACGCTCGTGCGCAGCGTGAGCAGTGCGGCGAGCGCGTACGCGATGCCGATGCGCTGGAGCACGCCGAGCATCCGCCAGTGGAGCAGCCGGTCGCCCATGCGCTGAAGGAGCGACGGGTCGGCGACGCCGGGTACGGCGCCCCACGTGAAGTACGGGAAGCCGTTGATGAGCAGCCCGAACAGGAAGATCAAGGCGCCGCGCCGGATGATCTGCGTCCGGATCGCGCGCTCGTCGTCGCCGCGGGCGCGCCGCGCGCCGAGTGAGAGCGACGTCGTGATCCCGACGATGAACAGGAAGAAGGGAAAGACGAGATCGGTCGGCGTCCATCCGTTCCATGTCGCATGCTCGAGCGGCGGGTAGATGGCCGCCCAGGTGCCGGGGTCGTTGACGAGGAGCATGCCCGCCACCGTCAGCCCGCGGAAGACGTCGAGCGAGAGCAGGCGCTCGCGCGTGGGCGGAGTCGGCCGGTTGGGGTGCGCGGCGCGGAGATCCCGCGTGCGCGGCAGAGTGGGAAGGGTGATGGCCATCGTGGCGACCTCGGCGGTTCGCGCTCGGCTCGGGCGGGTGGCGCCCGTGGTGTCCAACGTGCAGGGTATCGCTCAGTTCCGACAGGACGGCGGCGCTCGGCCCCCGCAGGGCTGGAAATCGTCGCTCGCCCCGTCAGCCGGAAGGGGACGTACCGTATACACCGACGAGTGGAGGACGGACATGCGTCACACGATAGCACGCGATGGGATCGTCGCGGGACTCCTTGGCGCGACGGCGGTCGCGGTGTGGTTCCTGATTCTCGACGTCATCTACCGGCAGGCATTCGCCACGCCGGCGGCCCTCGGCCGCGGGCTGCTGCGGATCCTCGGGCCGCGCGGTGGCGAGGGGATGGCGGTGTTCGTGGTCGCCTACACCGTGTTCCACTACGCCGCGTTCATCGCCGTCGGCCTCCTCGTCGCCGTGATCGTGCACTGGGCCGCGCGCGAGCCCACGGTCCTCGCCGGCGCGATGATGCTGTTCATCGTGTTCGAGATCGGCTTCTACGGCCTCAGCTCGGCGCTCACCGAGCTTCCCTTCTTCGGCGCCCTCGGCTGGGCGCAGGTCGCGACCGGCAACCTGATCGCGGCGATCGTGATGGGCGCGTACATGTGGCGGACGCACCCGGAGCTCGGCCGCGAGTTGAAGCACGCGCTGGGGGAGGCGGCGGGGCGGTGAGGCGGTGAGTTGGTGACTTGGTGACTTGGTGACTTGGTGACTTGAGATAGTGACTTGGTGAGTTGGCTCGTTGGTGACTTGGTCGGTGAGTTCGACACAGCAGTTGAACCAAGTCACCGCGGTTGAGCGGCGGAACGAGCGCCGCTGTGCAGGCGGGCGGAAGGTTCTTGGCTTCAGCCTCCATGCTCTCCGGCCTCGACCCCGGCGCCCAACCAGCCTGGAGTCCCCACGGCGTGACTTGGTCGGGCGGCGGGGCCGGTGCAGTTCCGAGCCCCAAGTCACCGACCAAGTCACGAATGAGCCAAGTCACCAAGTCACTGCGTCACCGGCTCACCGCCCTACCTGCGCTCCCGCCGTCGTCTCGTCGCCTCCGACTTGCTGCCACTTGTAGAACACGACCGAGATGATCGCGAAGAAGAAGAGGCCGCCGGGGATCCACATCACGAGCGCGCCGATCATCTGGTCCTGCATCGGCGTGATTCCCCAGATGCGCGGGGCGCTGGCGTACCACGGATAGAGCACGTGGTCCGCGTACCCGATGCAGATCGCGATCAGCGACATCGGGATGCTCAACAGGAACAGGTAGAGCATCTGCGCCGGGTACGAGAGCCTCGGCAGCTCGGGGAGCGGGCTGAGGATCGGCCACCACATGAGCACCGAGGCGACCATGAAGCAGAGGTGCTGGACGATGTGCGCCGCGTGATGCTCCATCGCGTACTCGTAGACCGGCGGCAGGTGCCACACGGCGAGTACGACGTTGAAGATCACGAAGCAGTGCACCGGCGCGGTGAGCCATCGCGCGGCGGCACCCACGCCCTTCCATCGGAGCGCCGGCCGGAGCATCCAACCCGGCGTGCCGAGGATCATCATCGGCGGCGCGACGAGGGTGAGCACGAGGTGCTGCACCATGTGCGCGCTGAACAGGTACCCGTCGCTCAGGTCGTGGACCCAGCCGTTGAGCGTCAGGAAGATGAGCGCGAGCGCCGAGTAGAAGGTCGCGCGCTGGACGGGCGTGGGGGTCCGCGCGGCCGGCCCGGCCGCGCGTCCGCCGGCGGGTGCGTGGCCGGCGCGCCAGTGGTACAGCGCGCCGATCGCCGCGAGTCCGATCACGGTGCTCGAGTGCACCGTGAACTCCGTCATCGCGATGCGCGCCGCCGGATGCAGCAGCAGCGCCATCGGGGGGAGCATCAGGCCCCCAGCCCCGTCCGCGCTGCGAGCTTGCCGAACAGGAACAGCAGCGCGACGATCGTCGTCATGGCGATGATGAGCGGCGCGGTGAACAGCGCCCGGAACAGCTTGTGGTCGTACCGCAGGTGCATGTAGAACGCGACCACGATGAAGAACTTCACCGCGGAGAGGACGAGCAGCGTCGGCACGAAGCCGCGCGACGCGACGAAGCTCGGGATGTAGTACACCCAGACCTCCGCCACGGTGATGAGCGTGAGGATGGTCGCGACCTTCCAGTAGACGGACCAGGTCGGGTGTTCCTTCTCGATGCCCATCGCCGTGTGGTCGACGTTGGCATGGTGCTGGTGTGCCGGATCGTGAGCCATGAGCGGTCGGCCTACTTGATGAGGTAGACGAGGGTGAAGATCGCGATCCAGACGACGTCGACGAAGTGCCAGTACAGCGCGGCGAGATCGACGTTGATCGCGTCCGTGGGTCCGAGCCCGCGCCGGTAGTCGATCGCGAGGAGCGTGAGCAGCCAGAGCACCCCCGCGGTCACGTGCGCGCCGTGGAAGCCGGTCAGCGTGAAGAAGGAGCTGCCGAACAGGTTCGTCCGGATCGTGAGCCCCTCGTGCACGAACGAGGTGAACTCGAACGCCTGGAAGCCGAGGAAGGTCGTGCCGAGCAGCGCGGTCATCCACAGCCAGAGCTTCGACGAGCCGAGGATCTTCTCACCGAGCGTCGTCTTCGGCTGGTCCTTGTTCTCCACCGCCGCGAGCGCGAGCACCATCGCCAGCGACGACATGAGCAGGACGAAGGTGGACGCCGAGGTGACGGGGATGTTGAGAATCGCCTTGAGCGGCGTGCTGCACGCGGGAGGCAGGCAGGCTTCGTGGGGATACGGCCCGACGACGCTCCGTCCCTTGTAGATCAGGTACGTCGAGATGAGCGAGGCGAAGAGCATGCACTCCGAGCCGATGAAGGCCCAGATGGCGAGCTTCTTGTTGTCGAGCCCCGTCGAGGTCGGCGGGTGGCCATGGGTGTCGTCGTGCGCGCTGTGCGCGGCGGCGGCGTGGGTCACTGGGGTCTCCGCGGGGGCTTAGTGAGCGTCTTCGAGCGGGGTCAGGACCCACGCGTAGAGTGAGAAGACCATGAGCAGCGCGCCGCCGAAGATGACGGCGAGGGCGAGCGGCAGCTTGTCCTTGTGGATGAACAGCAGTCCCGAGAACATGATCGTCAGGCCGAGCGCGCAGAACAGCGGCTTGATCGTGCGGTTCGGCATCGGGATGCCGAGCTCCTTCGCGCTCTTCCCGGTCGCGTGCTCGATGTGCATGCCCGCGTCGGCGGCCTGCTGCGCCGGCGCCTTGATGTCCCACAGCGGGTTGCGCGACGTCACGTGCGGGATGCGGGCGAAGTTGTACTCCGGCGGCGGCGAGGGGATCGACCACTCGAGCGTCGAGCCACCCCACGGATCGTTGCCGGCGATCGGGCCGCGACGTCCGGCGAAGAAGAAGTTGTAGACGAAGATGAGCATGCCGACGATCAGGAAGATCGTCCCGATCGAGCTGGTGAGATTGAATCCTTCCCAGCCCTGGCCCGCGTCGTACGTGTAGATCCGGCGCGGCATGCCGTACAGCCCCGAGAAGTGCATCGGGAAGAAGGTCAGGTTCATCCCGATGAACATGAGCCAGAAGTGCCAGTTGCCGAGCTTCTCGCTCATCAACCGGCCGGTCATCTTCGGGTAGTAGTAGTAGATCCCGCCGAAGATGCCCATCATCGACCCACCGAACAGCACGTAGTGGAAGTGGGCGACGATGAAGTAGGTGTCGGTCTGCTGCAGGTCCGCCGGGGGCGACGCGTGCATCACGCCCGAGATGCCGCCGATCGTGAACAGCGCGACGAGGGCGATGGCGAACTTCATCGCCGTCGTGAAGCGGAGCGATCCACCCCACATCGTGAAGATCCAGTTGAAGATCTTCACCCCCGTCGGGATGGCGATGAGCATCGTCGTCACACCGAACACGGTGTCGGCGATCGGGCCCATGCCGACGGCGAACATGTGGTGCGCCCACACGCCGAAGCCGAGGAAGGCGATCAGCATCGTGGCGTACGCCATCACGGGATAGCCGAAGATCGGCTTCGACGAGAACGTCGGAATGATCTCCGAGACGAGACCGAAGGCGGGGAGGATGAGGATGTAGACCTCGGGATGGCCGAAGATCCAGAACAGATGCTGCCAGAGCAGCGGGTCGGCGCCGGCGGCCGTGGTGTAGAAGTTCGTCCCGAAGAAGCGGTCGAACTGGAGGAACACCAGCGCGATCGTGATGACCGGGAAGGCGAGGATGAGCAGGAACTGCACGACGAACGCGTTCCAGGTGAACATCCCCATGCGCATCAGGTTCATCCCCGGGGCGCGCATGTTGATGATCGTCGTGATGAAGTTGAACGCCGCCGCGAGCGAGCTGACGCCGAGGATCTGGAGGCTGATCACCCAGAAGTCGATGTTGAGCCCGGGCGAGAACTGCATCGTGGTGAGCGGGGCGTAGCCGAACCAGCCGCCGTTCGGCGCCGCGCCGAAGAACCACGACGCGTTCATGAACAGGCCGCCGAAGAGGAACACCCAGTAGCTGAAGGCGTTCAGGCGCGGGAAGGCGACGTCGCGCGCGCCGATCTGCAGCGGGATCAGATAGTTGAAGAACGCGGCGGACAACGGCATGATCGCGAGGAAGATCATGGTCGTGCCGTGCATCGTGAACATCTGATTGTACGCTTCCGCCGACAGCACGTGCTGATTGGGCAGCGCGAGCTGCCAGCGAATGAATGCCGCTTCGACGCCGCCGACGAGGAAGAAAAACAGCGACGAGAAGAGGTAGAGGGTGCCGATCCGCTTGTGATCGACCGTGGTGAGCCAGCTCCACAGGCCGCTCTCGCCGACGTAGCTGTCGGTGGAGGGATACGCCGGGGCGGCAGCGATAGTAGCCATCAGTCCGTGTTCTCCGGTGTCTCGGGGCGCTACTTCAGCGCCTGCAGGTAGGCCACGATGTCGGCGATCTGTTCGTCCGTCAGGCCCATCGGGCTCTTCGCCTTGGTGACGGGATCGAACTCACCCTTGCCGAGCGTCGGCATGATCACGCCCGGCTTCATCTCGCGCGAGTTCTTGATCCAGCGCGCGAGGTGTTTCGTGTCGTTGGGAAAGAGGCCGCCCGCGATCGTCCGGCGGCTGCCCACGTGCGTGAGGTTCGGTCCGACGATGCCCATCATGACCGGGTTGCCGTTGATCATGTGGCAGCCCACGCATCCGCCCTGCCCGGTGGAGAGGAGCTGGCGGCCACGCTCGGCGTCGCCGACGAGCGCGTCGTTGTAGCGGAGCGACGCGGGGAGCGGTGTGGCCGGAACGGTGTAGGCCGGCATCTTCTCGCGCGGATAGGCGATGAAGCCGGCCTGCTGCACCGTGGCCTGTGGCGTGGCGGGAGCGGGAGCCGCCGTGTCGGCTGCCGCGGCGCCGGCCGGTGCGGCGGCCGCGGTCTGCGCGGCGGCGGGCGTCGTCTGCGCCGCGGGAGCGGCGGCACCAGCCGCGGTGGCGGCGCCGACTGCCGGCGCGGCACCGGCCGCGGGAACGGCACCGAACGCCGCCGGCGACTGCTGGTGCGACGCCCACTGGGCGAACTCTTCCGGCGTCACCGTGAACATCTTGAACCGCATGTTCGCGTGCGATGCACCGCAGTACTCCACACACATGCCGTTCCACGCCTGCACCCCGACGGAGTCCGGCGTGAACCAGAGGAAGTTGGTGTGGTTCGCGACGAGGTCGCGCTTGCCCCCCATCTGCGGGATCCAGAACGAGTGGATCACGTCGCCGGTGTGCAGCGTGAAGTTCACCGTGCGCCCGACCGGGAGGTACAACTCGTTGGCCGTGGTGATCTTGTACTGCGGATAGCGGAACTCCCACCACCACTGATGGCCGATCACCTCGACCTGGAGGGCGTCGGCCCTGGCCTTCGCCTGGGTGGTGAAGATCGTCCGAACGGTCGGAACGGCGATGAACGCCAGGATCAGGGCGGGGGTCGCCGTCCAGAGGATTTCGAGCGTCGTGTTGCCGTGCACGTGCGCCGGGCGATCGTTGTCGCTCCGGCGCCGGTACCGCAGCAGCACGTAGGCGAGGATCACCTCGACGAAGATGAAGACCGCCGTCCCGAGATAGATCAGGATCTTCCAGAGGACGTCGACTTCTCGGTTGAAATCCGTGTGGCGGGTGAACACGGAGTTCGGGTAGTTCGCGCTGCACGCGGTGAGCGCGACCGCGGCGAGGACCGGCAGCGCGGCGGTCGTCAGCCGGCGCAGTCGGAAAGGCACGGGCATGCGGGATCCTTGTTCCGGCAGGGTCAGGAGGAGCGGGCCGGCTCGGGCCGCGCTCTCGCGAGTGTCCAGCTTCGGAATAGTAGGGAGCCGCAAAGGGCGACGCAACGCGCGCGCCGCGGTGTCGCAGCGTGGGAATTTCCCCGACGTGGAGTTACGAGGCTGCTCCAGCGCCGCTATTCGCGCTCCACATCGCCGACCTCGTCGTGCTTCTCGGCGTGGTTCTCCTTCACGCGCTGCGCGGCGATCTCGAGCGCCTGCCGGATCGAGCCGACCCCCTCGCGCAGCACACGGATGCGCGTCTGCTCGTTCGCGCCGCGCGTCACGACGAGGTTGAGCGAGGCCACCTGCTCGGCGATCATCCCGAACTGTCCCTTGAGCAGCCCGACGAGCGGGGGGAGCGACCGCTTGATCTGCATCCCGTACGACATCGTGGGCTGCGCACGCTTGAGCGCGAGCGCATACGTCTCGACGATGCCGTGCAGCCGGTGCACCATCGTGGTGGCGTCCTCGAGCGTCTTCAGCTTCTGGACGCCGGCGCCGTCGAGCTTGAGGCCTGCCATGGGACGGGTGAGGGGCGAGTGGACGCGCTGACACTCGAGAGACGACTGAGGGTCGTTTACGGTTCGTCGGTTCACGGTTCACGGCCGGCCTCGGGACGCTTCTCAGGCCCTCCCTCCGCC
>DATJGU010000060.1:0-14014 GCA_035494615.1 Gemmatimonadaceae bacterium
CCGGCGAGCGGGACACGCGGGAATAGCTCAGTTGGTAGAGCACAACCTTGCCAAGGTTGGGGTCGCGGGTTCGAGTCCCGTTTCCCGCTCTGTCGTGGCGTTGGCCACGTGCTGCATCGCACACGCGAAGGAAGACGATGAAACGACGAGTGCGCGGTGCGGTTCGGCGGCGCGGCTCGCGGGGGCGGTTAGCTCAGTTGGTTAGAGCGCCACGTTGACATCGTGGAGGTCACAAGTTCGAGTCTTGTACCGCCCATATGGTTGCCCTCGGCGCTCGCCGGGGGCTTCTCGTTTCCCCCATCTACGCATGGGGTCGCGGGTTGACCCGCCTCTCCGCGCGGCCTATCATTCTCGTCTGCATCCGGTCTTCTGGGCCGCGTGCGTTCGAGCGCCCGTAGCTCAACTGGATAGAGCATCTGACTACGGATCAGAAGGTTTGGGGTTCGAATCCCTACGGGCGCATGGCGAGGTCAACCGCTGTTTCACCGGCGGGGCGTAGCGTAGCCCGGTAGCGCGCCTGCTTCGGGAGCAGGAGGTCGCTGGTTCAAATCCAGTCGCCCCGACCATTACCCCTTGTGCATCCGGTGTGAGCCGTTCGCACAAGGGGTTCTTGTTTGCCGCCCCTACCGCGCCACTGAGGAGGTGACGCATGGCGCTCCGGCTCCCCGGCCTGGAACGCATTCGCGATCGTGCCCTCCAGCGACGCCGCCATGCCAGAGCGAAGGCGTGGATCAGGAACGGCCGCGTGCCGGGTGCCGGTGGCTACTCCTCGGCGAGGTGGTGCGCCATCGAGCGCGCGCTGGCCGCGCCGGGCGCGCAGGCGTTCGGGCACGACGACGCCGGGCTCGACGAGCGCGTCGTGGAGTACCCGTGGGCGCTTCAGCAACTGCGCAGCAGGCGCGACGCCGGCGCTCCGATCCTCGACGCGGGCTCGGTGCTCAATCATCCGCGACTGCTGGCATACTGCCGGAAGGAGCGCCTCGGCCCGATCTCGCTCGTCACGCTTCACTTCGAAGGGAGCGCCGAGGTGTCGGACGACGTCCGCTACGAGTTCGCCGACCTGCGGCACCTCCCCTATCGCGATGGATGGTTCTCGAGCGTCCTGTGCCTGTCGACGCTGGAGCACGTCGGCATGGACAACCGCATCTACGGCGATCACGCGCACAGCAGCGATTCCCCCCGAACGGAGACGGCGCGAGCGATGGAGGAGCTGCGACGCGTGACGCGACCGGGCGGCGCGCTGCTCGTGTCGGTGCCGTTCGGAACGCGCGACGATCGCGGCTGGTTTCGAATCTTCGACGCAGAAGACGTACGGCACCTGACGGATTGCCGCGGGTGGCGCACCGATCGAACGTCGATCTATCGTGCGACCGCGCAGGGCTGGCGCGAGTGCTCCGCCGAGGCTGCGGAGTCGGCGGGCTACAACGAACGACGGCGTGACGTGCAGGCGGGCTCCTGCACCGCTCCCGAGTGGGTGTCCGCCGCGGAGGCGGTCGCACTGCTCGAGCTCACGGCGGTCGGCTAGCGCCGGTCATCCCGAGCGGAGCGCGTGCACTGCACGCGCTGCTACCGTGGCGCCGGCAGCGTCGTGCCGGGTGGTGCGTCGCTTCCCGCCGCCGGCGTGGGCGGAGGCGGCGTGGCACCGACGAACCAGTCCATGATGTGCGCCGCTTCCGCGACGTTCATCCCGCGCTCGCGAACCTGCTGCGCCTCGGCGGCTCTTCCCTGCTCCGCGAGCGCCTCGCCCAACGTGAGCGCCGTGACGGTGTAGAGCGCGGGGATCCCCGCGGAAGGACGGTCGATCCAGTCGCCGCGACGCCGGATCGCCTCCGGTGCGCCGTATCCCTTCCACAGTGCGAGCGTACGCGACACGTCGATGTGCCCCGCCCCGGACACGGCCATCGTGTCGGGTGACGTCGTCACGGGCGTCGTCGCGACCTTCGTCACGAGACCTTGCAGGATCGTGTAGTCACCGAGGCCGAGTGCATTGGCGTATCCGGCCGTGGTGCGCGAGATGTACAGCGGCCGCACGCCGATGTTGTCCTTGAGCATCTGCAGCACGAGCAGGTCCGACCGGAGCGGCACACCGAACTCCAGTCGCCGCGGATCGATCGCGGCCTTGATGTTCCCCTGTTGAAAGAGCAGCGGCTGTCGCACGTCGAGGTATTCCGGCACGGCGTCGAGCTCCGCGCGCGTCAGGCTGAGGATCGGCGTCGTCGGCCGGGTCCAATGCCGGCCGCGGTACACGGCGGGACCGGCCGCCGCGTCGTACTCGTAGATCGGTCGCCGCATCAAGCCGCGCGCGTACCAGTCGGTGTTCAGCAGCGACGTGACGGCGACCGTGACGTCGCGCCGTACTCCCTCGACCTCCTGCGCGTACCACAGCGGGAAGGTGTCGTTGTCGCCGCCGGTCACGAGAATGCCGTACGGCTCCACGGAGTCGAGGATGTCGTGCGCCCATTCGCGCGGTGCCCATTCTCCGGCGCGCGACGCGGCGCGGAAGTTTCCCACGAGCGGCAGCGCTCCGAACAGCAGCACGGGCGCCGTCGCGCGCCATCTCGGCGGCTCGCCGGCGCGACCGGCGAGCGCGCGCCATGCGGCGACGAGCCCGAGCGCCGCCCACACGCTCCACGCCGAGTAGCTCCAGAGGTAGAAGTAGTCGCGGTCGCGCACCTCGCGTGGAACGTCCGCGAGCTCCGGCGCCTGCGACGCGCCGTACTTGAAGTTCATGTAGTACACCAGCGCGAGCGTCACCGTGAACACGAGCGGCCCGAAGAACCAGAACGACGCCCGGTCGCGCCGGTAGTGCTCGACGCCGCCCGCGATGCCGAGCCCGAGAAACAGCACCGCGAGCGCGGTCTGCAGCCACGGCTGCGCGCCGTGCGGATCGCGGAACCACTGCCACTTGAAGTACAGCCACCACATCCCGAGCTGCGCCGGGAACGCCTCCACGAAGGAGCACGGCGGCTCGTTGCCGGGGTCACACGCCTGGCGCTCGGCCAGCGACGGCTTGCCGTACTGGACGCGGTTCACGTTGTCCATCAGGCGATGCAGCGTCGTGTCGGACAGCGTGCAGCCCAGCGCGAAGCCGTCCGCGCACGCGGTCGGCTCGCCTTCGTTCAGCGCGGGATGGTGCGCGGCGCGGATCGGCTCGAACGCGAACGGAGTGAGCCCGAGCCCGAGGGCGAGCACCGCCGCCGCGATGAGCCGCCAGCGCAGAAGGGTTCGCGGGCGACGTACGAGCACCGCCGCCGCCACCGCGGGGCCGACGAGGAATCCCGCGGGATGGTTCGTGTACCCGAGCCCGATGAGATACGCGATGAGGACCAGCAACCGGTCCGCGCGCCGGCCGTCGGGGTCGTCGCACCAGAGCACCGTCAGCCACGACACGACGGCGAAGAACGCGAGCGAGACGGTATAGACCTTCTCGTTGACGACACTCTGGTTCCACACCGTGAACGCCGTGGCACTCAGCACCGCGGCGAGCACGGCGCCGGCGATCTGGACCCAGCGCACGCGGATCCACTGCGCGAGCACGCGCTCGGCCACGAGGAACCACACCCCCGCCGCCAGCGCGCTGCACACCGCGGCGAGCAGGTTCACGCGGTACGCGATGCCGCCGACGGGCAGCAGGGACGCCACGCGGCCGAGCAGCACGAACAGCGGGTTGCCGGGCGGATGCGGGATGCCGAGGACATACGCCGCCGTGATGTACTCGCTCGCGTCCCACATCGCCGTGGTCGGTGCGAGCGTGACGACGTACAGGGCGAGCACGCCGAGCGCGGTCGCGGTCGCGGCGCGGTACGAGGGACGGAGGTCGATCGGCGGAGCGGCTGGGGGCATCTCAGTGGGAGAGCAGCGCGGCGGGAAGGAGCACGACGTAGCCGATCACGAGCGCGAGCGGCGCGACGACGACGCCGCCATGCGCGAGATCGCCGTAGCCCAGGACGAGCGCGATGACGGCTGCGGCGCTCGCGAGACGCGCGCGGCGGCGAGCCCCGGAGGTCGAGCGAGGCACGAGGGTCGGGGTGAAGGTGATGGGTCGAGCGTCGAGCCGGCGCGATCAGTCCGTTGCGCGGCCCACGGTGAGCATCGAGTACGTGCGTCCGTCGGCCGCCCGCGCGGCGCGGTTCGCGCGGGGATCGGGGACCCAGCGCGTGTCGTCGACGACGAACGCATAGCGGTGGTCGCCGGCATGAAGCGCGAGCGTCACGGACCATTGCCGCGTGCTCGCGTCGCGCACGAGGGGAGTGGCGTGCTCGCTCCATCCGTTGAAGTCTCCCGCGACGGCGACGCGCCGTGCCTCCGGCGCATCGAACATCAGGCGCACGAGCCGGAGCGTGTCGCGCAGCGTGGAGGCGACGGTGTCGCCGAGCGCCGCGGCGCCGATGCTGCCCGCGGCGCGGCCGCCTCCGGGGGGAACGATCGCCGAGAGCGCGGAGACGCCGCCGATGCCCGCGGCGAGGGTGAGCCCGACGATCGACTGCCTCGTCGCGCGCGACCACGGCGTGCTCCGGCGCACCGGCGGCCGCTCGGCGGCGTCGCGGCGGATCCGTTCCATCACTCGGCGGCGCGCGCCGTCGTCGCCAAGCGCGACGTCGGCGCGCAGCGCGCTCGCGACGCGGCGCTCGAACTGGTCAGACACTCGGTACCTCCTGGAGCAGCGCGCGCAATCGCGCGAACGCGCGCTGCACTCGCATCTTGAGCGCGGACTCGCCCGCGCCGGTGATCCTGGACATCTCCTCGTACGTGAGATCGTCGGCGTACCGGAGCACGATCGCCTCGCGCTGCTCGGCGGGGAGCCGCGCGAGCACGCGTTCGAGCTCGGGCCACGCGCCGTCGTCCGGCGCCGCTTCGATCGCGAAGTGGGCCTGCCGCAGGTCGAGATCGGCGAACACCGCGTCGCGCCGTCGTGAGCGAGCGAGCGCCGTGCGGCACTGGTTCACGAGAATCCTCGTGAGCCAGGCGGAGAACCGCTCGCGATGCTCGTACGAATCCAGTGCACGGTAGGCGCGCAGGAAGGCATCCTGGATCGCCTCCTCGGCATCCTCGTGATTGCCGAGAATGCGCACCGCGATCCGGGCACAGCGCGCATAGTGCCGGTCGACGAGACGCGCGAACGCCTCGACCTCTCCGGCGAGCACCTGCTGGATGATGGCGCGATCACTCATGGCTACCCTCAACAACCATGGTGGCCGCACGAAGCGTCACATCGGCGCTCCGTGACGCTCACGGCTCGGCGAGGCGGGCGACCAGCCGCCGGTCGCGCCGGCGCTTCATGGCCCACGCGAGGTGTGACCACGCCGTGAGCGTGCCCCAGCGCAGCATGGCGCGGCCGTCGCCCGTGTCGAGAAGACAGGGCGCGGCTGACCGTGCGCCGCCGGCGCCGCGGCGCGGCGCGCCCAACGCGGCGCGTACCGACCCTTCGATCGCCGCGAGCTGATGCTCGGGCGATGCGGCAGCACCCGCGACCGCGACGCAGTCGCCCGCCCCCCACACCGGCGCACCATCGTCGGACCGGAGATCGCGATCGACCAGCAGCCGGCCGTCCGCATCGTGCGGCAGTCCGCCCGCCGCGACGATCGACGACGGCGCCCCTTCCGTCGCCCAGATCACCAGGTCGCTCGGCAGCTCGGCGCCGGACGCGAGCACCACGGCATCGGCGCGCACTTCCACCGCGCGCGTGCCGAGCGCGAAGCAGACGCCCATGCGCTCGAGCGCGCGATGGGCGAGGTCGCGACAGGCCGCGAGCCGATCGAGGATGTGCGGCATGGCATCGACGATGGTCACCACGCCGCCGTCGGCACGCGCCGCCAGCATGCGCTGCAGCGCGAAGGCGCACTCCACGCCGCGACGACCGGCACCGACCACCGTGCACCGCACCGCTCCCGCATGCGCGGCGAGCCGGGCGTCGAGCTCGCGTCGCACTTCCGGGAGCAGCGACACCGGGCGGAGCGGAATGGTGTACGTCGTCACGCCCGGCAGCCCCGCGCCGCTCGGCGGTCCCACCTCGTCGAGCACGCAGACGTCGAAGGTGATGCGCTCGTCGCCCGCCTGCAGCGTCCGCGAATGCACGTCGAGCGACGACGCCTGCTGCCACACGACCCGCGCGCCGGCGCGCTCGGCGATCGCGCCGACGTCGACGCGCATCTCGTCGAGCGAGTACACGCCGCGCAGCAGCGCCGACGACGCCGACGCCACGTAGTGCTCGCGATCGGCGGTGACGAGCACGATCTCGAGTCCGCGGACGATGGAGCGGCCCAGATCGCGCAGCAGTCCGAGCGTGACGCGCCCCGAGCCCACGAGCGCGAGCCGCCGCAGGTGCGGCTCTCCCGCGGCGCTCAGCGGCTGCGCTCCCCGGCGCCGACCGCGCGGTGCGCACGGGCCCACGCGTCGTAGCCGCCCTCGGCGTTGACGACCTCGGCGAAGCCCGCCGCCTGCAGCACGCTCGCGGCGATGGCGCTCCGGGCGCCGCCCTGGCAGTGCACGACGATCGGTCCGGACTCGCGCAGCTCGGCGATGCGGCCGGGCAGCCGCGCGAGCGGAATGTTGAGCGCGCCCGGGATGTGGCCGTCGCTCCACTCGGATTCGGCGCGGACGTCGAGCACGGTGGCGCCCTGCTCCTCGCCGATCTTCGCCGCGGGCATCGTGCGGAGCCGCGCGATCGCGCGCGGCGGGTCGGGGAGGAGTGCAGCGGCGGAGATCGCGCCGAGCACGCGGTCGAAGCCGATGAGCGCGAGGTCGTGGATCGCGCCGGCGGCGAGGGGCACGTCTTCGGGCGCGAGCACGAGCACCGATTCTTCCGTCGGGTCGAGCACGGAGCCCGCCCAGCTGACGAAGGATCGCCCGAGCGGGACGAGGATCGCACCTTCGAGATGACCCGCGAGGAACGCCGCCGGCGTGCGCGCATCGACGACACGCGCGCCGCGCGCGATGGCGCGGCGCAGCGACTCGGCATCGCCGTGCGGCTGCGCCGGCATGGGCGGCACGCCCGCGGCGTTGAGCCGCTTCATCGTGGCGAAATACGCCGGCGGCTCGGGCTGATCGGCGAGCACCTGCCCGACGAACGTCGCCTCGTCGTGGACCTGGAACGCCCAGTTGGTGCGGATCTCGTAGCCGAGTGTGGTCTGTGGCACCGCACCGAGCGACTTGCCGCACGCCGAGCCGGCGCCGTGCCCGGGCCATACCTGCAGGTACTCCGGCAGGGAGCGCATCGCCTGCAGCGCGTGAAACAACTCGGCGGCCGCGGCGTGCATCGAGCCCTTCACGCCGACGGCGCGCTCCAGGAGATCGGGGCGGCCGACGTCGCCGGCGAAGAGAAAATCCCCGCTGAGGAGTCCGACCGGCAGCTCGCCGATGGCTTCGTCGGTGACGACGAAGATCAGGTGTTCGGGGGTGTGTCCCGGGGTGTGGCGCGCCTCGAGTCGCACGCGGCCGACCTGAACGACGTCGCCGTCGTGCAGCGGGCGCGCCCGGGTCCGCCGGAGCCGCGCCGCGGTGGCGTCGTCGCGCGCGGCCGCCGAGAGGAGCAGCGCCGCTCCGGCGTCGGTGGCGAGCGCCTCCGCGCCGGAGAGAAAGTCGGCGTGGAGGTGCGTCTCCGTGACGTACGCGATGCGGACGTCATCGCGCGCGGCGGCACGGCGATAGATTCCGGGGTCGCGCAGCGGGTCGACGACCACGGCCTGCCTGGTCGCCTCGCAAGCGATGAGGTAGCTCGCCTGGGCGAGACCCTCGTGGTAGAGTCGCCGGAAGATCATCGTCGCGTGATGCTCGGACCGGTTGCTTGTGACGCTTCCGGTGGAGAGTTAAATTATAGGCCCCAGGAGCAGTGCCCGCGACGGCAGCGTCGCGCGTTGGTTCTGCGTGCGTAGCTCAGCTGGATAGAGCGCTTGCCTCCGGAGCAAGAGGTCGTGGGTTCGAATCCCGCCGCGCGCATGAGTGCGTCGAAGGCCCCGCGCCACACTGTGGAGAGCGGGGCCGCTTCGTAGACGCGCTGCTCCCGGACCGCGCACCGAGCGATCACCGGCGACGTCGCGGTGGTCCGCCCATTGCACAGGTCGCTCCCGGTTCCCGCCCGCTTTCCACCCCATCCCACAGCATGGCGCGCCGGCTCGCGTGGTCAGACGTCCGCGGCGGACTCGTCGCAATCGCCGCGATCGTCGTCGTCGCCGTGGCGACGATGAAGTTCGCGCGCGTCGGCGCGCTGCACGGCGACACGATCCGCGTGTACGCCGTGGTCGGAGAAGCGCGTGGAATCCTGAAGGGCTCCGAGGTGTGGCTGCTCGGACAGAAGATCGGCAACGTGACGGGCGTTCACTTCCGGTCGCCCGCGACGAGCGACACGTCGAGCCGGCTCGTGCTGGAGATGGAGGTGCTCGACCAGTACCGCGACGAGGTGCATCGCGATGCCGTCGCGCAGATCCGATCGGGAGGCACCGTCATCGGCGCGGTGGTGGTGTATCTGAGCCCGGGCTCTCCGGGCGTCCCTCCACTCCGCGATCGCGATACGATCCGCGCGAAGCCTCAGGCCGACGTCGAGGGCTCCACCGCCCAGCTCGACGCCGTGACGAGGGAGTTTCCGACCATCGTGTCGAACGTGAAGGCGCTGCGCGAGGAGCTCGGTTCGACGCAGGGAACGGCCGGCGCGATGCTGAACGACGGACAGGACCGGAGGGGCGCGCTCGCGCGTCTCGGCGCGCAGGTCTCGCGTCTGCGGCGACGCGCCACGAACGGACGGGGCTCGGTCGGCGCGACGGCGTCGGGCGACGCCAGCGTGCGCGCGCGCCGCGTGCTCGCGCGCGCCGACTCGGTGCGTGCGTTGCTGGCGTCGCCGAACACGTCGCTCGGCCGCTTCCGGCGCGACAGCACGCTCGCGGCGCAGGTCGAGGAGATCCGCGACGAGGCGGCGGCCGCGCGCGCGGCGCTCGCGACGCCGAGCGGCACCGCGGGTCGCCTATTGCATGACAGCGCCGTGTTCGACGCGCTCGCCGGCGTCCACCGCGAGATGACGTTGCTCGTGGCCGACCTCAAGAAGCATCCCCTCCGCTACAACCCGTTCTGACCGCGGCATCTTGACCCTCTCGCAGGCCACTCCTAGCTTCCCATGCCGCACGGGACCGCTTCCCTCGCCCGCCGCCCGGTGTGGCGCGGCGCCCGCCGCCGCCCGCCGATCGCCGCTCCGCGCGCGCACCATGTGCCCGCCGATCGTCGCGCCCCCTCCCCGCGCACGACTTCTTCGTGAACATCGCTGAGCTCAAGCGCAAGTCGATGCCCGAGCTGCACGACATGGCCGACACGCTCGACGTCGGCGAGCACGACGCGCTCGGCCGGCACGACCTGCTGTTCAGGATCGAGCAGAAGCTCCTCGACGCGGAGCAGACGCTGATGGGTGAAGGGGTGCTCGAGGTGCTTCCGGAAGGCTACGGCTTCCTGCGCAGCCAGGACTGGAACTACCTCTACAGTCCGGACGACATCTACGTCTCGCCGTCGCAGATCAAGCGATTCGACCTGCGCACGGGCGACACCGTGTCCGGACAGGTGCGTCCGCCGAAGGAGTGGGAGCGCTATCTCGCGCTGCTCAAGGTGGAGCGGGTGAACGGCGGCGAGCCGGAGGCCGCCAAGGCGCGCATCGCGTTCGACAACCTGCGCCCGCGCTATCCCGACGGCCGGCTGCGGCTCGAGACGAGCGACGGCGATCTGAGCATGCGCGTGATGGATCTCATCGCGCCGATCGGCAAGGGACAGCGCGGGCTGATCGTCGCACCGCCGCGCGCCGGCAAGACGATCCTGCTCCAGAAGATCGCCAACGCGATCGCCGAGAATCACCCCGAGGTCACGCTCATCGTGCTCCTGATCGACGAGCGGCCGGAGGAGGTGACGGACATGCACCGCGAGGTGCGCGGCGAGGTGATCAGCTCGACGTTCGACGAGGAGGCGACGCGGCACGTGCAGGTCGCCGACATGGTGATCGAGAAGGCGAAGCGGCTGGTGGAGTCGGGAAAGGACGTCGTCATCCTGCTCGACTCGATCACGCGGCTCGCGCGCGCACACAACACGGTCATCCCGAGCGGCGGGAAGATCATGTCGGGGGGGCTCGACGCGAAGGCGATGGAGAAGCCGAAGAAGTTCTTCGGCGCGGCGCGCAACGTCGACGGCGGCGGCTCGCTGACGATCATCGCCACTGCGCTGATCGAGACCGGCTCGCGCGCCGACGAGATGATCTTCGAGGAGTTCAAGGGAACGGGGAACATGGAGCTCGTGCTCGCGCGCGAGATCGCCGAGAAGCGCATCTATCCCGCGATCGACATCAACCGGTCGGGAACACGAAAGGAAGAGCTGCTGTTCACGCCCGAGGAGCTGAATCGCGTGACTCTGCTGCGCACCTTCCTCGCCGACATGCCCGAGGCGGAAGCGATCGAGTTCCTGCTGAAGCAGATGTCGCGCTCGAAGGACAATCGCGAGTTCTTCGTGCAGATGCGCGAGGGGTGAGCGGGTGCGCCTGATGCCGTCCGAGCGGGGACGCTGGATGGCGATCGACTGGGGCGAGCGGCGCATCGGCCTCGCGCTGAGCGATCCGTCGGGCACCATCGCGAGCCCGGCGGGGGTGGTGACGCGTCGTGCCGGGAAGCGCCCGCCGATCGCCGAGCTGGTGCGACGCGCGGAAGCGCTCGAGGCGCGCGGGATCGTCGTCGGGCTCCCGCTCGACGGCGAGGGGGAGGACACGCCGCGCGCGACGGAGTGCCGGAAGGTGGCGGCCGAGCTGGCGCGGCGCACACGGCTTCCCGTGGCGCTGCTCGACGAGCGGTACACGACGGCCGTCGCACTCCGCGCCGTGCGCGAGATGGGCGGACGCCGTCGCGGCCGCGAGGGCGACGTCGATGCGCTCGCGGCGACCGTGCTGCTGCAGCAGGCGATGAAGATGGCGGCGCTGCCGGCGGTCGACGCGGAGAGCGGGTCGGACGAGACCGATGCGTCGCGCGCGTAGGCTCGCCGCGATCGCGGCGGTGGGGGCGCTCGCGGCGCTCGGCTGCCGGGGTGGCGGCACGGGAAAGGTGCGCGTCATCGTGCCGCGCGGCGCCACGCTGCGCGTCGCGGCGGAATCGCTCGCGAGCGCGGGCGTCGTGCAGAACGCGACCATGTTCCGGCTGTACGCGATGCTGCGCGGAAGCGATCGGTCGATCCAGGCGGGGACGTACGTCTTCCAGCGCGGCGTCTCGTGGGGCGAGGTGGTGGACGACCTGCGTGGCGGCAAGGGACTGGAGCACGCGATCACGATCCCCGAAGGGTGGTCGCTGTACCAGATCGTGCCGCAGCTCGCGCGCGTGCTCGACGCGCCGATCGACTCCGTGCGCGCGGCGGTGCGCGACACGGCGCTCCTGCACGCGCTCGACATCCCGACGCCGACGCTCGAGGGATATCTGTTCCCCGACACGTACGTGTTCCCGGACGGCACGACGCCGCGAGCCGCGGTGCGCGTGATGGTCGATCGCTTTCAGCGCGTGTGGCAGCCGGAATGGGACCAGCGGCTGCAGGCGCTCGCGATGAGCCGGCACGACGTGATGGCGCTCGCGTCGATCGTCGAGAAGGAAGCTCGGTTACCGGAAGAGCGTCCGGTGATCGCCGCGGTCTATCTCAACCGGTTGAAGCGCGGGATGCTGCTGCAGGCGGACCCCACGGTCCAGTACGCGCTCGGACGACACGTGGCCCGCGTCACGTTCAAGGATCTGGAGATCGACTCGCCGTACAACACCTATCGTCACGCCGGGCTGCCGCCGGGCCCGATCGCGTCGCCGGGCCGTCCGGCGATCGTCGCGTCGCTCAATCCGGCGAACGTGCCGTACCTGTATTTCGTCGCGCATCCGGACGGGCACCACGAGTTCACGACCGATTTCGCGGCGCACAGCGTGGCGGTCCGCGCCGCGCGGCGCGAGTGGGATTCGGTCGCCGTGCTCCGGCGCGACACGGTGCGCCCGGCGCCGCGTTCCGGCGGCGCGACGCCCGCTCGGCGATGAGCGCGAGGTGAGTGAGGTGAGCTCCACGCGACCCGCGTTCGATCCGGCGAGCGTGCGGCTGATCGCGATCACGGACTCGCTGCGCGACGGGCCGCGCGGTCTGGCGCTGCGCGCCGCCGCCGCGGTGGCGGGAGGCGCGACGATGGTGCAGCTGCGCCTCAAGGAAGAGAATGCGCGCTCCCTCGTCGAGATCGCGCGCGCCATCCAGGCGATGGCTCCCGGCGTCCCGCTGATCGTGAACGATCGCGCCGACGTCGCGCTCGCGGCCGGTGCGGCCGGCGTGCACGTGGGGGTGGACGACCTCTCGCCGGCGCTGCTGCGTCGCATGACGCCGGCCGGCTTCATCATCGGCGCATCGGTCGGAGACGACGCGGAAGTCGCGCGCGCGGCGGGGGCCGACTACGTCGGCATCGGTCCCGTGTACGGGACCGGAAGCAAGTCGGACGCCGGCTCGGCGATCGGGCCGCAGCGATTCGGCGAGCTGGCACGCCGATGCGGACTCCCGGCGGTGGCGATCGGTGGGATCACGCACGACACCGTGCCGGCCGTGATGGCGGCGGGCGCGGCGGGGGTGGCGGCGATCAGCGCATTGTTCGGCGCGTCGGATCCGACGCTGGCCGCGCGGGCGATCCGTAGCGCCCTGGACGCCAGCGGAAGGTGATGTCGGGGACGTTCTCCTCGTCCCCATGGCCGCGACGCTTTCGCATCGGCGGCTTCCACTGCATGACCTCCTGCTCCGCGGCGGCGACACGCGCGACGACTGGCGGAAAGAGAAAGAGGTCGACGAGCGCGGGGTCGAACTGCGTGCCGCGCCCTTCGAGGAGCGCACGTCGGGCGACCTCGGCCGGCTGGCCGTCGCGGTAACGCCGGCGGTGCGTGATCGCGTCGTACGTGTCGGCGATGGCGACGACGCGCGCGGCGAGCGGAATGCGGCGTCCCTGCAGGCCGCGCGGATATCCGGAGCCGTCCCAGCGCTCGTGGTGCGCGAGCACGCCTTCGGCGAGGTCGGGGTAGAAGCGCTTCAGCGGCTCGAGCACGTTCGCGCCGCGCTCCGGGTGCGTGGCGATCGCTCGGCGATCGGCGGGGGAGAGCGTCGTGTCGTCGTGGATGATGTCGAACAGCGCTTCGTGGATCTTGCCGATGTCGTGAAAGAGAGCGACGCGCTCGATGTTGCGGCACTCGTGCTCCGAGAGGTCGGCGGCGTCGCCGAGGATGAGCGCATAGGCGGCGACGCGGCGCACGTGTGCGCCGGTCATCGGGTCGTTGGCGTCGATGGCGTAGAGGAGCGTCTCGAGCGCCGCGGCGGCGAAGCGCTCGGTGGAGCGTCTCGTCTGCTCTCGGCGGACGAGGATCGCCGCGGTGGCGACGGCGGTGGCGCTCGCGCCGGCGAATGCGACACGGGAGAGAGTCATGCCAGTGCGAGAGGCAAGAGTCGGGCGCAGGGGATGGAGCGGGGAACGAGAAAGCGCCCGGCCGTGCGGTGACGGTCGGGCGCTTTCGATGAGGTGCCGGCGACGGCCTACTCTCCCGCGTCCTCTCGGACGGAGTACCATCGGCGCTGTAGGGCTTAACGACCGTGTTCGGGATGGGAACGGGTGTGGCCCCTACGCTCTGGTCGCCAGCGGATGCTGGACGTTCGGTGTTCGGTCGAATGGTGCGTCGGTATGGCGGACTGGCGCGAGCGAGGTGCGCACGCCGATCGACCGACGATCCGATCGACTGAGGAACTGCGTTGGAGTGATGGACGGAGGATGGGTGATTCGTGGGAGCCGGGTCGCGGCGCGGTGTGACGCGCGGCGACGCGAAGCGATGGGGATGCTGCTTGGCGACGTACTCCGGTGCGGCACCTGACGGTGCCGATGGGAGGTAGTCAAGCCACACGGGCGATTAGGACCGCTGCGCTCGGAGTGGGTTGCCCCAGGTCCACGGGCGGCCTATTGACGGGATGGTCTCTCCCGGCCCTTCAGAGAGCTCGAAGCTCTGGGAGTGTTCATCTTGGGGCG
>DATJGU010000061.1:0-26096 GCA_035494615.1 Gemmatimonadaceae bacterium
CCGTCGATCTCGACGTACGCGGGCGCGTGGCTGGCGACGAACACGCACAGCCAGCTGGCGAACTTCAGCTGCGGCATCGGCGTGAACACGACGAACCCGCTGGTCACCGCGGCCGGCGACGGCGAGCCCGTCTGCAAGTAACCATCGTGTGAGTCCTCCTGGTGGAGGGGACGAACGGCTCACCGGACCTGGTCCGGTGGGCCGTTCGCCGTTTCCGGGGGGGCGCGCCGGTCGTCCACGGGACAGCGCCGCGATTCCGCGCGCAGGCCGCCTCCCCCCGCGCATGACGCGTCCCGATTCCAGGCCCTCGCTCCGCACGGAGCTCCTCGTCAACTTCGGACTGCTCGCCGTCGCCGCGCTCGTGTTCGCGGTGGGCGCCGTGGTCCTGCTCTACGATCAGGCGGGCCCCGCGCGCGGCACGCTCTCGATCAGTCTCCTCGTCGCCGGCGACGTCGTGGTCCTCGTCGCCTTCGGGGCGCTCCAGATCCACCGCCTGATCGTGCGTCCGCTGCGCGATGCGGCCGCCGCCGCCGAGGCGATCGCCGCGGGCGACCTGCGCCGGCGCATCGCGCCGCACGACTCGCGCGAGCTGAATCAGCTCGCCGACAGCATGAACCGCATGACGGAGCGGCTGCTCGAGGAGCAGGCGCATCTCGTCCGCGCCGAGAAGCTCGCCAGCGTCGGCCGGCTCGCCGCCGGCATCGCCCACGAGATCGGGAACCCGCTCGGCGCGCTCAACGGCTACAGCCACATCCTGAAGGGGCGCGTGGGCGGCGACGCGCTCGCCGGCGAGGCGGTGACCGGCATCGAGCGCGAGACGGCACGCATCGACCGCATCGTGCGCGGGCTGCTCGACTACGCCCGTCCGCGCCGGCCCACCCCGACGCCGATCGACGTCAACGAATCCCTCCGGCACGTCGCCGACCTGCTCAGCGCGCAGGGCGTGCTGCGCCGCGTGTCGCTCCGTCTCGAGCTCGCGAACGAATCGCCGCGCGTCACCGGCGATCGCCACGACCTCGAGCAGGTGTTCGTCAACCTGCTGCTCAACGCGGCGCACGCCGTGGAGGGCACGGGCGCGATCTCCCTCCGCACGACCTGTCTCTCGCGCTCCGCGCTCGAGGCGGGAATGGTGCGCGCCGGCGATCCGCCCGGCGGTGCCGAGCCGCACTTTCCCTCGCCGCGCGTGCGGCGCTGGCTCGAGTCGGAGCACGGGCCGGAGGAGGTGCTCAAGATCGTCGTCGCGGATTCGGGGCCCGGCGTTCCGCCCGAGGACGTCGAGCGCATCTTCGATCCCTTCTTCACGACGCGCGAGCCCGGGAAGGGAACGGGACTCGGGCTCGCGATCGTGCTGCGCGTCGTGGAGAATTTCCAGGGGATCGTGTGGGTGCAGCCGGCGCGCGAAGGGGGCGCCGCGTTCCATCTGCTCTTCCCGCTCGCGCCGGAGACGCCAGGCGCGCCGCCGATTCCAGGCCTCGAGCTCGTGGAGCCCGTTCCGACGCTCGCCACGTCATGAACATCCTCGTCGTCGACGACGAGCTCGGGCTGCGCCACACGCTCACGTTGATCCTCCAGGCCGAAGGGCACGAGGTGCGCAGCGCGAGCGACGGCGCGTCGGCGCTCGAGCGGCTCGCCGAAGGACCCGCCGACCTGATCGTCTGCGACGTGCGCATGCCGGGGCTCGACGGCCTCACCTTCCTCGAGCGCTACCAGCAGATGGGCGGCTCGGCGCTCGTGCTCATGATGAGCGCCTACGGCGACGACGAGGCCGCGCTCGAGGCGATCCGCCGCGGCGCGTACGACTTCATCCCGAAACCCTTCCGCGCCGACCAGGTGCTCCTCGTCGTGCGGAAGGCGATCGAGCGCGAGGGGCTGCGGCGAGAAGTCGCGCAGCTCCACGACGAGCTGGTCGCGCTGCGCGCGCCGACCGGCATCGTCGGCCGCAGCCCGAAGATCGCGCAGGCGCTCGCTCTGGCCGACAAGGTCGCGCGCCATCCCTCCACGGTGCTCGTCACCGGCGAGAGCGGCACGGGGAAGGAGCTCATCGCGCGGCACATTCACGACGCGAGCCCGCGCGCGAGCCGGCCCTTCGTGGCCGTGAACTGTGCGGCGATCCCCGAGGCGCTGCTCGAGAGTGAGCTGTTCGGGCACGCGAAGGGCGCGTTCACCGGCGCGATCGCCGAGCGGCAAGGGCTGTTCGAGGAGGCGCACGAGGGCACGCTCTTCCTCGACGAGCTGGGCGATCTGCCGGTGCCGCTCCAGGTCAAGCTGCTTCGCGCGCTCCAGGAGGGCGAGGTGCGCCGCGTCGGCGACAACGCGTCGCGCAGCGTCGACGTGCGGCTCGTCGCCGCCACCGCGCGCGACCTCGAGTCGGACGTCGCCGAGGGACGCTTCCGCGCCGACCTGTACTACCGCGTCAACGTCGTGCGCATCCATCTCCCCGCGCTGCGCGAGCGCGCGGAAGACGTCCCGGAGCTCGTGCGCCACTTCGTCGACCGGTTCAACCGGCGGCTCGGACTGCACGTCACCGGCGTGTCCGCCGCGGCGATGCGCGCGCTCGTCGAGTATCCGTGGCCGGGCAACGTGCGCGAGCTGGAAAACGTGATCGAGCGCGCGATGGTGCTCACCGACGGACCGCAGGTCGGCGTCGAGCAGCTCCCGACGCTCGCGCCGCCCGCCGTGCGCACCGAAGGCGGCGTGTCCCCGCTCGACCTCTCGGTCAAGCGCCGCACCGAGGAGCTCGAGCGCGCGCTGATCAGCGAAGCGCTCGCGCGCACGCGGGGCAACCGCACGCGCGCCGCGAAGCTGCTCGACCTCTCCCATCGCGCGCTGCTCTACAAGATCCGCGACTACGGCCTCGGCGAGTAGCGCGCGTTCGGCACGGCGCGCACGACATCGGTGCGGGGCGCGATCCATCGTGCGCGTACGATGGGCGCATGCGAATCGAGCGGAGCGGAGCAGGGAAGCGCACGCGGGCGCGCGGGTTCACCGTCATCGAGGTGCTCGTCGCGCTCGTCGTGCTCGCCGCCGGCCTGCTCACGCTCGCGGGAAGCGCAGCGCTCGCCATCCGCTCGTCGGCGGCCGCCACGCGGGAGCGGCGCGCCGTGCAGCGGGGCGCCGACCGGATCGCCCTGCTGCGCGCCGCCGGGTGCGCCGCGGCGCGGAGCGGCGCCGCCACCGACGCCACGGCTCGGATCGCGGAGCGGTGGACCGTCGGCTCCCCCGCGGGGGGCGCGCTGTTCGTCGACGAGGAAGTTCGCTGGGTCACGCCCGCCGGATGGCGCACCGTCCTGCTGCGCGGAGCGATCCTGTGCTGAGCCGGCGCGGCACCACGCTCGTCGAGCTGCTCGTCGCGCTCGTGCTGAGCGCCGTGCTCCTCGGCGCGGCGTCGAGCAGCCTGCTCCGGCAACAGCGCGCGGCGCGCTGGGTCGGCGCCAGCTCGGCCGCCGAGTCGCAGGTGCGCCACGTCGTCCGGCTGGTCGCCGGCGAGCTCGCCCTGCTCGACGCCGAGTCGGGCGACGTCGCGGCCGGCCAGGCGAGCGACTCGTCGCTCGAGCTGCGCGCCGTCGTGGCGAGCGCGCTGTCGTGCGACACGGCCGCCACGGTCGTCACGCTCGCGCCCGCGGGCGCCGTCGTGCCGCCGCTCTCCGGCGTCGCGCGCGCGCCCGCGTCAGGCGATTCGCTCTGGTACGCCGCCGATTCGCTCGGCTGGCGCGCGAGAGCGGTCGTCGGCGTCGCGCGCGCGTCGGCGGCGTGCCTGCTGCCGTCCGCGCCGTCGGGCCTCACGTATCGCCTCACGCTCGACGCGCCGATCGACGTCGGCGGCGCCACGCCCCTCCGGCTCACGCGCTGGGAGCGATACGTCGTCTATCGCGCGAGCGACGGACGCTGGTACGCCGGCATCCGCGACTGGAGCGTCGCGAGCGCGCGATTCCTCGCGCCGCAACCGGTGGCCGGCCCCTTCCTGCGCGCGCTCCCCACGGGCGAGCGCACGGGGTTCCGCTTCTTCGACTCGCTCGGCACACCGCTCGTCCCCGACGGCACGAACGAGCGCGCCATCGCGCGCGTGCGCATCACCACGCTCACCGCGGTGCCCGCGTGGAGCACGTCCGACAGCGTGCGCCGCGACTCCGCCGACGTCGCCCTCGCGCGGCGCGCGTCGCCCTGACGCCGTGTCGAACCGTGCGCGACGCGCGCGGCGCGCGCGACGCCGGCGAGGGATCGCCCTCGTGTCGACGCTCGCGATGCTCGCGCTCGCGACGGCGCTGCTCGCGGGCTCCTTCGTCGCCGCGACGTCGACCGTGCGCGCCGCGCGCGCCGCGCGGGCGGCCGTCGTCGCCGAATCGGTGGGCCGGCGCGCGCTCGCGCGCGGCGTCGCTGGCTGGCGCGCTTCCGACGATTCGCTCGCCGTCGGAGCGTGGTCGGTGCGCGCGTACGCCGAATCCGCCGCCGTCGCGCTGGATTCGGCGACCGTTCGGCTGCGCGTGCAGCGTGTGTCGCTCGCGCGCTTCGTCGTCTCGGCCGACGTCGACATCCCGGCGTCTGGAGCGCTCCTCGCGCGGCGCCGCATGCGCGTGCTGCTCGAGCGTCCGCCGTCGCCCGACAGCACCGTCGTACTCCCCCCGCGCCCGATCGCGCGATGGGCCGTCGCGGAGCTGTATTGAGCGCGCGGAGCGCGTGTCGCGCCCGCGCCCACGGGCGCGCGCGTGACTGCCGTCACAGGTGCGCGCGAACGCGTGCGACGGCGTCGCGGCGCGTTGTTACCATCGGCCCAGTCCGGTCGTGTCATCGGTACCGGTGACCGGACGCACGGTCACGATGCCCGACGGACGGGCAAGAGGACGACCACTGCTCGGATGCAAGCGTGGGTGGGACGCCAGCGTAGCGCGCCCCGCCTCGACCGAAACCGAATGCGTTGGAGAGCGGTCGATCTGGCTGCTCGTCCCACTTCCTCCGTCTTCGTCACTCCCGGCTCACCCCTCCCGAGCCGGTCTCCCGCTTCGCGAGTTCTCCCATGGCACTGTTCGGTCGCAAGAAAACCACGGTCGGCCTGGACATCGGGTCGGGACTCGTGAAGGTCGCGGTGGTCGATCACTCCCGGAAGCAGCCGGAGCTCGTCCGCGTCGCGGTCGTGCCCCTGCTCGCGGATGCGATCGTCGACGGCGAGGTGATGGATCCCGGCATCGTCGCCGAGGCGATCCAGAGCGCGCTCGCCGCGGCGGACGTGAAGACCAAGCAGGTCGTGACCGCCGTCGGCGGCCGCGACGTGATCATCAAGAAGATCCAGATCGAGCGCGTGAAGGAGCAGCAGGCGCGTGAGCTGATGCGCTGGGAAGCCGAACAGCACGTGCCGTTCGACATGGAGTCGGTGGAGCTCGACTTCCAGATCCTCGATCCCCAGGACGACGGCGTGGAGATGAGCGTGCTGCTCGTCGCCGCGAAGCGCGAGCTGATCGAGTCCAAGCTGCGCATCCTCACCGACGCGGGCCTCGAGCCCTGCATGGTCGACGTCGATGCGTTCGCGCTGCACAACGCGTTCGAGATCAACTATCCGGAAGCCATGCGCGGCATCGTCGCGCTGGTCAACATCGGCCACGACGTCACGAACATCAACATCCTCGACGACGGCGTGCCGATCCTCACCCGCGACATCACCGTCGGCACGCGCCGGTTCCGCGAGGATCTCCAGCGCGAGCGTGGCATCTCCGCCGACGAGGCGCAGCAGCTGCTGCAGGGCTACGATCGCTCGCCGCACCTCGACGCCGTGCTCGAGGGACGTGGCGAGGAGATCGCCGTCGGCATCGAGCGCGCCGCCGCGTTCCTCGCCTCGAGCTCCCGCTCGGCCGGCCAGGTCCGCGCGATCTACACCTGCGGCGGCGGGGCCCGCATTCCCGGCCTCTCCGACACGCTGGCCGACCGGCTGCGCCTCTCCGTGCAGCAGGCCAATCCGCTCACCAATCTCACCATCCGGGATGGGGCGCTCGACAGCCTCGTCACCGACGAGATCGCGTCGCTCCTGATGCTGCCAATCGGGCTCGCGATGCGACAGGTCGCCTGAGGAGCGCCGAGCGATGATCGAGATCAATCTCCTGCCAGGCGCGGGCCGCAAGGCCAAGAAGGGCTCCGGCACCACGCTGGATCTCGCGGCCAGGTTCGGCGCGCTGCGCAATCGCGTGCGCGATCCGTGGATGATCGCCGCGATCGCGTGCTGCGTGATCGGCGTCGGCGCGAGCACCGTCCTCTACACCACGCAGACGGCGCGCGCGGCCAGCCTCGACGAGTCGCTGCAGAAGGCGGTGCAGGACTCCACCCGCTACGCCTCCGTGCTCCACGAGCGCGAGAAGGCCGAAGCGAAGCGCGATACCGTGCTCCGCGCGCTCAACATGATCCGCGCCATCGACGACGACCGGTACATCTGGCCGCACGTGATGGACGAGGTGAGCGGCGCGCTGCCGCCCTACACCTGGCTCGTCGCGCTCGGCTACAGCGGGAACGGCCAGGCGACGCGTCCCGTCACCACCGTGGTGCCGGCCGAGCCGGCCGGCGCGCCGGGCCATCGTCGCAAGGCGATGCCCACCCAGGTCGTGCGCGACACCGTGCGCATCCGGCTCGTCGGCAACACGGTCGACATCCAGGCGCTCACCCGCTTCATGAAGCAGCTCGAGGTCTCCCCCTTCCTCGAGCAGGTGCAGCTCGCCCGCTCCGAGCGAGCGACCGACAATGGAAAGGAAGTCACCCAGTTCCAGCTCGACATGCTCTACACGCGGCCAGGCCCCGATGACGTGCGGCGCGTGCCCCTCGCGGTCTCGGTGAGGTAGCCCATGGGTCTCACGCCTACGAACCAGCGCGATCAGAAGATGCTGCTCCTGTGCATCGCCGCACTCGGGCTCGCGTTCGCCTACTGGTACGCCATGTGGTCGCCGCAGAACGTCGAGCTCGACGCGATCGACGCACACGTCGAAGCGCTCCGCGTCGTGAACCAGACGGCCAAATCGGAGCTCGCGCAGGGCAAGACGACGGAGCTGCGCGCCGAGACGGAGAAGTACGCGCGCGATCTCGACGTGATGCGCGAGCTCGTGCCGACCGCCAACGAGGTGCCGGTGCTGCTCGAGCAGGTCTCCACGGCGGCGCGCCGCGTCGGGCTCGACATCGCCGACGTGCAGCCGCTCCCGCAGCTCGCCGGCGATCAGTACGACGCCTACAAGTACCGCCTCAGCGTGCGCGGCACGTACCACCAGATCGGCGACTTCCTCACGAACGTCGGTACGCTCCAGCGCATCGTCGCGCCGATCAACGTCTCGCTCAATCCGATCCCGCCCGACCCCCGCCTGAAGATCGGGGAGCGGATGCAGGCGATGGACGCGCGCTTCGAGATCCAGACCTACGTCGCCCGCACGGTGCCCGTGGCGAAGGCTGGTCCCACCGCGCTGGAGCCGGAACCCTCACGGCCAGGTGAACGATGATCGCCGCCCTCAAGCAGTACGGCGCCAACTACGCCCGCCGCACCGTTCGCCGGCAGCTCATCCGCTACGGCGTCGCGGGCACGCTCGTCGTCATCGGCGGCGCCTATGAGTTCATGAACGGCCGCGACGCGAGCGACGAGCCCGCGCCCGCGCCCGTCGTCCACCACACGCCGAAGCCCGCGCCGGCTCCCGCCGCCGCGACTCCGGCGCCGGCGACCAGCGCACCCGCGACCACCGCGTCGGCCGCCGCATCGCCGGCCGCCGCCGCGCCGATCACCTCGAGCGGCATCGACCTCGAGGCGCCGAAGCGCGCCGCGCAGAAGGCGGTCGCCGCCGAAAACGCGCAGCTCGACGCGCAGATGGCGCCGGTCGCCGCCTCCAATGAAGCCGCCGCGCCGATCTCCGGCCCGGGCAGCATGCCCTCCGGTGCGCTGCCCGCTCCGGCTGGTGCGCTTCCCGCGGCGGCCGCCGCCTCGGCGAACGCCGGTGTCACCCGCGAAGTCTACGGCTACGCGGGCGCCGGCCGTCGCGATCCGTTCTACTCGCTCATCCTCACCGACGAGCTCCGCCCGCTGCTCTCGGATCTGCGTCTCGTGGGGATCCTCTATGAATCGTCCGGTCGCCGCGCCGTCGCCGTGATGCGCGACCTCCAGACGAATGCGCAGTACCGCGTGGCGACCGGGCAGGCGCTCGGCCGCATGCGCGTCACGCAGATCCGGCCCCGTGCCGTGATGTTTTCGATCGAGGAGTTCGGCCTCAGTCGCCAGGACTCGCTCGTCTGGACGGAATCCACAAAGGTGAGGAATTGATGAAGCCAGTCCTGGCCGTCATCGTCGCTGCGCTCGTCGCGGTCGGCCCTGTCGCCGCGCCCGTCGCAGCTTTCCCCGCCGAGGGAGCAGTCACCTCTCTCGGCGTGGTGCCGGCGTCTGGCCGGGCGGAGCTCGTGATCGGGGTCGACGGAGGTGTCGAAGTCAACGACTTCACCCTCCGGTCCCCCGACCGCATCGTGCTCGACGTGAGCGGTGCCTCGCTCGCCGTCGGCGCGCGACGCTACGATCACGTGGCGCGCGGTGGAATCACCGACGTGCGCTTCTCGCAGTACCGCAAGGGGACGGTGCGCGTCGTCATCTACCTCGACTCGCAGCGCAGCTACGACGTGAGCCGCGAGGACGGCCAGGTCCGCGTCTCCGTGGCGACCGATCCGAACGCGACGTTCGCCGGTTGGCAGATCGGGCAGCCGCCGCGCGTCGCGAGCACCGCGTCGCGCGCCGAGCCGCGCAGGGAAACCCGCGCCCCGCGTGACGACGCGCGCGCCGACGCCGCCGCGCCGGCCGCCGCCGGCGAGCCGAGCGACGCCGATCGCGCCGACGTGGACAGCGACGCCGATCGCGTCGCCGAGCGTCCCATCGCCCGCACGGCCAGCCGCCGCGCCACCGACGATCGCCCGATGCGCATCGTGCAGCAGGCGCAGCAGCGCTCGCAGCAGCCGCGCATCACCGTGACCTACCAGCAGGCGGACATCCGCGACGTGCTCGCGGCCTTCGCCGCCTTCTCCGGCCGCACGATCATTCCCAGCTCCTCCATCCCGGCGATCCGCGTCGATGCGGAGATCAAGGATCAGCCGTGGGACGTCGCGCTGCAGGCGATCCTCGCCTCGCAGGGCCTCGCCGCCACGGAAGACCAGAACGGCATCCTCATCGTCGACACGCAGGACCGCATCGCCGCGCGCGCCCAGACGGAGCCGCTCCAGACGCGCGTCCTTCGCCTCAACTATCAGCGCGCCACACCGGTCGCCGAGCAGCTCCGCACGCGGCTGCTGCAGTGCATTCCGGCCGAGCGGAGCGGCAACACCGGCGGCGCGCCCGCCGGCCAGCCGCCCGTCGCGGGCGCGCCGCCGGCCCAGCCGACCCTCGCGGGCGGCGTGAACCCCGGCGCCTCCGCGCCGGCGCCCGGCATGGAGTTCGGCGCCTGCCGCGGCCGCGGCAGCATCACGGCCGACGAGGTCACCAACGCGGTGAGCATCACCGCGCCGGTCAGCATGCTCGACGACCTCGTCTCCTTCGCCCAGTCGCTCGACCTGCGCCAGCCGCAGGTGAACATCAAGGCGAAGATCGTCCTCGTGAATCGCACCGACCTCGACGCGCTCGGCATCAAGTACGACCTCGGCAGCCGCAACCAGTTCTTCAGCCAGGTCATCCAGCGCGTCGATTCCGCCGGCCACCTCGGCACGCCGGCCGATCCGCCGCGCGTCGTGCTCGGCGGGAACACGGTCTCCGCGATCGCCAACGCCTCCGGAACGGTGAACGGCGCCGCGCTGCGCCTCATCTACTCCACCGCGCTCGGCGGCTTCGACTTCTCCACCTTCCTCGACGCGCTCCAGGAAGTCTCGCTCCTCGACATCCAGGCCGAGCCGAGCGTGACGACCCTGAACAACAAGACGGCGGAGCTCGTGTCCGGCGTCCAGGTGCCCTTCGTCCCCCTCATCAGCAGCGGCGGGTCGGCCACGCAGCTCAACGCGCCGATCACCGTCGAGCGCATCCAGACCGGCGTCACGCTCCGCGTCACCCCGAGCGTCACGAACAACGGCCAGATCATGATGCGCGTCGAGACCGTGAATTCCGACGTGAACTTCACGAACAACGGCACCCTGATCGACAACAACAGCAACAAGACGGAGCTCCTCGTCGGCGACGGCGAGACCGTGGTCATCGCCGGCCTCACGCAGACCAGCGTCCGCGTCTCCAAGTCGGGCATTCCGCTTCTCGTCGATCTCCCGCTGATCGGCCGCCTGTTCGGGTACACGACCAAGCAGGAGCAGCGGCGCGACCTCCTCATCCTGCTCACGCCGCACGTGATCGACGAGGGCGAGTCCCCCGCCGACGGCGCTCAGCGATAGACGCATCCGGACGCACCCATGACCTCACTGCTCAACCGCCACGTCGCGCGGCTCGCCGCGCTCGGCGCCGCGATCGTCCTCGTCGCGAGCTGCGACTCGGCCCTCCCCACCGGGCCGACGAACAGCGCCCTCGACGACGTGAATCGCCCGACCGTCGCGTTCTCGCTCTCCGCCGGCGTCAACAACACCGTCGACATCGGCACGCCGCTCAGCGTGACCGTGACCGGCACCGACGACTTCGGCGTCGGCTACATGTTCACGCGCATCAGCAACGGCGCGCAGGTGCTCGGCATCGACACCGTGACGATCAGTCCGACGCAGAAGACCGTCGCGCGCGCCGTGCCGGTCGACCTCGGCGATCTGTCGAACGGCGACAAGCTCACCATTCGCGCCACCGTCGCGGACGGGGCGGGCAACGAGAAGACCGATTCCCTCATCGTGACCGTCGCCGACACCGGCGGCCCGTCGCTCACCGTCTCCTCGGTCAAGGCGGCCCGTCCCGTCGCCGGCGGCGACACGATCGACATCAGCGTCTCCGCGAGCGACAGCTCGGGGATCGCCTATGCCGGCTACCGCCTGCTCCAGCTTCGCGCCACCGATTCGGTGACCATCGCCGCCGAGAGTACGTTCGTCACCGCGGGGACCCGCGTGAACGTGTTCCAGCCTCCGAACTACTCGTTCGCCATTCCGGACACGCTGCTCACCGGCAGCTACGCGCTCGTCGGGTTCGCGCGTGACCTCAGCGGGGTGCTCACGAGAATCGGCAAACCAGGGGTTGCGGTCACCGTCACGGACGGCCAGGCGCCCACGCTGACCTTCCTTGCGCCGACGGCGGGCGCGAAGCTCAACGTGGGCGATTCGCTTCTGGTGACCGCGCACCTCACCGACAACATCGCGCTCAAGCGCGTCGCCTTCACCGGCGCCACCGTGCGCTACGGCGCGTTCGGCGCCGCGCAGACGTTCACGCGCTATCCGACCGTCGCCGACCCGGCGACCAGCTACCGCCCGGGCCTGCGCGACACGCTCATTCAGGCGATGCTGCGCGTGCAGTCTCCGGTCGATACGGTGACCGACACGCTCTACGTCACCGGCATCCTCACCGACCTCGCCAACAACGCCGACACCGTCCGCGTGCCGGTGAAGATGGTGAACGGCCCGTCCGTCACCTTCCTCAGCCCGACCCTCGGCGACAGCGCCGTCCGCGGCGCCGACCTCATGGTCTCGCTGCGCGCCACCAGTACGCTCGGCGTTCGCACCCTCGGCTTCCGCATCCAGAGCGCGGCCGGCTGGCCGACGCCCGTCGACAGCACCGTCCAGGTGAACTACGGCTCGGCGCTCCAGACCGCGACCATGCAGGGCGCGATCCCGATTCCCGCCGACGCGCCCCTCAAGGGCGTCCTCACGATCACCCCGATCTCCAAGGACGTCGCTGGCCAGGACGGCTCCTCGGCGCCGCTCATGGTCGCCGTGCTCGCAGGCACCACGCCCGCGCCGAAGGTGTTCCAGTCCATCGGCACGCGCATCGAGACCAAGGACACCCTCTACGTCACGGCCACCGGCAGCAGCATCGGCATCGTCGGCTACGAAGCGTCGTTCGCCGAGCCCGGTGACACCTCGCTCATCCGGCGCGACAGCATGACCGTGTCGTCGAGCACCATCTTCCCGTACGCGATCCCGCTCAACTTCTCGCCGACGGTCCAGGGCAAGCGGGTGCGCGTGCGCAGCTTCGCGTACGACGGCGGCGGTCGCCTCGGCTACTCCGTGCGCTCCACCGCCGTCGCGCAGGCCGTGCTCGTCCCCGACGTCGACACCGCGCTCGTGGTCTACGGCCGCACCTACGCGCTGCCGATGAGCCGCAACGGCACGATCGCCGACCTCGTCGTCGACCGCAACCGCGGCAACGTCTTCCTCTCCAACAAGAACTTCGGACGCCTCGAGGTCTGGCAGAGCACCAACGGCCAGTTCGACGCGAACGGTGTCGTCGTCGGCTCGCAGCCCTGGGGCATGACGCTCTCGCGCACCGCGCCGTCGGGCGACACGCTGTACGTCGCGAACTCCGGCGGGACGAACCTCAGCCGCGTCTACATCGGCGCCGCGTCGCCCGGCAACATGAAGGAAGACCTCGCGAACCGGCTCCTCACGCGCGTCTCCTTCCTCTACAAGCTGACCGAGATCCGCGATCCGGCGACGGGCAAGATCCGCATCACCGTCTCGGCGCCGATCACGTACTCCGACCGTCCGCAGTTCGTCGAGCAGAGCAGCTCGGGCCGTCTCTACTTCTCCACGAAGCCGACGACCGCCGCGCCGCTCGGCACGGTGCGCTACCTCGATCCCGCCGCGCCCGCGCCCGACGAACGGTTCATCCTCGCCTTCGCCACGCCGGGCAGCGATCCGAACTCGTGGCTCGTCGCCAACCTCGACGGGGCGACGGTGACGCCGGCGTCCGCCTCGAGCCTCAACAACGACGCGCTCACGCTCTGCGATCACGCGTCGGGCACCACGGCCACCGCGACCTGCGCCACGACCACCAACGGCATCCAGGCCACGATCGACGCCCTGCTCGCCGCCGTCCCGACGAGCGACGTCGAGGCGGGGGTCAACCTCGACGAAGGGTCGCTCGGGTTGAGCGATACCACCTTCGCCGCGGCGAGCGGCAACGGCGAGTGGATCACCTTCGGTGAAGGCAACACCACGCGCGCCTTCGGCCGCGACTTCCTCCTCCGCGACGACGGCAGCGTGAGCGGCAAGTACACCTACGCGTCGCCGGCGATCAACGTCGCGGACCTCATCAACAACGCCGCCGACAAGATCTACGGCGTGGCGCTCGACAAGACGGGCAAGACGCTCGGCATCCACGGCAAGGAGTCGTACTTCGCCGCGGTGAGCGAGCCCTTCACCCAGCGACTCCAGGGGAAGAAGAGTACCTTCGCCACCGGGGCGGGAATCACCTTCCACCCGAACGCCGACGGCACCACGACGCCGGCCTCCGACCGCCTCGCCTTCGTCGCCTCGGCGAACGGCTCGGTGGAGATGGTCGACATCGCCTACTACGACTTCAGCCGCGGCTCGCTCGCGACGAAGTACAACCTCTACGGACCGCTCCGCGCTTCGCTCCCCTTCCCGGGCGACGATCCGTCGGTCGTGTTCAAGCTGTTCGGACTCTCCAGCACGGGGCTCGTCGTCATCGACGTCACGGCAAACGACATCATCGCCGGACCATGACGCGCCCGTGATGGGGTGATAGGTTGCAGGAGAAGCGAGCCCGGCCCGTTGCCGGGCTCGCGTCTTTCCCTCGCCCCGCGTCACGTCATGCTCCGCTTCACCACCGCCGGCGAATCACACGGCCAGGCCCTCGTCAGCATCCTCGAGGGCATGCCGGCCGGTCTTCCTCTCCTCGCCGCGCACGTCGACGCCGACCTCGCGCGCCGCCAGCAGGGTTACGGACGCGGGCGACGGATGCAGATCGAGCGCGACACCGCGGAGATCCTCTCCGGCGTCCGCGCCGGCGAGACGATCGGCAGCCCGATCGCCATGCTGATCCGCAATCGCGACTGGGCGAACTGGCAGGCGATCATGGATCCCGCGCCGCGCGAGGGCGACGAGGCGGGCACGCTGCGTCGCCGCGCCGTGACGCGTGTCCGGCCCGGCCACGCGGATCTCACCGGCATCCTCAAGTACGACCGCGATGACGCCCGCGACATCCTCGAGCGCGCGTCGGCGCGCGAGACCACGGCGCGAGTCGCCGCCGCCGCGATCGCGCGCCGGCTCCTCGAGGAGCTCGGCGTCTCCGTTGGCAGCCATCTCGTGCACCTCGGCGGCATCGACGCCGTCCGCCCAGATCCGATGCCCGAGCGGCTCAACGAAGCCTCCGACGCTTCACCGCTTCGCACCCTCGACAAGGACGCCGAGGCGCGGATGATCGAGCGCATCGACGAGGCGAAGCGCGCGGGGAACACCCTCGGCGGCATCTGCGAGGTCGTCGTCGACGGGCTCCCCGTGGGGCTCGGCTCGCACGTCTCGTGGGATCGCAAGCTCGACGGACGCATCGGCGCCGCGATCCTCTCCATCCCGGCGGTGAAGGGGGTGGAGATCGGGATGGGCTTCGGCGCCGCGCGTCTCCACGGCTCCGAGGTGCACGACGAGATCGCCCTCGCGCCGGGCCGCATCCGCGCGGGGAACGTGCGGCGCGCCTCGAACAACGCGGGCGGGCTCGAAGGCGGCATCACCACCGGCGAGCCGCTCGTCGTGCGGGTCGCCATGAAGCCGATCAGTACCCTCATGCGCCCGCTCGGCACGGTGGACGTCGCGACCAGCCAGGCAGCGTCGGCCACCGCCGAGCGGAGCGACGTCACCGCCGTTCCCGCGATGGGGGTGATCGCCGAGGCGATGCTGGCGCTCGTGCTCGCGGACGCCATGCTCGAGAAGTTCGGCGGCGACTCGCTCGGCGAAGTGCAACGGAACCTCGATGGCTACCTTTCGCACGTCGCAGCCCGGCTCGGAGGCTGATCCCTCCGTTCCGCATCTGATCCTCGTCGGCCTCCCGGGGTCGGGGAAGAGCACGGTGGGGTCGGCGCTCGCGCGCACGCTCGGCCGCTCCTTTCTCGACTTCGACGCGGAGATCGTCCGCCGCGAGGGGATGACCATCGCCGAGATCTTCGCCCAGCGCGGGGAGCCCAGCTTCCGCGAGATGGAGCACGCGCTCACCGAGGAGTTGCGCACGGTCGGCGGGATGGTGCTCTCGCCGGGCGGTGGCTGGGTCGGGCGCCCGGAGACTGTATCGCTGATCCGGCCGCCCGCGCGCATGATCTATCTTCGCGTTCGCCCGCGCACCGCGCTGACACGGATGGGGCGTTCCGTCGGCACCAGGCCCCTGTTGGGGCGGCCGAATCCGCTTGGCGAGCTCGAGCGTCTGCTCGGCGAGCGGCGCGCAGCGTACGAGTCCTCCGAGTACGTCGTCGACGTCGAGCGCGTACCGATCGGGGAGGTCGTGCGTCGAATCGTGGCGGCGCTTCAGCCGTAGCGGGCGCTGGTGTGACGGCCGGCCCTGTTGCCGGTTGACGCGCCCACTACCTTAGAGCGGTAGAGCGGTTCGGGTCCCCACCGAAGTGGAAGCGGGCCGGAGCCACGTCGGCCGGCGGGGGGAGGCAAGGGACCCCCCGTGCCGGATCGGTGTCGAACGAATCACGAGGATGCCGGTCGCCGCGCAGGATCTTCCTACCCTGCGGCGACCTGTGAGGAACCATGACCATACGCGTGCTCGGACCACATGAGCGAGGGCGTTTCGCCCCCGAAGCCTGGGGACATCTGCTTGCCCTCTCGGGTGCCGGAGCGCTCGACCCCGCGGAGCTCGAGCAGGTGATCGAGCGGGCGATGCTGCAGTTCGACGGCCGCATCGCCCTCGACGACCTGCGTGCGATGATGGAGGGTGCCGGCTTCGACCGGGACTCCGCCGCGGACCCACCGACCGTACACTGAGACCCATGGCAGCCAGGAAGACCACCAAGCGGCCGGCGGCGAAGAAGAGCGCCGTCGCGGCCGCGAAGACGACCGCGAAGCGGTCCGGCGGCGCCGGAGCGAGATCGGGGCGCGGGCGCCGCGCCGCGCCCGTGGAGGACGAGGGTCCGCCCCCCGCGGCGGGTACCACCTCGCTCGTCATCGTCGAGTCGCCCGCCAAGGCCAAGACGATCGGCAAGTACCTCGGCCGCGGATACCGGGTGCGCGCCACCGTCGGCCACATCATGGACCTTCCCGAGAAGAAGCTCGGGATCGACATCGAGAAGGGGTTCGAGCCCGAACTCGTGCCGATCCCGGGAAAGGAGAAGACCATCGCCGAGCTGAAGAGCGCGGCGAAGGACTCGCGCGAGGTGTTCATCGCCACCGACCCTGATCGCGAGGGGGAGGCGATCGCCTGGCACGTGGCGGAGCAGATCCGGCCGCGGCGCGGCGCCGCGACCGTGCCGGTGCGGCGCGTCCTCTTCCACGAGATCACCCGCGACGCCGTCCAGAGCGCCATCCAGCACGCCGGCGCGATCGACGACAAGAAGGTGGAGGCGCAGCAGGCCAGGCGCGTGCTCGACCGCCTGGTCGGCTACAAGGCGAGCCCGGTGCTCTGGAAGACGGTGAAGAAGGGAATCTCCGCCGGCCGCGTGCAGACGGTCGCGCTCCGGCTGATCGTCGAGCGCGAGCGCGAGATCCGCGCGTTCAAGCCGACCGAGTACTGGACCGTCGAGGCGCTGCTCGAGAAGGCGGGACAGCGGTTCACCGCGAAGCTGCACCAGATCGACGGCAAGAAGGCAGAGATCCCCAACAAGGAAGAGGCAGACCGGGTCCTCTCCGATCTCTCGGGGCGGAAGGTCTTCGGAGTCACGGACGTCAAGCGCCGCGAGCGGCGCAAGAATCCGTCGGCGCCGTTCACCACGTCCACGCTCCAGCAGGAAGCGGCGAAGAAGCTCTCGTTCGGCTCCAAGCGCACCATGCGCGTCGCGCAGGATCTCTACGAGGGGATCGACATCGGGCCCGACGGCCAGCAGGGGCTCATCACCTACATGCGCACGGACTCGACGCGCGTGGCGGAGAGTGCCGCGGCGCAGGCGCAGGAATACCTGCGCGTGCTGTTCGGCCGCGAGTACCTCGCGTCGGGGCTGCAGCTCTACGGCAATGCGAAGGGCAGGAATACGCAGGACGCGCACGAAGGCGTCCGGCCCACCGACCCGACGCGGCGTCCCGAGGACATCCGCAAGTATCTCTCGCCCGATCAGTTCAAGCTCTATCAGCTCGTCTGGCAGCGCTTCATGGCGTCGCAGATGGCGCCGGCGGTGTTCGACACCACCACCGTCGACTTCGACATCCCGGCCCGGGAGCAGCCGCAGATCGGGCGGCGCAGCTATCTGTTCCGGTCGACGGGGAGCATCATCAAGTTCCCCGGCTTCCTCGCGCTGTACCGCGAAGCGCGTGAGGAGGGCGACTCGCGTGCGCTCGAGGACGAGCAGGCGCTTCCCGTCGTCGAGCGCGGCGAGAACGTACCCGTCGTCTCCATCACGCCGTCGCAGCACTTCACCGAGCCGCCGCCGCGCTTCTCGGAGGCGAGTCTCGTGAAGGAGCTCGAGCGGCTCGGCATCGGGCGCCCATCCACGTACGCGAGCATCATCAGCGTCCTCTCGGATCGGCGCTACGTGAACCTGGAGGCGCGCCGATTCTTTCCCACCGAGCTCGGTGAGACGGTGGAGAAGGTGATGGTCAGGCAGTTCCCCGACATCTTCAACGTCGGCTTCACCTCCGAGATGGAGACGGAGCTCGACAAGGTGGAGGACGGAGAGCTCGGCTGGCGGCGCGTGCTGAAGGATTTCTGGGATCCGTTCGACAAGTCGCTCAAGAACGTCCAGTTCGGTGCGCTCATCGCCGAGGCGCACGATCTCTCGGCGGTGGCGAACGAGCGCTGCCCCGACTGCGGCGGGAAGCTCGAGCCGCGCGGCGGCTTCTTCGGACCCTTCCTCGCCTGCGAGAACCATCCGAAGACGTGCAAGTACACGCGCCCGCTCAAGGGCGAGAAGGCGAAGCCGAAGATGACGGACATCCCCTGTCATCTCTGCGGTGCGCCGATGGTGGTGCGCCAGGGCCGGAGCGGCGAGTTCCTCGGCTGCAGCACCTTCCCCAAGTGCCGCGGCACGCGCTCGATGCCCACGGGCGTCTTCTGCCCGAAGGACGGGGGCGAGCTCGTGGAGCGCCGCTCGAAGAAGCGCGGCACGGCGTTCTACGCCTGCTCGAACGAGACCTGCGACTTCGTCGCCTGGAACAAGCCAGTCGCCGAGGCCTGTCCGGAATGCGGCTACGTGGGCGCCGAGATGAAGTCGACGAAAGCGCGCGGCGACTTCCGGAAGTGCCTCAAGTGCGGCAACGAATGGGACGTTCCCTCGGCGCCCGAGCCCGTGGAGGAAGCGGCGCTCGCGGGATGAGAGAGGGGGACGGGATGAGATCTGGGAACGATTGACGGTTCGCGGTCGACGGCCTGCCTCTGAAGGAAGGAGCTTCCCGAGGCAGGCCGTTCACCGTTCACCGTTCACCGTCGTTCGCTTTCGAGCCGCCGCCACCCTCGGCTGCAGCTCGGGATCGGCGTTATTCCACAGCGCCACGAACGTACGATCGTGTGCGAGCGCCTTCGCACGTTCCCCGCGCGCGCCATAGAGCGTGCCCAGCCGCTCGTGCACCGGCGGCAGGAGTGTGGCATCGAGCGACACCCGGTCGAGCACGGGAGTGGAGAGGAATCGCTCGTATGCCGTGATCGCCCCGGTCGTATCGGCCGCCAGCTCCCGCGCACGTCCTTCGAGCACCGCGCCGCAGATCGTGCACTCCCACGTATCGGCCGCGCGGAACTCCTTCGCGGCCTCCGCGTACCGGTGCTCCGCGAACGCGACTCCTCCTCGCATGAGATGATTGGTGGTCGAATCCGTGAAGATCGGGCTCTCGCGCCGCCGTGCGTCCCACTGCACCAACACTCCTCGTGCCTGGTCGGCCTCGCCGGCGAGCGCATGGATCAGCATGAGCGAGAGATACGGCGCTTCCGACACCGGAATGCGGTCGATCGGCTGCGCGGACAGTGCATCGCGCGCCACCTGTTCCGCCTGCGCGCCGTCGCCGAGAGTCCACGCGAGGTCCACCGCGCGTGCGAGCTTCGCTTCGAGCGCCCCACCCGAATCGCCGAGCTGCTCGCGCGCGGCCGCCTCCTGCGCGGCGTATCGCGCCGCCTCCCCCGGCCGGCCGTGCAGTCTCGCGAGATTCGCCCGGGACGCCAGCAGTTGGATGCGGTCGCCCGGCTGCGTCGCACGCGGGCTCACCCGGTCCACGATCGCCGCGGTCGAGTCATAGCGTCCCGTCGCCCAGAACACGCGCGCGCGCAGCGCCTCGCACTCGAGGTTCTTCGGGAAGGCCGCGACGCACGCATCGGCGACGGCGAGCGCGGAATCCGGGCGCCCGAGCGCGAATCGGGCCCGGGCGAGATTCAGGAAGTGCACGGGGGCGACCGGACCGACACGCACCGCCACGGACAGCAGCGACTCGGCCCGGGCGTACGCGTGATCGTAGAGATACTCGTTCGCCAGGTTGTTCAGCCCCGCGGTATTCGTCGGTTGAAGGTCCAGCAGCTGCTCGTAGGCAGCCCGCGCCTTGGCGCGGTCGGCGTGCTTGCCGAACTGGTAGTAGCTCCCGAGCAGCAGGTAGCGTTCGGCGTCACTCAGCCGGTCGCGGTGCTGATACGCCTTCTCGTAGTACGTGACGGCTCTGTCCACGAAGCCGTGGTTTCCGTTCTCGACCCCGAGCTTCCGATAGGCCATCGCGAACGCGGTGTCGATCGTGACGGCCTCCTGAAGCAGCGCGACACCGCGCTGGAAGTCGCCCTCTTCGCCGATCACCTTCACTCCCTGCACGTACTTCTTCAGCGCCTCGAGCGACGACGTCGTCACCTGCTCGAGCGGCGGAGCACTCTGCACGTTCCTGAGCGATTCACCGATCTTGGCGCGCACCTCCTTCGCCAGCCGGTCCACGACGGGAAGCAGCTCCGATTGACTGGCCGCCGTCTCGCGGAAGCTCGCCAGCTCGTCCCCCGTCTGCGCCGAGACGAGCCGCAGTGCGAGCACGTACCGCCCGCCGACGCCGAGCAGGCTGCCGTCGATCACTGCCTTGATCCCTTCGCGCGTCGCGATCTCGCGCGCGAGCCCGAAGTCGATCCGCGAGGTCGCCGGCCGCTCCATGCGCCGCAACACCTCGCTCACGGTGCTCTGCTGCACGACGGCCACGCTCTGCGACTGGCCGAGCGCGGTCCGGAAGGCGTCCGTCACCACAGGTCCGAGCGTCGAATCCCCCGCCGGACTGACGATGTCGGCGACGAGGATCTTCTCGTCCTGCGCGAGCGCGCCCTGCGCGAGCAGGGAGCCCGCCGGTCCGATGCCGAGCGCGCGCAGCACCATGTACGCGCCCACGAGCAGCACGAACGCGGCGACCGCCGCCGCGCCGCCGATCGCCGCGCGCCGCCACGACAGGTGCGGGCTCGCCTTGATCGCCATCTGCGCCATCGTGCCGCGCGCGAGGCTCGGCGTGCCGCCGGGCGTGTACGTCGGCGTCACGCCCATGACGCGCCGCGTGGTGCGGTGCACATAGGCGGTGAACAGGATCACCGGCAGCCCGAGCGCCATCACGATGAGCGCGCCGGGGAACACCCAGTCGGGAAGCCCCACCGCGACGATGGCCGCCTTCGCCACCACCGCCACGATCACGAACGCGAGCACGTAGAGGAGCATCGCCTTGCGGAACATCCCGCGTCCGCTCGCGAGGATCATCGGCATCGCTTCGTGGCCGGTGCCGCTCGTCACGGTCTCCAGCACGCGCACGATGTCCGCGGCGCGCTGCGGGCGGTCGTCGGCGTCCTTCGCGAGGCACTTCATCACGAGCTGGGCGAGCGACGACGGCACGTCCGGCCTGAGCTCCACCACCGGCTGCGGCGTCTCACCCATCTGCGCCGCGAGGAGCTTCTGCGGCGACTTGGCGACGAACGGCGGCCGTCCCGCGATCATCTCGTACGCGAGGCACCCGAACGAATAGATGTCCGCGCGGTGGTCCGTCGCCGGATCGGCCGCCGCCTGCTCGGGCGACATGTACGCCGGCGTCCCGATCGACGTGCCGATCTGCGTCAGCGTCCCGCCAGGCGCCGTGCGCGCCGCGCTCAGCGCCTTCGCGATGCCGAAGTCGGTCACCACCGCGGACCCGCCGGACAGCAGCACGTTGTCCGGCTTGATGTCGCGGTGCACGATCCCGCGCTCGTGCGCGTACGCCAGCGCCTTCGCCACGTCGCGCAGCACGCCGATCACCTCGGTCATCGGCAGCGCGCCCTGCACCGTGAGCCGCGCGCGCAGCGACTCGCCGTCGACGAACGGCATCGTGTAGTACGGCACACCGTCCATTTGCCCCGCCGTGAGCACGGGCACGATGTGCGGATGCTGCAGCCCCGCCGCGAGCTCGATCTCGCGGTCGAACCGCTCCGCGTTCACCCCGGCCAGCAGATCGGGCGGCAACACCTTCACCACGACGTTGCGGCGCAGCGCTTCCTCGCGCGCCACGAACACGCGCGACATGCCACCGCCACCCAGCTCGCGCGTGATGGTGTACGACGTGCCGAGCGCGTCCTGGAGCTGATCGCGGAGAGCCATGGGGGAGGGGGGCGACGCCTGAAGCTACGGCCCCGACCTCTGCGCGACCAGAGCGTAGGCGCGGTGCGTTGGTGTGTCGGTACGTTGGTAACGACGCGGCCTCGGGAGGCAGAAGCGTCCCGAGGCCGGTCACCAACACACCAACACACCGACACACCAACACACCGCTATACTGCCCGCCGTTCTACCCCCAGCCGTTCTCCCTCCGCACCGCCAGCTCCAGGCCCCTCAGCTCGGCGAGGCCGCGCATCCGGCCGAGGCACGAGTAGCCGGGAAAATGGTCGCGGCCGATGTCGTCCAGCATCTCGTGGCCGTGGTCGGCGCGAAAGGGGATCGCGTGCGGCACGCGCTGCTGGATCTGCAGGAGCTCGCGCATCACGGCGTGCATGTCCGTGTCGCCGTCGAGGTGGTCGGCCTCGTGGAAGTTCCCCGTCGCGTCGCGCCGCGTGTTGCGCAGGTGCGCGAAGTGCACCCGCGTGCCGATCCGCCGCAACATCGCCGGCAGGTCGTTCTCCGGGTTCACCCCGAACGACCCCGCGCAGAAGCAGACGCCGTTCGCCTCGCTGTTCACCCCGGTCAGCACGACCTCGACGTCCTGCGCGTTGCGCATCCCGCGCGGCATGCCGAGCAGGTCGTACGGCGGATCGTCGGGATGGATCGCCAGCCGGATGCCGCATTCCTCCGCCACGGGCACCACCTCGGCAAGGAACTCGGTCAGGTGACGCTGCAGCGCGCCCCGGTCGATTCCGGCGAATCGCTCGAGCAGCAGGCGCAGCTCGGGGATCGTGCGCTTCCGCTCGCCCGGGATCCCGTACAGGATCATCCCCGCGAGCTCCTCGAGCCGCGTCTCGCCGCTGCTCGCGAAGCGCCGCTCGGCTTCCGTCGCCACCTCCGCGGGATAGCTGTCCGCGGCGTGCGCACGCTGGAGCAGGTGGATGTCGAATACCGCCAGATCCACCCAGTCGAACGCGAGGGCGTTCGAGCCGTCGGGCATCTGGTAGGCCAGCTCGGTGCGGATCCAGTCGGTGACGGGCATGAAGTTGTAGGTCACGACCCGAATGCCGCACGCCGCGAGGTTGCGCAGCGTGGTCTTGTAGTCTTCTACCCAGCGCCGCCAGTCGCCGCTCCGGGACTTGATGTCCTCGTGCACGGTGACGCTCTCCACCACGTCCCACCGGTAGCCGTGGCAGCGCAGTTGCTCCTGCCGCTCACGGATCGCCTCCACCGGCCACACCTCGCCGTGCGGGATCTGATGCAGCGCGGTGACGATGCCCTCCGCGCCCGTCTGCCGGATCGCCGAAAGGGTGACGGGGTCGTTCGGGCCGTACCAGCGCCAGGCCTGGAGAAGTCGCACGGGATGACGTGATGGTGGGAGGCCGCATCCTGCATGGTACACCTCCGTACGTCAAGCGCGTGGCGCACGTTGTCGACGCTCTCGTCGCGCCCGCGATTGCGGTAACTTCCACCAATGCCAACGGTTCACGACATCGGCGGCGGCCTCGCGGGCAGCGAGGCCGCCTGGCAGCTCGCCGAGCGCGGTCACGACGTCGTCGTGCACGAGATGCGGCCGCTCGTCGGCACTCCCGCGCACCGCACCGACCGGCTCGCGGAGCTCGTGTGCTCGAACACCTTCAAGAGCACCGAGACGTCGAACGCGCACGGTCTCCTCAAGGCGGAGATGCGCCTGCTCGGCTCCCTCGTTCTCGAGTGCGCCGACCTCGCGCGCGTCCCCGGCGGCTCTGCGCTCACCGTGGATCGTACGATCTTCTCCGAGGCGGTGCACGCGCGCGTGACGTCGCATCCGCGCATCCGCATCGAGCGCGGTGAGGCGACCGAGCTGCCGAGCCCCGGCGTCGTCGCCACCGGACCGCTCACCTCCAGCGCGCTCGCCGACACCATCCGGACCCGCCTCGGGCTCGAGGCGTTGGCCTTCTACGACGCCATCGCGCCGATCGTGGCGCACGACTCGATCGACTACGACGTCGTCTTCCGCGCCTCGCGCTACGGCAAGGAGACGATGAACCCGGTCCCCGTCGTTCCGGGCGAGCGCAGCGCCACCCCGATCATTCCGAGCGAGCGCAGCGCCACCCCCGTCATTCCGAGCGAGCGCAGCGCCACCCCGGTCATTCCGAGCGAGCGCAGCGCCACCCCCGTCATTCCGAGCGAGCGCAGCGAGTCGAGGAATCGCGCCCGTCCCGACCGAGCGTCCGAACGCGCCGCGGGAGAGGGCGCCTACCTCAACTGCCCGATGTCGCGCGAGCAGTACGAGGCCTTCATCGACGCCCTCACCGCCGCCGACCAGGCGAGCGCGCACGACTTCGACGCGATCCCCTACTTCGAGGGCTGCATGCCCGCCGAAGAGATGGCGCGCCGCGGCCGCGAGACGCTCCGCTTCGGTCCGATGAAGCCGGTGGGGCTCCGGGACCCGCGCACCGGCCGCGAGGCGTACGCCGTCGTCCAGCTCCGCATGGAAGACCGCGCCGGCCGCATGTGGAACCTCGTCGGTTTCCAGACTCGGCTCCGCTATCCCGAGCAGCAGCGCGTCTTCCGCACGATCCCGGGGCTCGAGAACGCCGAATTCCTGCGCTACGGCTCGATCCACCGGAACTCCTACCTCAACGCCCCCGCCGCCCTCCTCCCGCACCTCGCCCTGCGCGACGACCCGCGCGTGCTCTTCGCCGGCCAGCTCACCGGCGTCGAGGGCTACACCGAGAGCACCGCGACCGGACTTCTCGCCGGTGCGAACCTCGCGCGGCTCCTCGCCGGCGAGGAGCCGGTGCTCCCGCCCACCTCGACGATGCTCGGTGCGCTCTATCGCTACCTGCGCGAGGCCGACCCGCGCCATTTCCAGCCGATGAACGCCAACTTCGGTCTCGTCGACGAGCTGGGTGAGCGCGTCCGCGACAAGCGCGCGAAGAAGGAGCGCCTCGCCGAGCGCGCGCTCGCCGCCATGACCGAGTGGCGCGACGCGCATCTGCTCGCCGCGACGGCCCGCTCGTGAGCCCGCGCGCGCGGCGCGAGCCGGCCGAGGAGGTGCGCGTTCCGGCCGACGGCGAACGACCCGCCCCGCCCCCCGACGTCGAGGAGTACCTTCGGCACCTCGCCAAGGAGCGTGACGTCTCTCCGAACACGGTCGCCGCCTACGAGCGCGACCTGTCGGCGTTCGTCGACTTCCTCGGCGGCTACTACGGCGCCGAAGGCTGGAGCTGGGAAGGGGTCGACCGGCTCGCCATGCGCGGCTTCCTCGCCCACCTCGCGCGGAAAGGGGTCGGCAAGCGAACCATGGCGCGCACGCTCTCCGGGGTCCGCAGCTTCTACCGCTGGATGCACCGCAACGAGATGGTCGAGTCGAACCCGGCCCGCGCCGTCGGCGCGCCGAAGCTCGACAAGCACCTCCCGGGCTACCTCGACCGGGCGCAGATCGACCTCCTCTTCCAGATGGCCGAGGCGCGCGCCCTCGAGGGCGAGTTCACCGGCGTGCGCAACCTCGCCATCCTCGAGCTCTTCTACTCCACCGGGATGCGCCTCTCCGAGCTCCAGGGGTTGAGCCGCGGCGACCTCGATCTCGTGAGCCAGCAGGTCAAGGTGCGGGGGAAGGGGCGCAAGGAGCGCATCGTCCCGCTCGGCGATCACGCCGCGCTCGCGCTGCGAAACTACGAGGCGAAGCGCGACGACCTGCTCCGCAACCGCCGCGGCGGGGTGGATCGAAGCGCCTACTTTCTCTCGCGTACGGGGAAGCGGATCGGCGTCCGGATGGTCCAGAAGGTCGTGTCCGCCTTCCTCGAGCAGATCGACGAGGACGCCGGCCTCTCGGTCCACTCCCTGCGTCACAGCTTCGCCACGCACCTCCTCGACGCCGGGGCCGATCTGCGCGCCGTTCAGGAGCTGCTGGGCCATTCGTCGATCTCGACGACGCAGATCTACACGCACACCAGCGTCGAGCGGCTCAAGCAGGTGTATCAACGGGCGCACCCGCGGGCATGAACCTCGCCTGACGGCGCTCGCGTCCGAACCTCGGCCGGTGCTCGCCCGTGCGCGTCGAAACCATTCCACTCATCCTCGGCGGTCTCGTCGCCCTCGTCGGCCTCGGCCTCCTGGCCGACGCCTGGCTCCCCGAGCGCGTCTTCTACCGCCGCGAGCGCCGCCGCCGCGTCCGCGCCGAGCGCCACCTCGGCGGCGAGACGGCGATCGGGCTCGGCGTGCTGTGCATGGCGGCCGCCCTCATCGGCCGCGACAGCTGGCGCTACGGGACCGTGACGGTGATCGCCGGTACCGTGCTGCTCCTGATCGGCGCCTGGCTCAACCGCGCCTACCTTCGCGAGCGCATCACGAACCGCGGCGAGCTCCGTCGCGGCGCCCCGAAGCCGGAGGAAGATCCCGAGCGCCGCCCGCGAATTCGGTAGGCCACACACCCACACACCCACACACCCACACACCCACACACCCACACACCCACACACCCACACACCCACACACCCACACACCCACACACCCACACACCCACACACTGAACCGCCCCGGGATTGCCGGAGGCTCCCAATCGTG
>DATJGU010000062.1:0-158807 GCA_035494615.1 Gemmatimonadaceae bacterium
GGCGAGTGGCGCCGCATCGCCCGACAGCGCGCGCGGCGCGACCGACGCGCCGCCCAGCGCACCGCCGAGGCTCGTCACGAGATCCCCGCCACGGCGAGCACGCCGCGCGCGCGTGCCACCGCGAGCTCGGGATCCGCGAACAGTCCCGCCGCGTCGGCGAGCCGGATCAACTCGGCGAGATGCACCACGGTGCGCGCGCTCTCCGCGCCGCCGAGCATCCGGAAATGCGACTGGTGCCCGTTGAGGTAGGCGAGGAAGACGATCCCCGTCTTGTACGCGTGCGTCGGCCGCCTGAAGATGTGTCGCGAGAGCGGGACCGTCGGCTCGAGGATCGAGTCGAACGTCGCGACGTCGCCCGCGTCGAGCGCCTGCAGCGCCGCCGATGCCGCGGGCGCGATCCCGTCGAAGATGCCGAGCAGCGCGTCGCTGTGCCCCTGGTCGTCGCCCGGGATCAGCTCCGCGTAGTTGAAGTCGTCGCCGGTGTACATGCGCACGGTCGCCGGCAGCCGGCGGCGCATCTCGATCTCGCGGCCCGCGTCGAGCAGCGAGATCTTGATGCCGTCCACCTTCTCGCGGTGTGCCTCGATCACCTCGAGGCAGGTCTCCATCGCCGCGTCGACGTCGGTCGTGCCCCAGTACCCCGCGAGCTGCGGATCGAACATGTCGCCGAGCCAGTGCAGGATCACCGGCTGGCGAACCTGGCGCAGCACGCCGCCGTACACGCGGCAATAGTCCTCGGCGGAGCGTGCGGCGCGCGCGAGCGCTCGGCTCGCCATGAGGATGACGCGGCCCCCCTCGCTCTCCACGAACCCGACCTGCTCGGCGTACGCGCGCTCGACGTCCTCGATCGTGACGCCGGGACCGGGAAGCAGATGGTCGGTGCCGGCGCCGCAGGCGATCGTCCCGCCGACGGCGCGCGCTTCCGCGAGCGAGCGTACGATCAGCTCCTGCGCCGACGGCCACGTGAGCCCGCCGCCGCGCTGCGCGGTATCCATCGCTTCCGCCACGGCGAAACCGTATGTCCAGAGGTGCCGCCGGTAGGCGAGCGTCGCCTCCCAGTCGATCGCGTTCTCCGTGAAGACGTCGACGTCACGCCGCGGATCGGCGACGACGTGCGCCGCCGCGTACGCCACGCGCTCGCGGAAGGGAGCGCGCGGCGGCGTGAAGCCGCGCGCGTCGCCGAGCGTGTAGGGCGCGAGCGTGCCGTCGGCGCGGGGAAGCGTGAGCGTGCGTGTCATCGGGCTACGCCGGCTGGAGCGCGCCGACGCGCGGCAGCGCCGGCACGCCGAGCCAGCGCTGCTCCGCCCACGACTTGAGCCCGAGCTCGGCGAGCTGCACCCCCTTCGCGCCTTCGTAGAAGTCGTACACGTACGGCGTGCCGATCGCGACGTGGCGGAGGAACATCTCCCACTGGTACTTGAACGCGTTGTCGAACTCGCCGTTGTCCGGCACGGGCGTCCAGTCGGCGTAGAAGTCGAACGGATTCTCGATGTCGGGGTTCCACGTCGGCTTCGGCGTGTTCACCCGGTGCTGCGTCTTGCAGCCGCGCAGCCCCGCGATCGCGCTCCCTTCGGTGCCGTCGACCTGGATCTGCAGGAGCTCGTCGCGGTACACGCGCACCGTCCACGAGGAGTTGAACTGCGCCACGATGTCGCCGTCGGGGCCGGCGAGCCGGAAGGTGCCGTACGCCGCGTCGTCCGCCGTCGCGCGATAGCGACGGCCCTTCTCGTCGACGCGCTCGGGGATGTGCGTCGCTCCCGTGCACTGCACCGCGGTGACCTCGCCGAAGGTGTGGTCGAGCACGTAGCGCCAGTGGCAGAACATGTCGGCGATGATCCCGCCCCCGTCCTCCGAGCGGTAGTTCCACGACGGCCGCTGCGCCGCCTGCCAGTCGCCCTCGAACACCCAGTAGCCGAACTCGCCGCGCACGCTGAGGATCCGGCCGAAGAACCCGGCGTCGACGAGCCGCTTGAGCTTGCGGATGCCGGGGAGGAACAGCTTGTCCTGCACGACGCCGTGCTTCACGCCCGCCTGGTCGGCCAGCCGCGCGAGATCGAGCGCCTCCTCCGTGCTGATCGAGAGCGGCTTCTCGCAGTACACGTGCTTCCCGCGCTCGATCGCGCGCCGCACGTTCGCCGCGCGGAGCTGCGTCAGCGTCGCGTCGAAGTAGATCGGATCGCGGTCGTTCGCCAGCGCGGCGCCGAGATCCGTCGTCCACCGCTCGATGCCGTACGTCTCCGCGAGCGCGCGAAGCTTTCGCTCGTCGCGGCCCACGAGGATCGGGTCGGGCATCAGGCGCGATCCGTCGGGCATCGGCACGCCGCCCTGCTGCCGGATGGCGACGATCGAGCGCACGAGGTGCTGGTTCAACCCCATGCGTCCCGTGACGCCGTTCATGACGATGCCGATCGTGTCGCCCATGGTCGTTCCCCGGTGTGCGGTGATGAGTGGTGCCGGATCTGAGCGGTCAGGCGTGCTCCAGCACGGCGATCGGTGGAGCGTTGCCCGAGCCCCCTCGTGGCAGCAGTGCGATCGCGATCGCACCGACGACGGCGAACGCGATCAGCGTCGTGAAGCCGCTCACGTAGCTGCCGGACACGTCGTGCAGCCGGCCCACGAGCACCGGCGCGAGCGCTTCGGCGATCCCGTCGCCGGCGAGCACGATCCCCATCGCGCGGCCGAGCACGCGCGTGCCGAACAGCTCCGCGGCCATGAGCGGGATCACCATGTACTCGCCGCCGAGCCCGATGCCGAACACGATCGCGAACAGCGTCACCGCGCCGGGCGTGCTCGCCACGAGCAGGATCGGGATCGAGCCCGCGACGAGGAGATAGATCAACAGCATGACGCGCTTCTTCGGCCAGCGGTCGGCGAGCCAGCCCATCGCGAGCCGGCCCACGAGACTGGCGGCGAGGGTGAGCGACGCCACCTTCGCTGCCCCGCCCTGGGTGTAGCCGTGGTCGAGCGAGAGGTAGAGCTTGAGATGCTGGTTCGCGCCGCCGACGGCGGCGATGGAGCACATGCTGCCGAGCATGAGCAGATAGAACGCGGGACGCCGCAGCATGTCGCGGATCGGCGCCGCGGGCGGTCGCGGGGCGCGCGGCGCCCGCGGCTCCGCCTCCGGCGGCGATTCGCGCACCACCAGCGCGAGCGGCAGCGCGACGACGACGATCACGATGCCGAGCGCCTTGAGCGCGCCCTGCCACCCGTACGCGGCCGAGAGGCGCACGGCGAGCAGGGGCACGAGCGCTCCTCCGAGCCCGATGCCGAGGTACGCGAAGCCCATCGCTCGGCCCCGCGCCGCGTTGAACCAGCGCGAGAGCAGCACCTGGTTCGGCAGCGGGCCGCCGAACACGTAGCCGATCGCGTTGAACAGATAGAAGAAGTAGAAGCCGGCGAGGGTGTGGATCGAGCCGAGGCCCACGAGCGCGATGCCGGCCATGAGGATGCCGACGATCATGAGGCGCCGCGGCCCGAACCGATCGACGAACCACCCCGCGGCGAAGCCGAGCACCGGGCCGACGACGAGCTTGCTGAGCGCGTTCCCCGACGTGACCTGCGCGCGCGACCAGCCGAAGTCGCGCACCATGAAATCGTAGAAGAACGGCAGGCCGTAGAGCGCGAGCCCGACGATCGCGAACAGCGAGAGGAACGACGTCGCGGCGACCTGGACCTGCGCGGCGCTCGACGCTTCGGATTGGCGCGGCTCTGGTGAAGTGGCCATGGATCGAGTAGGGTGGCGTCGTCGCGGTCGCGTCTGGCGCGCCCGTCGCAGCCGCCAATATTGTTCGCGCGGAGAGCAAAATCACCAGGGGGAGCCGGAATGCACCAGCGGCGGGAGTTCGTTCGGCGGTTGGCGGTGCTCGGCGCGGGCGGGCCGATCGCGGCGCGAGCGTGGGGGTCGGAGCAAGCCGAGGGGACGGTCCGACGCGACGTGATCCTCCCGTCTCCCGAGGATCGAGGCGAGTGGCTCCGGATCCTCGTCCGCATCGCCGATCCGGTGCTCGGCGCGCTTGCGGCGGGACGGCTGCGCGCGACCATGCCGGTGGAGCTCTCCACGACGGCGACCATCGAGCGACGCGAGTATGCGCACCTCGAGGCGGTGGGCCGGTTGCTCGCCGGGATCGCGCCCTGGCTGGAGCTCGGCGATGAGCGGTCGGCGGAGGGGACCCAGCGCGCGCGGCTCGCGATGCTGGCGAGAGAGGGGCTGCGTCATGCCGTGGATCTCCAGTCGCCCGACTTCCTGAACTTCACGAAGGGGCGGCAGCCGCTGGTGGATGCGGCGTTTCTCGCGCACGCGGTGGTGCGCGCGCCGACCGAGCTGTGGGAGAAGCTCGATCCCACGACGCGCCGGCAGCTCGCCGAGGCGCTGCGCTCGACGCGCGCGATCCAGCCCGCGATCAGCAACTGGCTTCTCTTCAGCGCGATGGTCGAGGCCGCGCTCTGTCAGATGGGGGAGCAGTGGGACCGGCTGCGCGTGGACTACGCGGTTCGGCAGCACGAGCAGTGGTACAAGGGCGATGGCATCTACGGCGATGGGCCGAGGCTGCACGTCGACTACTACAACAGCTTCGTGATCCAGCCGATGCTGCTCGACGTCTTACGGGTGACGTCGCGCGCGACCGACGAATGGAAGCGGATCGAGACGGAGGCGGTGGCGCGCGCGAAGCGCTATGCAGCGATCCAGGAGCGGCTGGTATCGCCGGAGGGGACCTTTCCTCCCGTGGGCCGCTCGCTCGCGTATCGCTGCGGCGCGTTCCAGTTGCTGGGCCAGATGGCACTGCGGCACGAGCTGCCGGAGCGCGTGCATCCCGCGCAGGTGCGGGGCGCGATGAGCGCGGTGATCCACCGGACGATGGATGCGCCGGGAACGTTCGACGGGGCGGGGTGGCTCACGGTGGGTTTCGCCGGGCATCAGCCGTCGATCGGCGAGGGCTACATCTGCTCCGGGAGCGCGTATCTCTGCGCGGTCGGCCTGCTCCCGCTCGGCCTTCCGGCGGCGGATCCATTCTGGAGCGCGCCGGCCGAGCCATGGACGGCGAAGGCCTTGTGGGGAGGGCGCGATCTGCCGCCCGATCATGCGCTCGACTGACCCGGGGTCGGGCCCATCTTGCGGACCTCGGGATCGTGCGGTACGATGGTCGCGCGCGAGACTTCCTGAGGGCCGGAAGTCGCGCGCAGAGCATGTGACGGTTGGAATCGAGGCACGGTCTTCCATTCCTGTAACTCGCTGGACTCGATCACCCAGGCAGGACTCGATCGACGGCGGACACGGTGGTTCCACGCAGGTGTTCGTCGCGCGCGCTGACGGTCGGCAGGTGGTAGCTGGCGTTGGGCGCAACGCAACCCGCAACACGGAACGAGCGCAGAAAGGGGACGGTACGCGGCTCTGAGCTGCCATTTGTCCTCTGAACGAACAAGTCAATTGTCCTTTGAATGAACAAATAGAAGTTCGAACCGGTGCGGCGCCCCACGCTGCCCGGTCCACGTTGTTGCACGTGCGCGTTCCGGCCCCTCGTTTCGATTCACCCGCAGGTTCCACCCGCTTCGGAGCATTGCCCACCATGAAGCGTCGGCTCATCACCGTCAGTCTGCTGTCCGCCTGTGCGCTCTTCCTGCCAGCGTCCGGCGCGAGCGCGCAGAACGCCACGGGAAGCATCACCGGTACCATCACCGGCGTCGAGTCCAATCAGCCGATCCAGGGTGTGCGCGTCACCCTGCTCGGCACTCAGATGACCGTCACCAGCAACCCGCAGGGACACTACACCCTCGCGGGCATCGCGCCGGGTACCTACCGGATCCGCGCCTCGGCGATCGGCTACACGCCGGTCGTCGTCGACAGCATCCCGGTGCGCGCCGGCCAGGCGTCGAACGCCGACATCGCGATGAAGCACCAGACGATCGAGCTCGAGAAGGTCGTCGTCGTCGGCTACGGCACCCTCGCCAAGCGCGACGTCACGGGCGCGGTCGGCCAGGTGACGTCGGACCAGATCAAGCAGATTCCGACGACCAACGCGATCGACGCGATCAAGGGGCGCGTCGCGGGCGTCGACATCGTGAGCACCGGCTACAAGCCGGGCGACGGCGTGCGCGTCCGCATCCGCGGCCAGCGCTCCCTCAAGGCGTCGAACGATCCGCTCTACGTGCTCGACGGCATTCCGATGGCCGGCGGCATCGGCGACCTGAACCCGGCCGACATCGAGTCGATCGAGGTCCTCAAGGACGCCAGCGCCACGGCGATCTACGGGTCGCGCGGCGCGAACGGCGTCGTCCTCGTGACGTCGAAGAAGGGCCAGGCGGGTGCCACGCGCACCAACTACGACGCGTACGTCGGGGCGCAGCAGATCACGCGCGACGTCGCGGTGTTCGACCCGACGGGCTACGCCAACTACAAGCGCGAGGCCTATCGCACGGCCGGTCTCTACAAGTGCGGCGGCGTCGTGTCGCAGGAGATCTGCGACGACGGCGACGCGGCGACCTTCTACAGCGAGGAGCTGGCCGCGTTGCAGGCGGGGACGTTCACCGACTGGCAGGACCTCGTCAGCCGGCAGGGGTCGATCGTCAGCAACCAGGTCTCGGTCACGGGCGGCAACGATCGCAACCAGTTCGCCGTCAGCGGCAACCTGATGAAGCAGATCGGCGTGACGGTCGCGCAGAACTACGACCGCAAGTCGATGCGCGTGAACTACGAGGGGCAGGCGAAGGACTGGCTCCGCGCCGGCGGCTCGGCGCTTCTCGTGCGCAGCCTCCAGCGGCTGAGCCGCGGCGACGGGCTTTATAGCGAGGCGATCGCCGACACGCCGCTGAGCGTCCCGTACGACAGCGCGGGGAACCTCGTCTTCAAGCCCACGCCCGACGCACAGCGCGACAACCCGCTGTCCGACGCGCAGAACTGGCTCAACGACAACCTCCGCAACCGCGTCTTCGGCACCCTGTTCGCCCAGGCGCGGATCATGGAAGGGCTCGACTACCGCATCAACTTCGGCCCCGACCTCACCTTCGAGCGCAACGGCCAGTTCATCGGCGCGCAGACCCAGGCGAACCAGGGCGCGGGCAACCAGGCGGAGATTCGCAACCGCCGCACCTTCGACTACACGCTCGACAACCTGCTCACCTACAAGCGCTCGATCGGCAACATCCACAAGATCGACGCGACGCTCCTCTACTCGATCGAGAAGCAGACGTTCGAGGGCGACTCCGCGCGCGGCCAGAACTTCCCGTACGAGAGCGGCCAGTACTACAACCTCGGCGGCGCGGCCAACGTCGAGCGCATCGGCAGCGTGATCTCACAGTGGGCGCTCCAGTCGTACATGGCCCGCCTCAACTACACGCTGATGGACAAGTACCTGCTCACCCTCACGACCCGCGTCGACGGCTCGTCGCGCCTCGCGGAGGGGAACAAGTACGCCACCTTCCCGTCGGTCGCCGTCGGCTACCGCGTGATCGATCCGTCGGCGAACAAGCCGTTCGGGCCGCTCAACGAGCTGAAGCTGCGCACCTCGTACGGCACCACCGGCAACACCTCGGTCGACCCGTACCAGACGCAGGGCAACCTGGCCCGGACCTCGTATTCGTACGGCGGCACGGCGGGCTTCGGCTACCGCCCCGGCACGCTGCCGAATCCCGAGCTCCAGTGGGAGAAGACGGCGACGTGGGACGCGGGCGCCGATTTCGGCTTCCTGGACGGCCGCATCACCGGTACGCTCGACGGCTACGTCGCGAACACGACCGACCTGCTGATGGACCGCAACCTGCCGCCGTCCACCGGCTACTCGAGCATCACACAGAACATCGGAGCCACGCGCAACACCGGCCTCGAGCTCGCCCTCTCGGCGATCACGCTCGACGGCTGGCACGGCATCCGGTGGACCAACGACATCACCTGGTCGCACAACAAGAACGAGATCGTCACGCTGAGCGGCGGGAAGGTCGACGACCCGGGCAATCTCTGGTTCATCGGCCAGCCGATCAACGGCGGCAACAACAACGTCTGGTACGACTACAAGTTCGCCGGCATCTGGCAGACCGCCGACTCCGCGCTCGCGGCGAGCTACAAGGAGCGGCCGGGTCAGATCCGCATCGTCGACGTCAACGGTGACGGCGCCTTCAACGCGCTCGACAAGGTGATTCTCGGCAACACCTACCCGAAGTGGAGCGGGAGCTGGAGCTCGCGCGTCGACTACAAGAACTTCGACCTCTCGGCGCAGGCGATCACGCGCCGGGGCTTCATGATCCGGAACGACCTGCAGCGCGGCAACACGCTCGCCGGCCGGTACAACGGCGTCGCGGTGGACTTCTGGACGCCGGTCAATCCCAGCAACACGGCGCCGCGGCCCGACAAGAACACCGAGAACCCGGTGTTCGGCGACGCGCGCGGCTACGAGGACGGATCGTTCGTGAAGATCCGCAACATCACGCTCGGCGTGTCGGTGCCGCAGCGGTACGTGGAGCGCGTGGGCGCGAGCTCGGCCCGCATCTACTTCACGGCGCAGGACCCGTGGATGTTCACGAACTCGACCGCCATCGATCCCGAGGGTGAGACGGGCAACGGTGTCCCCATCTATCGCACGCTCCTGATCGGTGGGAGCTTCGGCTTCTAATCGACGACGAACCCCACTGCTCCCATGACCTTCCCCATGAATCGCAGACTTCTCGTGCCCATCGCCGCCCTGGTCCTGGGCGGCGCGGCGGGGTGCGTCGACCTGACCGAGCGGCCGATCTCCGGCATCACCGACGCGTACTTCGCGACCCCTGCCGGCTTCGAGGCGGCGGTCAACGCGATGTATTCGCAGACGCGCACGCACTGGCCGCTCGAGCGCGGCTCGACGATGACGGTCTTCGGCACCGACGAGTTCCAGCACGGCGCCGACGGCAGCTACAAGTTCTTCAACGACTACACGCCGCAGCTCAACGGCGACGTGGACTTCATCCGCGACACCTGGCGCGACTTCTATCGCGGGATCAACACCTGCAACACGGTGATCGCCGGCGCCGAGACGGTGAACCTGCCGCAGGCGACGAAGGATCTGCGCGTCGGTGAAGCGAAGTTCCTCCGCGCGCTCTACTTTTTCACGCTGGTGCGCACGTACGGCGACATTCCGCTGCCGCTCGAGCCGACGTCCGGCGTCGTGACGGAGACGACGCGCGTTCCGGTCTCGCAGGTGTACGACGCGATCATCGCCGACCTGCAGGACGCGATCACGAAGCTGCCGGACAAGGCGGCGCAGTTCGGGCGCGCGGACGCGCCGGCGGCGCATCACCTGCTCGGCGAGGTCTATCTGACCCGTGCCGGCGCGGCGACCTCGTCGCCCGACTTCGCGCTCGCCGCGGCGGAGCTCCAGCAGGTCGCGGACAACCCGCGCTTCGGCCTCCTCGCGCAGTACAAGGACAACTTCGACATCAACAACGAAGGCAACAAGGAAGTCGTCTGGGCCATCCAGTTCACGGCCGACCCGCTCACGACCGGCGACGGCAACAAGCTCCACCTCTACTTCACCGCGGCGTACGATCTCGAGCCGGGCATGAAGCGCGACATCGCGAACGATCGGCCCTTCCGTCGGTTCAAGCCGACGGTGTGGCAGATCGGCGACGGCGCCACCAAGCCGGGGATCTGGGACACGACGAAGGACGCTCGCTACGAGCAGATGTACAAGGTCGTGTGGTACTCGAACAACGCGGCGAACATCCCGAAGGACGCCAACGGCAATCCGAAGTTCACGGTGGGCGACACGGCGGTGTTCATGCCGGGCTGGGAGATGCCGCAGTCCATGCAGGACACGATCCGCTACAAGGTCTACGCGCCCTCGGAGTACACCGAGGCGATGTTCCCGACGTTGAACAAGTATCTCGACCCGACACGGACGTCGACGAACCAGGAGCCGGGCCAGCGCGATCTGGTGCTCTTCCGGTTCTCCAACACGCTCCTGATGCTTGCCGAAGCCTACGCGCGCGATGGCCGGCCGGATCTGGGCCTGCCGTACGTGAACATGGTGCGCGAGCGGGCAGCCAAGCCGGGGATGCAGGCGGCGATGGACGTGCCGCTCGACAGTCTCGCCCCTGGCGTCGCCGTCGACTTCATCCTGAACGAGCGGGCGCGTGAGCTCACCGGCGAGACGACGCGGTGGTTCGACCTGACGCGCACGGGCAAGCTCATCGAGCGGGTGCAGCTCTACAACCCGACCGGCGGACCGAACATCCAGCCCTACCACGTGCTCCGTCCCATCCCGAACAACGAGATTCTGCTCTCCACGGGGAGCATGCAGCAGAACCCGGGTTACTAGCATCACCCCACCAGCATCGGGCGCCGCGGCAGCTTCGCGGCGCCCGATGCGCGTTCCGAATCTCACCAGGCCATTGCAGTCTTTCCCGCGGCCGTTCGCGCGCTCCCGGGCGCGCGGCGGCTGATGCGGCTCGCCGGCAGATCGGCGGTCATCACCGGGGCGAGCACCGGCATCGGCCGCGCCTGCGCGCTTCGGTTCGCCCGCGAGGGCGCTCGCCTCGTGATCGCCGACCGGCAGGCGGACGCGGGTGCCGCGCTCGCGCGCGAGATCACGACGGCCGGGGGCGACTGCGCCTTCGTGGAAGCCGACGTCGCCACGCGCGCCGGCGCCGAGCGGCCGGTGGATGCGTGCGTCGAGCGTCACGGCGGCGTCGACATCCTCTTCTGCAACGCCGGCATCACCCTCCCGAAGCTCCTCCACGACAGCAGCGACGAGGAGATCGAGCGGGTGCTCGCCGTCAACGTGCGCGCGGTGCTCCACGCCGCCCGGCGGGCGGTGCCACACATGCTCGCGCAGCCGCGCGGCGGCACGATGCTGTTCACGGCGAGCAAGACGGGCCTGGTCGCGCAGACCGATTCGCCGGTGTACTGTGCTTCCAAGGGCGCGGTCGTGATGCTCGCGAAGGCGCTCGCGCTCGACTACGCCACGCGCGGCATACGCGTCAACGCGCTCTGTCCGGGCATCATCGACACGCCGATGCTGCGGGAATTCGCCGACTCGCGGCCCGACCCTTCGGCGGCATGGGCGACGTACGCCGCCGCGCAGCCGATGGGCCGGCTCGGCACCGCCGAGGAGTGCGCCGACGCGGCGGTGTGGCTCGTGTCCGACGAGGCCTCGTTCGTCACCGGCGTCGCGCTGCCGGTCGACGGCGGCTTCACCGCGATGTGAGGGTCTCGTTCGTGCGCGCGGTCCGTGTTCCTCTCTCCAGGAGATTCCCCGTGTCCCTTCGACGTCTCGTCTTCGGTGCGGCGCTCTCGGCGATCGCCGCGGCGCCGCTCCCGGCGCAGAACGCCGCGCCGAGCCCCGCGCGCGAGAGCGCCGCGCAGAAGGACGCGCGCATGGCGTGGTGGCGCGACGCACGATTCGGGATGTTCATCCACTTCGGGCTGTACGCCGTGCCCGCGGGCACCTGGAACGGCCAGCGCGTGCCCGGGCTCGGCGAATGGATCATGGCCCGCGCGCCGATCCCGGTGAACGAGTACGCCCCGCTCGCGAAGCGGTTCGATCCCGAGCGATTCGACGCCGACGCGTGGGTGCGGATCGCCAAGGATGCCGGGATGAGGTACATCATCATCACGTCGAAGCATCACGAAGGATTCGCGCTCTTCGACTCGAAGGTGTCGCGCTACGACGTGATGGACGCCACGCCCTACCGGAAGGACATCATCCGCGCGCTGTCGAGCGCGGCGCACCGGGCGGGGCTCAAGTTCGGCGTCTACTACTCGATCATGGACTGGCACCACCCCGACGCGCAGGCGCCGGCGTATCCGGATTACAACTCGCGCACGTTCACGAATCCGAACTTCTCGCGGTACGTCGAGACGTACATGAAGCCGCAGCTCCGCGAGCTGGTGACGCAGTATCCGGAGATCGACGTGCTCTGGTTCGACGGCGAGTGGATCGCCGACTGGAGCGACGCGCAGGGGAAGTCGCTCTACGACTGGCTGCGCACGATGCGGCCGAGCCTGATCATCAACAACCGCGTCGGCCATTCGCGGCAGGGGATGCAGGGGATGAGCGCCACCTCCGACGCGCCGGGGGACTTCGGCACGCCGGAGCAGCAGGTGCCCCCGCAGGGGCTTCCCGGCGTGGACTGGGAGACGTGCATGACGATCAACGACACGTGGGGCTTCCAGTCGTTCGACGACGACTGGAAGGACACGAAGACGCTCGTGCGGACCCTCGTCGACGTCGCGTCGAAGGGGGGAAACCTGCTGCTCAACGTGGGCCCGACGTCGCGGGGAGAGATCCCGTGGCAGAGCGTGTCGCGGCTTCGCGAGATGGGCGAGTGGACGCGCGCAAACGGCGAGTCCGTGTACGGGTCGTCGGCGAGCCCGTTCGGCCTCCCGGCGTGGGGCCGCTACACGGCGAAGCCGTCGGCGGGCAAGGTCTACGCGCACGTCTTCGACTGGCCGAAGAGCCACGAGCTCGTGCTCACCGGCGTCACGGCGCGGCCGAGCGCGGTCTACCTGCTCGCCGACCGGAAGCCGCTCGCCGTGGAGCAGCGCGCGGACGGACTCGTCGTCACGCTGCCGCCGGTGCCGCCGAGCCGGATCGACGCGGTGCTCGTGCTGGAGACGGGCGCGTCGACGGCGCCCGCGCGTTGAACGATCGTGCGGCGCGCCGCGTATTACCGACGTCTCCGCGCATCGCGATGACGGGCCTACCGGGCTGTTCCGCCCACTCACGCACGCCCATTCCCACCAGGCGAGACTCATGACCGAACACCGCCTCCCCCGGCGATCCTTCCTCACGACGGCCGCCGCGACCGTCGCCGGCACGGCCATCGGCGTGGCCGGCACGCCGGCGATCGGGCGCGCCGCCGCGCTCGCGGCCGGCACCGAGCCGAGCGCCGCGGCGCCGCCGCGCGAGATCAAGCTCGGCGTCGCCAGCTACTCGCTCCGCGAATTCCCGCTCGACAAGGCGCTGGAGATGATCAAGACGCTCCGCACGCCCTACGTGAACTTCAAGTCGGTGCACGTGCCGTACGACAAGACGCCGGCCGAGCTGGCGGAGATCCGCAAGCACATCGAGGACGAAGGGTTCACGATCGTCGGCGGCGGCACGATCACCTTCGACCAGGACACCGACGCCGGCGTGGAGAAGTACTTCGCCTACGCCAAGGCGGCCGGCATGCCGACGATCGTCTGCACCGGCGATCCGAGCGTGCTCCCGCGCGTGGAGAAGTTCGCGAAGCAGTACGACATCAAGATCGCGATCCACAACCACGGCACCGAGGACAAGCACTTCCCCTCGCCGTACGACGTGCTGAAGCACGTGAAGGGGATGGATCCGCGGATGGGGCTGTGCATCGACTGCGGGCACACGGTGCGCACGGGCACCGACGTCGTGCAGGCGGTGCTCGACGCCGGCCCGCGGCTCCACGACATGCACATCAAGGATCTCGCCGACATGACGAAGCGCGAGAGCCAGGTCGCGGTGGGCGAAGGGAAGCTGCCGATCCCGGGGATCTTCCGCGCGCTGCAGCAGATCCGGTATCCCGGCTACGTCAACCTCGAGTACGAGATCAACCCGAAGGACCCGCTTCCGGGAATGCAGGTCTCGTTCGCGTACATGCGCGGCGTGCTCGCCGGGCTCGCGCAGAACGGCGTCGCGCTGGCGCCGGCGAAGAGCGGGCGAGCCGGCGGCTGACGCGAGCGACGCCCCCGCGCCGCGCTCCTCCATTCACCTCCACCGACGAGCCATCCCACCATGAACGACCGACGCTGGCTTCTCCCCCTCGCCGCGGCCGCGCTGACGGCCACCGGCGCCTGTGCGCAGGCGACGAGCGGCTCCTCCATGGAACGCTCCTCCGATCCGAACTACGTCTCCGTCGTGCCGCACGAGGCGGAGCGGCGCGTCGACGTGCTCGTCGGCGGGAAGCCGTTCACGTCGTACATCTGGCCGACGACGATCAAGAAGCCCGTGCTCTATCCACTGCGCTCGGCGAACGGCGTGGTGGTCACGCGCGGCTATCCCCTCGAGCCGCGGGCCGGCGAGCGCACCGACCACCCGCACCACGTGGGCCTCTGGTTCACCTACGGCGACGTGAACGGGCTCGATTTCTGGAACAACTCCGACGCGATCCCGGCGGACAAGGCCGATCACTACGGCACGATCATCCACCAGAGCGTCCGCTCGACGAAGAGCGGCGAGGGGGAGGGGGTGCTCGAGGTCACCGAGAACTGGGTCAACCACGCGGGGAAGGCGCTCCTGCGCGAGGACACGAAGTACGTCTTCCACGCGGGGCTCGGCAGGCGCGCCATCGAGCGCATCACGAAGCTCACGGCGCTCGACACGACCGTCACCTTCATCGACAACAAGGAAGGAGTGATCGGGATGCGCGTGGCGCGGCAGCTCGAGCAGCCGTCGCTCACGCCGGAGCGGTACGCCGACGCGAGCGGCAAGGTGACGGACGTGGCGAAGATGGACACCGCCGGCGTCCACGGGCACTACATCTCGTCCGAGGGGCGCGAGGGCGACGCGGTGTGGGGGACGCGCGGCAAGTGGGCGATGCTTCGCGGCGACGTGAACGGCGCGCCGGTGACGCTCGCCATCCTCGACCATCCGAAGAATTGGGGGTATCCCACGTACTGGCATGCGCGCGGCTACGGCCTGTTCGCCGCCAATCCGCTGGGGCAGAAGGCGCTGACGGAGGGGAAGGCGGAAGCCACCAACTATTCGCTCACGCCGGGGCAGTCGGTCACCTTCCGGCACGAGGTGCTCATCCTCGACGGCACGGCGACGAAGGAGGACATCCAGAAGTACTCCGATGCCTTCACGCACTGATCGGGAGCGCGCGATGAGCATCGCACCCGATTCGCGAGCGGCGCGCGTGCGCGGTGTGTGCGCGGCGGCGCTGGCGTCGCTCGCCCTCGCCGCCGCCTGCACCCATGGCGCCCCGCCGGCGGGCGAGGCGACGATGACGGCGTCGTCGGCACCGAACCAGCTCTCCGCGGCGGAGCGCGCCGCGGGGTGGCGGCTGCTGTTCGACGGACACTCCCTCGCCGGCTGGCGCGGGCTGGGCTACCCGGACGTGCCCACAGCCTACTGGGCGGTCACCGACGGCACGATCCACAAGATCGCGACCTCGCAGGTTCCCGTCGGTCCCGATGGTCGGCGGCCGCCTGGCGGCGATCTCATGACCGAGGCCACCTTCCGCGACTTCGAGCTCGCGTGGGACTGGAAGATCTCGCCGGCAGGGAACAGCGGCGTGAAGTACAACGTCTCCGAGGAGCTCTCGACCGGTGCGTCGACCGATCGGTCGAACGCAGCGGCGGCGCGGCGCGGCGTCTCACACGCCGCGATCGGATTCGAGTACCAGGTGATCGACGACGACCGCCACTCCGACGGCAAGCTCCCGACCCACCGCTCCGGCGCGCTGTACGATCTCATCGCGCCGAGCGCGGCGAAGCGGCTCGCGCCGGTCGGCGAGTGGAATCACTCCGTCGTGATCGTCCGCGGCACCCACGGCGAGCACTGGCTGAACGGGGTGAAGGTGGTGGACTACGACCTCGCCTCCCCCGAATTCGCCGCCGCGCTCGCGAAGAGCAAGTTCCGCGACATCCCCTGGTTCGCCCAACACCGTGCCGGCCACATCGTGCTGCAGGATCACGGGGACGAGGCGTTCTTTCGGGGGATCAGGGTGAGAGAACTGCCTTGACGGCGGTGTGTTGGTGTGTTGGTGCGATAGTGTGTTGGTGACGACGACGGCCTCGGGAGGCAAGAGCTTCCCGAGGCCGTACCAACACACCAACACACCTACACACTAACACACGTCTTACGGCATCGACTCCCCTTTCCGCGAATCGCCGGGCACGAGCAACGGATTCGTCGGCGCGGTCACGGGTTGTGGCGCGTTCATCTGGGCGAGGAGGTCGTCGAGGCGGACGGCCTGGGCGATCTGGCGCGACTGGTTCAGCACGCGGTTCGAGGCGGCGACGTCGCCGCGCGCCTGGAGTCCCTCGGAGAGCATCAGCCCCGTGGCGACGTAGAGGTACGGGATGCCGACCGAGGGGCGGTCGACCCAGTCGTCGCGCTTCGAGATCGACTTCTGGCCGGTGAACACGCTGTCCCACAGCGTCTTCGTGCGCGACACGTCGACCCACCCCGCGCCGGCGATGAGCATCGTGTCGCGGTTCGCCACCGCCGGCGGCACGAACACCTTCGACGCGAGCCCCTGCGTCAGCAGGTAGCTGCCCAGTCCCAGCTCGCCGCCGTAGCCGGCCGACGTGCGGCTGAAGTAGATCGGGCGCTGGGCGAACGACTCGGCGATGAGCTTGAGGACGAAGATGTCCGCGCGCTGGAGCACGCTGGGGATCGAGAGCCGCTGCGGATCGATCGTCGCCCTGATCGGGCCGCTCTGGAAGGTCATCGGCTGCGTGATCTCGACGTAGGGCGGCGTCGAGTCGGCCTGCGCGAGCGTCATGTCGAGGAACGACACCTTCGGCTTCGGCCACGTGCGGCCGCGGTAGACCGCGGGTCCGGCGGCCGCGTCGTACTCGTAGACCGGCCGGCGAATGAGCTGGCGCGTGTACCAGTCGGTATTGAGCAGCGACGTGTTGGCCACGACGACGTCGCGCCGCACGCCTTCGACTTCCTGCGCGTACCAGAGCGGGAAGGTGTCGTTGTCGCCGACGGTGATCAGCACGCCGTACGGCTCGACGGAGTTGAGCAGGTCGCGCGCGAAGTCGGCCGTGTCGGTCTGGCCGGCGCGCGATGCCTTCGACCAGTTGGTGAAGAGCGGGATGAGCGCGAGCGCGAGCACCGGCGCCGCGATGACGAGGGAGCGGCGCGCCGGACGCTCGATCACGTCGCGTCCGACGGTGACGCGCTCCTCGCCGATCAACGCGGCGAGGGAATCCCAGATGGCCACGAGCCCGAGCGCGGCCCACACGCCCCAGGCGGAGAAGCTCCAGAGGTAGAAGTAGTCGCGGTCGCGCACCTCGCGCGGCACGCCCGACAGGTCCGGGTCCTGCGACGCCCCGTACTTGAAGTTCAGGTACACGATGAGCACGAGCGTCATCGTGAGCATCAGCGAGCCGAAGTACCAGAAACTTCGTCGGTCCCGCTGCCAGTGGACGTACCCGCCGATCAGCCCGAGCACGAGGAAGAGCGCGCCGAGCACGTTCTGCCACACCACGCCGGCGCTCGAGTCGGCGCTCCGCAGCCACTGCCACTTGAAGTACAGCCACCACATCCCGATCTGTGCCGACAGCGGCGCCTGCCGCTCCGAGAGCTCGGGCTTGCCGTACTGGCCGCGGTTGAAGTTGTACATGAACGCGTCGTACGTCCCCTTGCTGAACGTGCAGCTCGCCGCGAGGCCGTTGCGACACGCCGTCGGATCTCCCTCGTTGATCGCCGGCGCCTGCGCGGCGCGGATCGGCTGGATCGCGAACGGAGTGAGGCCGAACACGAGCGCGCCGGCGCAGGCGAGGAGCAGCCGCCAGCGGAGCACGGTCTTCCAGCGAACGATGAGCACGGCCAGCGCGACCGCCGGCGCGGCGAGCATGCCGGCCATGTGATTCGCGTAGCCGAGCCCGCAGAGGTACGCCACGAGCACGAGGATCCGGTCGGCCTTGCGTCCGTCGGGCGCGTCGCACCACCGCACCATGAGCCACGAGATGATCGCGATGCCCATCAGCGAGACGGTGTAGACCTTCTCGTTGACGACGCTCTGGTTCCACACGGTGAACGCCGTCGCGCCGATGAGCGCGGCGAGCGCGCCGCCGAGGATGCGCTGCCACCGCTCGACGAACCAGCTCACGAGCACGCGCTCGGTGATGAGGAACCACATGCCGGCGGAGACGGCACTGCAGAGTGCGGCGAGCAGATTGATGCGCACGGCCACCGTGCTGGCGATCGGCAGGATCGAGAAGACGCGCCCGATGAGCACGAACAGCGGGTTGCCCGGCGGATGCGGGAGCCCGAGGGTGTAGGCGGCGGTGATGTACTCGCTCGTGTCCCACATCGCGGTGGAGGGGGCGAGCGTGACGACGTACAACACGAACACCGCCGCGGCGGTGATCGCCGCGGCGAGATAGGAGGGCCGGTAGTCGTGGTCGAACGGCGGGGGCGTCGACGCCATTGATGTCACGCGGGAGTCGGATAGCAGACGCCCCGCGGGAGGGCGGGGCGGAGGCACAGACAGACAAGATGGCGCCGGCGCCCCGGTGAGAACAGTGGCGCCGCCGGCCTCCGCCCCTCGGGCGCTACGGATTCGTGCGGCCCGTCCCCGCGCCCGGGCCCGTCCCGGTGCCCATTCCGGTGCCGCTCCGCGCGCGCGTCGTGCTGTCGCCCTGGATCCCCATGCGGGACGTGTCGGTCGCACCCATCGCGCCGGTGCTCGTTCCGGCCGATCCCGCGCCCATCGCGCCGCCGCTCATCGCGGTGTCCGTCGTGGCGCCGCTCGACATCGCACCGCCCGTCGTGCCGGCCGCGCCCGCCGTGCCCGCCGTGCCCCCGACATCGCCGGCGCTCGTCCCCATCGTGCTGTCGCGGTTGCTCCCCGCGCTGCACGCACCGACCGCGAGCACCGCGGCGAGCGCGACCATGCTGCTTCCCTTCGTGATCGTGCGCATGGACTCCTCCGTCTGAGTGGACGTCTCGAGCCGGCCGGAACGCGCAAAGGACGGGCCGGCCGGACCACGCGCTCGCGCGAGACCGGGTCGGCGGAGCCGCGTCGGGTATGCTCCTACCGCAACGTGGTTCCACGCGGAACGCGGAGGTTGTGCGGTACGGCTCCTACCGCCGGTGATTCCACGCGGAGGCGCGGAGGCGCGGGGACTGCTACGGCTTGCAGTCGGCTCGATCTCGCGCTGTCGGGTGAGCCCAGCGGCGAGCGGTCAGCGGCCAGCGCGCAGCCGTGAGCCGCGCGGTCAGCGGTGTCATTCCGAACGAAGGGCCGCACGCTCGCGGGTGCCCCGGAGTGGCGGGTGCCCACGAAGTGGGCGGATGAGGAATCTCCCGCCGTTTCCCCAGCGCCGTTCACAGGAACGGCCTGCGCGATTCCTCGACTCGCTGCGCTCGCTCGGAACGACTTCCATCACGCTCGGCATTTCTCCGCGCCTTCGCGCATCCTCCGCGCCTCCGCGCGGCACCACGTTGTGGTAAGAGCCGGCCGTGTACCCCGTACTCGCTACTGCAATTGCAGCTAGTGCCTGAACAATCTCACCCCCGTCACCACCATCGTCATCCCGTGCTCGTCCGCCGCGGCGATGACTTCGGCGTCGCGCATCGAGCCGCCGGGCTGCACGATCGCGCGCACGCCCGCCTCCGCCGCCTGATCGACGCCGTCACGGAAGGGGAAGTACGCGTCCGAGCCGAGCGCGGCGCCGGCGGTGGCGTGGCCGAGCGTGGTGGCCTTGTGCACGGCGAGGAATGCGGCGTCGACACGGGACATCTGCCCCGCGCCGATGCCGATCGTCGCGCCGTCGCGCGCGAGCACGATCGCGTTCGACTTGACGCTCGCCACGGCGCGCCACGCGAACAGCAGATCGCGACGCTCCTCGTCCGTCGGCTGGCGCGTCGTCACGACGCGCCACGCGCTGTCGTCGATCACGGACGGCGGCCGCTCCTGCACGAGAAACCCGCCGCGCACGCGCTTGTAGTCGAGCGCATCGGGCGACCACCGGGCCCGTCCCTCGAGCACGCGCAGGTTCTTCTTGCGGCCGAGGACCTCGAGCGCGCCCGCGCTGAACTCCGGCGCGACGATGCACTCGACGAAGAGGCTCGAGATCACCTCCGCGGCGGCGTCGTCCACCGGCACGGTGAACGAGATCACCGAGCCGAACGCCGAGACGGGATCGCACGCGAGCGCCTTGCGGTACGCGTCGAGCGCGTCCGTGCCGACGGCGAGCCCGCAGGGCGTGGTGTGCTTCACGATCGCGCAGCACGGCTGCTCGGCGAACGGCTGCGTCGCGAGCAGGGCGCCCTCGAGGTCGAGCAGGTTGTTGAACGAGAGCTCCTTGCCCCCCTTCTGCTCGAGACCGGCCAGCCCCGCGCCGACGCGCTCGACGTAGAACGCCGCCGCCTGACCGGGGTTCTCGCCGTAGCGCAGCCCCTGCGCGCGCTCCAGCGCGAGCGTGATCCGCTCGGGGAAGCGCTCGCCCTCCTGCGCGGCGAACCACGCCGCGATCGCCGCGTCGTACGCGGCGGTGTGCTCGTAGACCTTCGCCGCGAGCCGCCGCCGGAGCGGCGCGAAGTCCTCCGCCGCGCTCAGCGCGGCGAGCACGCGCGGATAATCCGCGGGATCCACCACCGTCGTCACGCTGGCGAAGTTCTTCGCCGCGGAGCGCAGCATGCTCGGGCCGCCGATGTCGATCTGCTCGATCACCTCGTCCGGCGTCACGCCGGCGCGCGCCGCGGTCTGGCGAAAGGGATACAGGTTCACGGCCACGAGATCGATCGGCGCGATGCCGTGCTCGGCGATCGCCGCCATGTGCTCCGGGAGGTCGCGCCGCGCCAGCAGCCCGCCGTGCACGGCGGGATGCAGCGTCTTGACGCGGCCGTCGAGCATCTCGGGGAACTGCGTGACGTCGGCGACGTCGCGCACCGGCACGTCCGCCTCGCGGAGCGCGCGCGCGGTGCCGCCGGTGGAGACGAGCTCCCAGCCGAGCGCGTGCAGGCCGCGCGCGAGATCGAGGAGACCGGACTTGTCGGAAACGGAGAGCAGGGCGCGAGGCATCGAATCGAGCGATCGGGTGAGTGAGAGATCAGGTCGGGCGCGGACCGGCGATGATGGCGTCGAGCGCGGCGCCGAGCGCGCGGTCGTCGAGGGCGAGGTCCATGGTAGGGAGCCGCGCGGGAAATCCGTCGCGCGCCACGCCATCGCGCTCGAGCCGTACGTCGCCGGCGGCGACGGCCTGCACGACGCGCGGATAGAGCAGATGCTCGGCGCGCAGCACGCGCGCGGCGAGCGCGCGGTCGTCGTCGGACGGCAGCACGGGGACAGGCCACTGCGCGATGACCGCCCCGTGATCGTACACGTCGTCGACGAAGTGCACCGTCGGGCCGGAGAGCGACGCGCCGGCATGGAGCACGGCGCGGTGCACGCGCGCACCGTACATCCCCGGGCCGCCGAACTCCGGCAGCAGCGCGGGATGCACGTTGAGCATGCGTCCTCGATACGCGAGGGTCACGGCGGCGGGAACGAGCCGCATGTAGCCGGCCAGCGCGACGAGCGCGACGTCGTGGCGCGCGAGCACGTCATCGAGCTCGGCGCCGTCGGGGGCGTGCGGCGAGCGGAGCACGGCCGTGGCGATGCCGGCGCGCGTCGCGCGGCCGAGCGCCCCCGCGTCCGGCCGATTCGAGGCGACGACCACCACGTCGCCGCGGCGCGCGGCGGCGAGCGAGTCGAGATGGTCGAGGATGGCCTGCAGGTTCGAGCCGCCGCCGCTGGCGAGCACGGCGATCCGCGTGCGTCGCGCCGGCGCGCTCACCGTGGGCGCTCCAGGAACGCGCGCGCCGCGGCGAGCAGGTCGGGCACGACCGCAATGCCGTCGGCGGTCGCGCGCTCGACGTCGGCGACGGGCGTGTCCGCGGAGCGCACGAGCACGGCGTGGCCCCCGAAGCGGGCCGCGGGCGCGACGTCGCGGTGCTTGTCGCCGGCGAAGAGCGAGCGCGAGAGATCGAGGCCGTGGGTCGCGGCGGCCTGCTCGAACAGGAGCGTGCCGGGCTTCCGGCAGGCGCACGGGCCGGTGACGCTCGGATGGTGCGGGCAGACGAACACGTCGAGCAGCTCGGCGCCCTCGTGCGCGAGGAGCTCGTTCACGCGAAGCCGCACGGCGCGATGCTGCTCGAGGGAGACGAGCCCGCGCGCGATCCCGGACTGGTTGCTGCACACGACGGAGGGCACGCCGGCGGTGGCGAGGAGGCGGATCGCCGCGGCCGCCCCCGGGAGCAGCGCGACCCGCGCCGGGTCCGCAAGATAGTGCTCGTCGACGATGATCGTGCCGTCGCGATCGAGCAGCGCGGCGCGCCGGCGGCGCGACTCAACCACGCGCGTCCACCACCGCGCGCGCGAGATCGGGAAGCTCGCGCTCCGGCACGGCGCGCAGGTCGAGGTGCAGCCGAGCGTCGTGCACGTGACCGACCACCGCCGGCGAGCCCGCGCGCAAGCGGCGCGCCCACGCCTCGGCGTCGCCCGCCAGCGCCACGGCGGCGCCGGCGAGTGCCGCGTCGGGAAACGCACCGGCGCCGACGCTTCCCGTGCTCTCGACCACGTCCGCGACGATCCCGTCGCCGGCGAGCGTGTCGCGGAGCGCGGCGGCGCGCGCGCGCAGCAGGTCGGCGGACGTCGCGAGCAGGGCGAGCGTCGGGATCTCGGCGAAGGCGCGCGCCGGCTCGCGATAGAGCGCGAGCGTCGCCTCGAGCGCGGCGAGCGTGAGCTTGTCCACGCGATACGAGCGCGCGAGCGGATTGCGCCGCATCGCCTCGATCCACCGCGCGGCGCCGAGTACGAGCCCCGCCTGCGGGCCGCCGAGCAGCTTGTCGCCGCTCATCACGACGATCGTCGCGCCGGCGTCGAGCGCGTCGCGCGCCGTGGGCTCGCCGGCGAGCCCGATCGGCTCGAGCGAGAGGAGCAGCCCGCTCCCGAGATCGTGCACGATGGGCAGCGCGTGGCTCGCGGCGAGCGGCGCGAGCTCGCGCACGGTCACTTCGGCGGTGAAGCCGTGCACGGCGAAGTTGCTCCGGTGCACCTTGAGCAGCACGCCGGTGTCCGGTCCGATGGCGCGCACGTAGTCCGCGAGGTGGGTGCGGTTGGTGGCGCCCACCTCGCGCAGCCGCGCCCCGCTCTTGGCCATGATCTCGTGGACGCGGAAGCTGCCGCCGATCTCCACCAGCTCGCCGCGCGACAGGACCGCGTCGCGCCCCGACGCGATCGTGTCGAGCGCGAGGACGAGCGCCGCCGCGCAGTTGTTGACGACGAGCGCGTCCTCGGCGCCGGTGAGTTCGCGCAGCAGCGACGCACAGTGCACGTAGCGCGAGCCGCGCGCGCCGCGGTCGAGATCGAGCTCCAGGTTGGAGTAGCCGGCGGCGATCTCGGCGATCGCGTCGAGCGCGACGGCGGCGAGCGGGGCGCGGCCGAGGTTCGTGTGCAGCACGACGCCCGTCGCGTTGATCACGCGGCGAAGGGAGGGGCGCGTCGCGTCGGCGAGCCGCGCGGCGATGGCGTCGGCCCAGGCGGCGTCGTCGGCCGGCGCGATGGCCGTCTCGCGGGCGCGGGCGACGGTGGCCCGCACCGCCTCGACGACGAGGGGGCGCGGTGCGACGTCGAGAAGTGCGCGCACGGCGCCCGTCTGAAGGAGCGCTCCCACGCTCGGCAGCGCGCGGCGGGCGTCGGTCACGGGCGCGACGCGGGCGGCGTCGTGGGCGGTGCCGGTGGCTGCTGCGCCGGAGCGCCCGGCGCCGTGCGACGCGTCGAATCGGCGCCCGTGGGGATCGGCGTCGCGCGCGGCGTGTTGAACAGCCGGTCGCTCGAGACGCTGCGTTCGCTCAGGGCCCGCACCGAGCTCGCGCGGGCGCGATAGCTCGTCGCCGGCTTCAGCGGGCGCGCGAGGACGATCGACACCGACGTGAACGGCGCGGGACGACCGGGCTTCGGCGCGGTGCTGTCCGGCGTCGCCGCGGGGATGCCACGCGGCAGCGCCGCGCGGGGACGTCCGGCCACGGAGTCCGCGCGGCGCGCGGAGTCGGCCGCCTGGCCGACGAGCTCCTGCTGCCGCTCCGCTTCCTCCTTCGGCGTGCGCACCGCCGTCGCGCGAATCGCGGTGCTGTCCGCACCGACCACGCTGAAGCTGTCCGGCACGAAGCGCTGCGCGGGATCGAGCAGGCGATCGAAGGTGAGCCGGAGCGTGACCGAGTCGACGAAGGCGACCGACTCGATGCGCGGCGGCAGGGTGTCGCGCGGTGCGGCGAGCAGCTCGAGCGAATCCGTCTGCGGCGCGGTCACGACGAGCGAGTCCCACGACTCGCCGCGGTCGCGCGCGCGGTTGCGGTTCTGATCGATCGTCGCGCGCACGACGTACGTGCCCGGGCCGAGCGGTCCGACGATGAACCGGCCGCCGGTATCCGCCTGCGCGACGTAGGTGACGCTGTCGGGGGTGGTCGCCTCGACGAGCGCGTTGGCCGCCGGCTTCTCCGCGACCCAGTCGAACACGATCCCCCGGAGCCGGAGCGGCGGGATGGACGGCCCCGTCGAGAAGGTGACGGTGGCCCCGCTCTTCATCGCGTTGCTGCGAAGATCGGCGAGCCCGGGGAGCATCGTCACGGTGTAGGCCGTGTTCGGGCGGAAGCCGTGGCGCGGCCGCACGTCGATGCGCGAGCGGTGCCAGCTCACGCGCGGCGCGCCGTCGCGGGGCGAGATGAGAAAGAGATCGCCGAGCTGGCTCGATCCGCCGCCGCGGTCGTTGATCGTCTCGTCGAAGGTGAACGTCACGTTCTTCGCCGCGACGTTCACCGCGTTCGTGTCCGGCGTGACGCGGAGCAGCTGCGGGGGCGCATGATCCTCGGGCCCTCCCGGAGGAGGGCCCGCCGATGCACACGCCGCCACGAGGATCGACGCCGCGATCAGTCGGCGCCGCACAGCCCCTCGATCCGCGCACGCAGGAGATCGCGCCGCTTGCGCCACTCCTCCGATTTCGCGCGCTCGGAATCGACGACGTGCGACGGCGCGCGCTCCACGAACCCCGGATTGCGCAGCCGGCCTTCGAGCGCGGTGAGCTGCGTCTCGAGCCCGGCGAGCTCCGCGCGCAGCCGGCCGCACTCCTTCTTCGTGTCGACGAGCCCCTCGAGCGGCACGACGAGCTCCGTGCCGCCGGGAAGGATCACGTTGGCCGCCGGCCCCGTCGGCGCCCACTCGACGAACGCGAGGCGCGTTCGCGCCAGCCGCGCGACGAGCGAGAACTCGTCGACGAGCATCTGCCGGTGGATCGGATCGGCGAGCACGAACGCGTCGATCGTCTGGCTGGACGGCACGCCGTAGTCGGAGCGCGTGCGCCGGAGCGCGTCGACGATCTGCCGCAGCAGCTCGAATTCGCCGACGAGCACGTTCGTCTCCGTGTCCGCCGCGGGCACCGGCCAGCGTGCCGTGGCGAGGAAGGTGCCGTCGACGTGGCCGGGCAGCCGCTGCCACAACGCCTCCGTCACGAAGGGCACGATCGGATGCAGCAGCCGGAGCGCGCGGTCGAAGACGTGCACGAGCACGGCGCGCGCGACCTGCTGGTCCTCGCCCGGCGTGAGCAGCCGCGTCTTGATCGCCTCGAGGTACCAGTCCGCGAGCTCGTTCCACACGAACCGCCGCGCCGACTCGGCGTACTCGTTGAGCCGGAGCCCCGCGCCGAGCTCCTCGCCGATCCAGCGGTCGCGCGCCGGCTGCATCGGCCCGATGGCGCGATCGCATTCGCGCACCGCGACGTCGAGCCGGTCGAGGATCCACACGTCGGCGCGGGCGAGCGCGCCGGGGGAGACGTCGTCGAGCGCGCGCACCGGCTCCGTGCCGGCGTTCACGAGCAGGAAGCGGCCGATGTTCCAGAGCTTCGTCGCGAAGTTGCGTCCGGTGGCGAACGACTTCTCGAGGTCGGCGGGATCGAGCATCACGTCGGCGCCGAGCCCCATGCCGGCGACGAGCGTCCACCGGAGCGCATCCGCGCCGTACAAGCGCACGACGTCGAGCGGGTCGATGCCGTTGCCGAGCGACTTCGACATCTTGCGCCCCTGCGTGTCGCGCGCGGTGCCGTGCAGGTACACCGTGTGGAAGGGCGCGTCGCCCATGAACGCGAAGCCCGCCATGATCATGCGCGCGACCCAGAAGAAGATGATCTCCGGCGCGGTGACGAGGACATCGGTGGGATAGAACGTGCGCAGGTCGACCGACGCGGTGTTCGGCCAGCCGAGCGTCGACATCGGCCAGAGCCAGCTCGAGAACCAGGTGTCGAGCACGTCCTCGTCCTGCACGACGGGACCGCCGCAGGAGGGACAGGCCGCGGGATCCTCGCGGCTCACGATCACGTTCTGCGGCGGATCGCACGCCGAGCAGTACCACACCGGGATCCGGTGTCCCCACCAGAGCTGCCGCGAGATGTTCCAGTCGCGGATGTTCGACATCCAGTGCTCGTAGACGCCGACCCACTTCTCGGGCAGCAGGCGCACACGTCCCGCGCGCACGGCGGCGAGCGCCGGCTCGGCGAGCGGCGCCATGCGCACGAACCACTGGTCGGAGAGCCGCGGCTCGACGACGGTGTCGCAGCGGTAGCAGTGCCGCACCGCGTGCCGATGCACCTCGGTGCGCTCGAGCCGGCCGAGCTGCTTCAGCATCTCGACGAGGCGCGTGCGCGCCTCGAACCGGTCGAGCCCGCGCAGCGCGGCGGGGACGCGGCCGTCCGCGTCGGTCACTTCGTTCAGGATCCCGTGCTCGTCGATGACGACCGGCATCGGCAGATCGTGGCGGCGGCCGACCTCGAAGTCGTTCGCGTCGTGGGCCGGCGTGATCTTCACGACACCCGTCCCGAACTCCGGGTCGGCGTACTCGTCGGCGACGACCGGGATGCGGATGTCGAGGATCGGCAGCACGACGTGCTTGCCGACGAGCGCGGCGTAGCGCTCGTCGGTCGGGTTCACCGCGACGGCGACGTCGCCGAGCATCGTCTCGGGGCGCGTCGTGGCGACGGAGAGCGCGCGGCGCTCCTCGCCGGGCGCGAGGTCCTCGTCGGCGATCGGATACGAGACGTGGTACAGCGCGCCCGTCGTCTCCCGCGGCTCGGCTTCCTCGTCGGAGAGCGAGGTGAGGCAGCGCGGACACCAGTGGATGACGCGGTGCCCGCGGTAGATCAGCCCGCGCTCGTAGAGCTGCACGAACGCTTCGCGCACGGCGCGGCTCAGCGCCGGCGTGAAGGTGTACGCGGTGCGCGACCAGTCCGCCGACGCGCCGATCGCGCGGAGCTGCTCGAGGATGACGCCCCCCGTCTCGTCGACGAACGCGATCGTCCGCGCGACGAACGCGTCGCGGCCGAGGTCCTGCCGCGTGAGCCCTTCCTTCGCGAGCTGCTTCTCGATGATGTTCTGGGTCGCGATGCCGGCGTGATCGGTGCCGGGAACCCAGAGCGTCTCGAAGCCGCGCATCCGTGCGTGGCGCGCGATCACGTCCTGCACCGTGTTGTTCAGCCCGTGGCCGACGTGCAGGATCGCCGTGACGTTCGGCGGGGGCATGACCATGGTGAACGCGTCACGGTCGCCTCCGGTGCGGCTCGCGCGGGCCGCGTCCGCCGTGAAGCATCCCGCCTGGAGCCAGCGCTCGTAGATCGCCGGCTCGGTGGCGGCGGGATCGTACTGCGCGGGCGGCAGCCCCCCCGGCGCCGGGGCGGACTCGAGGGGCTCGGAGATGGACATGGCTCGCGGAAGTTAATCCGCGAGCCATGTCGGTTGAAGGTCGCGCCCGCCCGCGTGGACGGGTGCGGGGCCGCGCGATCGGTCAGGCGTTCGCGTTCGGGTCGGCGACGTGATCGCCCTTCGGGACGCCGGTCGGCGCGACGGGGGAGCCCCCCGTGCGATCACCCTTCGGCGGCCGCTTCGTCGAGGCGCGGCGCTCGGCGAGTCCGGTGGTCTCGTCGGCCGCCTGCTCGAGCTGCACGTCGGCGGCGGTCCAGCGCTCCTCGAGCTCGACGCGCGGATCGGCGTGGCGGTCGGGCTCGTCCGAGGTTCCCTGGCGGCGACGCCCCGTGCCGACGGTGCGTCCTTCCCACCGCGCTTCGGTGAGGGCGTCGTCGCCCTCCTGGAAGCGGCGCGCGTGCTCGCGTGCCCGCTGCTCGACGTCGCCCACGGCGATCCGGTTCACCACGGTGGAGACGCCGGGGACGCCGCGCGCGAGCACGACCGCGTGCTCCGCTTCGTCCTGGCTGTTCACCCACCCCGCGAGCTCGATCGTGTCCTCGCCGATGCCGCCGATGTCGATCGCCCGCTCGGAGAGGATCGGATCGTTCCGGAACGCCTCCAGCACGCGCTCCTCCAATCCTTCGTTCGGCACCCCCTCATCCTCCAGCTCGTCGTACTCGTCGTCGAACTCGCTGAAGCCGTCGGCGACCGCCGGTCCCGCGTCCGCGGTCTCCTCGGTGCGCCGGCCGCGGCGACGCACGGCGTCGGCGAGCCCGCTGAATCCACCGACCCGCTGTGCGACCAGCATCCCGACGGCGAAGCCGGCGACGGCGCCGAGCAGCACGCTCGTGACCGTGCCGGCGACCGAGGCGTCGTCGTCTTCGAAGCGCAGATACGGCATGGCGAAACCTGTGGCGTAGGGTCAGCCGCAAGGATAGCTTACGACGGTTAGTTCCGCGACGCGGTGCAAGAAGAAGGCCGCCCGCCGACCCCTGAAGAACGGTCGCAATGCGTCCCACGCGCGAAGTCCGGCCCGAGTCCGAGATCACCGAGACCGAAGGCGACGTGTCCTTCCGCAAGATCATCCTCTGGGTGATCGTGGGACTCGTCGTGGTCGCGGGCGTGGTGTCGTACTTCAAGTACGCGCGGCTGCTTCCGCCGCTGATGGGCTGATCCGCCCGGACCGTTTTCACCGCCGTCCCGACATGATCGATCGTCCCGCCGCTGTCGTCGCCGACGGCGAGCTCACGCTGGTCCTGCCCGATGGGGCCACACGCACCGTCGCCGCCGGCACGATGCCGGCCGACGTCGTCCGCTCGATCGGCGAGCGGCTGCTCGGCGCGGCGGTCGCCGTGTCCGTCGACGGCGAGGTGCAGGACCTCATGACGCCGCTCCGCCGCGGCGGCGCCTTCCGCGTGCTCACCGAGCGCGATCCCGAAGCGCTCGCCGTGCTGCGGCACTCGGCCGCGCACGTGCTCGCGACCGCGGTGCGACGGCTGCGCCCCGACGCGAAGATCGGTTTCGGCCCCGCGATCGAGGACGGCTTCTACTACGACTTCGAGGTCGCCGCCCCGTTCACGCCGGAAGATCTCGACGCGTTCGAGCGCGAGATGCGACGGGTGACGGCGGAGAAGTATCCGTTCGTCCGCGAGGAGGTCGATCAGGCGGAGGCCCGCCGGCGGTTCGTCGACGACCCGCTCAAGCTCGAGCGGCTCGACGACTTCACCGATCCCGCCGAGATCATCTCGACGTACACCGACGGACCGTTCGTCGACCTGTGTCGCGGGCCGCACGTGCCCGACACGGGGCGGCTCAAGCACTTCAAGCTGCTCAACACGGCGGGCGCGTACTGGCGCGGCGACGAGCGGCGCCAGATGCTGCAGCGCATCTACGGCACGGCGTGGTTCCGGAAGGAGGAGCTCGACCAGTACCTCTACCGGCTCGAGGAGGCGAAGAAGCGCGATCATCGCCGGCTCGGCCGCGAGCTGGATCTCTTCATGTTCCATCCGTTCTCGCCCGGCTCCGCGTTCTGGACCGAGCGGGGGACCCAGGTCTACAACCTGCTCGTCGAGTTCTGCCGCGAGCGGCAGGCGCGCGAGTTCTCCGAGATCCGCACGCCGCTGTTGTACGACAAGGGGCTGTGGGAGATTTCGGGCCACTGGGGGAAGTACCAGGAGAACATGTTCCTGGTGATCGACCGCGAGACGGGCACCGCGGACATGGGCCTCAAGCCGATGAACTGCCCGTCGCACTATCTCCTGTACCTGGCGAAGCGGCATTCCTACCGCGAGCTGCCGCTTCGTTACGTGACGTTCGACGTGCTGCACCGGAACGAGCTGACCGGTGCGCTGAGCGGTCTGACGCGCGTGCGCCAGTTCTCGCAGGACGACTGCCACGTCTTCCTGCGCGAGGACCAGATCGCCGACGAGGTGAAGTTCCTGATGAACTTCATCATCGGCTACTACGAGACCTTCGGGCTCACGGCCTCGCTCAAGTTCGCGACGCGGCCGGAGCAGCGGATCGGCGACGACGCGATGTGGGACCGCGCCGAAGGCGCGCTGCGCGGCGCGCTGGAAGCGACGGGGCGGCCCTACGCGCTCAAGGAGGGCGACGGCGCGTTCTACGGGCCGAAGATCGATTTCGACGTCACCGATTCGCTCGGGCGCGCATGGCAGCTCGGCACGATCCAGCTCGACTACGCGGCGCCGGAGCGGTTCGACCTCTCGTACGTCGCCGAGGACAACGCCGAGCATCGGCCCGTCGTGATCCACCGCGCGGTGAGCGGCTCGTTCGAGCGGTTCATCGCGATCCTCATCGAGCACTTCGCCGGCGCCTTCCCCACCTGGCTCGCGCCGGAGCAGGTGCGCGTGCTCCCGATCTCCGAGGAGCAGGCCGAGGTCGCCGCGGCGGTGGTGGCGCGGATGGTCGACGCCGGGATCCGCGCCTCGCTCGACGCGCGCAGCGAGACGCTCAAGTACCGGATCGCCGAGGGCGCACGCATGAAGACGCCGTACATGTGCGTGATCGGCCGGCGCGAAGCCGAAGCGGACCAGGTCGCCGTCAACACGCGCGGCGCGGGGGAGAAGCAGGCCCCGGCACCGGTGGCGGTCGACGAGTTCATCGCTCGGGTCAGGGCGGAGAGCGAGAGTAGAAGTCTGGGGCTGGGGGCGGGGAGGCAGTCCTCAACTACGACGGCGAGTAGGGAGTAGGGAGTAGCGAGTACTCGGTAGCGGGATAGACACGGCCTCGGGACGCAGGAGCTTCCCGAGGCCGTGTCGTTCTCCCGCTACCGAGTACTCGCTACCCGCTACTTGCTACTCGCTTTTGTCGTTCCAGCCAATCCGTCCCCCAGTTATCTTCCCCCCATGCCCGACCCCACGCGCACTCCGGTCATCGTGTCCGCCGCGCGGACGCCGATCGGGAAGTTTCTCGGCGCGCTCGCGCCGTTGACGGCGCCGCAGCTCGGCGCGGTGGCGATCCGCGCCGCCATCGAGCGGTCGGCGGTGCCCCTCGATCACGTCCAGGAAGTGATCATGGGGAACGTGGTGCAGGGTGGCGTGGGGCAGGCGCCGGCGCGGCAGGCGATGCTGCAGGCGGGCGTGCCCGCGTCCGTCAGCGCGGTGACGGTCAACAAGGTCTGCGGCTCGGGGCTCAAGGCGGTGATGCTCGCCGCGCAGGCGATCCGCGCGGGGGACGCGGAGGTGCTCGTCGCCGGCGGGATGGAGTCGATGTCGAACGCGCCGTACTACCTCTACGGCCTGCGCGCCGGCGTGAAGCTCGGCGACCAGACGCTCGTCGACGGGATGGTCAAGGACGGGCTCTGGTGCGCGTCGTGCGACGTGCACATGGGCGGACACGCCGAGTACACCGCGCGCAAGGCGGGTGTCACGCGCGCGGAGCAGGACGCGTTCGCGGCGGCGTCGCACCGCAAGGCGGTCGACGCGCAGCGCACGGGCAAGTTCGCCGCGGAGATCGCGCCCGTCACCGTGCCGGCCCGCAAGGGCGACGTCGTCGTCGATACGGACGAAGGGCCGCGTGCCGACACGACGGCCGAGACGCTCGCACGGCTCAGGCCCGCCTTCGACACGGGGAGCGACGCGACCGTCACGGCGGGGAACGCGAGCTCGCTCAACGATGGCGCCGCCGCGCTCGTGGTGACGTCGCAGGCGTACGCCGAGGCACACGGGCTCTCCGTGCTCGGACGCATCCGCGCGTACGCCACCGGCGCCGTCGAGCCGCAGGAGCTCTTCTTCGCGCCGATCACCGCCGTACGCAATCTCATGCGCAAGGACGGCACGACGATCGGCGACTACGATCTGATCGAGGCGAACGAGGCGTTCGCCTCGCAGGCGCTCGCCGACGGCGCGGGGCTCGGCTGGGACTGGGACCGCGTCAACGTGAACGGCGGCGCGATCGCGCTGGGACATCCGATCGGCGCGAGCGGCGCGCGCGTGCTCACGACGCTGCTGTACGCCTTGCGGGATAGAAATCTCGACACCGGCCTCGCGACGCTCTGCCTCGGCGGCGGCGACGCGGTGGCGCTCTCCGTCACCCGAGGGAAGACATGACCACGCTCGCTCTCGCCGCCCGTACGCCGCGCAGCCGCGCGCTCGGCATCGTTGCCGCGGTCGCGGCGCTCGCGCTCGCGTCGCAGGTCGCGCTGCCCCTTCCGGGCACGCCGGTGCCGCTCACGCTCCAGCCGCTCGTCGTCGTGCTGGCGGGGCTGCTCCTCGGCCCGCTCGACGCGGCGGGCGCGATGGTGATCTATCTCGTGGCCGGCGCGGCGGGCGCGCCGGTCTTCGCGCCGGTGGGACCGCCAGGCCTCGCGCGACTCCTCTCGCCCACGGGCGGGTACCTGCTCGCGTATCCCCTCGCGGCGGCGGTGGCGGGATGGCTCGGCGCGCGACGCGCCTCGTTCACGACGCGCATGATGGCGGCCGTCGCGGGGATCGCCGTGCTCTACGCGGGCGGGCTCGCGCAGCTCACGGTTCTCACGGGGAACGCCGGCACGGCGGCGCTGCTTGGCGTCGTCCCCTTCGCCGCGGCGGACCTCGTGAAGGCGCTGATCGCGGCGGCGGTCTCCGGACGCCGAGGCGGTCTCCCTTCCTGAGCGCGGGGTCGGCCGAGCGTCCGGTCGGGCGGGTGGCGAGCGCGATCGCGCGCGCGCTCGCCTTCGTGCTCCTGTTCATCGTCTGCGAAGCCGCGCTCGGGATGGCGGCCGGCCAGCTGTTGCCGCGAGCGTCCGGCTCGCTCACCACGCTCACGCTGCAGGTGGGCATCCAGCTCCTCGCCGTGGTCGCGGCCACGGCGATCATGCTTCGCTCGATCGACGTCCGCCCGCTGGGCGACGTCGGCCTCGATCGCGTCGCGTCGCGGCCGCGCGCGCTGCTGGAAGGCGCGCTGCTCGGCGGCGGCACGATCGGCCTCGCCTGCGCGCTGCTGCTCGCGGCGGGCGAGCTGCGCATCGTCGCCGGACCGGCCGGCTCGTCGCTCTCGGCGGCGGTTCCGCTCACCGCGTTCCTCGTCGGCGCCGCGCTCACGGAGGAGCTGCTCGTGCGCGGCTATCTGCTGACCGCGCTCGCCGACGGAATCGGCATGCGATGGGCGGTCGTCGCGACGAGCCTGATGTTCGGCGCGATGCACATCTGGAACGCCGGAGCGACGGTGGAATCGATCCTCATCGTCACGCTCGCCGGCCTGTTCCTCGGCGCGATCCGCGTCGCGTTCCGCAGCGTGTACGCGGCCTCCGCGGCGCACCTCGCGTGGAACTGGACGCTCGCCGTGGCGCTGCACGCGTACGTGAGCGGCATCCACTTCGAGGCGCCCGACTATCGCACCGTCGACGGCGGCCCGGACTGGCTCACCGGCGGGCCGTGGGGGCCGGAGGGAGGCGCGGCGGCCGCCGCCGCGATGCTCGTGGGGCTCGCGTATCTTCACCGGACGCGGCGCCGCCGCGGGGAGTCGTAGCACGATGAGCGAGAGAATCGCCGTGATCGGGGCGGGCCAGATGGGCAACGGCATCGCCCACGTGTTCGCGCAGGCCGGCTTCCGCGTCGCGATGATCGACGTCGCCGACGCCGCGCTCGCGCGCGGCCGCGAGACGATCGGCCGCAACCTCGACCGGCAGATTCGCAAAGGCGCGCTCCCCGCGGGCGAGCGCGACGCCATCCTCGAGCGCATCGAGACCAGTACGTCGCTCGACGCGGCGGCCGGTGCCGCGCTCGTCGTCGAGGCGGCGACGGAGAACCGGGAGCTCAAGTTCCGCATCTTCGGCGACCTCGATCGCGTCGCCGACGCCGCCGCGGTGCTCGCGTCGAACACGAGCTCGATCTCGATCACCGAGATCGCGGCGCACACCGCGCGGCCCGAGCAGGTGATCGGGATGCACTTCATGAATCCGGTGCCGGTGATGGAGCTCGTGGAGATCATCCGCGGGCTCGCGACGTCGGACGAGACGACGAAGCGCGTCGTCGCGTGGAGCAAGAGCGTCGGTAAGACGCCCGTCGAGGTGAACGACTATCCGGGCTTCGTCTCGAACCGCGTGCTCATGCCGATGATCAACGAGGCGGTGTTCTGCCTCATGGAGGGGGTGGGCGACGCCGAGGCGATCGACACGGTGATGAAGCTCGGCATGCATCACCCGATGGGCCCTCTCGCGCTGGCGGATCTCATCGGGCTCGACACCTGTCTCGCCATCCTCGAGGTGCTGCACGAGGGGCTCGGCGATCCGAAGTACCGTCCCGCGCCGCTGCTCCGGAAGTACGTCGCCGCGGGGTGGCTTGGACGGAAGACCGGCCGCGGATTCCATGCGTACTGAGCGCGCGCCGACCGCATGCTGACCCCGCTCACGGACCAGCAGCGCGAGATCGTCGCGCTCGCGCGGACGTTCGCGTCGGAGGAGATCGGGCCGCGCGCCGCGCTGCTGGACCGGGAGGCGCGGTTCGACCGCGGCATCGCCGAGCAGCTCGGCGCGCTCGGGTTTCTCGGCATGATGATCCCGGAGGAGTACGACGGGCTCGGGCTCGACACGCTCACCTATCTGCTCGCGCTCGAGGAGATCGCGGTCGCCGACGCGTCGACGGCGGTGCTGATGAGCGTGCACAACTCGATGCCGACGCAGATGCTCCTCACCTTCGGCTCGGCGGAGCAGAAGGAGCGCTGGCTGCGGCCGATGGCGCGCGGCGAGCTGCTCGGCGCCTTCGCGCTGAGCGAGCCGGACGCGGGCTCGGATGCGTCGTCGCTCGTCTGCCGCGCCGAGCGCGACGGCGACGACTGGCTGCTCACCGGCACGAAGAGCTGGGTGTCGACCGGGAGCGAAGCGGGGGTGATCCTCGTGATCGCGCGCTCGTCGCCGATGGTGCCGGAGCACCGCTCGCGCGGCATCTCGGCGTTCGTCGTGACCCCCGATCTCCCCGGGTTCGCCGTGGGGCGCAAGGAAGACAAGATGGGACTGCGCTCGTCGCCCACGGTGCAGCTCGTGTTCGACCAGATGCGCGTGCCGGCGGCGAACCTGCTCGGAGAGGAGGGGCGCGGGTTCGAGTATGCGATGCGCTCGCTCGACAACGGCCGGCTCGGGATCGCCGCCCAGGCGATCGGCATCGCGCGCGCCGCGCTGGAGCACTCGCTCGACTACGCGGCGCAGCGCGCGCAGTTCGGCACGGCGATCCGGGAGTTCGAGGCGATCCAGTTCAAGCTCGCGGACATGGGGGCGCGCATCGAGTCGGCGCGTGCGCTGCTCCATCTCACGGCGATGGCCAAGGACCGCGGCGAGCGCACGACGCTGCACGGCTCGATGAGCAAGCTCCTCGCGAGCGAGACGGCGATGTGGGCGGCGACCCAGGCCGTGCAGCTCTTCGGCGGCTACGGCTACGTGAAGGACTACCCGGTGGAGCGCCTCTTCCGCGACGCGAAGGTGACGGAGATCTACGAGGGCACGTCGGAGATCCAGCGCATCGTCATTGCGCGCGAGCTGTATGCGGAGAGAGAGCGGGAAAGGCGGTGACTTGGTGACTTGGTTCATTGGTGACTTGGTCGGTGACTTGGTGGCTCGGAACGGCACCGGCCACTGATGGCCAACAAGTCACGCCGTGGAGACTCCAGGCTGGTTGGGCACCGGGGCGAGCACGGGAGCAAGGACAGCAACACCGCGACCAGCCATCTAGATGCACGCCAACGCCTGCCCGCCACTCGACCACGGTGACTTGGTTCAACTGCTCAGTCGAAGTCACCGGCCAAGTCACCAACGAGCCAAGTCACCAAGTCACTCCGTCGAGTCACTCCCTCACATCATCCATGTCCAGTCCCCGGCCCCCGATCCTCATCGCCTCCGACCACGCCGGCTTCGCCCTGAAGGAGACCCTCGAGGCCGAGCTGCGGACGCTCGGCTATGCCGTCGAGGACCTCGGGCCGGCCTCCGAGGCGTCCACCGACTACGCCGACTTCGCGCATCCGCTGGCCGCGCGGGTATCGAGCGGCGAGGTGGAGCGGGGAGTGTTATTGTGTGGGACCGGCCTCGGCATGTCGTACACGGCGAACCGCTACCCGCACGTGCGCGCCGCGGTGGCGTGGACGCCGGAGATCGCGGCGCTCGCGCGCGAGCACAACGACGCCAACGTGCTGGTGCTGCCGGCGCGGTTCGTCGGCACGGAGGACGGCAAAGCGATACTGAAGGCGTGGCTCGAAACCCCTTTCGCCGGCGGCCGGCACGCGCGCCGCATCGCGAAGATCGAGCGCGACGCCGCGACGGATACTTCAACCGAGGAGAGCCGCTGATGTCGACCTGGTCCACCTGGGAGCGCTGCCCACCCGGCGACGCCCTTCGCGACGCCGATCCGGAGATCGCCGGCCTGATCGAGGAGGAGATCGCGCGGCAGAACGAGGGGATCGAGCTGATCGCGAGCGAGAACTTCGTGTCGCCCGCCGTACTCGAGGCGATGGGCTCGCCGCTGACGAACAAGTACGCCGAGGGGCTGCCGGGCAAGCGGTACTACGGCGGCTGCGAGATCGTCGACCGCGTCGAGCAGCTCGCGATCGACCGCGCGAAGCAGCTCTTCGGCGCCGATCACGCGAACGTGCAGCCGCACTCGGGCGCGCAGGCCAACGCCGCGGTGTTCCTCGCCTTCCTCAAGCCCGGCGACACCTTCCTCGGGATGGACCTCTCGCAGGGCGGCCATCTGACGCACGGCTCGCCGGTGAACTTCTCCGGGCTGCTCTACCGCGCGGTGTCGTACGGCCTGAACGACGACGGCTACATCGACATGGACGCCGTGCGCAGCCAGGCGCTCGCGCATCGGCCGCGGATGATCATCGCCGGCTACAGCGCGTACCCGCGCGTGATCGACTTCGCCGCGTTCGCCGCGATCGCGCGCGAGGTCGGCGCGATCTTCATGGTGGACATGGCGCACTTCGCCGGCCTGTCGGCCACCGGGGTGTATCCGTCGCCGGTCCCGCACGCCGACGTCGTCACCACCACGACGCACAAGACGCTGCGCGGCCCGCGCGGCGGGATGATCCTCTGCAAGGCCGAGCACGCCGCGACGATCAACAAGGCGACCTTTCCGGGAACGCAGGGCGGTCCGCTGGAGCACGTCATCGCCGCGAAGGCCGTCGCGTTCAAGGAGGCGCTGGAGCCGTCGTTCAAGGAGTACTCGCGCCAGATCGTCGCCAACGCGCAGGCGCTCGCGCGCGCGCTCGTCGCGCGTGGCTATCAGCTCGTGTCGGGCGGCACGGACAACCATCTCATGCTCGCCGACCTCCGCAACAAGGGGCTCACGGGGAAGGCGGCGGAGAAGGCGCTCGACCTCGCGGGCATCACGGTGAACAAGAACACCGTGCCGAAGGAGACGCAGTCGCCGTTCGTGACGAGCGGGATCCGCATCGGCACGCCGGCCGTGACGACGCGCGGCATGCGCGAGGCGGAGATGGCGCGCATCGCCGAGCTGATCGACCAGGTCCTCGGGTCGGTCGAGGACGCGAGCGTCGCCGAGCGCGTGCGCGAGGAGGTTCGCGCCCTCGCGTCGGCATTTCCGCTCTACCCCGCGCAGCAGGTGGCGCACCGGTAGCGCAGGCGTTCCGCACGCCCGCTCGGCGCGTCGTCCGCGGGGCAACCCGGAGTTGTGCGCGACGGCTCCGGGCCCCATACTGAACCGAACCGCCGGCACCGCCGGCGGCGCCCGTTCCGGGTACCGTCATCGAACGATTTCCCTGGCGCGTCGCAAGCCGGCGCGCTGCCGCACCGCTTCACGAGGAGTTTCCAGCAGCCGTGCCCGAGCTCGCCTTCCGCGACGGCATCATGGACCGCATCCGCCTGCGCGAGCAGCGGTTCGACGAGCGCGCCTATCTGTTCGTGCTCGGCGCGCTCGAGTATTGCCAGCAGCGGCTGCCGGAGCGGCGACACATCTCGGGGCGAGAGCTCGCGCTCGCGTGCCGCGACCTCGCGCTCGACCGGTTCGGCGTGCTCGCGCGGCTCGTCCTCGAGAGCTGGGGCATTCGCAACTCGCTCGACATCGGCGACGTGGTGTTCACGCTGGTCGATCTCGAGCTGCTCATGAGCCAACCCACCGATTCGCGCGAGGAGTTCGCGGACGTCTTCGATTTCGACCAGGCGTTCGAGCGCGACTATCCGTGGTGCGCGCAGCTCGTCTGAGCACCGCGTGAGCATCGCGACGCGATGACCCTGCCGTCCGAGCTTCCGGTCTGTCGCAAGTGCGGCGCCGGGACGCTGCTGCCGCTGAGCGACTACGGCCGCGACGGAGCCCCCATCACCTACAAGGCATGGGTGTGCAGCAATCCCGACTGCGGGTTCAACGTGCGGATCGACAACGGCGAGCTGGGGTACGGTCGCGCCGTCGGCGCGACGCAGAAGTAGCACGCACACGCGCGCGGCGGCCGTGAGCACGCTGCGGCCCGGGATCGCCGTCGTCGACGCCGCCACCGCCGCCGCCTGCGACGCGGCCGCGATCGCCGGCGGCATCCCCTCCCGCGCGTTGATGCAGCGCGCCGGCGCCGCGGCCGCGGCGGAGCTCGTGCGACGCCTCGCCGCTCGGATCGACGGCGGCGTGCTCGTCGCCACGGGACCCGGCAACAACGGCGGCGACGGGTGGGTCGTCGCGGCGGCGCTGCACGCCGCCGGCGTACGCGTCCGCGTCGTGGAGTGCGTCGCCGCGCTCACCGCCGATGCGGTCGCGGAGCGCGAGAGCGCACGTGCCGCCGGCGTCGAGGCGACGCGCGACGCCGCCGACCTCTCGCGCGGCGGCGAGCCGATCGTCGTCGACGCGCTCCTCGGCACCGGCTTTCGCGCCGACGCGCCGCCGCGCGGAGAGATCGCCGACGCGATCGGCCGGCTCCGCGAGCTGGCCGCGCGCGGCGCGGCGGTCGTCGCGATGGATCTGCCGAGCGGCGTCGATGCGACCACGGGGCGCAACGCCGGCGGGCTTCGCGGCGCGCTCAGCGTCACCTTCGGTACGGTCAAGCGCGGCCATCTCGTCGCGCGCGCGGACTGCGGCGACGTCGTCGTCGTCGACATCGGCCTCGGCGCCCACGCGCACGCCGCGGCGGAGCGCGCGTGGCTCGCGACGCCGTCGTGGTTCGCCGGCACGCTCCCGCGCATCGATGCCGCGGCGCACAAGGGGACGCGAAAGAAGATCGCCATCGTCGGCGGAGCCGCCGGGATGGCCGGCGCGGCGATCCTCGCCGCGCGCGCGGCGCTGCGCAGCGGAGCGGGGATGGTGCGCTGCGTCGTCGCGCCCGAGTCGCTGCCCGCGGTGCAGGAGGCCGAGCCCGCGGCGCTCGCCGCCCTCTGGCCGGCCGACGACGCGAGCGCCGCGTCGATCGCCGGCTGGGCCGACGCGCTCCTCATCGGGCCGGGACTCGGCCACGAGTCGGCGCGCGCGATCGTCGAGCGCATGCTCGGCGCGTTCCGCGGCCCCGTCGTGCTGGATGCCGACGCGCTCAACGCCTTCGCCGGGGACGTCGCTGCCCTCGCGCGCGCGATCGGCGAGCGCCAGGCGCTGCTCACGCCGCATCCCGCCGAGTTCGGGCGGCTCGCCGGACGGACCGTCGACCAGGTGCTCGACGATCGCTTCGAGCTGCCGCGCACCCTCGCCGCGAACGCGCGCGCCGCCGTGCTGCTCAAGGGCGTGCCGACCGTCGTCGCCGCGCCGAGCGGCAGCTCGATCGTCGTGGCCGAGGGCACGCCCGTGCTCGCGACGGGAGGCTCGGGCGACGTGCTCGGCGGCGTGGCCGCCACGCTCCTCGCCCAGACCGGGGACGCAGCGACCGCCGGTGCGCTGGCCGCGTTCGCGCACGGTCGCGCCGCGGCGGCGGTGAGCGCGCGGCAGGTGCGCGGCTACACGCTCGACGACGTGCTGCACGCGCTCCCCGCGGTGTGGTCGCTCGCCCCCGAGCCGCCGCGGCCACCGGTGCTCGCCGAGCTGCCGAGCGTCGGGGAGCGCACCACGTGACCGACGAGGAGGACGCACCGTCCGTCGCGCTCGGCGCGGGCCGCGAGTTCGACGCCATCCGTTCCATGCTCCGCGTGTGGGGCCCGCGCGCGCACGGCATCGGCGACGACGCCGCGGTGATCGACGTCCCCGCCGGCGACCGCCTCGTGGCGAGCACCGATGCGTCGGTGGAAGGGGTGCACTTCCGGCGCGACTGGCTCGCGCCGCGGGAGATCGGCGCGCGCGCCGCCGCCGCGGCGCTGAGCGACCTCGCCGCGATGGCCGCCGCACCGCTCGGGATGCTCCTCGCGCTCGGCGTATCGCCGGGGTGGCGTGACGAGCTCGACGAGCTCGCGCGCGGCGTCGGCGAGGCCGCCGAGCGCGCGGGGTGTCCGATCCTCGGGGGGAACGTGAGCGCAGCCGCCGAGCTCTCGCTCACGCTCACGGCGCTGGGATCGACGCCGCGACCGCTCGGGCGAAACGGCCTGCGCGCGGGCGACGTGCTGTACGTGACGGGCGCGCTCGGCGGTCCGGGCGCCGCGCTCGGCGCGCTGCGCGCGGGAGGCACGCCGCGCGCCCTGCACCGTGCGCGGTTCGCCGCGCCGGCGCCGCGAATCGCCGAGGCGCGCTGGCTCGCCGACGCCGGCGCCCGGGCGGGGATCGACGTCTCCGATGGCGTCGTCGCCGATGCGGGACATCTCGCCGCGGCGAGCGGCGTGCACATCGTGCTGGAGCCCGCGGCGCTGCCGTGCATCGAGGGTGCGACGCCGGAGCTCGCCGCGACGAGCGGGGAAGAATACGAGCTGCTCGTCGGGTTTTCCTCGCGAGCGCTTCCGGACGTGCGCGCGTTCGAGAGGCGATTCGGCATCGCACTCACGGCGGTCGGACGAGCGAGCGAAGGGAGCGGCGTCGTCGTCGAGCGCGACGGCGCGCGCGTTGACCCGCTTCCCGGCCACGACCACCTTTCGTAGATGCGCACCGTACTCGCGTTCATCGCGGTGTGGGTGGCCACCATCCCGCTCGCCGCCATCGCCGTGATGGGGCGGCTGCTGCGGCGTGGCGGCGGCACGCACGACGTGGCGCAGTGGTGCATGCGCACCTGGGCGCGCAGCCTGTGTCTCGCCGCCGGGGCGAAGGTCGTCGTCCACAATCCGGAGCGCATGACGCCGGCGCGCGGCTCGGTGTACGCGAGCAACCACGTGAGCTGGTTCGACGTGTTCGCCATCGCGTCGGTGCTCCCGCGGTACACCTTCATCGCCAAGGCGGAGCTGCGGAAGATCCCGATCTTCGGCGCGGGCGCCGAAGCGGCGGGCGTGGTCTTCCTCGCGCGCGAGAACCGCAAGTCCGCCTTCGAGAGCTATCGCGGCGCGTCCGCCGAGGTGGAGCACGGACAGAACGTCGTCGTCTTCCCGGAGGGGACGCGCGGGTACGAGTACGCGCTGCGCCCGTTCAAGAAGGGGCCGTTCGTGCTGGCGATCGCGGCGAAGGCGCCGGTCGTCCCCGTGGTCGTGTACGGCGCGCGCGAGGTGATGCCGAAGGGGCGGTGGCGCATCCGCGCGAACACGGTGCACGTGCACTTTCTCGAGCCCGTGGAGACGTCGGGACTCGAGTACGATCGCCGGCACGAGGTGATGCGCGCCGTGTGGGACCGGATGGCGGCCTGCCTGCGCGAGGAGTACGGCATCCGCTCGGGCGATCAGCCCATCGCCGAGCCGACCGAGCGCACTGCCTGACGGGCGCTCGACCGTACATCTTTCAGGTCTCACCTCATCCACCCCGAACCGACCGTCATGCCCGCCATCATCGCCGACATCGTCGCCCGCGAGATCCTCGACAGCCGCGGCAATCCCACCGTCGAAGCCGACGTCATCCTGGCCAGCGGCGCCGTCGGCCGCGCCGCCGTGCCGAGCGGCGCGAGCACCGGCGAGCACGAGGCGATCGAGCTTCGCGACAACGACAAGGAGCGCTACGGCGGCAAGGGCGTGCAGATGGCGGTCCAGAACATCACGGAGACGATCGCCCCGGCGCTCGCCGGCGCCGACGCCACCGACCAGATGTCGATCGACGCGGCGCTGATCGAGCTCGATGGCACGCCGAACAAGGGAAACCTCGGCGCCAACGCGATCCTCGCCGTCTCCATGGCGTCGGCGCGCGCCGCGGCTGAGGAGCTCGGCGTGCCCCTCTGGCGCTACCTCGGCGGTCCGATCTCGCGCGTGATGCCCGTGCCGATGATGAACATCCTCAACGGCGGCGCGCACGCCACCAACACGGTGGACCTGCAGGAGTACATGATCGTCCCCGTCGGCGCCGAGTCGTTCGGCGAGGCGGTGCGCATGGGCGCGGAGGTGTTCCATGCGCTGAAGAAGGTGCTCGTGAAGCGGAAGCTGAGCACCGGCGTCGGCGACGAAGGGGGCTTCGCGCCGGACCTCAAGAGCGACGAGGAGGCGATCACCGTCGTGCTCGAGGCGATCGAGTCGGCGGGCTACCAGCCCGGCCAGCAGATCGCGCTCGCGCTCGACTGCGCGGCGAGCGAGCTGTTCAAGGACGGGAAGTACACGTTCAAGAAGAGCGGCGCGGGCACGCGTGACGCCGCCGGCATGGTCGAGCTCTACACGAGCTGGATCGACAAGTATCCGATCGTCTCGATCGAGGACGGGCTCGCCGAGGACGACTGGGACGGATGGAAGCAGCTCACCGAGGCGATCGGCGACCGGTGCCAGCTCGTCGGCGACGACCTGTTCGTCACCAACACCGAGCGGCTCGCGCGCGGGATCGAGGAAGGGGTCGCGAACTCGATCCTCATCAAGGTGAACCAGATCGGCACGCTCACCGAGACCCTCGAGGCGATCGAGATGGCGCGCGGCGCGGGCTATCTCTCGGTGATCTCCCACCGCTCGGGGGAGACGGAAGACACCTTCATCGCCGATCTCGCCGTAGGGACGAGCGCCGGGCAGATCAAGACCGGCTCCGCGTCGCGCACGGACCGCGTGGCGAAGTACAACCAGCTGCTGCGCATCGAGGAGCAGCTCGGCGGTGCCGCGGAATATCCGGGCGGCGCGATCTATGGGATGTAGGGCTCCGCTGTGGTAGCGAGAAAGCGAGCCCGCGGCCGCGGAGCGAAGAAGCTCCTCATCGGCGCCGGCGTGCTCGGCGCCCTCGCCTTCGCGATCGAGGGAGGCGAGTACGGCACGCGCGACCTCCTGCGCCAGCGCGAGCGCAAGGCGCGGCTCGCCGTGGAGATCGATTCGGCGCAGCGGATCGTCGACTCGCTGCGCCGCTACGAGCACCGCCTCGAGACGGACGCCGCGCTGCAGGAGCGCATCGCGCGCGAGGAGTTCGGAATGGTGCGCGGCTCCAGGGAGCTGCTCTACCGGCTCGCCGAGCCGGCGCGTCCCGACTCGATCCGACCGGCGCGCTGAGCCGCCGAGCGCGGCGCGCTCACTCCATCATGACGTGGTCCGCGTTGGTGCTTCGCGTCTGCCGCACGAGCGCGAGCAGGGGGACGAGGAGGAGGATGAGCCCCGCCGCGATGACGTAGATGTGCGAGTAGGCGATCACGCTCGCCTGGCCGAACAGCTCGCGGTCGAGCAGGGTGAGCGCCTGCTGGCGCGCCGTCCATGCGTCGGCGCCGCGGGCGATCATCGCGCGGGTGAGCATGGACACGCGGCGCATCGTCATCGGATCGCCGGCGGCGATGTGATCGCCGAGCACGGCGCGGAACTGCGCCGTGTAGCGCGCCACGAGCGTCGCGATCGCGGCGATGCCGAACGAGCCGCCGAGCTGCCGGAAGAAGCTGTACAATCCGACCCCTTGCGGCAGCTCGGTGGGAGGCAGCTCGGCGAGCGTGATCGTCGTGAGCGGCACGAACATCATCCCGAGCCCGACGCCGCGGCCGATGAGCGGCCAGAGGAAGTCGCGCGCGCCGCTCTCGCCCGTGATGAGCGACAGCTCCCACGCCGCCCAGGCGAAGAGGATCGCACCCGCGGCGATGATCAGCCGCGGATCGACCCGGTTCGTCAGCCGGCCGACGACGAGCATCGAGAGCGCCGTCGCCGCCGCGCCGGGCAGGAGCACGAGCCCCGTCTGCTCCGCCGTCATGTGCAGGTTCGACTGGAGGAACACGGGCAGCGTGAACGACATCGCGTACAGCCCGACGCCCATCACGACGCCGAGGAGCGTGCCGACCCACATCTGGCGGTGGCGGAGCACGCGGAAGTCGATCGCCGGATGGTCCGTGGTGAGCTCGCGCCAGAGCAGCGCGATCGACCCGACGCCGCCGATGACCGAGAGCGTCACGATGAGCGGGGAGTCGAACCAGTCCTCGCGCTGGCCGTGCTCGAGCACGAACTGGATCGCGCCGACGCTCACCGTGAGGAGCGCGATGCCGACGTAGTCGATCGTCGACGGCTTGCGCTGGTGCGCCGGATCGTGCACGTACGCGGCGATCATCGTCGCGGCGACGATGCCGACCGGGATGTTGATGAAGAAGATCCACGGCCAGCCGGCGTTGTCGACGAGGTAGCCGCCGAGCGTCGGGCCGATCGTCGGCCCGACCATCACGCCGAGACCGAACAGCGCCATCGCCATGCCGGCTTCCTCGGGCGGGAAGGACTCGAACAGCACCGCCTGCGACACGGTCATGAGCGCGCCGCCGCCGATCCCCTGGATGATCCGCCAGGTGACCAGCGTGAGCAGGGAGCCGGACGTGCCGCAGAAGAAGCTCGCCGCGGTGAACACGACGATCGAGCCGACGAAGTAGCGCTTCCGGCCGAACAGGTCGCCGAGGAAGCCGGTGAGCGGGATGACGATCACGCTCGCGAGGATGTATCCGGTGGACACCCACGCGATCTCGTCGAGGCTCGCGCCGAGGTTGCCCATCATGTCCGGCAGCGCGACGTTGACGATCGACGAGTCGATCACCTGCATCAGCGCCGCGAGCACCACGGCGACGGCGATGAGGTACTTGTGCTCCGCCCCGCGGCGCGCGGCGGGCTCGGCGCCGGGCGCGGCGGCGTCGCCCGGAAGGACGGCGGATGCGGTGCTCACGGGCGCGGGATGGACGACGGAAGCATCGCTTGACGAGACGAGGGTGCCGTCATAGCATACTCGCGAGTATGTCACGAGACAAGGCGCGGGAGGCCGTCCGACGCACCGGCGCATGACGAAGGGACCCCAGGCGGAGCGACGCTCCGACGACCGGATGCAGGCGCTGCTCGACGCCGCGCTCGACGTCTTCGCGCGCGACGGCTACCGCACGGCGACGATCGACCACGTCGCCGAGGCGGCCGGCGTGACGAAGGGGGCCGTCTACCACTACTTCGACACGAAGGAAGCGCTGCTCCTCCGCGTCATCGAGCGCTCGCACGCGCTGGCGTTCGGCCGCGCCGAGGAGGCGCTGCGCGACGGGTCGCTCCCGGCGTCGACGCGCATCCGGCTGCTCGTGCGGAAGGTGTTCTCCGAGCGGAGCGCGGGGAGCGACCGGCTGCTCGGCCTCCTCGTGCGCAGCGTGGCGCACGAGGTGCCGCGCGCGCACGAGCGGTGGCTGCGCGAAGGACCGGCGCGGCTGTGGACCCTGCTCGGCCGGCTCGTCGAGGAGGGGAAGGCCCGCGGCGAGTTCCGTCCCGACGCCGACGGCGACGTCGGCGCCCGCGTGCTCGTCTCCGGGCTCATGCTCCAGCTCCTCTGGCAGCAGCACGTCCGCGCCGTGCCGGCGATCGCCGTCGACGCGGACCGGCTCATCGACTCGAGCGTCGACCTCTTCCTCGCCGGCCTGCGGGCCACCGGTCCCGCCGCCCCTCCGTCGCGCCCGCGCCGCCGCACCGCGGCCGGCCGGTGACATACTCGCCGGTATGCATCGGCGCCTCTCCGCGAGGTGCGCGATGCGGGCCGACCTGCCTGATCTCGGCCCTGATCGCGGACGGGTGAGCGCCCGCGGTCAGGCCGCGCGCCGCCGGCGCACCGCGCGCGCCGGATGGACGTGCGCCACCGCGGCGTCGCCGCGGCGGAGGGTCACGAGCGTCACCTCGGGGGATGCGCCGAGCCGGAAGGGGATCCCCCAGTAGCCCGTGCCCGGGCTGATGTAGAGCAGGGAATCGCGCTCGGTGTGCGCGCCCATCGCGTGCTCGAGGAAGGGCGACGCGAGGCTCCAGCCGAGCTTCGGCAGCGCGAACTGGCCCCAGTGCGTGTGCCCGCTGAGCGTGAGCGCCACGCCGCGCGCCGCGAGCGACGGCCAGAGCGCCGGGTTGTGCGCGAAGGCGATCACCGTCGCCTCCTCGGGCACGTGCGCGAGCGCCGTCTCGACGTCGGGTGCCGCGCGCGACGCGCCCCGCGGTCCGCCGGCGGGGTCGCCCGTGCCCACGAGCGCGAGCGTCGCGTCGCCGCGGTGCAGGAGCTCCACTTCGTTCACGAGCACGGTGCCGAGCCGTGCCGAGCGCAGCGAGCGCTCGACTTCATCCCAGCCGGCATAGACGTCGTGATTCCCGGGGATCATGTACACGCCGAGCGGCGCGGCGAGCGTGCCGAGCGCACGCGCGTACGCGGCGACGTCCTCCGCCCGGTCGTCGATCAGATCGCCGGTCACCGCGATGATCTCCGGGTCGAGCGACCGCACCGCGTCGACGACGCGGCCGAGGAAGCGGCGGTTCGAGTGCGGCCCGATGTGGAGGTCGGAGAGCTGGACGATGCGCAGGCCGTCGAACTCGGCGGGAAGTCCGGGGACGTCGGCATCGACGCGGCGCACGACGAGCCGCCGCGTGCCGAGGTAGCCGAGTACGAGGAGCACCGTCGCCGCGAACAGCATCACGGCGGCGAGCGCGCGCCCGACGAGCAACGGGCTGCGGAAGGGTGCGCCGAGGAGGATGCCGAGCAGTCCCGCGCCGGAGACGAGCGGGAGCAGGAGCTGCGTGTACCAGAAGGGACGGACGACGAGCAGCCGGAACGCCGCGCCCGGATAGAACGGCCAGCCGCGAAAGATCGCGAAGACCATCAGGGGGAGCATCGAGTAGATCGCCAGCCCGAGCATCAGCGATTCGGCGCCGGGAAAGAGCCCGCGCGCCAGGACGATGAGCGTGCCCCAGGTGACGATCAGATAGAGGCCGAGCCGGAGCGCGATCGCGCCGGCGCTGATGCGCCGGCCGCGTGCGTGACGTGCGCGGGGTGCTGGGGACATGAGGTGGGGACTGGTCGCGGTGGGCGTGCGGGCCGTCGCGTCAGGGCGCAACGATTGCGCCGCGCGTGGCGGCCCGCACCCGTGCAATGTCGGCGCCGACGTCGCCGCCGTCGAGACCCCGCCCCTTGAGCGCGCCAGCGCCCGCGCGGAAGTCCCCCTCGAGCGCGTTGACGAATCCCGCCGAGGTCATGCGCTCCGGGCATGCCGTGCCCGGAGGCATCGCCGCGCAATCGCCGCCGACGAGCACGTTGCGCTGGAAGAGCGCGCCCGGGGCGAAGCGCTCGAGCGTCCCGGCGCCCGGGCTCGCGCCGGAGCCCTTGATGCCGTATCTGCCCGCGCCGAAGACGTTGCTGTGGATCACCAGCCGCCGCGACGGCGCGCCATCGAACGCGAGGCCGGCGGATTCGACGTTCTGGTTGATGATCGTGTTGTGCGTGATGATCGCGTCGGACAACCCGCTGAGGATCTGGAAGGCCATCCCCTGGCCGGTGTACGGCCCGACGTTCACTCCCTCGACGAGATTGTTCGTGATCGTGATGCGCGCCGACGGCACGACTGGATGCGCGTTGCTGCCGTGGCCCGAGAGGTTGAAGGCGTTGCCCGTGTTGCGGATGTAGTTGTCGCGCACCGTGACGTCGCTCGTCGTCGTCCACGGCGCTCTGCCCGTCTGGTTCTCGGCCTTGAGCACGAAGGCGAATCCCGTCTGGCCGTCGGTCCAGGTGTTCTCGATCACGTTCCCTTCGACGAGCAGGCGGCGCACGTTCTTCGTCTCGACGAGGTTCTACACCTGCCATCGCCTGCGCCATGCGAGCGGACGCATGATGTGATTCCCGCGGAGCTCGATGTCCGAGGGGACGAGGTCGGCGATGCCCGGATCGCCGCCGCCGAACATCACGACTTCGTGCCCCGCCTCGAGATGGTCGTTCTCGATCCGGAACGGGCCGGTGCCGTTGTAGCTGAGGATCGCCTGCGAGTCGCCCGAGCGGCTGTGACAGTCGGCGAGCCACGAATCGATCACCGCCGAGGTGCCGCTGTTGAGGAAGACGCAGCGCCGGAGGTCGAGCGTCGGGGAGCCGTGCACGTACGCGCGGTCGACGACGAGGTGATGCGGCATGCTCGCGAGCGTGCGCTGCTCGTCGCTTCCCTCGCCGAACCGCACGAGCATGTTCACCGTCTTCACGTCGCTGTCGGCGGTGACCTCGAGCCCGGTGAGCCGCCAGTGATGCGCGCCGGCCTCGGTACGAATCGCCGGGTCGTAGCTCGGCGTGACGATGCGTGCGAGGCGGAGCGCGCCGGCGCGCGACGGCGTCATGCGCGTGCCGGCCGCGCCGAGCGACGCGTCGGGGACGTCGGTGCGCAGGACGATCCATCCGCCGGCGCGTGCACCGCTCGCGACGTCGCCCTTGTCGCGCAGCCGGAAGTTGCCGACGTAGGTGGCGCCGGGCGGGAGGAGGAGGACGTCGCCGGGCTTCGCGGCGTCGAGCGCGCGCTGCAGATCCGCGCCGGCGGCGACGCGCACGGGGCGTCCGCCGGCCGGGTACGTGGTGGAGACCGTCGCGCGGGGGAGCTCGGCGGGCGCGGCGTCGCCACGCGCCGCGCGCGAGCTCTGCGCCGTGGCGAGCGACGGCGCGAGGGCGAGCCCGAAGACGAACGCTGCGGTGGAGGATGCGCGCATCCAGGGGTGTGCTCGAGGAGACTGCTGGACGAACCTGCTCGGTGGTACGCGCGCGAGGGGGCGTCGTTCCCTCGTGCTCGGCTTGACTCTCCCGGGGCGCAAGTTATCGTACATGCACTGACGCGGGGTGGAGCAGCCTGGTAGCTCGTCGGGCTCATAACCCGAAGGTCGCGGGTTCAAATCCCGCCCCCGCTATATCGGCCGGCCTCCAGGGGCCGGCCGAGTCGTTTGGCGGCTCTGCTGCCGAGGAGTCGTGGGTTGCCGGGCGGGTCGGATTCGCCGCGGGCAAGCGAGGCAGGGTAGCTCAGGTGGTTAGAGCACGGCACTCATAATGCCGGGGTCGCGGGTTCGAGTCCCGCCCCTGCTATCGAGGGAAAGAGGGACAAAGGCGCTTCCGTGCGGAGGCGCCTTTCTCGCTCTGGCACTATGCCTGGCACTACGCCTCATCGCCGTCTCGCGCCACGCCGTCATTCCGACGAAGGGCCGCGACGAATGCAGCCGCCCGTGCGCGGGCGCCTGCCGCGCGCGCGTTTGTGCGTGGGTCCATCGTGGCCTGCTCGCGAGCTGAGCGCACGCCCTTCTTCCTCTTGGGCATGAGTCGGTTGTGCTGAGCAACGCGTTCCGACTGCGAGATGAGCTGCAGATTTGCGGGGCGGTTGTCGGCGCGGTCCCCGTTACGGTGCATGACCTGTTCGCCGTCCCGCAGCTTCCGGCCCAGCATTTCCTCCATCACGAGTCGGTGCTCCGAGCCGTTCTTGCCGACGCGGATGTAGCCCTTCTTGTCGCGACGCCGGCGCAGACCTTTGTAGTAGCCCAGGTCTTCGTTGCCGCGCACCGGGGCACTCTCCGATGACGTCGGCCCGTCCAGTGGCCCGGTCATGACCGTGCCTCCCGCCGACGGCTGTCACGCGCGGTCGCGCTCTTCTCCCACTCGTCCATCTCACCGCCCGTTGGCCGGAATCGTCCGTACGTGTCGAGCGTGAGGAGCGGAGTCGAATGTCCGAGCTGCTCCTGTACCAGGCGGATCGGAGCGCCGGCGCGGATCATCCGCACGGCCCAATGGTGTCGCGCATTCTTCATGGGGATGTGCTTGAGACCGACGTCCTGCAGGGTCTCCCGGTGCCATTCTGTGGCGGCGTGCCGGTCGATGCCCTCGAAGAGTTGTGATCCAACGGGAATCGAACGGACGTACTCGGCGACGACCGGCCACGCCCAGTCGGCCACGCGGGCCACGCGGTCACGAGTGTGCGCCTTCGTGCCCGGCCCTCGTACTTGTTTCGTCTCGAACAGCACGTCGGTCGTAGCCGTGGCGAGCGCGGTGCTGATCTCGAGACCGGTGCCGTAGAGGAGCGCGAACAGAGCGCGACGCGCGAGGGTCGGCTGGCTGCCGACAATGATCTCCACCGACTCCATCTCGAAGAACTGGATGGGGGGAGCTCCTGGGGCGGGCGCTTCACCAGGTCCATCGGATTGTTCGAGTACAGTCCCTTGACCTGTGTGCAGTACGCGAAGAACACGGACCAACTCGAGTGCACTTTGCGCAGCGTATTTCGCTTGCCTGGCAGCGCGTAAAGGCGCTTGAGAGCAGTTCGGTAGTGACGGTGCTCGCGAGGATGCCCTCGCTCACGCGGATGGTCACCTCCTCATCGGACTCGCTGTATGTACCGCCGCCGAAGAGCTCGAGAACGTGACGAAGCGCGTGCCGAGCGCTGTCGTCACGACAGCCCCGACGCTGGATGGCGTACCATTCTGACGTGACCCCCAACGCTGATCCAGTGATTATGTCCAGTCGTGGGGTGTGGTGTTCACTGGCGTGAGCTCCATCGCGTACTCGGTGGGGATTCGACCAGCGAGGCCGCTGTGCGGCCGAGCGGTGTTGAACTCGACGCGCCACTGCTCAATCGTGACCCGCGCCTCGGTCAGTGTCCAGAACCAGGTCTCATTCAGGCACTCATCGCGTAGCCGGCCGTTGAAGCTTTCGGCGAACGCATTCTGCACCGGCTTGCCGGGCTCGATGAACAACAGTTGCACGCCACGCCGAAACGCCCACTGATCGAGTACCTGGCCCGCGAACTCCGGCCCGTTGTCACAGACGATCCCGCGCGGCAACCCGCGCGTGGCGGCGAGCCGCTCGAGCACGTACACCACGCGCTCACCAGGCAGTGAGGTATCGACCTCAATCGCGAGGCTCTCGCGCGTGAAGTCATCGACGATGGTCAGTGCGCGAAACGCGCGGCCATCACCCAAGGCGTCGCGCACGAAGTCCATGCTCCACCGCTGGTTCGGTCCGAGCGGCAGCTCGCGCGGGCTCCGCGCGATACTGACGCGCTTCCGGCGACGCCGGCGCACGGCCAACCCCTCCTCGCGGTAGACGCGCTGCACGAGCTTCCGGTTCACGAGCCAGCCCTCGCGCCGGAGCAGCCAGTATAGCCGTCGATAGCCCCAGCGCGGCTTCGTGAGCGCGAGCGCGTGCAGGCGGGCGCGCAGCTCCTCCCGCGGTGGCCGGCACGAGGCGTACCGCTGGGAGCTGCGCGCGAACCCCGCCGGCGCGGCACGCGCGGCGTTCGCTCGTGCGGTAGGCGGCTTGCAAGTGGGCAACGACCCGCCGCCGAGCCGAGGGCGTCACCACTTTCGTCCCACCACGTCACGCAGCATCGCGAGATCGAGCGCCTGGTCGGCGACGAGCTGCTTCAGCCGCCGGTTCTCGTCCTCGAGCCCCTTAAGCTTCTTCGCCGCGCTGACCTGCAGCCCGCCGTAGTGCTGCTTCCAGCAATAGTACGTCTTCGCCGCGATGCCGTGCCGCCGGCACACCTCGCCGATGGTCGCCCCCGCAGCGGCTTCCTGCAGGATCCCGATGATCTGGGCCTCGGTGAATCGACTCTTTCGCATCTGCCCGGCCTAATAGCCGGATCAGCTTCCTGGGGTCACGTCAGACCCGGACTCCTTGACCGGCGCTCTCTACCTGCATTGCCGGTCGGTCGAGGACGTGCTCATCGCAGGTGGACACGTTGCAGGGGCGGGCTATGTCGCGCTCGACGTGGTCCGCATCGCTGCCACGCTGATGGCCGCCCCCGCCGGCCCTGAGGACGGGTACGCACGCTGGCGCCTTCCGGAACCCGAGTGCGCAACCCGCGCTGCGTCATTCGAGGACGAGGACGAACCCTTCTAGTCCCCTTCGCGCCGGGAACCGCGGCGCCCTTCGCGACCGAACCGCACGTCCTCAGATCCTGCTGGTGGGCGGCGGCAGCAGTTCCCCCTACGCTCTTCCCAAGTGGCCCGCGCTCCGCTCCGGACTGTCCTGCGCTTCAGTGCGCCCGAGAGGAAGGCGCAGCACCGCTGGGCCGAGGGCCTTGGTGGCGGGGCTGTCCAGGCAGTTAGCCTGGCGCTCCGGCCGGTGGATCTGCTCGGCTCCGCCGTCCAGCAGACAGACGGACAGACGGACAGACGGACAGACGGACAGACGGACAGACAGTCAACCGCTCACAACGCGGGCACTTCCACGGAGATTGACATGGGACAGGGATTGTTCACGGACGAAGAGATCGCGTCGGTCGCCCGCGGCATCGCAGAGGAGCGGGGCGTTGGCGCGCTCTCGCGCGATACTGTGCGCGCGGAGCTCGCGCGACTCGCTGTAGCGCGGGGCGTGGAGCGGTACCGCGGGGACACCACGCGCATTTGGCGGATCACCGAGGAGGTGAAGCGGGAGTTCGTGCATGCGGCGCCGCCCACGGAGCCGCCCACCACGGGCGAGCCTGCCGGCCTGCCACCGGCCTTGCAGCGGATGCTCGGCGCGATTCCGGAGGCCGTCAACCGCGAGCTCGCCGCCGCGCATGCAGCCGGCGAGCAGCGCGCGCATCTGATGATCGACGCCGCCACTCAGTCGGCAGATCTCCGCGAGCGCGATCTGCGCGAGCGCATTGCGCAGCTTGAGGTGGAGGTCGAGTCGTCATGCCGCTCCACGGACGTCGTCGACGAGGCGCTCGGCATTGCCGAAGAAGAGATCCGCTCGTTGACGCTGCGACTCGAGCGCTGCGAGGAAGAGCGTCGCGAGACGCACGCCGCGCACAGCGCACACGTGTCGGATCTGCGCGAGGAGTCGCGGCGAGCGCACGAGAACCAAGTGCAGGCCGAGGCGGCGGCGCAGGCGGCGTTCGCTGAGCTCCGCCAACTGCAGGGGCGGAGCGAAGCAGAGCGCGAGGCGCGTGAGCGCGCCGAGAGTGCGGCGGCGGAGCTGCGCGAGCGTGCTGCCACGAGCCAGGCGGAATTGGAGCGCTCGCGGGCTGAAGGTGCGGCGCTAGCGGCCGAGTGCGACGCGTTGCGTCGCGAACTGGGTCATCAACGAGAAGGGCAGGCCGTTTCGCATACGCGTGTGGAGGTCGAGTCGATGCGACCGGCGGCCCAGCCCAAGCCGCGCGGGCGGGTGAAGGTCTCGGCGCCTTCCCGTCAGGAGACGGCGAGGTAGTCCTGCTATTCGCGCTCGCTCTCCCGGGCGTGGAGGGAGGGCGAGGTGAAGCGGCACCTCGTGCGCACTGCTATTGAGGCGAGCCTGTAGGTGCGAGTAGGGTCGGGGGACTCTCTCACCCGACCGGCCGTGCCCCGCCCCCGTCTCCCTCATCACTTCCGCCATCTTCTCGACCATCTCGCCTCCGGGCCGACGGATGAACTGATCCGTCGCGTCGGAGGCGAGCTCGCGCCGGTCGTCGCCAGGATGCCCGATCCGGGGCGAAGTCTCGGCGCATTCCTCCGGCGCTTTCGTGATGCCGGCGTCTCGGACGCCACACGCGATGCCGTACGCGTCATTGTTCTCGAGAAGTTGGCGCCTCACATCTCGCCGTCCGCGTCTTCGAGTGAGATCGGCACCCAAGAGGTGGCCCGTCTCACGGGTCAATCGCTCAAGACGTTGCTGCAACAGTTGAAGAGCCCCGCCTACCGTCGGCTGTACGGCTGGCCGATCTGGCGCGGCAACTCGTGGGGCTTCGTGCGCGAAGCCGTCGATCCCGTCACCAGCCGTCAGTACCTGGCGACGCTCCCCGAGCAGGAGCCCGCCGCCATCGCGGCGCTCCTGCCGGCGTGGTGCGAGCGTGCGCCTGCTACTGAGCGCGAAGTATCGCGCGACGAGCCGAGCGAGGGGGCCCAAGAGTGAAGTACACGCCTCGTACGCCCCGACTACCTCGTCACTTCACTCGAGTAAGGCGCTGCAACGACTTAGGGCGCCGAGTGCAGTCCGACCCTGAATGGCCAGTCGTAGCTCAACCCCCCGGGTTTGGCGTACTGCACGTCGGGGGGGAACGCTACCCAAGTCGATGCCCTCACTGCGCTTCGTACGCCTCGTAGGGGTGACCACCCCCTGACACGGCCGTACTTCACTCTTCCCCTCCTTTCCCATGTCCAATCCGGATCCGATCCGCCTCGATGTCGAGGTTCGCCTCACGCGCTGCTTCGCACGGGGCGAGATGCCTACGCTCAGCGGACTGGCGGGCAATCACGGTTTCAACGGTACGAAGGAGCGGCTCGCCCAGCTGGAGTCGGAAGGCCGACTCACCTGGCAGGTCGCGCCGGGCGGGCAGGGGCAGGTGCCACACATCGTCAACTTCTCGGCGCTGCCCATCGACGGCGGGACCGCGGCGGATGTTCTCGCGTCGTACCTCAGCGATGATCGGCACGGAGCCGTCGAGCCCGGCACATGCGAACGCTCGTGCGCATGCTGACGAAGGCGCCACGCCAGTGCGCAGACACCACACTCCTGCGCTACGCGCGTCAGCTCTCGGCGGCCGTGCTCTTCGACCTTCCGGATCGCGCGACGCGGGCGGCGGAGAACCTCGCACCGCAGACTCGCCGCAATCTTCGGTCGTTCGCCTTGAAGTTGCGGGCTTACGCAGCCGAGGAGCGCCTCGTCCCGCTGGTATTCCCGCGGCACTTCGCGCTGGATGCGTGGGAGGACGTTCGCTCCCGCGCGTGGCCGGGGAAGTCCGGAGGAGAAGGCGGTGCACCGCGCTACTCCTCATCGGAGGGCCGGGCGCGGGCGGATTGGACCGTCTGTAGAGAGGTGTGTTTTGAAATCCTCGGTTCAGCCGCGACCGACCCACTTCTGCTGACCTATGATCAGCTCGAGCACGTCAAGACAGAGTTGAAACGCACTTGACGCTTTCGTCTGGTGCCACGTCTCCGAGGGCCCTTCAGCGACATCGCTCGTCGGCTCAGCGTCGGCCCTCTCGCGAACCGGGTCGTGGACACGACGTACCTGAGCCATCCCGAAGGTCGGACCGTCAACACCCTCGAGGGCGTCGTCGAAGCAATGCGGATGCGCGGCTTCTCTGAGACGTGGGGGAACGCCATTCGCTTCCATCACGACTGCTCCGTCTTGACCGATGCCGAGCTTCGTCAACACCGGCAGCGTTTCCCCGCGAAGCGCATCCGGCGCCTCGTTAAGCGAACCACGTATGCAGGCATCCTCATGGAGTTGAGGGGCGTGATCGGCGTGGCGATCAACCGGCTCGGCATGTCACCGTCCGCGATGAACCCTGAAGAGGTATTCGGCTACGAACTTCCTCGTGTTCCGGATGAGTGTGAGCTGTGGTGGCGTGAGAAGTTCGAGCGGGGAGAGGTCACGGCCGCGCAGACCTCAGGGCTCGCCTCCATGTACCGGAGCGCCGCGGGATTCGCGTACGTCCTGTGGGCCCGCCGCCGCCACGAGCGGCGAGTTCTCGCACGGGGCGACCATCATTCGCCGAGCCGGCGCGAGCGCCACGCGGAGGCCGCGGTTGCGATGGATCCGCTCGAGGACGAGCTCTACGCCGCGTACGAGACTGCGAGCGGGATGGCAGACGCCGTCGACAAGGTGCTGCCCAACTCGTCGCGCGGCGCCGGTCGCAACACGCGAAAGGACATCAGGCTCGTCGTGGAGCGTACTCCCATCGGTTACTGGAGAGCGACGCTTCGCGGTATGCTCGCGGCAGTGCAGCGGCGGCGCGAGAAGGGCGACCGGTCGAAATCTTACTGCCAGCTCGTACAGGCGGCCTACCGCCTCGCGTGGCTGATCAGCACCGGCATGCGTTGGCAGGAGCTGCATCACGTGCGTTTGGACAATCAATACGACGCGGACCGGCGCCGCCGTCGGGAGTGCAGGCTCCGGCCCGTCGACCGAAAGAACAGGGAGGAGCACACGGCTTCGATTGGGGAGAACTTCCTGCCCGGATGGCTGGAGGCGGAGTGGCTGCACGTCTGCCGGCCCATACTCGTGGCGAAGGCGGACCACCCCTGGCTCTTCGTGACGGCCTGCGGCCGGCCCATCGGATGCGTGGAAGAGCGACCCGACGGTACAGGGCGCGACGACGAGGCATACGAGCTTCGCCTCTCAGCCGCCCGATTTGCGTGGCAGTGTGAGCTCGGCCCCTGGTCGTACGCAACGAACGGTTCGTGTCCGACCGAGGACGGCTATTTCACGCCACACTGCATTCGGAACGCGGTCGGCGCAGAACTCTTCTCGAGGTTTGGAGTGCAGCGCGCCGCCAACTACTTGGGCGACGATGAAGGCATTGTGCGCGGGCACTACGGTTTTCTCTTGGGCGCGAACTCGCGAGTGGGGGACCTCGCGATCACGGAGGAGGACTAGGAAGCGCGCGCGCGAAATCGAAGGGCCAGAGCTGGTCGCGTGCTCGTATGGGTCACACGGCGCGCGACGAGAGCCGAGTAGGCCCGGGCCGCGAGTGTACACCGAGCGTTTCGGGCATCCGAAGCGCCACGAGGAGTCCGGAAGCCGCCGTGAGGCCGGCGACGACTCCGATAGCCGTCGCCATGCCGAACGCATCGGCGAGCAGGCCGGCCAGGATCGCGCCGACGGCGTAGCCGAGATCGCGCCACAGGCGATACACGCCCACGGCGGAGCCACGCCAGGTTGGGTGCGCAACGTCCCCGATGGCCGCGAGGAGCGTCGGGTAGACCATCGCGGTGCCGACACCAAGCGCGACGCCCGCCGCGGCCCATGGCGCAAGCCCGCGCCAGGCGATCATCGCCGCGAGCGCGGCCGCCTGCAGCAGCATGCCGGCTACGATTAACCACTTCCGTCCCCAGCGGTCGGAGAGTGCGCCCGTGGCGAGCTGCGTCACGCCCCACGTCGCGGGATAGACGAACGCGAGAAGCCCGATCTCGCGTACCGATAGACCGGCGGCGGCGAAGAAGAGCGGGAACAGTCCCCACGCGAGCCCGTCGTTCAGGTTGTTCACGAGTCCCGCCTGGCTCGCGCTGGAGAGCGCTGGGTCTCGCCAGGTGCCGCGCGCGAACAGCTCGCGGAACGACGGTGCCGGCCGGTCGACACCCGATCCGCTGGTCGGGGAGGCCGAGGGCCGCGCGTCCGTCCGTGCCTCGGCGCGGACGTGGGCGGTCGTGTCCCGCACGAAGAGCACGCTGAGCGCGAGCCCGGCGGCCGCGAACGCGATCCCCAGATAGAAGGGCTGTGGTCGCAGGCCATAGCGGCTCGCGATCACACCGGTCGCCAACGCCGAGAGCGCGACGGCGAGGTACCCGGAGAACTCGTTGAGCCCCATCGCCAATCCGCGCTGTCGGGGGCCCACGAGGTCGATCTTCATGATCACGGCCGTCGACCACGCCAGCCCTTGATTGATGCCGAGGAGCACGTTCGCCGCGACGATCCACCCCCACGTCGGGGCCCAGATGATGAGGAAAGGCACCGGCAGGGCGAACAGCCACCCAAGGACGAGGACGTGTTTGCGGCCGAAGCGGTCGCTCATGCGTCCGGCGAACACATTCGTCAACGCCTTCACGACGCCGAACGTCGCGATGAACGACAGCGCGGCAGTCCTGGAGGCGAGGCCGAACTCCCGCTCGCCGAGCAGCGGGAGGACGCTCCGCTCGAGGCCCACCATCGCGCCGACGAAGGCGTTGACCAGGACCAGGAGTGCGAACTGCCGCCAGTTCTGGCGCAAGCCGAGCGTCGGAACGGACACGGCGGCGCGCGCCACCGACTCGGGGCCTGCCGCCGGGGCCACCGTCTGCACGCTCACGCGCCCGCGAGCGATTCTGTCGTTCCCATGTTGACGGCCCGGATCTCCGCGGCGCGGGGCGGGCGCGGCGGAATGTCGCGCAGCATGAGCGCGACGAGCGTCTCCGCATCCGTCACGCTGAATGCCCGGTTGAAGCGTCGCTCGAAGCCGACGGTCGAGACCGGGTTTCCGCTGAGACCACGCCCGCATACTGAGCCGGAGAACGCGCCCGGCAACACCAGCACGTGGTCCGGGAGGGTACGGAGGCGTTCTGCACTCGCGGCGAGCGCGCGGGCGCCCGACTCGGCCGACGCGGCGAGCTCCGTGCGTCCGAGATCGCCCACCATCAGTGTATGCCCCGTGAAGACGAGCCAGGGCTCCTGGCCGCGGGTGCGGTCCGCGAGCACGAGCGCCAGATGCTCGGGCGTGTGCCCGGGGACGTGCCACACGGTGGCGGTCACGTTGCCAAGCGCGAGCTGATCGCCGTCGCGCACCGCGTGGAATGGATACTCCGCGCCCGCACTCTCGTGCAGCACGTACTCGGCACTCGCAGCCTCAGCGAGCGCGCGTCCCGTCGACAGGTGATCGGCGTGGACATGCGTGTCCACGACGTAGCGGATCGCGAGGCCGAGTGCCTGCGCCTCACGCAGGTAGAAGTCGGGCGACTCCACCGGATCGACCACGGCGCCCGCGGCCTTGCCGCCGCAGCCAAAGAGGTAGGAGATCGCGACGGCGGGATCCGTGTGCAGGTATGGACGGAGGATCATTCGAGAGTCTCGGCGAGATCAAAGATGACGGAGCGATCAGGGTGCCTTCCGGACGGCTCACGCGCCGCGGGCGACGGGTAGTCCCGCGATCCGCCAGTCGGGGAAGCCTTCTTCCGTGCGACGGGCGCGATAGCCGCGCTTGTTCAGCAGCGTGACTGCCTCGAGCGAGTAGACGCAGTAGGGGCCGCGGCAGTAGGCGATCACGTCGCGCGATTTCGGCAGCTCGCGTATCCGCCGCGCAAGCTCCGCGACGGGCACCGAGAGCGCGCCGGCGATGTGCCCCGCCTCGTACTCGTCGTGCGGGCGCACGTCGATCACGGTGACGTCGCCGGCGCGCATCAGGCGTCTGAGCTCCGCGAGCGTCACGGGTTCCAGCTCGTCACGGCTGGTCAGGTACGTGTGCGTGACCTGCTCGACTTCGGCGAGACGGCTCTGGCCAAGCGTCTGCAGGCCGCGGAGGAAGCGAAAGACCTCGTCGTCCGCGAGGCGGTAGTAGATGTGCGTGCCGTCGCGCCGCGTCTCGACGAGGCGTGCCTGCCTGAGGACACGCAGATGAGCGCTCGTGTTCTTCACCGGCGTCGCCGACTGCTCGGCGAGCGTCTCCACCGTCTTCTCGCCCTGGGCGAGGAGGTCGAGGAGCTCGATCCGCTTCGGCGTCGAGACAGCGTGGCCGATCCGGGCGAACTCGGCGTAGAGGGGGTCCTTGAAGTCGCGATGGCTCATCGGCGGGGTTGACAATTCTAATGTTCGTTAGAATAATGGCGGAAAGCCGCCGCGGCAAGGCCGACGTGGCGGCGCCCGCAACACTTCTCCCCGCCGAGGAGGGTTAGCCGTGACCGTCACACCCAATGCCCGCGCCGACGTGCCAGGCGCCGCCCGTCCCATCGCGAATCTCGACGTCGCGCAGCTGCGTGCCGCGATCCAGGAGGAGTACGCGCTGGTCGCCACGGAGCCTGAGCGCGGCTTCCACTTCCACACCGGTCGACCGCTCGCGCGTCTCCTCGGCTACGAGGACGCATGGCTAGAGGGCATCCCCGAGGCGTCTGTCGCCTCACTCGCCGGTACTGGCAATCCTTTCGCTATGGGTGCGCTACGACCAGGGGAGCGCGTGGTCGACGTCGGCTGTGGCGCTGGTCTCGACAGCTTGATCGCCGCGCGTATGGTGGGCCCGCAGGGCGCCGTCGTCGGCGTCGACATGACGCCCCAGATGCTCGACCGCGCGCGCCGGAGCGCCGACGAGGCGGGCGTCGACAACGTCGAGTTCCGCCACGGCGTGGCCGAGGCGCTGCCGGTCCCGGACGCGTGGGCGGACGTTGTCATCTCGAACGGGGTGCTGAACCTCTTTCCGGACAAGCTCGCGGGCCTCGGCGAGATGGCGCGCGTGCTCAAGCCTGGGGGCCGACTGCAGATCGGCGACATTCTCGTCGAGAAGTCCGTCGGTGACGGCGCGAAGCGCAACATCGACCTCTGGAAGGGGTGAATCGCCGGCGCTCTGCTGGAAGCAGAGCTCGAGGCGACGGTCGTCGCCGCGGGATTCGTGGACTTCGAGATCACCTGGCGTGCGGACGTGTTCAGCGGCGCGCCGCAGGCGTCGAACGCCGCGAAGTTCGGCACGGTCGGCATCAACTTCCGGGCGCGGAAGCCGAGCCACGAGGGGGAGTGGCATCGGGCCCTCGCGTCGCTGCGCTGCGAGGTCAGTGATCCCGCTTCTCAGAAGGGAGACTGAGTTTGACGAGTTGCGAGTGCGGAGCAGGCGCGTGTTACATCCCGACCTGACGATCACTGGACCTCGCCCGCCCCAATGGGCCTGAGCGTTTCCGCGATACTTCGTCGTGCCGTGCGACGCTCCGCCGTGTCCTCGAGCAACTGGGAGTCCATGAAGGTCCAGCGACACTGGAGTGGCTGGGCCCGTTCTGGGCCGGAGGCGGGTTGAGGGAGCAGAGATGTCCAGCACAGGCGTAGATTCAGTTATGGCCATGGACACGCATTTGACATGCCCAGACTGCGCACACGTCTCCCTCGTACCGACGCCGGCTAACGCGTGCGTCTACTTCTACGAGTGCCCAAGCTGCCGCACGCTGCTCCGGCCCAAGGACGGGGACTGCTGCGTCCTGTGCTCCTACGGGGAGCATCTATGTCCCCCGCGCGTCGATGAGCTCACCCCTTGAACGGCACCGTCGTCAAAATCGGCCCCCAGCGAGACGCGCTTCAGTTCATGGCCTGAAGGCGGTGGCGAGAAGAAAAGGCCGCTTCCAAGCTGGCACCATGAGTGGCACTATGCTCGGCGGTTCTCGGCGGCGTATCGCGGCGCACGTGCGCGGCACTACAGAGGGAGCGCGGTCCAGCATATAGACTTAGAGACAGTCCTACAGTCCTCAGAATGCCGGGGTCGCGGGTTCGAGTCCCGCCCCTGCTATCAAGAACAACTTTGTGAGGCGTGGCGCCCGTCTTCTCTCTGTGGAGACGGGCGCTTCGCCTTCTTGCCTATGTGATCATGGCATTCGACCGAGCGGCCAGAACCGGCAGTCGCGCGCCGCCGACATGGTGCGATCGCATCGAGCTCCACAAAACGTGCGGTCATCCGAAGGCGTCGACTACGTGCTGGTGCGACTCGCGCTCGGCGTACGTGCGCATGGGCTCCAGCACGTACCGTCGAATGGAGCGGCGTACGTACCCGTGCAGGAAGGGCGCGAGCACGGCGAACGGACGCTTGAGGCGCACGTCGGCCGTCACGCGATACCGCGTACCGTCGGGCGTCGGCTCGAAGGAATTGCGGAACGTCGCGTCGAACTTCGGCTTGAACTCCTCCAGGGAGATCTCGCGCGCCGATCGAGGACGGATCACGTTGACCACCGGCCCCGCCGTGCGGTCATCCACCTCCACCACGGTCTCGGCGGGAGACTGTCGCACGAGCCGCACTCCGCGAATCGTTTTCGGAAAGAGCCGCGACCAGTGTGCGTGATCGAGGTAGAGCGCGGCCAGTCGCTCCGCCGGCGCGTGGATCAGGATCGATGCCTCCACCTGGATCCTGCCCGGCCGCTTGCCGGCGCGGGCGGGCGCGTCACGTTGCACGGTCATGTGATGTGATTCGTCGGCTCGTCGCGCCGGGCGCGGACGATCAGGAAGGCGGGCCGCCGCGACACGCGATCGAAGGCGGCGGGATCCAGCGTCTGGAGCGCCGCGGTGGGGCCGGGCTCCACCACGCGCTCCACGAGGAACTCCGCGTCGGCGAGCGCGTCGAAGATCGCGGTGAGCGGCCGGCGGAAGAACCGCACCGGCCCGACGCCGGGCAACGTCTCGTCGACGGGCTCCACGGCGAAGTAGCGCGTGACAGACAGCCGCTCGGCCTCCGTGCCCGGATGATGAGTGGAGAACAGCAGCCGGCCGCCGGGACGGAGCACGCGCGCGAACTCACGCAGCGTCGGCCCCCACGCTTCGAGGTAATGCAGGACCAGTGGCGCGATGACCAGATCGGTGCTCGCATCGGCGAGCCAGGTGAGCGGCTGCGCGAGATCCGCGACGTGGAAAGCCGCCCGTGTGCCGAGCCGCGCCCGCGCGTACGCGATCATGGCGGGGCTCGCGTCGAGCGCGGTCACATGCGCCCCCAGAGCGACGAGCTGCTCGGCGTACCACCCCGAGCCGCAGCCCGCATCGAGCACGCGGCGATTCCTTACCGCTGGCAGGAGGTTCACCATCGCGGGCCGCTCGTAGCATGCGTTGAACGGCGCGGCATCGACGCGGGCCGCGTACGAGGCGGCGATCGGATCGTAGAGTGCCGGTCCCCCGCGACTCATGCGGCGATTCGCTCGAGGGTGAACCCCGCGTGTGCCTCGATTGCCTCGGCAGCTTCGAGGCAGAGGTCCTCGCGGAAGTAGTTCGCGATGACCTGGACGCCTTGCGGAACGCCGTCCGTGAGCCCAACCGGCACCGAGACCGCCGGGAGGCCGACGAAGCTCGTTGCGCTGCACAGGCGCAGCGCGCGCCCGCAGCTCGCGTGCTCTTCGAGGCCCTGAATGTCGTAGTTCGCCGGAGGCACGGGACCCGTGTAGACGGGACCGAGGATCACGGGATGCGTGTCGAGGAGCTCCGTCCAGGCGCGCTGCAGCCCGTGCCGTACGGCCGTGAGCTCGAGGTATCCGACGAGATCGCGGGGCTTCCCGAGCTCCATCGCGAGCTCGATGTACCGCCTCCCATTCGGACCGAGGAGCCGCTGCATCGTCGGCCACGCCTGGGCGAACTCCGTCATGATGAGGCCTCCGTAGGCGGCCAGCGTTTCCTCGAGGCGCGGCACGTCGATGAAGTCCAGGCGGTAGCCGGCTGCCTCGAGCGCACGCGCCGCGGTGTGCACGGCGGTCTCCGCGCCGGCGTGCACGCCCATCCCGCCGGGGTCCACGACGACACCCACGGTCGTGGGCGTGCGGGGCGCGGGCCCGCTCAGCGGCGCGGGGAGCGCGCGCGGATCGCGCGGATGCGGACCCGCCGCGACGGCGAGGGCGATCCTCAGGTCGGCGACCGTGCGAGCGAGGAATCCTTCGACGGGGACGACCTGCGACGCGAAGGTCAGGTCTCGTGGGCCGATGCTGCGATCGGAAGGCAGGCGCCCGGTCGTCGGCTTCAGCGCGGAAACGCCGGCGAAGAGCGCGGGAACGCGCACCGACCCCCCCGCATCGTTGCCCACGCCGAGGGCCGACATGCCGGTTGCCACGGCGACGCCGTCGCCACCGCTCGATCCTCCAGGAGTCAACCTCGCGTCCCACGGATTCACGGTGTCGCCGTGGAGCTGGCTGGACGTATGAAAGCGCACGGAGAGGTCGGGCATGTTGGTGTGCGCGATCGGGATCGCTCCCGCGCGGCGCAGGCGCTCGACGACCGGCGCATCCGTCGGGGCGATCGCGTTCCGGAGTGCCGCGATCCCGTGCGTCGTCGCGCTGCCCGCGACGTCGATGTTGCTCTTCACGGAGAAGGGCACACCGGCCAGCGGACCGATCGGTTCACTTGCGCGGCGCTTGCGGTCGATCTCGGCGGCGCTCCGCCGCGCGGTGTCGGCCATGGACTCCGTGACGGCGTTGAGGACTCCGTTGCGCTCCCCGATGCGCGTGATGGTGCGCTCCACGACCTCGATCGCCGAGAGCGCTCCGGTCGTCACCAGGCGTGCGATCTCGACCGCCGGCATGGTGGCGAGTGCGTCGGGGGCGCTGAATCCATCGGGCATCGTACCGGTTGCGTCGGCGTGGCGTCGTCCGAGCCGCGCCGCGCGGGGCTTGCCGCGGAAACGGACCGGGGATAGACATACGTATGTATAAAACGCCACGGGGCCGCGCCACAAGGCCAGCCCGTCATTCCACCTCCTGCGACGAGTGACGCACCGCGCGAGTCGGCACATGGGACACCGCGACGCGCTCCTGGACGGCGCCAAGCGCTGCCTCTACGAGCGCGGATACGCGCACACCACCGCCCGCGACATCGTCGCGGCCTCGGGGACCAACCTCGCTTCGATCGGCTATCACTTCGGCTCCAAGGAGGCGCTGCTCAACGCCGCGCTCGCGGATGCGATCGAGGAGTGGGGCGACCGGCTGCAGGAGTCGATCCGCGCAACGCGCCCGCGCGCGCGCGACCCGTACGCGCGGTTCGAGCGAGCGTGGACACAGATCATCGACTCGTTCGAGGCGCACCGGCCGCTCTGGCTGTCGCTCATCGAAGCGCTCGCCCAGGTCGAGCGCTCGCCCGAGGTGCGGGCGCTGCTCGGCGAGGCGCTCGCGCGCGGGCGGGAGCGCATCGCGGCGGCGTTCGGCGGCGACGGCACGAACGCGAGCGCCACCCGCACCCGCACGACCGGCGCCTTCTTCCAAGCGCTGCTGCTGGGCGTCGTGACCCAGTGGCTCGTGGATCCCGCGCGCGCGCCGTCCGGCCGCACGATGGCCGCGGCGCTCCGCACCCTCAATGCGACGCTCCAGCCGGAAGGCTGAGCCTCGGGCGCCACACGACCATTCCCACCCTGACACGGAGGGACGAGCAACGATGAACGGACTGACGAGCTTCGATCCCGTGCACGTGGAGGCGTTCCTCCGCGACTGGACAGACTGGTTCGATGCCGCCAAGTACCGCGAGATGGCGGCCTGCTACGCCGAGGATGCCCGCCTCGTGGCGACGGGGACTCCGACGCTGCGAGGGCGTGCCCCGATCGAGCGCTTCTGGCAACTGGCGAGCGAACGGGCGCGGTCAACCGGGGTGCGCCGCACGATCATGCTCGAACAGGCCGAGAGTGGCGGCGACGTCGGCTACATGCGTGGCACCGTCGCACTGGCGCTCCCCGGCGCAGCGGAGCCGGCCGTCGTTCGGTTCGCGACTCTCTGGAAGCGACAGGCCGACGGCGTGTGGCGGCTCGTCGAGGACATTTCCTGCCCCGCGCCGCAGGGGCCGGCGGGCTGAGCGCGCACCGCGCCCACGCGCACACGACGGGGTGCGATGGCCTGACCACGCGGGCTGTCACACACGCACGGCGAATCCGGTCATGTCATCGCCGAATGGCTCGACATGAGAAACCGACACTCCCGGAGACGACGTAACGTGGACCCCCGAATGAAGAACCCGATCGTGGTCATCCCCGGCGCGCTGAAGGCGGCGGCCGAGCTCAGCACCATCGCGCAACGCAGCGGTGTGCCGCAGCGCACTCTCCACCTGGTCCATGTGCGCGCGAGTCAGATCAACGGCTGCAGCGTGTGCGTCGACATGCACAGCAGAGACGCCAGACGGGCCGGCGAGAGCGAAGAGAGGCTGTTCGCCGTCGCCGCCTGGCGCGAGGCGCTGTCGTTCACCGAGGCGGAGCGCGCAGCGCTCGCGCTCACCGAAGCCGCGACGCGCGTCGGCGACCGGCCGGATCCCGTGCCCGATGCGATCTGGACGGAGGCTGCGCGAAACTACGACGAGACGGGACTCGCCTCCCTCGTCCTCAACGTGGCGCTGATCAACTTCTGGAACCGGATCAACGTCCCGACGCGGCAGCCCGCGAGCGCGCGATCGCAATGAGGGTCGCCGAAGGTACGCGCGGAGAGTCGCCCCTCCCGGACGCCGCTCGACGCGGCGTTGGACGACCCGACGGGCCGGCCGGCGAAAGGGAAGCCGCGCAGCACGCTCGCGCATCGGTCTTCGACGATGCACGGCCTCAGCTCTTCTCCGTCGCGTACCGGATGGTGGGCAGCGTTGCCGACGCGGAGGACATCGTGCAGGAGGCCTACCTGCGCTGGCAGGAGGTCTCCGGCGAGCTCCGCTCCCCGCGGGCCTTCCTCACGACGATCGTCACCCGACTGGCGATCAATTTCCTTCACGCTGCGCGGGTCAGACGGGAAGTGTACGTCGGACCCTGGCTCCCGGAGCCGCTGGCGACGGAACGCACCGCCGATCTCTCCGAGCCGCTCGAGCTCGCCGAGTCGCTCTCGATGGCGTTCCTGATCCTGCTCGAGCGACTCGCACCCGTGGAGCGAGCGGTCCTCCTGCTGCACGACGTGTTCGACTTCGAGCACGCGGAGATCGCGCGGATCGTCGATCGCACGGAGGTCAACTGTCGGCAGCTGCTCTCACGGGCCCGGAGGCATCTCGGCTCACCGCGTCGCCGCTTCGAGCCCGATCCGGTGGAGGCAACGCGCCTGACCGAGGCGTTCAGCAGCACGGCGCGTACTGGAGACGTCGACCGGATGCTGACCGTGCTCGCGAAGGACATCACGCTCTACTCCGACTCCGGCGGGAAAGCTGGCGCGGCAGATCGGCCGATTCATGGAGCCGTCGCGGTCGCGAACCACATCGTCGCCGCGCTGGGGCGCTTCGCTGCCACGTCCGCGCTGCGTCCGATGCGAATCAACGGCGAGCCTGGACTCGTGGTGTACGACCGTGCGCATCCCGTTGCGGTGCTGATCTTCGACGTGAGGGAGCACCGCATTCATCAGCTCTACGCGGTGGTCAACCCCGAGAAGCTGCGCAACATCCCACACACCGATCGAGATCGGACGTCACCGGTGCAGTAGAGGTGATCACGTGGTCATCGCGCGCGTGTCGAAGGGGTGGTTGGGACGCTCCACGACGTTCGACCAATCGGTGCCGGGCGCCGGTGAGGCAACGTCTCACCGGCGTGCGCCACCGGCCGGCGCGAGCGGGCGAAGCGCGAACAGCACCGCGCCGACGGTGAGCACCATGGCGAGCGCACTGACGGCGCCGAGCACGCTCGCCGAGCGCATGAAGAGTCCGTCGGGCGAGCGCGCGAGCGCGGACGCGAGGATGCGCAGCTCGAGCCCCCAGAACGAGAGCGACAGGCCGGTCGCCACCGCCGTCGCGTAGCGCGGCGCGAGATCGATGCGCGACCAGAGGAGACCGAGCACCATCAGCGCGGTCCCGCTCTGCACCGCGTTCAGGTGCGCGGAGAGCCCGACGCGCGGGTTCGGCAGCGAGTGAATGACGAAGCCGAGTGGGAGCCCGAGAAAGAACAGCAGCAGCCCACTCTGGCAGAGACGACGCTCGGTCGGCGACATGAGGACAGTGGGGTTCGGCGTGAATGCGCTGGGCGTGAGTGCGCTGGAGGAGCGTGCTTCATCAGATGGATTCGATGACGAGCCAGTCGCGATCCCAGGGGGTGTCGTCCGCCGCGAAATAGGCGCGCACGGCCCCCTCCAGATCACGCGCGGAGAGCAGGGCGTGCACCCGCGCGGCGTCCTGCATCCAGAGGCGGTCGCACGCATTCGCGGCGACGTACGCCGCGACCTGCCGGAGCAGCGCCGGCTCGTCGCGTGCGACCGCGATGAGCCGGATCGAGTCCACCGTGTGCACCACGGCGACATGCTGTGGCGTCGCCGGCCGATGCGCGGTGCTCGGCTCCAGGGTCGGCCAGGCGACGGCGCGCCGCTGGCCGAGGTCGAGGCGCACGCGATCACTCCGTGCGAACGATTCGCGTCGCTCTCCGTGGTCGCGCTCGTGCTCGTGCTCGTACTCGTGGATCGACGTCATGCGGCCTCCTCCGCTCGTCACGCACCCGGCTCGGCGCCACCGATGCTCGCGGGTGGCGGCTCGGACGAGACGAGGCGTGTGCTCCGTGGAGCAGAGTAGAAGCACCGCCGCGCGACGTGCAGCGCCCGTGTCGCGAACGGTCGGGCTCTCGTCGCGAACGGCGCGAGCAGGGGGGCGTCGCGACGGGTGCGGCGGTCTAGCGTAGGTGCAGTCGCGCCAGCTCGGGACGACGGCGACGGCTGACGGGGACCGTCGCTCCGTTGCGCAGCTCGAGCACGACGCTGCCCCCGCTGTGGTGGATGGCGACCACGCCGGCCACCGGCACGATGTAGGACCGGTGCACGCGCACGAACCGGTCCGGCGAGAGCGAGCGCTCCAGCTCGTCGAGCGGCGTGCGGACGAGGTATCGACGGCGGTTGGCGTGCACCGCGGCGTAGACGTCGTCCGCCGCGATCAGCTCGACCTCGTCGACCGGGATGAGGATCTCGCGCTCTCCGACGCGCGCGACGAGACGATCGACGTGGCGCGATGCGGACCCGCCGGCGAGAGCGCGATACCGCGACGCTTCGTCCTCGGCCGCCAACCGCGCGCGGACGCGGTCGAGGGCGACGTCCAGGCGGGGCAGCGTGACCGGTTTGAGCAGATAGTCGGCCGCGCCGCGATCGAAGGCGGGGAGGCCGAACTCCTCGTGCGCCGTGACGAAGACGACGAGCGGACGGCCGTCGGTGAGCAGCGAGGCGACCTCGAGCCCGGAGAGCTCGGGCATCCGGATGTCCAGCAGCACGAGGTCCACCGGCGTGCGCATGAGCGCGGCGCGCACCTCGGCGCCGTCGGCGCACTCGGCGACGAGCTGCACGTCGTCGTGCGTGGCGAGGAGCTGCGCCAGGGCGCGACGCGCGAGCGGCTCGTCGTCCGCGATGAGGACCCGTACCGTCATGCCGGGCCGGCGACCGCCGGTTGCGAGTCTGCTTCCGTCACATCGGCGATCGGTCCTTCCCGGACGCGCGTGAACGGGAGCACGATCTCGACGGTCACCCCCGCTCCACCCGGGCCGGCGCCGACGTCGAGCGTGGCGCGCCCGTCGTAGAGGCGCTGCAACCGCGTGCGGGCGTTCGACAGCCCGACGCCGGCGCCGCTCCCGTCGTTCCACCCGGGCGCGAGCCCGACGCCATCGTCCCGCACCGAGAGGCGCAGCCGCGCGCCCTCCGCCCTCGCGGCGATGACGATCGTGCCGCCGCGCCGCCGGTCGAGAATGCCGTGCTTGATGGCGTTCTCGACGAACGGCTGGAGCACGAACAGCGGCACCGCCGCGTCGAGCAGATCGGGGGGGACGTCGAAGGTCACCTGCAGCCGCTCGCCGAAGCGGAGCTGCTCCAGCTCGAGGTAGCGGCGCGTGAACGACACCACCTCCGCCAGGGCCACCTGGTGCGATGCCCCCTGGCGCAGGGTGACGCGCAGCATGTCGCCGAGCAGGGCGAGCGCTTCGATCGCGCGCGAGCTCTCGCCATCGCGCACGAGCGCCATGATCGCGTTCAGGCTGTTGAAGAGGAAGTGCGGGCGAAGCTGCATGCGCAGCGACGCGAGCTGCGCTTCGCTCAGCTGCTGCGCGAGCCGGGCGGCGTCGCGCTCGCGATCGCGGAGCCGCGCGCGGTCGGAGAGACTGTAGAATACGCTCACGACCGCGGCGTAGACGAGGACGGCGAACGGCAGGGCCGCGATGAACCAGTTTCCGAATGCCGTCGTGAAGCGCACGGGCCGCACCCATGTCGCCGCGAGGGCCCACACCGCGGACGCCGCGAAGTCCACCACGAGAAAGGCGCCGACGTGTGCCGCGACGGGCCGCCACCGGCTGTCGCGGGTGAGCGGGAAGCGCCGCGCGAGCCGCGCGATGAGCGGGGTGCACGCCGCCCACACGGACCATCCCGAGGCGCCGCCGACGAGTGCGCGCCAGAGTGAGATCGGACCTCCCTCCGACCGCGAGAACATCATCGTCTCGAACGTCGTGAGCAGCGCCGGGACTGCCCATGCGGCGATGACCACCCACGCGGAGACCGGGAAGGCGCCCTCCGCTTGAGGGGCCGGATCAGTGGCAGCGACGGATCGCTTCAGGGCCATGATGCGCTTCGCGGGACGGTGACACGGCGCGAGCGAGGTTGGGACAGGCGTTCGCGTTCGAGAATATTCGAGCCAACGACGAAAAACGGGAGTGGGAGCGGCCCGATCATGTGGCGCCCCGCGCCGAGTGCATGGCGGCCGGCGCCGTGGTCGAGCATCCGGCGTCCGGCCGAAGTGACTAGGGGGCAGCGCGCTCCCGCGCCCCGTCGCGCGGAATGGTCAGCATGATCGAGGCGACCGCCGCCACCACCATGAGGAGGTTCGCCGCGAAGGCGACGAACGCGGCCTCGCGCACGGCGAGGTTGTTCTGCCGGCCGGCGAAGGTGAGGGCGCCGGCAACCCAGCTCGCCGGCGCGGTATCCGCGCTGAGCGCCGTGAAGATCGCCGCCGAGATCGCGACGCCGAACGACGCGCCGAGCGACGACGCCATCTTGTAGATGCCCGAGCCGGAGCCCGCCTGGTCGTCCGGCAGGTTCGACAGCGCCGCGTCGGTGGACGGCGTGGCGTAGAACCCGAGGCCGACGCCGAACAGGGTGAACGCGATCACCGCGAGGATGCGGTAGGTGCCGAGCATGACGTTCGTCGGCATCAGCAACGCGATCGACACGCCGACGATCAGCGAGCCCCAGATCATCGGCCTCCGCGGCCCGAAGCGCTGCAGGAGCTTCTCGCCCACCCGGATGAACGCCACGATCGCGATCGCGTAGCCGATCGTCAGCAGGCCGGCCGTCTGCGCGGTCATCCCGCCGCCGATCTGCACCAGCGACATCGCGACGAGCAGGATGCCGGCGACGGCGTTGAGCAGCAGGTTGGAGATCGTCGCACCGGTATACGTGGCGTTCCGGAACAGGCGGAAATCGACGAAAGCGCTTGCGTTGCGCGACTCGACGCGCACGAAGATCACGCCGAAGACGATCGCGATGGCGAGCAGGGCGAGCGACGCCGCGCTCGTCCAGCCGAACTTCGCGCCCTGCGTGGCGAACACCTGGAGCGCGACCATGGCGATCATGAACGTCGCGATCCCCACCGTGTCGAGCTGGTAGTGCTGTCGGCCCTCGGCGCGGCTCTCCGGCGTGCCGCGCACCATCAGCATGCCGATCACGGAGACGATCGCCGCCGCGAAGAAGATCCAGCGCCACCCGAGGTTCTCCGCCACGAGCCCGCCGAAGAGCGCGGCGAACCCCGAGCCGCCCCACGAGCCCATCGACCAGAGGCTCACCGCGCGCTGGCGCTCGGCCCCCGACCAGTAGGCCTTCACCAGCGCGAGGCTCGCCGGCATGATGCACGCGGCCGAGAGGCCCTCGCAGATGCGCCCCGCGATGAGGAACGCCGACGCGAGTGGTCCCGACGGCGCCAGGCCGACGAGCAGCGCGCCGGCGATGCCGAGGACGAATCCCCATTGCACGACCTTCACGCGCCCCGCGCGATCGGCGAGGCCGCCGAGCACGACGATGAAGATGCCGGAGAAGAGCGCGGTGATGCTGACGGCGATGTTCATCACGCTCGTCTGCACGCCGAGATCCGCCGCCATCTCCGGCGCGATGTTCAGCACCGTCTGGGCGAACAGCCAGAAGGCGAGAACGCCGAGGATCATGCCGTACAGCAGGCGATCGCTGCCGGCCGAGCCCGGCGCCGCGTCCCGCGCGTCCGCGCTCACCCTCGGGTCGATGCGCGAGGCGAGTGCGCCGTGGCCGGCGATGCGTCGCGCGTCACGCGGAGAGCCACGCCTGCGAGGCGACGACGAGGGCTTCGACGCCCGTCTCGAGCGTCGGACGGATCACCGGCGCGAAGCGCGGGTTGTGATTCGTCGGCAGCTCCCCGAGCCGATTCTCCGACTTCAGTTTCGCGTAGAGCGTCGGGTCGGTGCCGCCGACGAACCAGAACACCGACGGCGCCGGCCACTCGGCGCCGAAGGAGCCGAAGTCTTCGCTGGCCGTCGTCGGCTTGGTGCCGGTCACGCGGTCGGCGTCGAAGTGCCCGCGGAACGCGTCGAGCACGCGATGCGTGGCGTCGGGATCGTTCTGCACCATGCGATAGCGATCGAGCGTGGTGAGCTCCGGCGGCTTCGGCGCGCCGGAGGCCTGTGCCTCCGCGTTCACGATCCGCTCGATCGCCGCGAGCACGCGCGTGCGCACGGCGTCGTCGAAGGTGCGCACGTTGAGCTTGATGACCGCTTCGTCGGGGATGACGTTCTCCTTCGTGCCCGCCTGCAGGGCGCCGATCGTCACCACCACGGCGTCGCTCGGCGCCACCTCGCGCGAGACGATGGTTTGCAGGCGGAGCACGATGGACGCCGCCATCACCACGGGATCGATGCTCGCCTGCGGCATCGAGCCGTGCGCGCCGCGGCCGAAGAGCCGGATCTGGAGGGAGTCGCCGGCGGACGTCACGACGCCCTCGCGCGAGCTGACGACTCCGGCCGGCTTGGGCATGACGTGCTGGGCGAGGATGACGTCCGGTTTCGGAAAGCGCGCGAACATGCCGTCGTCGATCATCGCCTGCGCGCCCTGCGCCGTCTCCTCGCCCGGCTGGAAGACCGGCATCAACGTCCCCTTCCAGGCGTCGCGATGCCGCGCGAGCAAGGTGCTGGCTCCCGCGAGCCAGGCGACGTGCATGTCGTGGCCGCACGCATGCATCACCGGCGTCGAGTGGCCGTGCGCGTCGGTGGCGGTGACCGTGCTGGCGTAGGGCAGGCCGGTGGCCTCCTTCACCGGCAGGGCGTCCATGTCGGCGCGCAGCATGACGGTGGGACCGTCGCCGTTGCGCAGCACGCCGACGACGCCCGTCTTCCCGACGCCGGTGGTGACCTCGTAGCCCGCGGCCTTCAGCCGGTCGGCGGCCAGCGCGGCGGTGCGCTCCTCCTGCATGGAGAGCTCGGGATGCGAGTGCACGTCCTTGTACAGCGATTCCAGCTCGGGCAACAGCGGCTGGAGATCCGCGAGGACGGCGTCGCTCGGTGTCGAGGTGTGCGTGCTCATGATCTCGCGCGAAGAAGGTTCAGCGACGACCGGTTTCCGTGACGGATGCGCGCTCGGCGCCGTTTCCGTCGTGCGACTTCCAGACGCTCGGAGGCACGAGGAGCACGGCGACGGGCGAATGCTCGACGACGGCGCCGGACACCGAGCCCAATCGCGTCGCTTCCTCCGGCGGGAGGCCGCGCGTGCCGATGACGACCAGATCGGCGCCCCGGTCCGCGGCGCACTTCGCGATGGCCTCGGCAATGCTCGGCCACGCGACGATCGTCATCCCCTCGATGTCGACGCCCGCCCAGCTTCCCGCGTCGTGACGCAACTGCTCCAGCTCGTCGTCGAGCACCGACGTCCGCTCGGGTTGGCCGTCCTGCGCCGCGCCCGCGACGTGAATCGCGGTCAGGATCGTGTTCCCCTCCGGCGCCACGCCCTTGCGCAGCGCCGATGCCCAGGAGAGCGCGACGAGCAGCGCGCCACGCGCGCCGTCGGACAGGTCGATCGGCACGAGCACGCGCTCGAGCGGGAGCCGGAGCGGGCTCACGACGGCGAGGCACGGGGCCGTCGCGCCGGCGACGATCGCGCGCGCCGTTCCCCCGAGACGCGCGGATGCATTCGCGTGCTCCTCTCGCCGATGCGGGCCGACGACGACGACGTCCGCGCCGATCAGCTCCGCGAGCGCACGAATCGAAGGGGCGGCGGGACCGGCCACGACGTGCACCTTCGCGTCGCGCTCACGAATCCCCGAGCGGCGGAGCGAATCGGCGAGGCGAGCGCTTGCCGGCTGGCGTGACGAGAGCGCCCGCTCGGCGGACGACGTGGGGTCGTCGGCGTGGACGACGTGGAGCCTCGCCCCGGCGGCCCGCGCGAGGCGATGCGCCGTCTCCAGCGCGACGTCCGATTCGGGGCGCAGATCCGTCGCGGCCAGTACGGTGCCGAGGGCAAGGGGACGCATGCGTCGTCACTCCGATCTGAAGCGTGGGTTCGACGTCGCCGTTCACGCGACGCCGACCGTCGGGAGCGCTGGACGTTCCCTTACCGCAGGAGGGTAGCAGTCATCGTGCCTCGTCGCGCGGAAGCGACGACGGAGCCCGGCTGGCGACCGGAAGCTGCCAGCCGTTCCGAATCGCCGCGAATCGTATGGCGAAGCAGAGCCCCGCGCCGACGAGCGTCGCCGCCGTGCCCGGCAGGTGCAGCACCCGGCCGGCCACGACGACCGCCGCGCCCGCCAGCGCGGCCACGGCGTACACGTCGCCGCGCAGCACCGCCGGCGCCTCCGCCGACAGCACGTCGCGCACCATCCCACCACCGATTCCCGTGAGCATGCCCAGCAGTACCGCGGTGACGGGGCCGAGATGGAAATCGATCGCCTTCTGCGCACCGGAGACGGCGAAGAGCGCCAGGCCGCCGGCGTCGAGCATCAGCACGGAGTTGCGCATCCGATAGAAGCTCGCGCCCCAGTAGAAGGTCGCGAGCCCGGCGAGCACGGAGACGCCGACGTATCGCCAGTCCGAGATCCCCGGCGGTGGAACGGCGCCGATCAGAAGGTCCCGGATGATCCCGCCGGAGTTCGCCGCGGCGAACGAGACCACGAGCACGCCGAACACGTCGAACCGGTGCCGGATTCCCGCCGCGGCGCCGCTCAACGCGAAGACGAAGGTGCCGCACAGATCGAGCACCAGCACGAGTGTGCTGGTCGCGATGTGGACGGGCAGGTCGACGTGGTTCATGACGGAAGTTGCGCCGGCGCGCTCGCCAGTCTGGCCCTGGTCGCGGTGGCACACAAGGTGCTTTTGTCGCCCCGCGCTGATGGGGCGGGTTGGCGGCGAGCGGTTGGATGCTCGTCGAGCCCCCGTCCCCGGCTCCGGATGGCGCGTTCGCGGCTCACTGCGATCGATGCCGGACGTCGAGGCGTGTTCCCACACATTTCCGAACGACGGGCGAAGGACGGATGTCCGCATCCAGCGACCACCCACCGGTTGCCGCGAACGCGGTAGTGACGAGCGACGCTTCGCGCGTGGAGCGCGGCGCGATCGAGAAGGCGCAGACCGGGATCTCGGGGTTCGACGAGATCACGCACGGCGGTCTGCCGTGCCGTCGCACGACGCTCGTCGTCGGCGGACCGGGTGCCGGCAAGACGGTCTTCGCGCTCGAGGCGCTGGTGAACGGCGCCCGCCACCACCACGAGCCGGCGATCTTCGTCGCCTTCGAGGAGAACTCGCGCCAGATCGTCGCCAACGCCGCCACCTTCGGCTGGGACCTCCCCGCGCTGGAGCGGGAGCAGCTCTTCTTTCTCGACGCCCAACTTCCCGCGGCCGTCGTCCGGGACGGACCGTTCGACCTCGTGGCGATGCTCGCCGCCCTCGACGCGAAGGTCGAAGCCATGGGCGCGCGACGGATCGTTCTCGACGGGCTCGACGTCCTGCTCACGGTGCTCGGCGATCCCATCGCCGAACGACGCGAGGTGTATCGCATCCAGGAATGGTTGCATCGGCGAGACCTGACCGCGGTGATCACCGCGAAGTCCGACGCCGGTGACCGGCTGAGCTCGGAGCGCTACGCCTTCCTCCAGTTCATGGTCGATTGCGTCGTCGTGCTCCAGAACCGGCTCATCGATCGGGTGGCGCTGCGCACCTTGCGGCTGCTCAAGTACCGCGGCTCGTCGTTCGCCGAGGGGGAGTTTCCGATGGTCATCAGCGCCGACGGGATCGACGTCGGCACCTTCGCGGCCCCCGCGCTGGCGCGCGAGGCCGCGCACGAGCGGATCTCGAGCGGCCTGCCGCGGCTCGACGCGATGCTCGGCGGCGGCTACTTCCGTGAATCGGTCACGCTGATCACCGGCGCTCCCGGCACGGCGAAGACGACGCTCGCCGGCGCGTTCGTCGCCGCGGCGTGCGCGCGGGGCGAGCGGGCGCTGTTCGTCAGCTTCGACGAGAGCGGCAGTCAGATCGCGCGCAACCTGCGCTCGGTGCGGATCGATCTCCGCGCCCCCCGCGCCGCCGGCCTGCTGGAGATCTACGCCGTGCGCACCGAAGCGCGCGGCGCGGAGGAGCACCTCGTGCACCTGCGCCGCCTGCTCGACACGCAGCGTCCGTCGGTGCTCGTCGTCGATCCGATCTCGGCGCTGGCCAAGTCGGGTGGGCAGATGGCCGCGACGCACGCCGCGCTTCGCCTCCTCGACGCGGCGCGCGCGCGCGGCATCACGGTGCTCTGCACGAGCCTCGTGAATGGCGCCGACGCGCTGGAGGAGACGACGATGATGCAGATCTCCACCATCGCCGACACCTGGATGCAGCTCGCCTACGTGGTGCACGGCGGCGAGCGCAATCGAACCCTCACCATCATCAAGTCGCGCGGCACGCGTCACTCGAACCAGGTGCGCGAGCTCGTGCTCGGCGACGACGGCGTGACGCTCGCCGAGGTCTACGCGGCGCGCGGCGAGGTGCTCGTCGGCACGGCGCGGTGGGAGCGGGAGGAGGAGGAGCGCGCCGACGAGCGTCGCCGGGCGGCCGACGCGGCACGGCGCCGCGCGCAGATGGAGCACGCGGAGGCCGAGACCACGGCGCGCATCGCCGCGCTCGAGCACGAGCTCGAATACCGGCGCGCGGAGCTGGCGCTCGCGGAGGACGAGGAGAGCGCGCGGCGCTCGCAGGGGAGCGCCCTGCGACGGCAGCGTCTCGAGCGGCGCGGCGCGTCCGCGCCCGCGCAGGCCGACTCGCCGGACGATGACGGGGACGCCGGCATCACCCGCGCACCGGCGCACGGCTGAGTCGTCGCTGGTGACGAGCGGATCATGAGCGGCTCGACGGAACTCACGTCGCGGAGCGGCGCGGCCGGAGAGCGTACGGGCCACCCGCTCCGGCTCCGGCTCTTCGTGGCCGGCAACGCGCCCAACTCGGCGCAGGCGCGCGCGAACCTGCGTGCGCTGGTGCAGCGCTATCACGTCCCGGAAGGCGACGTCGAGGTCGTCGACTGTCTGCTCGATCCTCTGCGTGCGTTCGAGGAAGGCGTGCTCGTGACGCCGACGCTGCTCAAGCTGGCACCCGATCCGACGGAGATCATCGTGGGGACGCTGGCCAGCGTGGAGCGCGTCGCGCAGACGCTCGGGCTCGACGCACCGCGGTCGGCGGAGGGCACGCATGGCTGACGCGCCGCGCGCCGGTCACCCGCGCGTCGACGGCGCGGGCCGCACCAACCTCGTCCGCGGGATCGAGCGCTACCGCGCCGAGGTGGAGTCGCTCGTCGAGCGCCTGCAGCACGCGGAGCACGCGCTGCAGGAGATGGCCGGAGGAGAGATCGACGCCGTCGTCGATCCCCGCACCGCGGCCCCCATCCTCCTCAGCCACGCCCAGCATGCTCTCGCGCGCTCCGAGGCGCGATACCGCGACATCGTGGAGCGCAGCCCCGCGCTGGTCTGCGAGCTGTCCACCGACGGCATCGTGCGATTCGTCAACGCGGCGGCGCACACCTGTCTCGGCTTCGCGCCCGATGCGCTCGTCGGCATGCACTTCTGGGAGTCGCTGATCGCCGCGCCGGACGCCTGGTGGGTCGCGCGTCGCGACGACGCGCGCCGGCGGCTGCAGGCCGGGGAGATCACCGGCGTCGAGCTCCCCGTGCGCGGCGCGGACGCCGGGATCCGCTGGTTCTCGTGGAATTCCGCCAACCGGCGCGGCCTCGACGGCGCGCTCGAGGAGATCGTCCTCTTCGGCTCGGACGTCACCGCGCAGCGCGAGGCCGCGGAGCGCGCCCACCAGCTGGAGTCCGAGCGGCTCGCCCGTGCGGAAGCGGAAGCAGCGAACGCCGCCAAGACGAAGTTCCTCGCGGTGATGTCGCACGAGCTGCGCACGCCGCTGAACGCGATCTCGGGCTACGTGCAGCTACTGGAGATGGGGCTGCGCGGCCCGCTCTCCCCGGGCCAGCTCGAGGATCTCGCGCGCATTCGCCGCGCGCAGCGGCACCTGCTCGGCCTCATCAACGACGTGATGAACTTCGCGCGTCTCGAGTCCGGCGCGCTCTCGCTCGGGATGCAGGACGTGCCCCTGCAGCCGGTCTTCGAGACGCTCGCCTCCCTCACGGAGCCGCAGACGCAGGCCAAGGGGATCGCGTGCCGGGTCGCCGAATGCGCCGCGGACGTCGCCGTCTGGACGGATCGCGAGAAGCTGCTGCAGGTCCTGATCAACCTCGTGTCGAACGCGATCAAGTTCACGCCGCCGGGAGGCCGCATCGAGGTCGACTGCGCCCAGGCGGCGGAGTCGGTGGCCATCCGCGTCGCGGACACCGGCGACGGCATACCCGAGGACAAGCTGTCCAGCATCTTCGAGCCGTTCGTGCAGGTGCGGTCCGACTACACGCGGCCGGCGGACGGGGTGGGACTCGGGCTCGCGATCAGCCGCGATCTCACGCGCGCACTCGGCGGCGAGCTCTCCGTGCGAAGTGCCGTCGGCGCCGGCTCGACGTTCACGGTGACGTTGCCGCGCCGGAGCACCGCGGCGGCGGCGCGAGCATAGTGCGCGCGGTGCGCGCCACCGACGACGAGCGCCCGCTCATCTCCTCGGACGCCCGACCGCGTCGCCTCGCGGCCTCCGCCGGCGCGCGATCCAGCCGTCGACGGACAGCGGTCCCGCTCCCGCGACGATCAAGGCGAGCAGCGCGCCGATGTACAGCAGATTGACCTCGTAGCCCGGCGGCCCGAACGTCGGGCCCTGCGGCGTGAGCCCGGTGGTGTTGATCGCGCTGAAGCCGTAGCGCCAGTGGATCGTGACCATCGCCACGAGCATCGAGCAGAGGAGCGGCACGCTCGCGACGGCGACGAACGCGCCGGCGAGCAGCGCCAGTCCGCCGAGGATCTCGAGCAGCGTGACGGCCCACGCGCTCGCGAGCGGAACGGGGACTCCGATCTGGTGCAGCAATCGCCCGAACCCCGCGGGACCTCGGCCGAGCTTCGCCATGCCGTGCGCGACGAAACCGAACCCCACCACGAGGCGCAGCGGGAGCAGCGCCCAGCGGGCGACGAGCGGTTCGTTCGATGCCATGCACCGAGTAGCGCGTGATCTCCCGGCACGTTCCCGGCCCGCCTCATGAGGCGCCCGTCGTTCGGAACGAGGGCGAACCTCACCCCCGGCGTTCCGAGCGTCGCGCGCCGTCAGTCGGCGCGCGTCGGCGTCTGGATCGTGTACCGGCCGAAGTACCGCACCGAGCGGCCACCGTGCTCGCGGAGCAGGCGCGCCGCGAGCTCCTGGCGCTCCTCCGACGGCGTGAACACCGAGACGAGAAACCCGCCGTCGGCGATCGCGTCGGCGTACTGGTTCTTGATCTGCAGCTCCTCGTTCGGCAGCCCGATCGATTCCACGAGGCGCATGGCGAGGTGCGCATAGCCGGTGCGCCCCGTGTTCGACCGCAATCGCTCGGCGGCGGCCGATCCGCACTGCACCGCGACCTCCGTCGGCAGGAAGCCGCCGGTCGTCAGCGCCTCCACCGCGTCGACCGCTCTATCTGCCGATTCGAGAACGCCGACGGTGCGATTCTCCGGATAGCGAACCGGCCGCTCGTCCGCGGATGGACGAGGGCTCTCGGGGGCGTCTTCGGCGCGTGACTCGGACATGTGGTCGGGTGCGAGAGGTGGGCGGCGCGTGACCATGCGTGGCCCCGCGATCCGTCGCAAGGATCGCACCCCACTCCTTGACAGCCGCTCCGGCAGCTTCCATCCTCGCGAAGCTTGCCTCGAGGCCCGCGCGCGGTCGCGAACGCTCGTGCCGCGCCGCAGTGGTCCGCGTCCACCAGCCCGATCGGGAGCACTTCGTGAGCGCCCAATCCGGCGCCTCTCCGCTGTTCTGGCGGCAGCTCCTCGCGCTCATCGACGAGCGTCGCGTCGTCCCGATCGTCGGGCCCGACGCGAGCCTCGTCGACGGCCCGGCCGGGCCGGAGCCGGTCACGTGCGCCATCGCGCGCCGTGTGGAGACGCTCCTCGAGCTCGAGCCCACCACGCAGCCCACGCTCCACTCGGTCGCCGCGCGCTGGCTCGCCACCGCCGGCCCGCAGCGCATCGCGGACGTCTACGGCGCGGTGAAGCTCGCGCTCGACGACCAGCCGTTCCCCGTTCCCGACACGCTGCGCAAGCTCGCGCGCATCCGCGCGTTCGATCTCTTCGTCACGACGACCCCCGACGACCTGCTCCGTCGCGCGATCGACGAGGAGCGCTTCGGCGGCCGCCCCGTGACGCAGCTGTTCGCCTATTCGCCGGAAACGGTGCAGGACCTCCCCGCGCCGCTCGCGCAGCTCGGCACGCCCGCCATCTACCACCTGCTCGGCCGCGCCTCCACGGTGCCCGACTTCGTCGTCACCGAAGAGGACACGCTGGAGTTCGTGCACTCGCTCCAGTCGGAGAACCGGCGTCCGAACCGGCTGCTCGACGAGCTGCGCGCGCACTCGCTGCTCATCCTCGGCAGCGGGTACTCCGGCTGGCTCGCGCGCTTCTTCCTGCGCGCCGCGCGCGGCGAGCGGATCCTGCTCGCCCGCTCGAAGACCGACGTCATCGCCGACGCGCGCGCGCTGCGCGACGACGAGCTCACCGCCTTCCTCCAGCACTTCAGCGCCCAGACGCGAATCTTCGGCGGCGGTGCCGCCGAGTTCGTGGACGAGCTGTCCGAGCGCTGGGAGGCGCACGTCGCCGAGACGGCGCAGGCAGCTCCGGCGACGAGCGCGGCGGCTCCCGCGAGCGACGATCCCGATTCCGGGAGCGATCACGCGATCTTCGTCAGCTACGCGAGCGAGGATCGCGACACGGCGCTCGCCCTCGCGGGCGCCATCGGTGCGGCGAAGCTTCCCGTCTGGCTCGACCGGCGCGGCGGCCTCGAGGGCGGCGACGACTACGAGATGAAGATCCGGCGGCGCATCGAGCGCGCGTCGCTCTTCGTGCCGATCCTCTCGCCGCACGTGCTCACGCGCCAGCGACGCTTCTTCCGGCTGGAATGGAACATCGCCGGCGAGGTCGCGCGCCGCGCCGCCGAAACGCTGCCGTTCGTCGTGCCCGTGCGCGTGGGTCGCGTGCCCTCGGACGCCGACGAGGTGCCCGAGCACATCAGGCGTGCGCACTGGATGGACGGGAGCGACGACCGCGGCATGGACGCGGTCGTGCAGCGGCTCCGCGAGCTGTACCGCGAGTTCGTGCTCTCGATGCGAGGCACCGCGTGACCGCGCCGGCAGTCGGCCGGTCGGGCGGGTTGAACGCGCAGAATCCGTGGCCGGGGCTCGAGCAGTTCCGCGAGGAGGACGCGACGTTCTTCCGCGGCCGCGACGCCGAAGCGGAAGAGCTGCTGCGCCTCGTGAGGCGCGAGCGGCTCACCGTCCTCTTCGGACTGTCGGGGCTGGGCAAGAGCTCGTTGCTCCAGGCCGGCCTGTTCCCCGCGCTCCGTGCCGAGGGATGTCTCCCCGTGCCGTTGCGCGTCGCGTACGACGAAGGAGGGCCGAGCCCGCGCGAGCAGATCCTCGCGGCGCTCGCGCGCGCCGCCGAGCGGGAGGAGATCGAAGCGCCGGCGGGAGAGGCGGGCGCGTCGCTCTGGGAGCACTTCCATCGCCGGGGCGCGGCGTACTGGACGTCGCACAACGAGCCGGTGACGCCGGTGCTCGTGCTCGACCAGTTCGAGGAGGCGTTCACACTCGGCCGGCAGACCCCGGAACGCGCGGCGCTCGCGTCGGCGTTTCTCGCCGAGCTGGCGGATCTCGTGGAGGGACGCGTGCCCGTGGCGCTTCGCGCGCGGCTCGACGCCGAACCGGCTGCGGCGAAGTCGTTCGACTTCAACCGCCACGCGTACAAGGCGCTGATCGCGATCCGGGAGGATTTTCTCGCCGATCTCGAGATGCTGCGCGCGGGGATGCCCTCGCTCGCCGGCAACCGGATGCGGCTCGCCGCGCTCCGCGGCGACGCGGCCGTCGTCGTGACCGAAGCCGGGGGCGAGGCGCTGGTGCCGGGGGAGGTCGGCGAGCGGATCGTCCGGCTCGTCGGCAGCGTTGGAGCCACGCGCGCGGCGAACGACGAACGCGCGCTGCACGAGCTGATCGTCGATCCCGCGCTGCTCAGCCTCTTCTGCCGAGAGCTGAACGAGCGGCGCAAGGCGCTCGACCAGCCGTCGATCTCCACCTCGCTCGTCGAGGGAAATCGCGAGTCGATCCTCGCCGACTTCTACGAGCGCAGCGTGAGCGATCTCGGACCGGGCGTTCGCCGGCTCGTGGAGGACCGGCTGATCACGGAGGTCGGCGGATATCGAGACTCGCTCGCGCTCGACAACGCCCTGGCGATGCCGGGCGTGACCGCCGCCGACGTCGATGCGCTCGTCGAGCGCCGGCTCGTGCGACGCGAGGAGCGCGACGGCCGCACGCGCCTCGAGCTGACTCACGACGTGCTCACCGACGTGGTGCGGCGGAGTCGCGATCGCCGGCGAGGGGAGGAGGAGCTCGCCCGCGCGCGCGCCGACGCCGAGCGCCAGCGTGCCGAGCTCGCGCGCGCGAAGCGTGCGGTGCGTCGCGCGCGGGCGCTCACGGCGGGGATGGCGCTGCTCGTCGTCGTCGCCGTCGCGGCGGGTGTGGTCGCGTGGCGCCAGAGCCTGGCCGCGCGCCGCTCGGCCGACGACGCGAACCAGGCGCTGGCGATGAACGACTTTCTCCAGGCTGCGCGGCTCACCGCGCCGAGCGACGCGCCCGAGGCGCTGGCGCGCCTCGCGGGCGCCATGCGCCGCACGCCGGAGAGCGACGCGCCCCGTGCCCTCGCCTTTGCGCTGCTGGAGCGGCTGCCGACGCCGATCCGATCGTTCGTCGCCGATAGCAACGTGCTCTCCGTGGCGTTCAGTCCGGACGGCGCGCGCCTCCTCGTCGCGGGAGACAGCGCCGCGCGGATCTTCGATGCCACGACCGGGAAGCCGGTCGGCGAGCCGTTGCGACAGGCGGGCCTCGTCTGGAGCGCGGCGTTCAGTCCGGACGGCCGACGCATCGCCACCGTCGCGAGCGACGGCACGGCGCAGCTCTGGGACGCTTCGACGGGCGCGCCCGGACCGGCGCTGCGCCATTCCTATGGGCTGGCGAGCGTCACGTTCAGTCCCGATGGCAAGCGCATCGCGACGCTCGGGTTCAACGTCGTCCGGCTCTGGGACGCCGCCTCGGACAGCACGATCTTCACCATGCGGTTTCCCCCGAACCTGTGGGTGCGCAGCGTGGCGTTCAGTCCGGACGGACGGCGGATCGCCACGTCGTCCAGCGACAATCTCGTTCGAGTGTTCGACGTCGCCACGGGGCACCAGCTCCCGCCGACGCTCGAGGTGCCGCTCGTCGTGAGCGCGAGGTTCAGTCCCGATGGGCGACAGATCCTGACGGCGAGCAGCAAGTGGGCCCAACTCTGGGATGCGACGACGGGGGTGGAGATCCGTCCCGCGCTCGAGCACGACGACATCGTGTGGAATGCTGCCTTCAGTCCCGACGGCCGGCGGATCGTCACCGCCTCCGAGGACAACACGGTGCAGGTCTGGGACGCGGCCACGCACCGGCGGCTGCTCCCGACACTCCGCGATTGGGGCCGCGTGGTGGACGCCGAGTTCAGTCCGGACGGACAGCGCATCGTGACCGCGAGCCGCGGCACCGTGCAGGTATGGGACGTTCCCGCGATCACGGATCGGTCGCGGATGCTCGCGATAGTCGGTACGACGCGAAGCGCGCGGTTCAGTCGCGACGGTCGTTCCATCCTCACCGCCGGCCTCTTCGCGCAGCTCTGGGATGCCCGTACGGGAAACATGCTGCCCGTCGCCCTGCTGGGCTCCACCTATGCGCTTCGCGCCGCCTTCGATGCGGACGCACGCCGCATCGTCACCGTCGGCAATGGAAGCGCCCAGCTGTGGGACGCGGCGACCGGCAAGCAGATCGGGCCTGAGCTCGGGCATTTCGAGGAAGTTCTCACCGCCGCGTTCAGCCCGGACGGCCGACGCATCGTCGTCGCGGGCGACAGCATGGCACAGCTGTGGGACGTCGCGAGCGGCAAGCAGCTCGGGCGTACGATGCGACATCGCCTCGCGGTGCTCGACGCGGAGTTCAGCCCGGACGGGCGACGCGTCGTGACCGCAACGGCCGACATGACGGCCCGTCAGTGGGACGCCGAGACCGGTGCGCCGGTCGGGCCCGTGCTGGCGCATGCGTCCGCGGTGAACAGTGCGACGTTCGCGCCCGACGGCCAGCGCATCGTGACCGGATCGGCCGACAGCTCGGCACAGGTGTGGAACGCGGCGACGGGCGCGCGGGTCGGTCCCCCGCTGCACCACGCCGGCGCGATCGAGCGCGCCGTGTTCAGTCCCGATGGGCGCCGCGTCGCAACGGCGTCCGACGATTCCACCGTGCAGGTGTGGGACGCCGCTACCGGCGCGCGTCTGGTCTCCGCGATGCGCCTCGACGCCGAGGTGCACGACGTCGATTTCAGCCCGGACGGACAGCGCATCGTCACGGCGGACCAGATGGGCATCGTCCGCGTCTGGGACGTGCGCACGGGCACGCCGGCCGACGTCGAGCGTCTCGCGCGACTCGCCGAAGCGGTCGGCCGGCGGCGATTGAGCCCCACGGGTGCTCTCCTCGTCGTCTCCGCGGAGTCGGCATCCGTCACGCTCGACGCCATGCGGCGCGAAACCCGCGAACGATCGAGCGTCGCGCCGGGCTCGTTCGACGAGTTTCTGCGCTGGTACTTCGCACCACCGGCCCAGCGCGCCGCGTTCGCCGGCGCGCCCGATCCGGTTCCCGCCGCGACCGCGGTTCGCTAGGAGTCGCGTGCCATCCCCGTCGCCGAGAGCGAGCATCGGCAGCGCGAGCGACCACGTCGTCGTCGTCGCGACGACGGGCCACACCGATCTCGACCCGGCGCGGCTGACGGCGATCCGCGCGCTCGTGGCGCGCGCGCTCGACGAGATCGCTCGCGCCGCCACGGATGCCCTGCGACAGCGAGCTGGCGGCCGCCGCGACGCCCGGCTCGTGCTCGTCTCCTGCCTCGCGCCGGGCGCCGACCAGCTCGTCGCCGGCGAAGCGCTGCGCCGCGGCTACGGGCTGCACGTCGTCATTCCCGGAACGGTGGCGAGTTATCGCGCGCAGCTCGGCGAGCCGGTGCGCGACGAGTTCGACCGGCTCCTCTGCACCGCGAGTGCGCTCGCGGAAACGGGGCCCGCGCTTCCCTCGGGCGACGACGACGCCTCGGCGCGAGCGAGGCGCGCCGAATACGCCGCGGCGACCCGGCACATGCTCCGCCATTCCGATCTCCTGATCGCCGTCGCCGACGTGCTGCACCGCCGCGGGCTCGGGATCACCGGCGACGGCGTGCGCGCGGCCCTGTGGGCCGGACGGCCGGTGCTGTGGGTCGATCCGTCGCGCGCAGACCGGCTGCGCTGGCTGAGCCATCTCTCCGAGGAGGAGCTCGACGAGCAGCTCCGCGCGCCGGCCGGCTCGCGCTTCGTGCCCGACCTCGTCCCCGACGACCGCGCGTCGTCGGGCGATCTCGTCGCCGACACGCTGCGCGAGAAGGTGGCGACGGTCCTCGCCGACAGAAGGGCGGGGCTCTGCTATCGCGCCGAGCGCCTTCCATCGGAGCGATCGCGCATCGTGCGCTGGCCCGCCGCGCTGTGGGACACCTGCGTCACGCGGCGCCTGCCGGCTCGGCTTCCGCCGAGCGCCGCGAATGCCGACGCGAAGAAGGCCGCCGGCGGTCGACGCGATGGTCCGCTCGCGCGGTGGTGGCGTCGCCAGCGCGGCGGGTACGCCGTCGCGTGGGCGATGCTGCGCTCGCTGCGCTTCGGCGCGGGTGCGACCGCGGCGCGAGACGAGGCGGCATCGGCGGCGGCGGGTGGCGACGCGGCCGGCGTCGTGGTGTCGTCGGTCGTCGAGGCGGTCGAGCGCGAGCGGTCGCGCGCGCGGACGCTCGCCGCGTTCTACGGCGGCGCGCACCGATCGTCGTTTCTCGTGATCGCACTCCTCGCCGTCGTCGCCGTTGCGTTCGCGTCGATTCCGGGCGGCGAGGGGGAGCATGCGGGCTCGAAGACGACCTACGCCCTGGCCGAGCTCGCGATCCTCGTGACGATGTTCGCCATCTACTACGCGAACCGCACCCGCCGCTGGCAGGAGCGCTCGCTCGACTACCGGCTGCTCGCCGAGCGCTATCGCCACGCGACGGCGCTCCTCCTCGTCGGCAGCACGGAATGGACGGGCGGCGCGGCGCCTCCGGCCCAATACGGCGATCTCGGGCCCGGCAAGACGTGGATCGAGCCGTACTTCGATCGCTCGATGGCCCGCATCGTGGACCGGCTCGATGCGCGGACCGACGGTGCCCCCCCGCGGCCGCGCTTCGACGACGATCCGGCGAACGCGACCTACGTGCGGGCCTGCCGGTCGTACGTGCTCGACGATTGGCTCGCGAGCCAGGCGCGCTACCACGAAGAGACCGCGGCCAGATACGAGGCGCTGGACCTGCTGCTCGAGGCGACCCAGTTCACCCTGCTGCTCTTCACCATCGCCGTGTGCGTCGTGCACGTCGTGGTGCGGCTTCCCTGGCTCACCTTCCTCGCCGGCGTCCTGCCCGCCCTCAGCGCGTCGCTCACGAGCATCGCCGGCCAGGCGGAGGTGGTTCGGCTGCGCGATCGATCGCTCTCGATGCAGCGCACGATCGCGCGCACGCTCGGCGCGCTCGCGCAGGATGGCGCGGCGACGTCGGCCGCGTCGCTCCGGCACGTCGTCGAATCGTCGGCCCAGCGCCTGCTCGAGGAGGCGATCGAGTGGCGCGTCCTGTTCCGCTTCCGGCCGATCAGCTCACCGTGAGAGGAGTGATCCAGGGATGAAGCGCATCCTCGCGCTCGACGGCGGCGGCGTTCGCGGGATCTTCACGTTGCAGATCCTCGCGCGCATCGAGTCGCTCTTCCGGGAGGAGACGGGACGCCCCGGCCTCCGGCTGGCCGACGTCTTCGATCTCTTCGCCGGCACGAGCACCGGCGCGATCATCGCGACCTGTCTCTCGTGGGGAAAGTCGGTCGAGGAGATCGAGCGGCTCTATCTCGACTTCGGCCCGCTCATGTTCAAGCGCGAGCCGTGGTATCGGCAGTGGCGGAGCCGGTATCGCGCCGATACGATCGCGGCGTTGTTCAAGGAGACGTTTCGCGAGGACGACGACGCCGGCACGCCGGCGCTCATGGGGACGTCGCGGCTGAAGACGACGCTGCTCACCGTGATGCGGAACGCCACCACCGGGTCGCCGTGGCCGGTCACGAATCATCCCGCCGCGTACTACAACGACCGCGCGCGCGCCGACTGCAACCTGAACATCCCGCTCTGGAAGCTGCTGCGCGCGAGCACGGCGGCTCCGATGTTCTTTCCCCCCGAGCGCATCGACTACGGCGAGCGGCGCTTCCTCTTCGTCGACGGCGGGATCACCCCGTTCAACGATCCGGCGTTGATCGCCGTGCTCACCGCGACGCTGCCGCAGTACCGCATCGGCTGGCCGACGGGACGAGACGCGCTGCACGTGATCTCGATCGGGACGGGGATGGATCGCGCGCATCTCCCCGCGAAGCTCGCCGAGCAGATCACCCTGTTCGATCAGTTCGACTTCCTGATCCCCGCGCTGATCGACGCGGCGGCCGTGCAGCAGGACACGCTCTGCCGCATCCTGGGCGATTGTCTCTTCGGCGCGCGGATCGACCGTGAGCTCGGCGACCTCGCCGCGCCGACGCTGCTGGGGCCCGCGGAGCAGAAGTTCACCTACGTGCGCTACGACCAGCTCTTCGACGAGCTCCCCGCGCCGGCGCCCGGTCAGCCCCGTCTCGATCTCCGGCTCGATCGCATCGAGAGCATGCCCGCGCTGCAACGCATCGGCCACGAGTACGCAACGGCGAACGTGAAGCGCGAGCACCTCCATCCGCGGCCGGGCTGACCCTCGCCACTCCGAGCGACGCGAGCCGAGGAATCGCCGGTGCCTCCGTCATTCCGAACGGAGGGCCGCAGGCCCGATGTCGAGGAATCGCGCGGGTCCCCGTAGAGGGCCCTCGTTCGGGACGATCGCGATTCCTCGACTGCGCGAGCACTCCGCCCCGCCGCTGTGCTCACCTGAGCGGCTGGCGGCCGACTGGCGCTCTCCGTCGCTGCGGTTCCCCGCGCCTCCGCGCGAAGTACCCTCAGTGCCCGCCGACCGGCAGCACTTTGCCGTCCAGCTCCGCGGGCGCGGCGACGCCCAGCATGCGCGCAAGGGTCGGCGCGACGTCCACCGTCGCGACGCGCGTCGAATCGCGCCCCGCCAGCACGCCCGGTCCCATGAACAGCACGGGTACGTGGCGGTCGTACCAGTACGGCGTGCCGTGACCGGTGCCGCGGTCGTTCGGGAGCCATCCCTCGACGAAGCGCACCTCCACGCCGAATCGGCTGTAGTCGGCCGCCGCGCGCCCCGGATAGAGCGAGCGCCGCTCGAGCACGGCGAACGAGTCCGCCGGCGTCCCGCGCAGGAGCTCGGCGTCCGTGTACGCGGCGGCCACGAAGGGCAGCCGGCGGAGCGCCTCGGCGACGCGCGCGGGGGTCGCTGGATCGTCGGCCGCCTTCTCCGCGCTGTCGTGGATCGCGCCGAGTTGCGCCATCTCCTCGGGCGTCGCGCGACGTCCAGCGGGCGATTCTCCGTCAAAGGGCAACGTCTCCGGCGCGAGCAGCGCGCCGTGATCGGCGGTGAGCACGACGACCCAGCGGCCGGCGCCCACGGTGCCGTCGAGAAAGGCGAAGAACTCGCCGAGCTCGCGGTCGAGCCGGAGCAGATTGTCGAGCTGCTCGCGGCTGCGCGGACCGTAGCCGTGGCCGATGCGATCGGTCTGCGAGAGCGAGACGTTCAGGAAGTCGGGCACGTCGTCCTTGCCGAGCCCGAGCGACGTCACGAGCGTGCGCGCGTAGTCGAGCGTGGCGGCGTCGAGCATCGGCGTGCTCGAGAACCAGGTCCAGAAGCGTCCCGGCCGGCCTTCGTCGGCGAACCGATGCGGGAAGAAGGTGTGCACGCCGTCGCCCTCCCACGCCACCGAGTCGGCGGACGAGCGCCCGAGCGCCGAGGCGGGAATGCGGCTCTCCCACACGGAGTCGCGCGCGTAGGTCGGGAGCACCTTCACCGTGAAGGCCTCGGCCCACGAGGGATACCGCGCGCGGTAGTATGTCGACGTCACGAACCGTCCGGCGCCGGCGTCGAACCAGTAGACCTGCCCGCGTGCGTGCGCGGCCGGCAGCACCGCGCCGCGATCCTTCGCCGACACCGAGGCGATCTGCGATCGCGGATTCGCCGCGGCGACCCAGTCGGCGAGACCGGTGCGCAGCAGGTGATGCGGCGAGACGCCCGGCGCCGTCGGCCTGCCGACGATGCGCACCGTGGAATCGCCGACGTTCGAGACGTCGAGCCATCCCTTCGTGGTGCGCTCCGACCACTCGTTGGCGACGATGCCGTGCCGCATCGGGTAGACGCCGGTGGAGAGCGTCGCGTGGCCGACCGCGGTCTCGGTGATCGCGTGGTCGTGGGTCGCGCGCGTGTAGAGCCGGCCCGCGTCGAGGAGCCGGCGGAAGCCGCCGGTGAACAGATCGCCGTAGTTCTCGAGGTACGGCTCGCGGAACTGGTCGACGACGACGAGCACGGCGAGCCGCGGCGGCGCGGCTCCGCCGGCGGCCGCGGCGGTCGTCGGCGCCGGCGCGCGGGCGCCGCCGCTCGCGGAGGTACAGGCGGCAGCGAGCGCGAGGAGCACGGTGCTCATCACCAGCGTCGCGGCGGACGGTCTCGTACGGAAGCGGCTCTGCGTCATGATCTCGTGGAAAGCGTCGAGCAGTGCGCGAGTGGGAAGGTGAGCGGAACGGCGCATACTATGGAACGGCGTCATCCTCCGTCCAGCCACACGTGCGTGACGCGGCCGGAGCAGTCGAACACGACGAGCCCGCCGTCGTGCAGCGTGGCCGTGCTCGCGTCCTCGGTGCGAACGCGCACGCCCCACGGCCGCATGCGCACGAACGTGGCCTGCTGCGGCGTGCCGCGCAGCCGCCGGACCGTGTCTTCGGCGATGCGCGCCAGTCCGGTGGTGTCGCGCGTGGCGCGGGTGCACACGGGGCTCGAGCGCAGCCCCTGCCGCACCGCGGCGAGCGCCGCGGCGGCCGCGAGGCCGATCACCACCGCGAGAGTGCGCGTCTTTCCTGAAATCGCCACGGTGAGCCCTCCCACGCACTACGCCGCCGCGCGCGGATGCGCTGGGCGCGGATGCGCTGTGCGCGTGGTTGACTTGCCCGGTTCACGGGCTAACTTACGTGCAGGGAGTCGCGTCCCGATACTCACGACGGCCAGCGCAGCGCGCGGGCCCGTCTTCGTCGAATCCAGTGATTCGAACCGAGTGTCGGCGGCGCGATTCGTCGTTTTCCCACGCACACCCCGAGAATCGCCGAGAGGCATTCATGCACATGGAAGCAGCGGTCACCATCCCCATGCGGAACGTCGCCACACGCCGGCGCCTCGTGCGCGCGACGACGGCCGACGTGCGCGCGTGGACCGGCCGCTCCGCCATGTCCTCCGCCACCGACTCGGTGCGCCCTCGCATCGCCACCGCCGGCACGGGCCGGACGCGAGTGTCGGTCGCACGAATCTCAGGATCCCGGATGGGGCGATGCGAGCCATCGAGCACCCTCACTCATCCGGCGATCACCCTTTGGAAGCCAGGGAGCCTCCATCGTCCGCCGCAGGTGAGCGGATAGTCCGAGGCCAGGTCGAGAGCTCAACGGGACGCTTCGCGCATCCCGTCGCTACCGCCCCTCCCGCGCTTCCACAGCGGGAGGGGCGGTTCGCTTTTCACGTGGCGTCGCTCGACGTCGGTGCGGCTGCACCAAAAAAACGCGACTTCCGCAGCCCACCGACTCGAGCTTCGCCCACGCTTCACTTACCGGAGGGAGACATGCTGCGAGTGTTCGGAGAAGGAGACGACGTGTTCCGGCTCGAGGACGGAGCCGGCACGCGCATCGGGACCATCCGGGGCCGCGCGATCGGCTTCCGAGGGTTCGCCACGGAGTCGGATGCGCGCGACGCCGCCGTCGCGGCGTGGCACGCGATGAACGGCGCGCTCAGGCGCGAGTACTCGAGCTGGCCGCATCACACCCTCGCCGTCGACCTGCTGCGCACCACGCACGACGGCGCGTACGAGTGGTTCTACGACGGCACGCGCGCCATCGCGCGACTGCTTCGCCCCGGACGCGACGACGACGGCGGGCACGGGATCGAGTTGCTGCTTCCGTCGTACTCGAGCGAGGCGGTGGCCATCTCGGCCGCGCATGCGATCGCGCGCGCCGTGGCGCCGTACCGCGACGAGCTGACGGCCGAGGCGTCGAGCGCGACGCCGGCGCACGCGACATCGGAGGAGGACGCCGCCGCGACCGCCGCATAGGAGGACGCGATGCGCTTCGAGCGGATCGTCATCGGCGTCGATTTCAGCACCGCGTCGCTCAACGCGGTGCGGTGGGTGGCCGCGCACTTCGCGCCGCGCGCGAAGCTGGTGCTCGCGCACGTCGTGCCGCGGCCGCACACCCCCGCGTTCCTGCGCGACCGGTCGCCCGCCGCGGGCGACGCGGTCGAGCCGACGCTCTACCCGGGGCTGTCCGGCTTCGCGGATCTCGCCGGCGCGCGGTGGACGGACGTCGCCGTGCGCGAGGGCCGCCCCGAGCACGAGCTCGCGGCGCTGGCGCACGACGTGGGCGCGGATCTGATCTGCGTCGGACGGAGCCAGCGGCGGCGCGGCGCGGGTCGCTTCGGCGCGACGACGCCGCAGCGCCTCCTCGCACGCACGAGCGCGCCCGTGCTCGTCGTTCCCGCGGAGGCTCGGCTCCCGCCCGTCTCGCTGCTCGCCGCGGTGAGCGACGGGGCCGAAGGGGAGCGTGTGCTCCGTGCCGCCGCCGCGCTCGCGACGGCGTGGGATGCGCGCGTCGACGTGCTGCACTCGGTGGATCCCGCCATCGCGGCGGCCGGCGATGCGGCCGGCCAGGTCCGCGCGGTGGCCGAGCTCACGGAGGCGTGGCTCGAGCGCCGCGTGTCGGACGTGCCGATGCCCGGCCGGCGCGTCACGACGATCGCCCACGTCGGGGAAGCGTCGGACGCGATCATCTCGCACGCGACGCGCGCGAACACCGACCTCGTCGTGATCGGGCGACGAACGGAGCCCGACGACGTGGTGGCCGAAACCGGATGCATCGGCAGCACGACGCGCATGGTCACGTGGGCGGCGCCGTGCCCCGTGCTGATCGTGGGCTCGCCCGTGCGCGCGCGACCCGTCGGGGACCTTGTGTTCCCGCACCGCGTGTCCGAGCGGCGGTTCGCGGAGCTCGGCGGCCGGCGCGGAATCGGCGCGCCGGCGCGCCAGCGCATCGTCTTTCCGCCCGGCGGCGGCGACGCGGCGTGACGACGAGGGCCGCGAGGGATGGTGCCTCGCGGCCCTCGTCGCGCGTGCGCACGTCGCGCCGACGTCGCGCGCGCCGCGCGGTCAGAGCGACTTCAGGTACTCCACGAGATCGGACTTCTGCTGGGTCGAGAGGCCGAGCGAGAACAGCGACTCGTAGTGCTCGACCACGTCGCCGAGCGTCGCCGCGCTGCCGTCGTGGAAGTACGGCGCGTGCTGCCAGAGTCCGCGCAGCGGCGTCGTGCGGTACGCGCGCGTCACGGAGCGGTTCGCGAACGCAGCGTCCTGCCCGACCTCGGCGGGGCTGTGCAGCACGCCGCGGTTCACGTCGGTGTACAGCGTGCCGGCGTGACAGGTCGCGCAGCCCGCGCTTCCCTCGAACAGCGTCTTGCCGCGCGCCGCGGCGGCGGCATCGAAGCTCCCCGGCGGCGGCGGCGGCGCGACGAGGCTGAGCTGATACTGGCGCAGCGCGGGGAGCAGCGGCGTCACGACGTCCGGCGACTTCACGATCGAGATGCCGAGCCGCGGGTCACGGAAGGTGCCCTGACCGTGCATCTGCGTCACGGCGACGTAGGCGTTCCAGTACGAGATCGTGTCGTCGCCGGTGAAGATCTCGCGCTTCACCCCGTTCAGGCCGTACGCCGGCGGGATCACCGACGGGATGTTGAGGCCGTCGATGTTCGTGCGCGCGTCGTACTTGCCGGGTCCCCACGAATTGAGGATGGCCTTCGTCGCCGCATCGACCGCGGGCGAGAGCGCGACGATCGCACCGACGTTCAGGTCGGTGTTCGGATAGCCGTCGAGCCGCTTGCCGATCCCCGGTGCGAACGAGTTGTCGACGGTGGAGTGACAGAGCGCGCAGGTGATGCCGAGCCGGCTCAGCGTGTCCTTGCCCCCGGCCGTCTGCGTCACCGTCCCCTTGAGGCCCACCACGGCGCCGAGCTTGAGGAGGGTGACGGTCGTGGCGGGATCGTTGAGGTCCACCTGACCCGCGACGATGGCGTCCTGCACGGCCTGCGGCAGGGCGTCGACGTCGACCTTCAGGCCGACCGCGAGCGCGAGCTGCGGGCTCACCGCCGACTGCACGACTTCGTGCATCCGCGCGGTGTCGGTCCAGAACCGCTCGTCGTCGAACGTCTCGAACCGGAAGACGTCCTTCCCCTGGGCCACGAGCGCGGGATCGAGCGTCTCGGGCTGGTCGATCGGCAGGGTCGTGCCGTCGTTGCAGGCGACGAACGCCGTGGCGACGAGCAGCCCGAACGCGACGAGGATGGCCACGCCGACCCACGATGCCACGCGCTCCTGCAGGGGCGGGCGGGGGTGGGCGCTCGACGAACTGGGTGGGGGTGGGATCGGTCGCATAGGCAGTGCTCCGCGTCGAATCCCCATCGCCCGCTGCGGTGCGTCGCGCGCCGCCAGGGCCGGGGTCTCCGGCGATCGTACACGCGGCGTCGCAATAAGTCAATAATTAACTTGACATATTCCGGGCTCTTCACTAGCCTCACCCCGTGACCCTTCAACCCTGCCGATGACGACACTCCAGATCCCGCTGAGGCGGACCGAGCTCGACGACGACTTCTCCGAGCGCTCCCGCGACGACGTGCTCGAGGCCGACCGCGCCGATCCGGCGCTCGCCGCCCTCGTCCGTGACCAGCTTCACCTGCTCGGCGAGGATCCGGACCGGGAGGGGCTGATTCGCACTCCCGAACGCGTGGCCCGGTCGCTCCGATGGTTGACTCGCGGCTACGAGATGACGGCGGAAGACGCCGTGGGAAGCGCCGTGTTCGAGGAGGAGCATCAGCAGATGGTCCTCGTGCGCGACATCGGGTTCTACAGCCTGTGCGAGCACCACATGCTCCCCTTCTTCGGCCTCGCGCACGTGGCCTACATCCCGGACGGCCGGATCGTGGGACTGTCGAAGCTGCCCCGGATCGTCGAGGTGTTCGCGCGGCGGCTCCAGGTACAGGAGCGGCTCACCGAGCAGGTCGCAACCGCGCTCGAGGACGTGCTCCAACCCGCCGGCGTCGGCGTGGTGATCGAGGCCGAGCACATGTGCATGGCGATGCGCGGCGTGCAGAAGCAAGGCTCGCGCACGATCACGAGCGCGCTGCGCGGCGCGTTCCGCGACGACAGCCGCACTCGCGACGAGTTCCTGCAGCTGGCGCATCAGCGGCGGTGATCCCGCGGCGAGTCGACCGTCGGGTGCCGAACCGAGGGGTGCCGAGCGGACGCTTGCATACAAATAGAAGGGGCAGCATCTTCGGCGGGTCGCCGGTCGCCGGTCACCCGAGCCTCCCGCACTCATGCGCCTTCAGATCCCCCTCTGCGCGCTCGCCGCGCTCGCCACCGCCCTCCCCGCGCACGCGCAGCAGCGCGTCGGTCGCCTCGAGGGCACCGTCACCGAAGGGCTCGACTCGAAGCTCGCGAGGACGGCGTGGGTATCGATGGTCCGCCTCGACGCCGACGGCGGTGCCACGCTCAACCCGAAGCCCGACGAGCGCGGACGCTTCCGGGTCGATTCCATCCCCGCCGGCCGGTACCTCGTGCAGATCGGCAACGCGATGCTCGACTCGCTCGACGTCGCGCTGCCGACGAGCGAGGTGCAGATCCACGACGGCGAGACCGCGCGCGCGACCTTCGTCCTCCCCGCGGGCGCCCGGCTCCGCGACGCGATCTGTCAGGGCGTGCAGCTTCCGAGCGGCAAGGTGGTGGTGGCCGGCCGCGCGACGAACGTCGACACCGACAAGCCCATCGCCGGTGCCACGGTCATCGCGGCGTGGACGGCGCTCACCTTCGACTCGGCGCACGTGCGCGTCGTGCCGGAGCAGCGCGTGGCGACGGTGACGACGGACGAGGGGGGAGAGTACCGGCTCTGCGGCGTGCCCGCCGACCGGCCGCTCTCCCTCCAGGTGCAGGTGGGCGGCCACGCGAGCACGGTCGTGCGCGTCACGGTGTCCGAGCAGCAGGGGGCCGCGGTGCAGCACCTCAACATCAGTCCTGCCTCCGCGCCGACGATCGCCGAGCTCGATTCCGTCGAACACCTCGTCACGGGCGCGGACTCCGCGCGGCCGGAGCTCGCGCTCACGGGCACCGCGCACCTGAAGGGGACGATCCGGGGCGTCGGCGATCTGCCGCTCGCCGGGGCGCAGGTGCACCTGCGCGACGCGGTGCCGATCGCGACGACCGACAGCGCCGGTCACTACACGCTCGATGCGCTTCCCGCCGGGACACAGGTGCTCCTCGTGCGGCAGATCGGCTACGCGTTCGCCGAGGTGCCGGTCGAGCTCCGGCCCGGCGTGAGTGCGACGCGCGACGTCGCGCTCACGCGCGTGACCCAGCTCGACTCCCTGAAGGTCGTGGCGGCGAAGCCCGCCTACGCCGAGTTCGAGCACAATCGCCGGAACAACGCGCTCGGCAAGTTCCTCACGCTCGGCGACATCCAGCGCTGGAACGTGCGCGAGACCTCCGACCTCGTGCGGTTGCTCGGCGACTTCGTGGTGACCGGCAGCGGGCCGGACGCGCGCGTCGTCTCGCGCCGGGCTCCGCAGGGCAAGTGCCGCGGCGCGAACATCGTGATCGACAAGATCCCCGGCTTGTCGATCAACGACGTCGAGCCGGCGCACATCGCGGGGATGGAGGGCTACGCCGATCCCGCCACCGCGCCCGCCGGGTACAGCGGCATGGCCGACTGCGGGCTCATCGTGATCTGGATGCGCACCGTCGGCGACAAGGAGCACCGGTTCAAGGACAGCAGTCCGCTCAAGTACAACGGATATCCCTGAGCGTTCGGCGCAACGGGCGCCGACGTGTCCAGCGCGCGGCCGCGATTCCCTTTCGCGGCCGCGCGCTCCGTTTCAAGATTCAACCGACTCTACGAGTGGAGCGTGCGATGCCGCTGAATCGGAAGGTACGGTACGGAATGGTGGGTGGCGGGCCGGGCGCGTTCATCGGCGGGGTGCACCGCAAGGCCGCCGCGATGGACGGGGAGATCGAGCTCGTGGCGGGGGCGTTCTCCTCCGATGCCGCGAAGTCGCGCCAGCAGGGCGCGGCGCTGCATCTCGATCCGCGGCGCGTGTACGCCTCGTGGGCAGAGATGGTCGACGGGGAGAGCCGGCGCCCGGAGGGAGACCGCATCGACTTCGTGACGATCGTGACGCCGAACGTGGCGCACTATCAGATCGCGCGCGCGTTCCTCGAGGCGGGCTTCAACGTCGTCTGCGACAAGCCGATGACGACGACGCTGGAGGACGCCGAGGACCTCTGCCGGCTGGTGCGAAAGCACGACGCGGTGTTCGGGCTCACCCACAACTACACCGGCTATCCGATGGTGAAGCAGGCGCGCGAGCTGGTGCGCCGGGGAACGCTCGGCGAGATCCGGAAGGTCGTCGCCGAGTACCCGCAGGGATGGCTCGCCGGCGCGACGGGGATCAGCATGTGGCGGCTCGATCCCAACGTCGCCGGCGTCTCCTCGGCGGTGGGCGACATCGGGCTGCACGCGTGGCATCTCGCGCGGTACATCAGCGGCCTCGAGGTCGAGGCGATCTGCGCCGATCTCACCACGTTCGGCACGGGCTACGAGCTCGAGGACGACGCGAACCTGCTCGTGCACTACGAGGGGGGCGCGCGCGGGATCGTGTATTCGTCGCAGATGTCGGTGGGCGAGGAGAACGGTCTCCGCGTCCGGATCTTCGGCACGAAGGCGGGGCTCGACTGGCGCCAGGAGAACCCGAACTACCTCGACCTGCTCTACGCGAACGAGCCGTCGCGCGTGTACAAGCGCGGCAACGACTATCTCGATCCGATCGTGAAGCACAACACGCGGCTCCCGTTCGGGCACCCCGAAGGGTTCATCGAGGCGTTCGCGAACATCTACCTGAACGTTGCACGCACGATCGCGGCGAAGATCGCAGGGGAGAAGCCGGGCGAGTTCGACACCGATTTTCCGACCGTCTGGGAGGGCGCGCGCGGCGTGCACTTCATTCACAAGGCGATCGAGAGCGGGAAGAAGAAGGGCTGGGTGGACGCGAAGTACGCGCCGCCGGGGGAGTGAAGGGCGTGCGTGTGTGGGTGTGTGGGTGTGTGAGTCTGTGGGTGTGTGAGTGTGTGGGTGACGGCACGCGGCAGGTCGGCGCGCACGGAGGTCGGTGCGGGTGCACACCTCCCACGTCCACGCGTGGCACGTCGTGCGACCATTGACACAACAAGAAAACTTGATTAACCTCCTGCCGTGTCCACCGCGACCCGACCCCGCTCTCGCAACCGGCTCGATCTCGCGCGTGCCGAGGTGCTGTGTCATGCGCTGTCGGACGTCATGCGCCTCGGGGTCCTGGAGATGCTGCGGGGTGGGGAGCGGTGCGTATGCGACCTGCAGGACGATCTCGACGTCGCGCAGTCGAAGCTGTCGTTCCATCTCAAGGTGTTGAAGGACGCCGGCCTCGTCACCGATCGGCGGGAGGGACGGTGGAGCTACTACGCGATCGTGCCCGCGGCGCTGGCCGAAGTGCACGATCTGGCGATCGCGCTCCAGCCCAGCAAGCGTGCGCTCCGCGTGCTGGAGTCCGGGTCCTGCTGCGACTGAGCGTGTCTTCGTGCGCAAATGATCAACAATTATTGATTGGAGGCATCGGACGATGACGAGCGGAGACCGGCGGGTGGGAAGCACGGCCCTGGAGGCGATCCGGGCGACCGTCCAGGAACGCTACGGCGCCGTGGCGCGCGACATCGCCAATGGCGCGCATGCCGGCGCGAGCTGTTGCGGCACGGGTGACGGCTCCGCCGGTTGCTGCGGCACCGCGAGCGAGAGCTGGGACCCGATCACGGCGGAGCTGTACGACGCGGGCGAGACGGCCGGCATCCCCGCGGAAGCGCTCCTCGCGTCGCTCGGTTGCGGCAACCCCACCGCGCTCGCCGAGCTGGCGGAGGGCGAGACCGTGCTCGACCTGGGCTCCGGCGGCGGGATCGACGTGCTGCTCTCGGCGCGGCGTGTCGGACCCGCCGGCAAGGCCTACGGGCTCGACATGACCGACGAGATGCTCGCGCTCGCGCTCGAGAACACGGCGAAGGCGGGGGTCCGGAACGTCGAGTTCCTCAAGGGGCACATCGAGGCGATCCCGCTGCCGTCGAACACGGTCGACGTGATCATCTCCAACTGCGTGATCAACCTCTCCGGCGACAAGCGCCGTGTGCTCGCGGAAGCGTTCCGCGTGCTGCGGCCCGGCGGGCGGTTCGCGGTGTCCGACGTCGTCGTCCGCGACGGCCTGCCGCGGGCGGTGCGCGAGAGCATGGCGCTCTGGACGGGCTGCGTGGGCGGTGCGCTGGAGGAGCGCGAGTTTCTCGCGCTGCTCGAAGAGGTCGGCTTCGAGCGCGCGACCATCGAGCCAACGCGCGTGTACTCGCGCGACGACGCGCTCGCCCTGCTCGCCGGCACTGGCGTCGACGCGTCGCTCGCCGACGCGATGGAGGGAAAGATCTTCAGCGCGTTCGTGCGCGCGACGAAGCCTGGCGTGCCCCGGGCCCGGACGCTTCCGCAGGGTGCGACGCGCGCCTGCGGCTGTGCGGACGAGTGTTGTGCCTGACGTGCGTCCAGCGAGCTTCGAGGCCGCCATGCCTCTTCATCCCGCGATCCCCGATGCCGACATGACGACCAGACCCCTCGCTCTCGACGACGCGCCCGGCGTGCGTCTCCGGCCGGCGCGGGCTGCCGATCTCTCCGCCGTCGAGCGACTGCTCGAGGCGAATCACCTGCCACTCGACGGCGTGCGCGAGGCGTTCCCCTCCTTCGTCGTGGCGGAGTCGGACGACGCCGTGGTCGGCGTCGCCGGCCTCGAGGTGTGCGGAGGCGACGCGCTGCTCCGCTCGGTCGCCGTCGCCGACGAGTGGCGCTCGCGCGGCCTCGGGCGCGCCCTCGTCGCTCGCGTGATCTCCGACGCCGAAGCGCGTGGGCTGCACGCGCTGTATCTGCTCACCACGACGGCGGACCGCTACTTCCCCAGCTTCGGCTTCCACCGCATCGCGCGGGACGAGGTGCCCGCGCCGATCCTCGCGACGAAGGAGTTCCGGGAGGCATGCCCCGAGTCGGCGACGGTGATGTGCCGCGAGTGCGCGGCGACCCCGTGACGTCCGCCGCGTCGCGCTGATCGCCGGTCCGCCCTCGACTCAGTCCTCCACCTCGAGTCGACCAGTCATCCCGAGCAGCGCGTGCGGGTCGCACTGGAAGTAGTAGTGTCCCTCGTCGAAGGTCACGCGGACATCGACCGTCTGGCCGGGCAGCTGGAGCAGGTCGCTCTTGGGTGGCAGTCCCGACTTGCCGGGGTTGGAGTCGGGCAGGAAGTCGACGTTGTGCACGCCCGCCTTCAGGGTGAAGCGGATCACGTCGCCCTTCTTCGCCTCGAGCTTGTTCGGCTCGAACCGGTTGCCCACGCCATCGGTGATCATCTGCACGACGATCACCTTGCCGCCGGCGGCCGGAGTCGCCGGGGCGCCGGACGACGCGGCGGGCGCCGAGGCATCCGAAGACGCCGCAGCCGAAGCGGTGCTGTCCGCCGCGGCGCGCCGGTCGCCGCCACCGCACGCGGCGAGAGCGAGCGCAGCACCGAGGGTCGTGAGGAGAGAAAGTTCGTTTCGTCGCATCGTCGAAATCCTTGGGTGGTGAGTCGGAAGGTGCGGTGTCAGAAATCGCGCCGCTCGAACATCCGGAGGCCGAAGAGCACGGGGGCGACGACCCAGACGGCGAGTGCGGATGCGGCGATCGCGGTGCCCCGTGCACCACTGAAGAACCGCTGGAAGACGGCGCCGGTGTAACCCATGAGCGCGGACAGATCGAACTGGAGGAGCAGAAGGACCCGGGCCAGGTCGACCGGATTGGCGATCATGAGCCCGAGCATGGGCCGCTCGATCGCCCGGTCGCCGAACAGCATCACGACCACCAGCACGATGCCGTCGTACAGGACGGCGACGAGCAGCCAGACTCCGATCGCCGCGGCCATGCGCTTGAGCCGGTCGTCCGAGAGTGAGGCGACGACGAAGGCGAGCGCCGTGAACACGCACGTGAGCGCGAGTCCGACCAGTACGAGCACGGCGACCGACGCGCGCTGCGCCGGATCCTCGAGCCCGTGCAGGGCGAACGGGACGAGCACGCCGACGGCGAACGCGGCGCCCAGGGGCAGGGCGAGGCCGAGATACAGCCCGCCGAACAGTTGCCGCCGGGTGACGGGCTGCGCGAGGAGGAGCTCCGTGAAGTCGCGCGCGTTGTCGAGGTACACGGTGCCGAAGACGAGCGCGACGAGCGGGATGACGAACAGCGTGATGCTGACGAGGCTGACGAGCGCCTTGCCCGCGCCGCCGAAGCGCAACAGCGCGTCCGTGACGGCGAGAAAGAACAGCGTGTACGCGATGAGCCACCGGCTGCGCGCCACGTCGCGCAGCTCGTACGTCATGATCTTGCGGCTGGCTGCCGGCACGCCGATCATGCCGCGACCTCCCGCGAGAGCAGGTGCGAGATGGCGCGACCGAGATTGGCCTGGCGCGTCGAGCGCATCAGATCGTGGAGCGCGCCGGCGAACCGGATGCGCCCGTCGAGCAGAAAGACGACGTCGTCGGCGAGCTCCTGAAGCTCGTTCATGAAATGCGAGCTCAGGATGAAGGTGCGACCCTCGTCACGCTCCGCGAGGATCCTGTCCTTGAACACGCCGCTCGCCACGGGGTCGAGGCCGGCGGTGGGCTCGTCGAGGATGAGGAGATCCGGGTCGAACAGGAACGCCATCACGGCGCTCAGCTTCTGGCGTGTCCCGCCGGAGAGTGCGCGCACCGGTCTGGAGAGGAAGGGCGCGAGCGCGAACTGCTCGATGAGCGCTTCCTGACCCGGAAGCCGGCGCACGGCGCCCGGTTCGCGCCGCAGATCGCCGAGCATGGCGAGCAACTCGGCACCGGTGAGGTTCTGCGGGAACCGGGCGAGTTGCGGCATGTAGCCGATGCGCGCGCGATAGGCGCACTCGCCGTCGACGGGCGCGCCGTCGACCACGACGCGTCCCGCGTCCGCTCGCACGAGGCCGAGGATGATCTTGATCAGCGTCGTCTTGCCGGCGCCATTCGGTCCGACGATGGCGGTGACGCGGCCGCGACGGATGTGCAGATCGATGCCGCGCAGCACCTCCTGCGCGCCGTATCGCTTGACGAGCCCGGCGATCTCGATCATCGGCCCGCTCCCTCGATCGGGCGCATCGCCGGACGCGCGTCGGCGAGCGTCTCCGGGGTGAGTGTGGGCAGCATCCGCTCGGCCACATCCAGCAGGGAGACGAACGTGCTGCGGAGCAGGACCAGCGCCGGCTCCTCGCGAGCGACGAGGAGGGAGAAGAGCCGCACCGGCCGATACGGCACGTCGCCGAAACCGTCGTGCGCCAGATCGTAGCCGGTGTACGCGTCCCAGTAGTTCCCCTCGAGGAGCGTCTCGGCGCTGCGGCCGTTCGTGGCGACGTCGAAGCTGTTGCGCAGGAAGTCGTTCGCCGTGATCCGGCCACTCTGCGAGTTGGCGTCGAGCTTCAGGGCCCAGCCGTTGTCGGCGAAGCGATTCCGCGTCACGATGAGGCGCGTCGTGCCGTCGGCGTGCACGGCCGTGGTGTTCCGGGTGAACCGGTTGCCCTCGAGGCGCGCATCGCCGATCTCCTTCAGGAGCAGGCCGTAGGCCGCCGCGCCCTGGTTGTCCTCGAAGCGATTCCGCAGCATGCCCACGCGGCGCGTGTACATCACCGCCACGCCGGCGCCGTTGCGCCGGAACGTATTGCCCTCGTACCGGCAGTCGTCGGAGAACATGAAGTGCAGACCGTAGCGCCCGTTCTCCTCGCTCACGTTGTCGTCGATCTCGCTGTGGTGGACGAACTCGAAGTAGATGCCGTCGCGATGGCCGCGCACGTGATTGCGGACGATCTGCACGCGATCCGCGATCCAGAGGTGGATCCCGTTTCCTGCCTGCACCTCGCTCGTGGGCCGCGCGACGATGGTGTTGCCGGCGATCCGGCAGTCGGAGACGCGGGCGAGGTAGATGCCGAAGAAGGCGCGGTCGATCCGGTTGTCCTCGATGACGCAGTGCGCGGCCTCGACGATCCTGATCGCCGCGCGGTCCTCGCGATCGCTCGAGCCGACGTCGCGGAAGGTGAGACGACGGATGGTGACGCTGTCCGCGGCGACCGTCATGATCTGGCGCCGCCCCTCGCCGTCGAGAATCGCGTCCCCGACCCCCTCGATGGTGACGGGCCGATCGACGACGATGGTGGGCTCGCGATAGATGCCCGGCATCACGGTGATGCGCGCGCCGCGCGGCGCGCGAGCGATGGCGGCGGCGACGGTGCGCAACGGTCCGTGGGGAGAGACGACCAGTGACGTGGCACTGGCCGTCCGCTGCGGCGCGGCCTGGGCCCGCATCGGCGGTGTGACCGCGACGAGCGCCGTGAGGAGCAGCGCGGCGGCGCGCCCGATGGCTGCCCCACCGGCCGGCAGAACGCGCGGCATCGCCATCGGTCAGGCGGACGTGGCGAGCGGGACGTCGTCGCGCGTGCGAGCGGCAGCCGTCGCGACCGGTGCGTCGGCGACGACGGGACGGCCCACGGTGCGGCGAGCGCGAAGCGTCAGCCACAGCGCGACCGCCCCGAGCAGCAACGCCATGCCGACGGCGATACCGCCAAGGGAGGGCCACGAGCTGGCGGTGAAGTTGAGCAGCTGCTTCGACCCGATCAGCGGCGGCTGGTAGCTCATGCCCGGGATCTTGATGATCGCGGTGGCCTCGTCGAGATGATGGCCGTAGTCGTACTCCCACCGCCAGAAGTCGATGAGCCCGACCACGCCGAGCGTGAAGAAGGCGCCGAGCCAGGCGTACAGCGGCTTGCGCCGGCCGGCCACCGCGACGGCGAGCCCGCCGACGACGAGCGCGCCGACGATCCAGGGCATGTAGCGCAGCTCCGGGATCGCGTCGGGTTCGATCCGCTGCATGCCGATGTAGTGATTGAGGTTGTTGATGTTGTTCAGGTCGTTCTCGGTGACGCCGCGGACGGTGTTGACGTGGATGTACATCCCCAGCCCCTCGGGGTACTGCGGCGCGACGAGCTGCACGTGCCAGAGTGGAAACGCGTACACGGTGAGCAGCAGGAGCGCCGCCGCACCCACGAGGAGTCTGGAGAGTCTCGTCATCGGGTCACTCCCCGCCAGGGCGTGCGTGGTCGTCGTGGGACCGGCGGCCGTCGGCGTTCGCGCCGGAGATCTGGGCCATCGCCTTCTTGCTGGTGTTCGCCATCAGCGGCACCGCCGAGCCGGCCGGCGACACCCGCACGTAGCCCTGCATCTCCTGGTGGAGCGCGGAGCAGAAGTCCGTGCAGTAGAACGGATAGATCCCCGGGGACTTCGGCAGCCACTTCAGCGTGCGGGTCGCGCCGGGCGCCATGATCAGCTCCGCGTTCTCCGCGCCGAGCACGGCGAACCCGTGCACGATGTCCCAGTCCTGCTCGATGTTGGTGACGTGGAAGTAGACCGTGTCGCCGAGCTGCACGCCCTCGATGTTGTCGGGCGCGAAGTGCGAGCGGATGGCCGCCATCTTGATGTCCACGCGCTTGCCGGTGCGCGTGATGCCGCCATCGCTCTCCGCCTTCACGACGTTCGCGTTCGTGTTCTCGCTCAGCTTGTAGAACTTCACCTGCCGATCCCTGATCAGCGCGGCCGGGAGCGCCTGTGCGTAGTGCGGCTCGCCGATCGTCGGGAAGTCGAGCAGCATCCGCATCTTGTCGCCGCTGATGTCGATGAGCTGCGCCGACTGCGAGAGCTCCGGCCCGGTGGGCAGGTAGCGGTCCTTGGTGATCTTGTTCAGCGAGAGGACGTACTGGCCCCACGGCTTCTTCGAGTCGCCGCCCGGGATCATCAGGTGGCCGACCGAATAGTAGACCGGCATGCGGTCGAGCACTTCCCACGTGCCGAGCTTCCACTTCACGATCTCGGAGGAGATGAACATCGACGTGTAGGCGTTGCCCTTGCCGTCGAACTCCGTGTGAAGTGGGCCGAGGCCGGGCTTCTGCACCTCGCCGGCGATCGTCGCCGCGTACTTCACGACCGGGATCCCCTCGACGTCGCCGTCGAACTGCTTGTCGGCGATCGCCTTCTGCAGCCTCGAGAACGAGTGCACGGGGATGACGGTGGCGAGCTTGCCGCCGGCCACGATGTACTCGCCCGTCGGATCGATGTCCACGCCGTGTGGCGACTTCGGCGTCGGCATGTAGTAGACCATCCCCGGGCACGCGGCCGGATCGAGGACCCGCACGCTCGTCTTCCGCTCGGCGCGCGCCTGGTGGGACTTCTCGTCCATCACGTTGTGGAAGTACTCGGACGCGACCTGCCGCGCCTTGCCCTGCGCGAGGCAGCTCTCCGCCTGCCGGTAGTTCACCGCGGCGATGAAGTCCTTGTCGTTCTGCGACGCGTTGAGCTCGAGCTTCTCGTTCGCCTGCTCGGAGTTGTACGACGTGAAGAAGAACCAGCCGTCCGAGGGGCCCTTGCCCGCGTGCCCGAGATCGTAGTTGAAGCCGGGCAGGAGGATCTGGAAGGCGATGTCCATCTTGCCGGGCTGGTCGGCCGTGATGAACGACAGCGTGCCGCGGAAGTTCTTCTTGTAACTCTCGATCGCGACGTCGGTGTTCGGGACCGGAACGCTGAACCTCGTGGCGGAGACGATGTACTTCGTGCTCGGCGTCGTGAACGGGGAGGCGTGGCCGCCGGCCGAGTTCGGGATCTGAAGGATCTCGGTGGTCTCGAAGGTCGTGAGATCGACGCGAGCCACGCGCGGCGTGTTGTTGCCGTTGATGAACAGCCAGCGCCCGTCGGGCACGCCGTCCGTCTGCGACAGCTCCGGATGGTGCGTGTCGTCCCACGGAATCGTTCCGTAGGTCGTCTGGAGCATCGGCTTCGACTCCTCGTTGTAGCCCCAGCCCGTTTCGGGGTTCTGCGAGAAGACGCTGACGAACTTCAGGAGCCGCCCGGACGGGAGACCGTAGACGCCGATCTGGCCGTTGTAGCCCCCGGAGAGGAAGGCGTAATACTGGTCGTAGGACCCGGGCGCCACGTACACCTTCGACGCGGCGTCGCCGCTCGCGAGATCGGTGGTCTTGGTCGTGGCACAGGCGTACATGATCGATCCGGCCGCGGCGGCGATCAGAGCGCCGATCACGACCTCTCGCGCTTTCGTGACTATTGGCATGGCTCGCGCCCTTGCGTGTGAGGGAGCTGAATGGGACGTCACTTGATCCTAGACGTCCCGCACGCGGCAACCATCGGGAGATCCGTCAGCGCATGTCGGGAGTAGTCCCCATGGCCGGAGCAGCGTGCACGACCGTGACGTCGGCGGCGGCGCGAGCGCCGGAGCGGCCGCGGCGGCGCCCTCGGCTGGACATCGCCCGCGCCGGGGCCACCTTTGACGCGTCCACACTCCGCACGATGCCGGACGACGTTCCCGGTCCGCCGGGCTCGCGGTCGTCACCCGCATCCGCGCAGCCGAGCGAAAGCGAGGAGGCCACATGGCGAGCATGGAGCAGCAGGATGGACGGTCGGAGGCCGACACGACGCTCACGAGGCGTGATCTGTTCGCGGTCGCCGCGGGCACGGCGGTGGCGCTGACCGTGGGCGGCGTCGCGATCCGCGACGGCGAGGCGCGGGAGCGCGAGGAGCGCGCCGGATCGGGCAGCGCGATGATCCCGCGCGCGCGGCGTGCGCTCATGGCCTACAGCGCCCGCGCGATGCTCGCCGGCGACAAGGCGAAGTATCCCACGCTGCCCGTCGGCTGGCGCGAGGTGATGGACGCCGCGGCCGCGATCGGCTATGCGGGGATCGAGTTCTTCAGCTTCACCGGCGCGCCGACCTTCGGCCAGGCCGCCGGTGCCGACGGAGGCGCGAGCCCGCCGCCGAAGCAGATACGTGCCTGGCTCGACGCGGCCGGGCTCACGGCGGTCGGGCATTACAACGCGTCGGTGGTGAACGGGGGCGCCGTGGGACTGACGCCGGAGACGATCGACGCCGCGCTCGAGACCGCGGCGATCCTCGGCCAGCGCATGACGGGCTCGCACGACGCGACGAACCTGATGCGCCAGAAGCGCGAGGTGGACGCCGCGATCGAGCGGTGGAACGCGATGGCGGTGAAGGCCTCGCGCGCCGGCATCCCGATCTACTCGCACACGCACCAGGTGCCGTGGAGCTTCCTCCTCGACGCCGGCCCGACGGACGCGCAGGGGAACTTCACGCGCTCGTCCGGCGTGCGGGTGATGGACTACTTCCTCGCGCACACCGATCCGAAGTGGGTGAAGTGCGAGCTCGACCTGTTCTGGGCGCACGTCGCGCAGCACCAGTTCTCGTCGTACACGGCGGCCGACGGCAGCACGGTGCGGGACGTGTTCGATCCGGCCAGGCAGGTGGCGAAGGACCCCTCGCGCTATCCGATGCTGCACGCGAAGGACGGGGTGCGCGCGCCGAAGACGGCGGAGGGCTGGGCCATCTGCCCGTTCGGCTACGGCGACATGGACCTGCCGCGCTTCCTGCGCGAGTCGCGACTCGACCGCGAGAACCCGTGGTGGACGAGCGAGCAGGACAACGCCGACGGCGGGGACGCCGATCCGCAGAAGGCGCTGCGCGACATCGCGAGCGGCTATCGCGGGCTGGCGGCGCTGGGCCAGCCGGGAGGAGTCGGGGCGCCGTTCGCGGGCGTGCCGGCGCGCGGCGGCTGAGGGCGCGCCGCGCGGGTGTCGGGCTGCTGGCCGCCTGCGCCTTCGCCGGCGTGGCGGTCGCACTCGCCCCGGCGCGCCCGGTCGCGCTCACGCCGATCCGGCCACCGCGCACGCCGCTCCCGACGGAGAGCGCGACGGCCGGCATCACTCGGTTCTCGTTCATCGCGTACGGCGACACGCGCGGCCGGCAGGACGGCAGGAAGCTGCAGGCGGAGCACGCTCACGTCGTGGAGTCGATGCTCGCGACGATCGGGCGCGCGCACACCAGCGCCGACTCGATCCGCTTCGTCGTGCAGAGCGGCGATGCCGTGACCAACGGCGCCGTCGCGGCGCAGCTCTCCGTGAGCTACGTACCGTTGATCGACCGGCTCACGCAGCAGGGGAACGTGCCGTACTTCCTCGCGGTGGGGAATCACGACGTCGGGTCGTCGCCGAACCTCCTCGACCCGCGCCGGCTCGCGGGGCTGCGCAACTATCTCGAGGTGAACGGCGCGCTCCTGCCGCGCGACGGCTCGCCGCGCCGCCTCGACGGCTATCCCGTCTATGCATTCGGCTACGGGAACAGCTTCTTCATGGCGCTCGACTCGCACATCGCGGATGATCCGGCGCAGCTCGCGTGGATGACGCGCCAGCTCGAGTCGCTCGACCGCGCGCGCTACGTGAACGTCGTCGCCTTCTTCCACCATCCGGTCTACTCGTCCGGTCCGCACGGCCGCCCGACGGAAGCGCAGACGCAGTCGATTCGCGACGTGTGGATGCCGCTCTTCCGCACGCATCACGTGCGGCTCCTCTTCGCCGGCCACGACCACGTCTTCGAGCACTGGGTCGAGCGCTACACCGATTCGACCGGCACCCATCGCATGGATCAGATCGTGAGTGGGGGCGGCGGCGCGCCGCTGTACGGGCACGTCGAGGAGCCCGACGTCGCCGGCTATCTCGCGGCCAATGCCGAGCAGCGGGTCTCGCTCGAGCATCTCGTGCGCCCCGCGGACGATCCCGAAGACAACCCCTATCATTATGTGGTGGTGCACGTGGACGGCAGCCGACTGAGCGTCGAGGTGATCGCGGTGGACCTGGGGAAGCGATTCGCGCCCTATCCGGCGGCCGACGCCGTGCTCTCGGACTCGACGCGATGACGCGCGCCAGGCTACGCGCGCTCGCCGCGCGCGGCGCGCTCCTCGCGACGCTCGCCGTCGGCGCCTGCGCACCGGCGCCGAGCACGGTCGCCGCCCGGCAGAGGCCCGCTCCCTCGGCGCTGGTGCATCCGGCGTGGTCGCGCCACGCCGTCATCTACGAGGTGAACCTGCGGCAGTACACGCCGGAGGGCACGCTCGCCGCGTTCCAGCGCCATCTCCCGCGACTGCGTTTGCTCGGCGTCGACGTCGTCTGGCTCATGCCCGTGCAGCCGATCGGGAAGAAGAACCGCAAGGGCACGCTCGGCAGCTACTACTCGATTGCCGACTACACCGCCGTGAACCCGGCGCTCGGCACGCTCGCCGATTTCCGATCCGTGGTGCGCGCGGCGCACGTCCAGGGGATGCGCGTGCTGCTCGACTGGGTCCCCAATCACACCGCGTTCGACCATCCGTGGACCGTGGAGCACCGCGACTGGTACGTCACCCGCGCCGACGGCACGATCATCAACGCGCGCGACAACGAGAACCACGACACCGACTGGACCGACGTCGCCGAGTTGAACTACGACAATCCCGCGCTGCGCCGCGCGATGATCGGCGCGATGCGCTGGTGGGTCGACTCGACGGGGATCGACGGCTTCCGGTGCGACGTCGCCGGCGGTGTGCCGACCGACTTCTGGATCGACGCGCGCCGCGCGCTCGCGGCGGTGAAGCCCGATCTGTTCCTGCTCGCCGAGGCGGAGGATCCGCGGTTGCATGTCGCGTTCGACATGACCTACGGATGGGAGCTGCACCATCTGCTCAACGACCTCGCGTCGGGCAAGCGCTCGACCGCTGCGCTCGATGCGTACGTCGCCCGCGAGGACAGCCTCTACGGGCCCGACGCGTACCGCATGTACTTCACGAGCAACCACGACGAGAACAGCTGGAACGGCACCGAGTTCGAGCGGATGGGCGCGAACCACCTGCCGGCGTTCGTCCTCGCCGCGACGCTGCGAGGGGGCATGCCGCTTCTCTACACCGGCCAGGAGGCGAGCCTGCACGAGCGGCTTCGCTTCTTCGAGAAGGACACGGTGGACTGGAGCGGCCCGTCGCTCGCGCCGTTCTACCACGCCCTCTTCGATCTCAAGCATCGCGAGGCGGCGCTGGCGAACGGCGCGTCGGGAGGCGCGCAGACGACGCTGCGCACGAGCGGCGGAGATCGGGTGTACGCGTTCGTCCGTGCGACGGACGCCAACACCGTCGTGACCGCGGTCAACTTCGGTGACGCGCCGGTCGCCGCGACCTATCGCGACTTCGCGCGGCCCGGTCTCTACACCGACTGGTTCAGCGGAGCGACGGAGTCGCTGGCGGCGCAGGGGACGATCGAGATCCCGGCGCACGGCTACCGCGTGCTGGCGCGGTAGCGCGTCCCCCCCGGCCGCGGTCGCGCGTGTAGCCGACCACCAGGTCGGTGGTGCTCCAGAGCTGCACGTCCGATCCGCTGCCGTAGCGAACCGGCACGACGCGCCCGTCGCGCAGCTCGTAGCTCCACAGCTCGCTGTGAAAGCCGGACGCCTCGACCGCCGAGCGGACGCGGTCGACCGCAGCGTCGATCTCGCGGCGGTACGCGGCGAGCGCGGGATCGGCGACGCCGGCGACGTCGCGCGCGCGCGCCATGGCGCCGAGCAGGAAGAGGTTGTTCTCGCGGCCCCACACGACGCGCGGTCCGTGGTACCGGTCGCGCTCGAAGTCGCGCCACACCCTCGGGGACGCATACGCATCGTTCGCGACGACGGGGCCGACGCCGTCGACGAGGAGCCCCACGGGATAGTGGCGGGCGAACAGCCGCACGTCGCGCAGCACCGCGGCACGCTCGGCGGCACTCAACGCGGTCCCGGCCCGCGGTGGATCGAGGAGAAAGAGTCGCGTCGCGACGTCGCTGTTCGCGACGCCGATCGGGTAGCCGTCCGCGTCGAGCGACAGCGCGAGAAACTCGAGCGAGTCGCGGCCGGCGCCGGTCCGCTGGAGCACGCCGGTCCAGTAGCGGCGCTCCGCGGCGGGCATCGAGTCGAGCCGCTCGCCGACCTGCTCGCGTACCTCGGCGCCGGAGCACTGCACGAGGAAGTGCCGGCTCGCGCCGCGCCAGACGTCGATCGCGTGCCGGAGCGAGGACGGCGCGCGCACGTAGACGTCGAACGGAAGGCCGCGCGAGGGTGCCAGATTCCGCGGGCCGATCGTGAGGATGCCGAGCGTGCGCAGGTCCTCGAGGATGCGATCCAGTGCCTCCAGCGCGTGCGGCGCCCAGAGCGCGTTGACGTCCATGGCGTACCGCCCGCCCGCGTAGCCGACGTTGCTGTCGCGCCAGCTCTGGGATGCCCAGCGCCCCGAGTCACGCGGCGCGAACGACACGAGGTTCTTCGGGCGCGGGTCGTCCACGTACGGCGCCGTGAGCGTCGCGAGCAGCTCGAGCTCGCGTGACAGCCGCGCGATCCGCGTGCCGCCGCCGTCGGAGCTGTCGAGGAGGAAGGCGCGCTTCCGGTCGGCGCTCACGCGCGGATCGTCGAGCCAGCGCGCGACGACGATCGGGAACTGGAACTCGGCGTCGATCATGTGGTAGTTCTCGCGCACGCGCCTGAGCTCGCGGAGCACGGTGCTCGCGCGCGCGAGCAGGCTGTCCGCCTGCGCGGGGGCCGCGGTCGCGGATCGCTCGACGAGAGCCGCGTACTCCGCCGCCGCCTCGCGCACCGCCTGGCCGCCGAGCGCTTCCTCGTGGCTCACGCGGCCCTCGGGCGACAGCTTGCGCAGCGCGCTCGCGATGACGAATTCCGCCATCTCCGGGCGCCAGACCGGGCGCATCATGAGCGCCGTCATGAGCATGTCGCGGCCGAAGTACGTCGCGTAGGTCGGCAGGCCGGCCATGAGCTTCTCGCGGGAAGCGAGGAGCTCGAGCCCGCGCACCTGCCGCTCGACGCGCTGGGCCCGGAGCGCGAGCGGGGACGACGGGCCGGCCGTTGCGGCGCGCGCACGCGTCCTCGCGAGCCAGGCGAGGAAGTCGGCGTCGAAGATCTCGTTGCGGGCGAGCGGCGTGAGGGGCCGGCCGCTCGACTCGATGCGCACGGTGAACGGGATCGTCCGTCCCGCGAGCGCGCGCAGCACGACGGAGTCGCCGGCGATCTCGGCGCGGACGAGGCGGGGATCGGTGCGGAGCTCGAGGACGAGCGTATCGAGCGCATCGAGCGCCGGCTGCGTGACGCGGACGACGTGCACCGGCCCGCTGTCGGTCGCGGCGACCGTCGGCATCGTTCGCGCGCGAAGCGCGGCGACGCTCGGGGCGTGCAGCAGCGCGAGATGCCGCTCCCGCTCGGCCGGCGGAAGGGACGCGATCGCGTGCAGCAGCCGCTCGATCTCGGGCAGCTCGAACGGCGCGTCGGCGAACGAGGCGAGCTGCCGCTTCGCGTACTGCAGGTCGCGCTCGACCCGCATCGAGCCGAGGAGGAACCAGCCGAGCGCGATGCGCGCGTCGTCGGCGACGAGGCGATGCTCGACGATGCGCGCCGTGCCGGCGCGGCCGACCAGCGCGCCGGGGCCGTTCCAGCGCAGCGCCGCGGCGTTGCCGTCGCCGCCGCGCGCGGTGAATCCGATGCTCTCGTTCTCCGCGTCGGCCCAGAGATGCACCACGCGCTGGGCGCGCGCGTCGAGGTAGATCTGCACCGTGTTGCCGGCCGCGTCGCGGAAGAGCCGCGTGCGATAGCCCTCGTACGCGGCGGGATCGTCGAGGCCGGCCTGCGGGAAGGAGAGCACCGGCGGCGTGCCGCGGAGCGGCGTGCTCGCGGGTGCGGCGAGCTGCGCGAAGAGGACGACGGCGAGGAGGTTCACGCGCGCTCCGGAGGGGCGGCCCGCCCGCCGCGCCGCGGCGGCTGGCGCCGGCGCACGGTCACCGATCCGAGCTCGACGAGCGTCGTGCGGATGCGGACATCCATCATCGCGTCCGAGTTGTGTTCGATCATGCCGATGAGGATGTGCGCGGTGCGCTCGCCGACCTCGATCCCCGAATGGCGGATGTGCGTCACGTTCGGATGGAGGAACGAGGGCGCCTCGCCGTCGCTGATCGACAGGAGCGACACGTCCTCCGGAATGCGCACGCCGCGCCGAGCGAGAAGGTAGTGCGTGTGGACGAGGAGGTCGTCGGTCATCGTGAAGACCGCGGTGAGATGCGGGTGCGCGGCGAAGGCGCGCTCGAGGAGCCCTTCGAGCTCGTCGACGATCGTGACGGAGAGCACCTGCGTCTCGGCGAGCGGAACGCCGCGTTCGGCGTGCGCGCGGCGAAAGCCCTTCTGGCGCAGGGCGCTGATGCGCTGCCGCTGGTCGCCGAAGATGCCGAGGATGCAGTCGTGGCCGCGGTCCATGAGGTAGGTGGCTGCTTCGCGTCCCGCGTCCTCGTCGTCGATCGTGATGGTGGTGTACTTGGTCGTGTCGATCGTGCGGTCGAGCAGCACGACGGGGATGCCGAACTCGTGGAGCACCTCGAGGTGCTGGAGGTCGGCCGTCTCGGAGGAGAGCACGAGGAGCACGCCGTCGGCGGAGAGGTGCGTGCAGTACTCGGCGAGTCGTCGTTCCTGGACGATCGAGTTGTCCGACTGGAAGACGATGAGCGAGTAGTCGTTCTGCTGGACGACGCGGTTGATGCCGGTGATCATCGACGGGACGAAGAACATGTTCATCTCCGGGACGATGAGGGCGATGAGCCGCGAGTGTTTCGCGCGGAGGTATCGGGCGCGGTAGTTGGGGATGTAGCTCATCGCCTGCGCGGCCTCGCGCACGCGGTCCTTCGTCTCCCCGCTGATGTCGGGGTGGTCGGCGAGGGCGCGCGAGACGGTGGCCATGGAGAGCCCGACGCTCTTCGCGATGTCCTTCAGGGTCACCCGGTGGCCAGCCATTGGCGTGATGGGCTGGGGTGGGCCTGCAAAGTTTGCGCAACCGGTTGCGCAATATATGCGATTCGCGGGGGCGCCTCGCCAGTGCGGCGCGCGGCCTCCGGGGAGGCGTCCGCGGAGGCGTCCGGGCGGGTGACCGGGCGACTGCACGACAGGTCACGAGCCATATGGGCGTCGGGTGTCGGGCGGGCGCTCACTCTGAGGACCGCGGGGCGGCCGGCTGTGGAGGTCGCATTGCGCTTTTGTCGGATTCGGTTACAATCGCCCGCAGCAGTTTTGCGCGAAAAGTTGCAGACGCAAGGGTGATCGTTCGACGGTCCGGTTTCCGCGGGATGCCCGTCGAGCCGATCGCCACTGCGTGCCACGAGCCGTTTCGGTTCCGCCGGACGTCGCACGAGGTCCCGGCGGAGGCGCCCGTGCGGAACGTCGCGGGCGTGAGTCCCTCGTCCACGTGGAGGCAGACGAATGGCAGTCACTCGATGTGCGCTGACGGCATTGCTGGGTAGCGTGCTGTTGGCGGTACCGCTCTCGGCGCAGTCCGGCACGGGCATCATCCAGGGCCGCGTCATCGATTCCGCGTCGCAGCAGCCGCTCGTGTCGGCGACGATTCGCGTCGTGGGCACGACGAGCGGCGCACTGACCCGGAACGACGGCGCCTACTCCATCGCCGGCGTCACGCCGGGGCCGCACACCATCCGTGTCACCCGCATCGGCTTCGCGGCGCAGACCCGCGCGGTGAACGTCGTGGCGGGCGGGTCGGTCACCGCCGACTTCCAGCTCGCCGCGCAGGCCGCGGTGCTGAGCGACCTCGTGGTCACCGGCTACGGCGCCCAGCGCCGCGAGGCGATCACCGGCTCCGTGTCCACGGTGAACGCCGATCAGGCGAACGTCGGCGTGGTGACGAACCCCAACCAGCTGTTGCAGGGACGCGTGGCCGGTCTGCAGATGACGCAGAACAGCGGCGAGCCCGGCGGCGGGATCCAGGTTCGCATCCGCGGCGGGACGTCGATCCAGGCGAGCAACACGCCGCTGTACGTGATCGACGGCGTGCCGCTCCAGGACGAGTCGACGGTCGCGAGCGCGAGCATCAACGGCGTGAACGCGGCGCTGCCGCGCAACCCGCTGAACTCGATCAACCCGAACGACATCGAGTCCATCACCGTCCTCAAGGACGCCTCGGCGACGGCGATCTACGGCAGCCGAGGCGCCAACGGCGTCGTACTCGTGCAGACGAAGCGCGGCGCGCGGGGGAACTCGACGCTGGAGTACGACACGTACGTCGCCGCGGCGACGGCGGCCCGGCATCTCGACTTCCTGACGGGCGACCAGTACCGCTCGTTCGTGAACTCCGAGATCCAGAAGGGCGACCTGCCGGCGAACCAGGCCGATCTGAACGGCACGGCGAACACCGACTGGGAGCGGGCGCTCCTCCGTACGGGCTACACGACGAGCCACAACCTCGCCTTCTCGGGCGGCTCGCAGCAGACCAACTACCGCGCGTCGCTGAACTACTTCGACCAGCAGGGCGTCGTGATCGCGAACGGCCTTCGCCGGTACCAGGGTCGCCTGAACGGCCACACCTCGGCGATCGACGGGAAGGTCAACCTCGACGCGAACCTCACCGCGTCGCGGGTGAACAACCGCTTCCTCGCGATGGAGAACGGCGGCGGCTTCACGGGTGGCGTGTTCACGAACATGGCCATCTTCAACCCGACGCTGCCGATCCAGACGACGGACCCGACGACGAACAAGACGGTGTACTACGAGATGGGTGCCGGTGCGCAGTCCGTGCGCAACCCGGTCGCCCTCGCGGAGCAGATCCAGGACCGGGCGCCGGAGAACCGGATCCTCGGCAACGTCACCGGCTCGGTGCTGATCATCGACGGACTCACGGCGCAGACGACCATCGGCGCCGACTACACGAGCTCCGTGCGGCAGACGTACGTGCCGCGCTCCAACCCGCTCGGCGCGGAGTTCGACGGCGTCGCGCGCCAGGCCGAGCGCAGCCTGCAGAACCTGAACTTCCAGCAGCTGCTCACGGCGACGCCGAAGCTCGGCGACAAGCAGGAGTTCGAGATCGTGGGCGGCTACGAGTACAGCCAGTTCACGAACAACGGCTTCGAAGCCACGATGCAGGGATTCGTCACCGATGCGTTCCAGTGGAACAACCTCAGTGGCGGAACGCAGACCGGCTCGCCGGCGCCGATCTCGTACATCCAGGAGAGCAAGCTGGTCTCGTTCTTCTCGCGCGCGAACTACGGCTACGCGGGCAAGTACTACCTGACCGGCGTGATCCGGCGTGACGGCTCGTCGCGCCTGGCGGAGGGGCACAAGTGGTCGACCTTCCCCGCCATCTCGGCGTCGTGGCGGCTCAGCAACGAGGAGTTCATGCGCGACGGCTGGTTCTCGACGCTCGCGCTGCGCGCGGGCTGGGGCCGGCAGGGCAACCAGGCGGTGCGGCCGTACGCCACGCAGCTTCTCCTGCGCACGGATCCGGGCGCGAAGTATCCCTTCGGCGGCACCGTGACGAACGGGCTCCAGGCGGTGCAGGTGGAGAACCCGAACCTCAAGTGGGAGACGTCGGATCAGACCAACGTCGGCCTCGACTGGGGCATCATGAGCGACCGGTTCACCGGCGCGATCGACGTGTACCAGAAGACGACGAAGGACCTCCTGCTCACCGTGCCGGTGCCGCAGCCCGCGGTCGTGGCGACGCAGATCCAGAACATCGGCTCCGTGCGCAACCGCGGTCTCGAGGCGACGGTCGATGCCCGCCTGTTCGACGGCGCCAACAGCTCGCTGACGTCGGGGCTCGTCCTCTCCGTCGATCGGAACAGCGTGCAGAGCCTCGGCGACGCGCCGTACATCATCACGGGCGACGTGTTCGGCCAGGGCCAGTCGGGCCGGCGGTCGCAGCGCCTCATCCCGGGCCAGCCGATCGGCACCTTCTGGGGACCGAAGTTCCTGCGCGTGAACAATGACGGGCAGCAGGTGTTCGCCTGCAAGTCGACGAGCACGGGCTGCACGAACGGCGAGACGATCGCGCCGACGGGCGACGACGAGATGATCATCGGCGACGCCAACCCGTCGTTCACGATGGGGCTGCGCAGCAACGCGACGTGGCACAAGTTCGACGCGAGCTGGCTGTGGCGCGGCGAGTTCGGCCGCGACGTCTTCAACAACACGGCGCTCGTGTACGGCACGAAGGGGAACGCGAAGTCGTCGCGCAACTTCCTCGCGTCGGCGCTGTCCGATCCGACGGGCATCAACGAGCCGGCGATCTTCTCGTCGCGCTGGATCGAGAACGGCCGGTTCATCCGCCTGCAGAACATGACCGTCGGCTACACGTTCCAGCTCCCGCTCATCGGCGGGGAAGGACGGACGGCGCGCGTGTATCTCTCGGGCGACAACCTGCTGCTCTTCACGCCGTACTCGGGATACGACCCGGAGGTGTTCGTCGACGCGAGCGTGGACGGCGCGGCGACGAGAGGCATCGACTACCTGACGTATCCGCGGGCCCGCACCTTCACGGTCGGCGCACACGTCGGTTTCTGATGATCTCCGAACACGCCCTCAGACTTTCCTTTCGCGCATCGAGGCATATGAGGATTCTCTTCTCACGACCGGCCCGCCGGATGACGCTCGGGGCATTCCTGCTCTGCGTGCCCGGGCCGATCATCTTCAGCGCTTGCACCAATCTCACCGAAGTGCCGAAGGACGCGCTGACACCGACCAACGCCTTTCACAGCGACCCGGAGGTGCTCGCCGGCGTCGCGTCGGTGTACGCGAACCTCCGCAGCACGATGGACGACGTCTACAACCTGGACGAGGTGTCGACGGACGAGATCATCGTCCCGACGCGCGGCCAGGACTGGTACGACAACGGCGTCTGGCTCGAGGAATACAAGCAGACCTGGAACGCGAACAGCGGCTCCGCCCTCGGCGCGATGAACGGCGCGTGGAACGCGATGTTCAGCGGCGTCGCCCGGGCGAACCTGATGATCGACGTCATCACGAAGGCGGGCGGCCCGGGCTCCGACGTGACGCTCGCCGAGCTCAGGACGCTCCGCGCCTGGTTCTATTACCAGCTCATGGACATGTTCGGCTCCGTTCCGCTCGTCACGGGGACGAAGAACGAGGCCTCGCCGAACGTCCCGCGCGACTCGGTGTTCCGGTTCATCGAATCGGAGCTGAACGAGGCGCGCGCCGTGCTGCCGGCGTCGCGTCCGTCGGACCAGACGGGACGCGTCACGAGCGGCGTCGCCGACGCGATCCTCGCGAGCCTGTACCTGAACGCCGAGGTCTACACCGGCACGATCACCGCCGCGGGACTGAGCAAGGGAACGCCGCGGTGGCAGGATGCGATCGACGCAGCCGACCGGGTGCTCAACTCCGGCCAGTACTCGCTCGAGGCGAACTGGAGCAAGAACTTCTCCCCCGACAACGACAACTCGACGGAGAACATCTTCTACATCGCCAACACGGACGCGCAGCCGGACATCGGCGAGAACTTCCCGATGCGCACGCTGCACTACAACCAGCTGAGCGTGGGCGGCGGACCCTGGAACGGATTCGCGACGATCGCCGACACGTACAATGCGTTCGATCCGGCGGACCAGCGGCGGAACATCTTCCTCGTCGGCCAGCAGTACAGCTTCGAGACCGGGCTCGCGGTGAACGACCGCGCGGGCAACCCGCTCATCTTCACCACGACGATCGGCAACGAGACGGCGGCGGCGGAGAACGAGGGCGCACGGTACAACAAGTTCGTCCCGAAGGTCGGCGTCCCGACCGGCAGCTCGTTCCCGAACAACTACCCGATCTTCCGGCTCGCCGAGATGTACCTGATCAAGGCGGAAGCGCTGAACGAGCTCGGGCAGACGCCGGCGGCGATCGATCAGGTGAACATCATCCGCCAGCGGCAGTTCAGCCCGCCGAAGCCGCTGTCGACCGCGATGTCGCAGGCGCAGGCGCGGACGGCGATCTTCAACGAGCGGCTGTTCGAGCTCACCGGGGAAGGGAAGCGCCGGACCGACATGGTGCGCGCGGGGACGTACACGGCGTCGCGTGTGTTCAAGAACGCGTCGGAGCCGTACAAGATCGTGTTCCCGATCCCGCAGACGCAGCTCGCCGCGAACCCGATGCTGGTGCAGAACGCCGGCTACTAGCCGCTCTTTCGCCGCGACGCTCGTCCGCCATAGCCTGCCCCGCCCGGGGCAGGCTATGGTGCTCCTGGGCTAGATTTCCCGGCCGCGCCTCGCGTGCGGCCAGCCGGCGGTGGCGCGTCCCCATCCGCGACCGCCGTCTCTCCGCCGTCCCCGCCTCGCCGCATGCTTCTGCCGTCTCGTTCTGCCGTTCGGCCCCGGCGCTCGTCGCGGTTGGTCGCCGCCGCGCTTCTCGCCGTGGCGTGCTCCGGATCGGAGCGCGCCACGGTGATCCAGGCGGGGGATGCCCCCTCGGCGCGCAATCAGCTCTTCACGCGGCTCCCCTCGAGCGCGACGGGCATCCGGTTCGTGAATCAGCTCGAGCAGACGGCGGAGTTCAACGTCTTCAGCTACCGGAACTTCTACAACGGCGGGGGCGTCGCGATCGGGGACCTCACGGGCGACGGACTGCCGGAGGTCGTGCTCACGGCGAACAGCGACGGCGCGCGCCTCTACCTCAATCAGGGCAGCTTCCGCTTCCGCGACGTCACCGACGCCTCGGCGATCGAGCACACGAAGGGATCGTGGACCACCGGCGTGGCGCTCGCCGACGTGAACGGCGACGGCCGGCTCGACGTCTACCTCAGCAGGGCCGGCCGAGGCGAGCCGGCGACGCGCGCCAACGAGCTGTGGCTCAATCAGGGACTCGACCGCGACGGCGTGCCGACGTTCACGGAGGCGGCGAGGCGATACGGTGTCGCCGACGAAGGGTTCACGACGCAGTCGGCATTCCTCGATTACGACGGTGACGGCGACCTCGATCTCTTCGTGGTGAACAATTCGCCCCGCTCGGCGAACAGCTTCAACCTCCGGTCGTCGCGCGACGACCGGAGCGAGTACGGCGGCGAGCGGCTGTACCGCAACGACGGCGACCACTTCACCGACGTGAGCGCGGCGGCGGGGATCCGCGGACCCGAGATGGCGATGGGGCTCGGCGTCGCCGTCGGGGACGTCAACGACGACGGGCGCCCCGACATCTACGTCTCGAACGACTTCTTCGAGCGCGACTACCTGTACGTGAACCGGGGCGACGGCACCTTCTCCGAGGCGCTCGACCGGCAGATGCCGGAGATCAGCTACTTCTCCATGGGGCTCGACATCGCCGACCTGGACAACGACGGCTGGCCCGAGGTCTACACCACGGACATGCTCCCCGAGGACGAGTACCGCCTCAAGACGACGACGCAGTTCGAGAGCTGGGATGCGTACCAGACCCGGGTGCGCGAGGGCTATCACCATCAGGCGATGCGGAACATGCTCCAGCGGAACAACCGCGACGGCACGTTCAGCGACGTCGGCCAGCTCGCCGGCGTGTCGCGCACCGACTGGAGCTGGAGCGCGCTGGCGGCCGATCTCGATCTCGACGGGCGCAAGGACATCCTGGTGACGAACGGGGTCCCGAAGGATCTCACCTCGCAGGACTACGTCGCGTTCCTCGCCGATCCGCGCACGATGCGTGAGGCGACGAACGGCGGGCGCTCGAAGGTGGACGTGCGGAAGCTCATCGATGCGATGACGGAGACGCCGGTGCCCAACTACGCCTTCCACAACGAGGGTGGCCTGCGCTTCTCGAACGTGTCGCGGACCTGGGGGCTGGCGTCGCCGAGCTTCTCGAGCGGTGCGGCGTATGGCGACCTCGATGGCGACGGCGCGCTCGATCTCGTGGTGAACAACACGAACCAGGAAGCGTTCGTCTACCGCAACAACGCGCGCACGCTCCATCCGGACCGTCACTATCTCGTGGTGCGGCTGCAGGGGGAGGGGCGCAACCGCTTCGCGATCGGCGCGCGCGTCACCGCGTACGCGGGCGACGCGCTCGTGATGCAGGAGGAATCGCCGGTGCGCGGCTTCCAGTCGAGCATGGACTACGCGCTCGACCTCGGGCTCGGCGCGCACGCCACCGTGGATTCGCTGCGCGTCGTCTGGCCCGACGGACGGGTGAGCCTGCTGCGCGACGTGGCGACGAATCGCGCCCTGACCGTCGCGCAATCGAGCGCGGTGCAGCGGGCGCCGCCCGCTGCACCCGAGGAGCCGACGCCCCTCCTCGCCGACGTCACCGACGCCGCGGGGCTCGACTTCGTGCACCACGAGAACCGGTTCGTCGACTTCGACCGCGAGACGCTCATCCCGAAGCTGCTCTCCACCGAGGGGCCGACGGCGGCGGTGGGCGACGTGAACGGCGACGGGCTGGACGACCTGTACATCGGCGGCGCGAAGGAGCAGGCGGGGCGGCTGCTCGTGCAGCGCCGCGACGGCACCTTCGAGGCGCGCGACGACAGCGTGTTCGCGCGCGACAGGATCTCCGAGGACGTCGGCGCGACGTTCTTCGACGCGAACGGCGACGGCCGCCCCGACCTGTACGTCGTGAGCGGCGGAAGCGAGTACTCCGACGGGGCGCCGGCGCTGATGGACCGCCTCTACCTGAACGACGGGCGAGGGCACTTCCACAAGGCGGACCAGGCGCTGCCGCCGGAGACGTCGAGCGGATCGCGCGTCGTCGCCGCGGACTACGATGGCGACGGCGCGGTGGACCTCTTCGTCGGCGGGCGCGTGGAGCCCTGGCGGTACGGCATCGCCGCGCGCAGCCTGCTGCTGAAGAACGACGGGCGAGGCCACTTCACCAACGTCACCGCGCGGCTCGCGCCGGCGCTCGAGCGGGTGGGGATGGTGACCGACGCCTGCTGGCGCGACGTGGACGGCGACGGGCGGCTCGATCTCGTCGTGGTGGGCGACTGGATGCCGATCACGGTCTTTCGCAACGCGGGCGGCGGCCGGCTCGTGCCGCTCGACGTGCCCGGGCTGGCGAAGAGCGACGGCTGGTGGAACCGGATCGTCGCGGGGGACTTCACTGGCGACGGGCGCGTCGACTTCGTCGTCGGGAACGTGGGGGAGAACGGACCGCTCCACGCGAGCGAGCGGCAGCCGACGACGATGATCGTGAAGGACTTCGACGGCAACGGCTCGTACGAGCAGATCGTCTCGACGTTCAGCGGCGACACGAGCTGGCCGATCACCTTGCGCGACGACCTGCTGCGCGCGCTGCCGCGTCTCGAGGGGCGCTTCCCGACGTACAAGTCCTACGCCGGGAAGACGGTGCGGCAGATCTTCACCGCCGACGAGCTGGCGGGCGCCGAGGAGCGACGCGCGTACACCTTCGCGTCGGCGCTCGTGCGGAACGACGGGGGCGGACGCTTCACGCTCGTGCCGCTCCCCGACGAGGCCCAGCTCGCGCCGGTGTACGGCATCCTCCCCGCTGACGTGAACGGCGACGGCCACGTCGACCTGCTGCTCGCGGGGAACTTCTACGGCTTTCGTCCGGAGATCGGCCGCATGGCGTCGAGCTTCGGGCTCCTGCTCCGCGGCGACGGCACGGGTGGGTTCACGCCGGTGCGCGCCCCGCAGAGCGGGTTCTTCGTGCCGGGCCAGGCGCGCGACGTCGAGCGCGTGCGCACGGCGGCCGGCGTCGCGTATCTCGTGACGCGGAACGACGACCGGCCGCTGCTCTTCCGCGCGACCGCGCCCGTGCGACGGCTCGCCGCGCGGGAGGGAACGCCGGCGCCCCCCCGCCCGCGCTCAGCGGGCGGCGCGGCTCACTGACGGTACTTCTTGGTCTTGATGACGATGACGCCGTTCGCGCCGCGTACGCCGTACATCGTGATGTCGGCGGCGTCCTTGAGCACGCGAATCGACTCGATGTCGTACGGGTTGATCCCCGAGAGCCCGCCGTCCGACCCGGGCGTGAACGGCACCCCGTCGACGATGTACAGCGGCGCATTGTTCCCGTACAGGGACGAGGAGCCGCCGCGGATGCGGAGCGTGAGGTTCCCCTCCGGCGAGCGGCCGACGACGACGCCGGGCGCGCGTGCCTGGAGCACCTTCTCGATCGGCTGGTCGGGATTCTGCCGGATCTCGTCGGAGCTGATCGAGGTGCCGCGGGGCGCCTGGGCCGGGGTCGGGTCGGTCTTCGGTCCGGAGCTCGAGCAGCCGGCGGCGAGGGCGGCGAGCAGCAACGTCGCACACGACGTGGAGCGGCCGAATGACGAGCGGGGAATGCGACGGGCAGTGGAGGGCATGGTGGGCTCCGTCGTGCGCGTGAGCGTGCTGCTTGGCGGGCTGGCGCTGGCGGCGTGTCGCGGTCCTGCCGATCCGCCGCCGTTGTTCGAGCGCCTCTCGCCCGCGTCGACGGGCGTGACGTTCGAGAACCGGCTGCCCGAGGATACGGCGCTCAACATACTGAACTTCCTCTACTACTACAACGGCGGCGGCGTGGCGGCCGGCGACGTGAACGGCGATGGCCGCCCCGATCTCTACTTCACCGCCAACCGGGGGAAGAACCGGCTCTATCTGAACCGCGGGAACTACGTGTTCGAGGACGTGACCGACCGCGCCGGCGTCGCGGGTCCACCGGGCTGGAACACCGGGGTGACGATGGCCGACGTCGACGGCGACGGGCGGCTCGACATCTACGTGTCCACGGTCAGCGAGGGATCGCTGCGCGGCCGCAACGCGCTCTACGTCAACAACGGCGACGGCACCTTCACCGACCGCGCGCACGAGTACGGCATCGACCAGGAAGGCTACTCGACCCAGGCGGCGTTCTTCGACTACGACGGCGACGGCGACCTCGATCTCTTCGTGCTGAGCCAGTCCACGCACGCCGAGCAGGGGAAGCCGGGCGCGTCGAAGCGCGACGTCCATGCAACGATCGGCGGCGGACGGCTGTACCGCAACGACGGTGGCCACTTCGTCGACGTGAGCGCCACGGCGGGGATCTACGGCGGCGCCGACGGGTTCGGGCTCGGCCTCGTCGTGAGTGACGTGGACGGGAACGGCTGCCCCGACGTGTACGTCGCCGACGACTTCCAGGAGAACGACTTCCTCTATCTGAACCGCTGCGACGGGACCTTCACGGAATCCATCGCGCGGGCGACGGCGCACACGAGCCGCTTCTCCATGGGCGTCGACGCCGCCGACGTGAACGACGACGGCCGCCCCGACCTGATCGTCGCCGACATGCTTCCCGAGCGGCAGCGCATCCTCACGACGTCGGCGAGCTCCGAGGATGCCGCCCTGTTCGCGATGCGACTTCGCGCGGGCTATCACCCGCAGTTCGCGCGCAACACGCTCCAGCTCAACCGCGGCGACGCGCGGTTCAGCGACATCGGCTTCCTCGCGGGCGTGCACGCCACCGACTGGAGCTGGGCGCCGCTGTTCGCCGATCTCGACGACGACGGCCGGAAGGACCTCTTCGTGACGAGCGGGATCTGGCGCCGCCCGAACGATCTCGACTACATCGACTTCGTCGGCGACCGCGCGGTGCAGGCCACCCTCGGCGACACGATCACCTCGCGCAACATGGCGCTGCTCACCCGGATGCCGCACGTGGCCGCGCCGAACCACGCGTACCGGAATCTCGGCGGGTTGCGCTTCGCCGACGCCTCGCACGCGTGGGGGCTCGACCGGCCGGGCTTCTCCAACGGGGCCGTCTACGTCGACCTGAACGGCAGCGGCGCGCTCGACCTCGTGGTGAACGAGCTGAACGCCCCGGCGTCCATCTACCGGAATCACGCGCGGGAGCGCACGGGAAACGGCTCGCTCACCGTCGCGCTGCGCGGGGCAGGGCAGAACACGGGCGGGATCGGCGCGAAGCTGTACGTGCGCGCGGGCGCCGCGAGGCAGATGGTCGAGCAGATGCCGACGCGCGGCTTCCAATCGTCCGTCGAGCCGCGCCTCCACGTCGGGCTCGGTCGCGCGACGCACGCCGATTCGGTGATCGTCGTCTGGCCCGACCGGCGCATGCAGGTGCTCGTGAACGTGCCGGCGAATCAGGTGCTCACCCTCTCGCAGTCGGCTGCGCACGACCGCTGGGTGCCGGCTCCGGCGCCGGCGCCCCTCTTCCGCGACGTGACGGACGAGCTGCACGTCGACGTGCGGCACGTGGAGAACGCGTACTCCGAGCTCGCGCGCGAGCCGCTGCTGCCACGGCTGCTCTCCACCGAAGGTCCCGCGCTCGCCGTCGCCGACGTGAACGGCGACGGGCTCGACGATCTCTTCCTCGGCGGTGCGATGTGGCAGGCGGGCACGCTGCTGATCCAGCAGCGCGACGGCGGCTTCCGCGCGAGCGCGCAGCCGGCGTTCGCCGCGGACAGCGTCGCCGAGGACGTGGACGCCGTGTTCTTCGACGCGGATGGGGACGGGGATCAGGACCTGTACGTGGCGAGCGGCGGCAACGCGTTCACGATCCCCGCCGCGCCGATGCGCGGACGGCTCTACCGGAACGACGGGCATGGCTCGTTCACGCGCGACGCCGCGGCGCTCCCCGAGCTCTACGACAACGGCGGCTGCGTCGCGGCCGCCGACTTCGACGGCGACGGACGCGTCGATCTCTTCCTCGGCAGCCGGTCGGTGCCCGGCGCGTACGGGCGTACGCCGGTGAGCCGGCTGTTGCGCAACGACGGACGCGGCCACTTCGTCGACGTCACCGCGTCGCTCGCACCGCAGCTGGCATCCGCCGGGATGGTGACCTCCGCCGCGTGGCTCGACTACGACGGCGACGGGTGGCTCGATCTCGTCGTCGTGGGCGAGTGGATGCCGGTACGGCTCTTCCATCAGGAGAGCGGCAGGCTCGTGGAGCGAACGCGCGACGCGGGGCTCGACGAGGCCAGCGGCTGGTGGAGCAGCGTGACCGCGGCCGACGTGAACGGCGATGGAAAGCCCGATCTCGTGCTCGGCAACCTCGGGCTCGATTCGTACGTCACGGCGTCGCCGAAAGAGCCGGCGCGGCTGTACGTCGGCGACTTCGGCCACGACGGCGCGGTGGAAGGAATCCTCACCTTCTACAAACACGGCACGAGCTATCCGCTCGCCGGCCGCGACGAGCTGCTGCGCGCATTTCCGGCGCTGCGCGCGCGCTATCCGACGTACGCGTCGTTCGGCGCGGCGACGATCGACAGCATCTTTCCGGCCGCCGACCTTCGCGCGGCGACGACGCTCGAGGCGCGTACCTTCGCCAGCGCCGTGGCGCTGAATCGCGGGCAGGGAGGCTTCGCGCTGCAGCCGCTGCCGGTCGAGGCGCAGCTCGCGCCGGTGAACGCCGCCGTCGTCGGCGACTTCGACGGCGACGGCCGCGCCGACCTCCTGCTCGGGGGCAACTTCTGGGGGACGCCGCCGATGCTCGGCCGGTACGACGCGAGCTACGGGCTGCTGTTGCACGGCACCGGCGACGGCCGGTTCGTCGCGGTCGACATGCCGCGCAGTGGCGTCGAGATCACGGGACAGATACGTCGCATGCGCACCGTGCGCACGAGCGGCGGGCCGCTCATCGCCGTGGCGCGCAACGACGACCGGCTCCTGCTGCTGCGGCCGGCGCAGGGGAGCGCCGTCGCGCGGGCGCTCGCCAGCGCCGCGTCACCGCGGTCGATCACGCGATCGACACCGTGACGATCCACTCGCTTCGCTTTCCTCCTCTCACCTTCGCGACTCCGCTCATGCGATCCTCCTCCGTCGTGCCGCGCCGCCCCGGTCGTCTCGCGCTGCTCGCGCCGATCGTCGCGTTGGCGATCGGCTGTCACGCGCCGGCTCCAGCGGCGACCGCCCCCTCGCCGGCGGCGGCCGTCGCGCCGACGGGCGCCGTGCGGGTCTACGAGCCGGCGCGCGACCTCGGACCGCTGTTCCACGACGTGCAGATGGCGCGCGTCTTCCCCGACTCGAAGTCGTTCGTCGACGCGAAGCCTCGCTCGTCGCCCGCGGAGATCGCCGCGCTGTATGCATCGGCGAAGAACGCCCCGGGATTCGACCTGAAGGCGTTCGTCGCGCAGCACTTCGATCCGCCGCGGGCCGCCGGTGCCGGCGTGGTGTCGGACACCGCGCAGTCGATGGAGGAGCACATCCGCTCGCTCTGGCCGGCGCTCACGCGACCGGCGGACGTTCCGGATCCGCATTCGTCGCTCATTCCGCTGCCGAACGCGTACGTCGTGCCCGGCGGACGGTTCCGCGAGGTGTACTACTGGGATTCGTACTTCACGATGCTCGGCCTGATCCAGGATGGGCGCACCGACCTCGTGAAGAACATGCTCGACGGGTTCGCCTATCTCGTGCGCACGGTGGGCCACGTGCCGAACGCGAACCGGAGCTACTACCTGAGCCGCAGCCAGCCGCCCTTCTTCGGCGCGATGGTCGGTCTCTACGCGACCGCGACCGACACGGCGCGAGCCCTCGCGTACCTCGACGCACTGGAGGCCGAACACGCGTTCTGGATGGCGGGCGCGGACAGCGTGCGTCCGGGCACCGCCGCGCGCCGCGTCGTGCGGCTGGCCAACGGCGCGGTGCTCAACCGCTACTGGGACGACCGGCCGGAGCCGAGGCCGGAGTCGTACCGCGAGGACTTCACGCTGGCGCAGCGCGTGCCGCCCGAGCAGCGTGAGGCGCTCTACCGGAACATCCGCGCCGCGGCGGAGAGCGGGTGGGACTTCTCGAGCCGCTGGATGCGCGACCCATCCGACCTGCGCACGCTCGAGACGACCGAGCTCGTGCCGGTGGACCTCAACAGCCTGCTGTACGACTCCGAGCGCACGATCGCGGCGTTGCGCCTCGCGCGGGGCGCGGCGGGCGACGCGCAGGTCGCGGCGCGCTACGCCGCCGCGGCGGAGAAGCGGCGGGCCGCGCTGCTCGCGGCGGCGTACGACAGCGCGTCGGGCTACTTCTACGACGTCCGCTGGCGCACCGGCGAGCGCGTGACGGATCGGCCGACGATGGCCGCCGCGGTGCCGCTCTACTTCGGGCTGGCGACGCCGGAGCAGGGGCGCGCGGTGGCGGCGCGGCTCGGCCGCGACTTCCTCGCGCCGGGTGGCTTCGTCACCACCACGGTGCGCTCGGGGCAGCAGTGGGATGCGCCGAACGGCTGGCCGCCGCTGCAGTGGATGGGCGCGCAGGCCGCGCGTGCCTACGGCCGCCCCGACATCGCCGACGACGCGCGCACCCGCTGGCTGGCGCTCAACCGGCGCACGTATCGCGTCACGGGGAAGATGACGGAGAAGTACGACGTCACGGATCTCAGCAAGCGCGCCGGCGGCGGCGAGTATCCGGCGCAGGACGGCTTCGGCTGGACGAACGGCGTGGCGCAGGCGATGGCAGCGCAGGCGCGCGCGCGCGCGGCGGTGCCGGCGACTCGGCCCTGAGCCGCCGCGCCGGCGAGTCGCCGCCGCGGCGCGTCGCATGCGCGCCCTGCGTTCAGCGCCTCAGCGTCCGGCCGGCGTGAGCTGGAGCACGTAGGCGCGCTGCGGCGGGAGCGTCGCGATGGGCGTGTACGCGGCGATCCGCCCGTCGGTGCCCACCTCGAGCGTCGCGGCGGTCGCCGACGACAGCAGGTCGCGCGCCGCGTAGCGACCTGGCGGCAGCGTCCGCGCGTCCGACCCGACGCTCACCGCGCTGCGCGGCGAGCGCGCGAGGTTCGCCACCACGAGCACGCTGCGCGCGCCGTCGCGCCGCACGTACGCCGCGACCGACGAATCGCTCGCCGCGAGCGGCACCAGATCGCCCGAGCCGAGCGCGCGGTTCGACGCGCGAAGGTGAACGAGCCGGCGATAGCGCAGCAGCAGCGAACCGGTGTCCGCACTCTGCACGGCGACGTTCGCCGTCGAGGAGTCGGGCTGCAGCGGCTCCCACACGGGTGCCGTGCTGAATCCCGCCCTCGGCCCGCCCGTCCACTGCATCGGCGTGCGGAGCCGCGGATCCGGCTTGTCGCCGGTCATCCCGATCTCCTCGCCGTAATAGATGAACGGGACGCCCGGGAGGGTGAGCAGCAGCTCCGCGGCGAGCCGCGCGCCCGCGCGATCGTTGCCGAGCGCGGTCATCGTGCGCGTCTGATCGTGGTTGCGCAGGAAGGGGGCCCACCGCGTGGCCGGCTCGGCCCCCTGCATGCGCGCATACGATTTCAGGAACCGCGCCGGCGAGCCGGTGCGCACGCCGTCGATCAGCGCGTCGGAGATCTCGAAGACGAAGTACGCGTCGAGCTGGTCGGGATAGTACGGCAGGATCGTCCCGATGCTGTCCCACACCTCGCCCACGGTGAACGCGCCGGGCTTCGTGCGGCGCACCGTCCGCGCGAACTCGCGAAGGACGTCGTGGGTGCCCGCGGTGTTCGCCACGGCGCTTCCGCTCTCGACGAGATAGGGGACCGCATCGAGCCGAAATCCGTCGACTCCCATCTCGGTGAGCCAGAACCGGCCGATCCGGTCCGCCTCGGCGCGCACGGCGGGATCGTCGTAGTTGAGATCGGGCATCTCCGACGTGAAGATCCCGTAGTAGTACTCGTCGCGGACGGGTGACTTGTGCCAGAGCTGCTGCCCCCACGGCCCCCTCGTGCCCGGATCCGTGCTCGAGAAGCGGAACCAGTCGCGGTGCGGCGACGCGGTGTCGCGCAGCGCTTCCTTGAAGAAGGGATGCTCGCTCGACGCGTGGTTGAGCACGAGGTCCACCAGCACCGCGATGCCTCGGCGATGTGCTTCCGCGACGAGGCGCCTGAAGTCCGCCTCGGTGCCGTAGTCCGGATTCACGGCGTAGTAGTTCGTGACGTCGTATCCGTGGTAGCTCGGCGAGGGATCGATCGGCATCAGCCAGATGCACTTCGCGCCGAGGCTGCGCGTGGAGCGAGGGTTGCCGTCGTTGACGTAGTCGAGCTGGCGGATGATGCCGCGAAGGTCGCCGACGCCGTCGCTGTCGCTGTCGAAGAACGAGCGGACGAAGATCTCGTAGCAGACGCCGCCGTTGCGCCAGGTGGTGTCGGCCGGCGCGCGCACGGGCTGCGCGGGTGCGGGGCGCGCGAGCAGGAGCGACGCCAGGGCGACGAGAGGGACGAGACGCGGCATGAGGGCTCCCGATGCGGAGTCCCAATCGTAGTGCGCGGCGCGCGCGGAGCAAGCGGCCGGCGTGCCTGCGGCCACGTCGCCATCGCCTTGCCTGACGTGGGGCGGCCCCACAGCTTCGAGGCACACGATCGGCCCGCCGGCGCCGACACGCCGGTCCCGCCCTCGACAACGAGAGATCCGCATGCCGCGACCGCGTCTCAGCCCAGGGCAGCTGTTCAACATGAACTTCGGCTTCCTCGGCATTCAGTTCGGCTGGGGATTGCAGCTCGCGAACATGTCGGCCGTGTACGAGCGGCTCGGCGCGCGGCCGGATCAGGTGCCGCTGCTCTGGCTCGCCGCGCCGATGACGGGACTGCTCGTGCAGCCGGTGATCGGCGCGCTCAGCGACCGCACGTGGGGACGGCTCGGCCGGCGACGCCCGTACTTCCTCACCGGCGCGATCCTCGCCTCGGTGGCGCTCTTCTTCATGCCGACGTCGACCTCCCTCTGGATGGCGGCGAGCCTGCTCTGGGTGCTCGACGCGTCGATCAACATCTCCATGGAGCCCTTCCGCGCGTTCGTCGCCGACAAGCTCGACGGCTCGCAGCGCACGGTCGGATTCGTGATGCAGTCGCTGTTCATCGGCATCGGCGCCAGCCTCGCCAATGCGCTGCCCTTCGTGCTCAACCAGCTCGGCGTGCGCGGCGACACGCCCAGCGGCATCCCGCTCACGGTGAAGTATTCCTTCCAGGCCGGCGCCGTGGTCTTCCTCCTCTGCGTGCTCTGGACCGTCGTCACGAGCTCCGAGCATCCGCCGGAGGACATGGAGGCGTTCCGCCGCGCGAAGGCGGAGCGCGCGGGGGTCGGCGCGCTGCTCGCCGAGGTGGGAGGCGCGATCCGCGACATGCCGAAGACGATGCGCCAGCTCGCCGTCGTGCAGCTCCTCACCTGGCTCGGGCTGTTCTGCATGTGGCTCTTCTTCGTGCCGGCCACGGCGCGCCACGTCTTCGGCGCGACGGACGTGCAATCGCCCCTCTACGCGCGCGGGATCGAGTGGGGCGGCCTCGCCTTCTCGTTCTATTCGATCACCTGCTTCCTCGTCGCGCTCGTGCTGCCGGCGATCGCCGAGCGCACGAGCCGCAAGGCGACGCATGCGCTGGCGCTCCTCTGCGGCGCCGCGGGGCTGCTCTCGCTCTACCTGATCCACGACCGCTACGTGCTGCTGCTCACGATGGTCGGCGTCGGGATCGCCTGGGCGTCGATCCTCTCGATGCCGTACGCGATCCTGTCCACGGCACTCCCGCCGGCGCGGATGGGCGTGTACATGGGCGTGTTCAACTTCTTCATCGTCATCCCCGAGATCGTCGCGTCCCTCGCCTTCGGTCCGCTGACGCGCGCGCTGTTCGGCCAGGACAACCCCGACACGCCCCTCTACACGGTGATGCTCGGCGGCGTGTGCATGATCGCCGCGGCCGCGTGCGTCGCGTTCGTCGACGACGACGAGCGCTCCGTGCCGGTGGAGGCGGTGCTCGGCGGCGACCGGCACGAGCCGCTCACGGTGCAGGAAGCGCTGCAGCCGGTGCCGAGCAGCGGACTCTCCCGCCCGGGGACCGGATCCCCATGACGCGCGTCCTCGGCATCCACCACGTCAGCACGATCGCCAGCGACCCACAGCGCAACATCGACTTCTACGCCGGAGTGCTCGGCCTGCGGCTCGTGAAGCGGACGGTCAACTTCGACGACCCGCAGAGCTACCATCTCTACTACGGCGACGCGGTCGGGACGCCGGGGTGCATCCTCACCTTCTTTCCATGGCCGGGCGCGACGCCAGGACGCCAGGGCCCAGGCGAGTGCGCGGTGACGTCGTTCGCCGTCGCGCCCGAGTCGATCGGCTTCTGGCTCGAGCGCTTCGTGCGGCACGGCGTCGCGCACGAAACGCCCTCGACGCGGGACTGGACCGGCACGCCGGAGCGCGTGCTCCCCTTTCGCGATCACGACGGGACGCTGCTCGAGCTGGTCGGCGCGGAGGGCGCGGCGGCGCGTCCGTCGTGGGCGCGCGCGCCGGGCATTCCGGCCGAGCACGCGATCCACGGTTTCCACGCCGTGACGCTGTGGGTCCGCGAAGGTGAGGGGACGCGGCGCGTCCTCGTCGAGACGCTCGGGCTGCGCGAGGTGGCCGAGCACGAGAGCACGCGCCGCTACGCCGCGGGGGAGGGCGGACCGGGGCGCCTCGTGGACGTGCGGTCGGTCGGCGACTTCCTGCGCGGCGCCAAGGGGGCGGGGATCGTGCATCACGTCGCGTTCGAGGTCGCCGACGACGACGCGGAAATCGCCCTGCGCGAGCAGGTGATCGCCACGGGGCTGAGCCCGACGCCGGTGATCGACCGCAACTACTTCCACTCGGTCTACTTCCGCGAGCCCGGTGGCGTGCTGTACGAGCTGGCGACGACGCAGCCCGGCTTCGCCGTCGACGAGCCGGTGGCGCAGCTCGGCGAACGGCTCATGCTGCCGCCGCAGTTCGAGCCGCACCGCGCGGAGATCGAGGCGGTGCTTCCACCCATCCACCCGCCGGCGCCTGCGGCGGCATCGGAGTTCTTCGCCATGACCACCGGACCGGAAGACGTGAGCGGCGATGCGCTCGGCTTCGTGCATCGCTACCTGCCGCCATCGCAGAGCGGCGAGCGCGCGGCGAGCACCACGCTGCTGTTGCTGCACGGCACCGGGGGCGACGAGGACGATCTGATTCCACTCGGTCGGGCGCTGCTGCCGGGTGCCGGTCTCCTGAGCCCACGCGGCAAGGTGACGGAGGGGGGTGCGCCGCGCTTTTTCCGCCGGCTCGCGCCAGGCGTGTTCGATCTCGAGGATCTGGCGCGACGCACCGACGAACTGGACGCGTTCATCGGCGCAGCGGCGTCGACCTACGGCCTCGATCGCGACGGCATCATCGCGGTCGGCTTCTCGAACGGCGCGAACATCGCGGCGAGCCTGCTGCTCCGGCGCGGCGCGCGGCTGCGCGGCGCGGTGCTCCTGAGTCCCATGCTGCCGTTCGAGCCCGACCGGCTCCCCGATCTCGCGCGCACGGGGGTGTTCATCGGCGCGGGCGAGCGCGACGCGATGGCGCCGCGTGGTTCCGTCGAACGCCTCGCGACGCTGCTCCGCGACGCGGGCGCGGACGTCGCGCTCCACTGGACCGGCGCGGGCCACACGATCACGAAGGACGAGCTCGCGGCGGCCCAGCGGTGGATCGAGCGCTGTGTGACCGCGCGGCGCGAGCCGCTCGGGGAGCGACCCGCGCCGCGCGCCTGAGCTGCGCGAACGACAGCACCGGGCGCGAGCGGCACGACCACTCGCGACTGCCGCTGCCGTTCGCCTCGACGATCAGCGCGCCGCCGCGAGTGACCGAACGGCGGAGGCGAGGAGCCGAACCTTCGCACCGTCCGGCGAACCAGCCACGTCACCGTCGAGCTGGGATGCGAGCGCGGTGAGCGCGCTCGTGCGCTGGCCCCCCGATGCCGATTCCGCGCTCGCGAGCGCGCTCCGCACCGCGCCGATGCGCGCGGCGGCGAGCCCGTTCGACCGCGCGAGCTGGTCGACGTAGGCGCGCGCCAGCGCGAAGCTCGGCGGCCAGACGAGCTTCGGCTGCCCCTGCGTGTTCAGGTAGTCGAGGTGAACCGTCTTCGCCGCGTCGATCTCGTTCTGCGAGATGAAGGCGCTCGGCGTCAGCTCGAGCACGTCGAGCCCGCGCTCGATCTCCGAGCTCACGATCACGCCGTTGTACCAGTACACCGACCACGAGCCGGCGAGGGTGAGCCGCTCGGCGCTCACCGGGCCCCGGTCGAAGTAGCCGATCTCGTGCGGATGCGCGGCGTCGGTCCAGTCGAACATCGAGATGCCTCCCTGGTACCACGCCTGCACCATCACGTCGCGGCCGGGAATCGGGATCAGCGAGCCGTTGTGCGCCACGCAGTTCTCCGTCGCCGTCTGCGTGACGGGTAGCTTGTAGTAGCTGCGGAACTGCATCGTGCGATCCTCGAGCGCGAAGATCGCGTCGGCGCCCCAGTCCGGGTTGTCGCCGACACGGCACTTCGGCTGCATGCCGCCCCCCCACTCGTCGGAGAAGAGGATCTTCGTGCCGTCGTTGTTGAACGTGGCGGAGTGCCAGTACGAGAAGTTCGAATCCGCCGCCGCGCCGATGCGGGTCGGACGTGCCGGGTCGCTGATGTCGAGCAGCAGGCCGTATCCGCCGCACGCGCCTCCCGCGAGCCCGATCGCGGGATAGACGGTGATGTCGTGGCACTGCGTCGGCCCGGTGTTGTCGCCGGCGCCGACCATCGCGTCGACGATCTTCTGGAAGTTGGCGCGCAGCGTGGCGCTGTCGGCCCCCGTCGGGTTGCCCGAGCCGCCGCGCGCCTTGACGATGCTGTCGAGCTGCATGCGCACGTAGCCCGGGCCGGCCACCCGCTCCACCCCGTCGATCACGGCGACGTAGCCGCCCGCCTTGCGCGCCGAGTCGGCGACGCGGTGGCTCGCCTCGAGATCCTGCGCCGATTCGCCGTGCGTCGCCGGCTTCGTGAGCCCGGTGAAGATGCGCGGCGAGCTCACGATCGCCGCCTGCTCCGGATGCGCGAGCGGCACCTTGATGACCTCGATGCGGAAGAGCGAGGAGTTCGGGTCCTCCGCGAGCGACGCGCCCGAGCAGCCGGCCAGCTCCTGCGCCGAGCGCACGCCGGCCGAGCCGGACACGTAGACGTAGACGTTCGCCGTGTCCTTGGGGTCGACGAGCACGGTGTGCGTGTGCGATCCGCGGCACGTCTGGACGTTGCCGACGTTCCTGGGATGCGCGATGTCCGTGATGTCGAAGATCCGGATCCCGCGCAGCCGATCCTTGCTCACCGCTTCGCTCACCCCTTCGGCGCCGCAGTCGATCCGCGCCGTGAGGTCCTCACCCGAGACAAAGAGCAGGTTCCGGTAGACGGAGACGTCGCTCTGCGATGCCGGGCAGTAGTACGCGGTGCGGAGCGACGGCTTGCTCGGGTTGGAGATGTCCCACACCTGGTAGCCGCGGAAGCTCCCCTGGATCGCGTACTGGCCGGTGAACGCGAGATCGGAGTTGATCCCGCCCGCGAACCGCGCCGACGGCGGGGTGGTGGAGAGGAGCTTCAGGTTCCAGATCGCGGTGCCGGCGTCGTACAGGCCCGGCTTGAGCCCGATGCGCGGATCGGGGGAGGGCGCTTGCGCCGACATCGAGGCCGACGTGCTCGGCGCAGCCGCCGTGGTCGCCGCGGTGCGCGCGCACGCCGGCGCCAGAGCGAGAGCAGCGGCGACCGGCAGCAGTGCCGCACACCGCGCGAAGACCCGACTCGTGGACGACACGAACATTGATTCTCTCGGAGAGGAAGTGAGTGACGAGCGACGACGCTCCCGCGCGAACCGGCTCACCGGCCCTCGCCGAGCGTGAGGGACGCGAGCATCGTGCGCATCCGGGTGATCTCGCTCGTCTGATCCGCTTCGACGTCGGAGGCGAGCTTGAACACGGACTGCTCCTGCGCGGCGCCGTTGGTGGCGAAGAGCTCCTTCACCATCGACACGGCGCCCTGGTGGTGCTGGATCATGTACTTCAGGAAGAGGCGATCGAACTCCGGGCCGCGCGCCGACTCCAGCTCGTGCATCTGCGCATCGGTGAGCATCCCCGGCATGAGCATCTCGTGCTCCATGCCGTTCATGACCATCGTCATCGGTCCCGGCTTCGCCTCCGGAACGGGCAGGTCGCGATCGCGAAGCCAGCGCTGCATCAGCGCGATCTCGTCGCGCTGCTCGTTGATGATGCGTTCCGCGAGGACTCGGATCGCCGCGCTCGCGCCGTGCGACGGTGCCCAGCCGGCCATCACGAGCGCCTGCGCGTGGTGCCCGATCATTCCCGTGACGAAGTGGACGTCGGCCGGGTTCGGCGCGCGCGTCGCGCTCGTGGACGATTGCGCCGCCGCGGGAGCCGCCGCGGGCTCGGACTGGCGCGGCGGCGCGCACGCCGTGCTCACGAGCGTCGCGAGCAGCGCCGCCGCCGCGACCGGACCCGCGATGCCCGCGGGCCGCGCACGCGCCGATTCGGGTGCATCGGCCCCCTGGAGCCGGCGCCGCAACGTGTCGGCCATGTCGAGCACCTGATCCTCAGCGCCGGCGGCGCCGGCCTCCACGAGCGCCGCGAGCCGCTCGAGCTCCGCCGCCGTCCGCTCCGGGTTGAGTCGCATCTCCGTCGCCTCCCAGCGTGCGCGCGCGAGCTCGGCCTCGAGCCGCCGGTTCGCCGTCTGCCGCTCGTCGAACCAGCGGGCGATCTGCTCCGCGTGACACCACACCACGATCAGCGCGTAGATCGCGCAGTTCACGACCACCTGATTGAGCACGTTCACCACCGGCACGATGCTCAACCCGAACACGAGGGCGACGAGGCCGATGTTCACGATCGTCGCGCCGAGCGCGCCGGCGACATGCACGGCCAGTGCCGCCGGCCACCGCGGCCCGCGGACCGGCACGCGCCGCCCGAGGGAGAGCGCGAGCGGCGTGATCGCCATCCACGAGATCGCCGACACGAGGTCGGGAAGTCCCCACAGGAAGCTCGGCGTCAGCGTGCCGGTGCGCGCCATCCGGTAGAAGTGCATCTGGAGCATCCAGAACAACCACGCCAGCGTCCAGAAGCTGACGATCGCCACGGTCGGTGGCAGCGAGGCGATCCGCTGCGGAAGTCCGGGGAGCGAGGGCGCGCCCGACGGCTCCCCGGCGACGGCGAATTCGTCGGTCACGATCGGCTGGCGCGGCGCGGCGTCCGCCGCCATCGGGATGAAGGGCGCGTCGAGCTCCACCACCGCGCGGTCGCCGGCGAGCGTGAGCGTGAGCGCATGATCGGCGCCGAAGAGGTGCGCCAGCCGCTCACGCGTGTTGCGAAGGCCGATACCGAGCCCGCGCGACGGCCGGTCTCGCTCGCTCCGACTGTTCGTCACGACGACTCGGAGACGGTCGCCCTCCCGCCGGATGCGGAGACTCACCTCGCGCGTGCGCCGCTCCGACTGCAGCGCGAACTGGATCGCGTTCTCCACGAGCGGCTGAAGCGACAGCGGCGGAATCGAGGCGTCGCGCGCTCGGTCGTCGATCTCGCGGACGACGGTGAGCGTATCGGCGTGGCGCGCGCGGACGACGCCGATGTACGCGTCCACCACGTCGAGCTCCTCGTCGAGCGTCACGGCGGCGAGCGATGAGCGTTGGGTCGTGGCGAGAAACAGCGTGCGCAGATTGCCGAGCACGCGCGCCGCTTCCGCCGGCGCCTCGCGCACGAGCTCGACCACCGAGTTGAGCGCGTTGAACAGGAAGTGCGGCTGGAGCTGCAGCGTGAGCAGGTCGTGCCGGACCTCGAGCAATCTGGCCTCGAGCGCGAGGAATCGCCGGCTGTGGCGCGCCAGTGCGATGCGCGCGGCCCCGACCTCGAGCGCGATCGCCGCCAGCACGAGCACGGCGACGTTCAGATCGAGATAATAGAAGGCGGAGGCGAGCGCGGGCGTCGCGCGCCGGAGCCCGGTGGCCGTGGCGACGGCCCCCTGGACGGCCCCGAACGCTGGGGCGCACCACACGCCGAGCGCGAGTTGCCAGCGCACGCGGTGGGTCGCGCCTCCGAGCCGCCGTCCGAGCGCCATGGCGAGCGGCGCGGCGAGGAACCAGAGCACACCATCGACGCCGGCGAAGGCGAGCGCGCCACTCCACGACACGCCGGCGCCGGCGCGGATCAGCGCGGCGTGCGCCACGACGAACAGCGTGGCGGCGGCCAGCGCGCCGAGGGCCGACCGGATCACCCTCGCCGGCGACGGTCTGGATCGCATGGAGAGCCTCTCATCCCGCGAAGTGCACGGCTCGTCACGCCGGGCTAGGCATTCGGGAAGCGAGCTGGATACTTGAGGGGTGGCCCGGCGCGTGGCCCGGCCGCTCCCTCCACGTCTTCGGATGCTGACGATGCAACGCGATCAGGAATCGGCGCGCCTCACGGTGGTGCGGTGGGACGTGCCCTTCGAGATTCTCCGAGGAACCTACACCCGGCACCGCTTCGCGCCACACCTCCACGAGACGTTCGCGCTCGGCGCCATCGAAACGGGGGCGAGCCGGATCCGCTTCCGCGATCGTACCATGTCGCAGCGCGCCGGCGACGTGGTGGTGATCCCGGCGCGCGAGGTCCACACCGGCGAGGCGGACTGCCCGCAGGGGTGGTCGTACCGCATGCTCTATCTGCCGGTCGAGCTCATGACGGTGCTCGGCGTGCCGGCCGACATCCAGTTCGATGCGCCGTCGCTCCCCGATCCCGAGCTCGCGCGGCGCATCCTCGACGTCCACGCGCTGCTCGAGGGCCAGCCCGAGCGGCTGCGCGGTCAGACGGCGCTCGCCGACGTGCTCGATGCGCTCTGCCGGCGGCACGGCCGTCACGCCGAGATCCGCGAGCACGCCGACGTCGGCCGTGCGGCGCTCGGGCGAGTGCGCGACTATCTCGAGACGAACTACGCCAAACCGGTCTCGCTGCTCGAGCTGTCCGTGCTCGGCGGAGTGAGCCCGTTCCATCTCAGCCGCCGCTTCCGGAGCCGGTACGGGCTGCCGCCCTACATGTATCTGGAGCTCGTGCGCGTGAATCGCGCTCGCGATCTGCTCCGTCGCGGCGCACCGATCTCTCGCGTGGCGTTCGACACCGGGTTCAGCGATCAGAGTCACCTCACGCGGCGGTTCAAGCGTGTCGTCGGCGTGCCGCCGGGTCAGTATGCGAAGACGTACGCCCTCGGCGCGCCGGAGGCGAGCCGCGTGGCGTGAGGCGGCGGAGCGCGCGGAGCGCGTTCAGCGCGCGTTCAGAGCGCGTTCAGAGCGCGTTCAGCCGCTGGCGGAGCTGCGCACGGTAGGTGCGCGACACCTTGAGCTGCTGTCCGCCGTGCAGCACGAGCACGGCGTCGCCGCCGAACCAGGGCTGCAGCTCCTGGATGCGCGCGAGGTTCACGAGGTAGGATCGATGGATGCGCACGAACCGTCGCGGATCGAGCGAGCTCTCGAGCCGCGACAGCGTGTCGCGGATCTCGAACGTCCCCCGGTCGGTATGGAGGCGGACGTACGCGCCGTCCGCCTCGGCCCACGCCACGTCGTCCGCGGCGATGTAGCGCACGCGCTCGCCGTCGCGCACCTCGATCCGCTCGGCGTTCTGCGCGCCGGGAGCCGCCGCTGGCGCGCCGGATTCCTGATCGAGCTGCGCGATCACGCTCCGAAGCTGGCGCGCATACTGGCTCGAGCGGCGCGCCGCGAGGGCTTCACGGGCGCGGTCGAGCGCGAGCGCGAGCCGCTCCCTGCGCACGGGTTTCAGGAGGTAGTCGAGCGCGCGTGCCTCGAACGCGCGAATGGCGTGCGTGTCGAACGCCGTGACGAACACCAGCAGCGGTGCCTCGGGCCCCTGCAGCGACTCGGCGACGACGAACCCGTCGACGCCGGGCATCTGCACGTCCAAAAAGAGCAGGTCCACGCGGTGCGTGCGCAGCGCGTCGAGCGCCGACGCCCCCGACGCGCACTCCGCCACGACGCTCACGTCCCCGGCGTCGGTGAGGAGACGCCGGAGCCGGCGTCGCGCGAGCGCCTCGTCGTCCACGAGCAGCACGTTCATCGGTCGCGAGGGATGACGAGAGGGCGTGAGCGCGAGAGAGCAATGTCGTCCAAGGCACGCTCGGCGCCGCGGGGTAGCGTTCCTCGAGGACACCGCGCGTCCGCTCGCGCCGGCGAATAATCTTCGTGCGCGTCGCGCCTCACAACCCTCCCGCCGCTCCGATGCCGCTGCACGCACTCGCGTTCGCCGCCCTGCTGCTCTCGCCGGGTGCTCCGCGCGCCGCTGCGGAACCGGCGCGCGACGTGCTGAACGGGCGCGAGCACCAGCTCGCGGCGCGCCCGCCGCGACTCGACGAAGCGGGCGTGCGCATCGACGGCACGCTCGACGAGCCGCAATGGTCGCAGGCCGCGCTCCTCACCGGCTTCTCCCAGTTCATGCCGCGCGACGGCATCCCGGCCGAGGATTCGACCGAGGTGCTGGTGTGGTACTCGCCGACCGCGATCCACTTCGGCATTCGCGCGTTCGAGCCGCACGAGTCGGTGCACGCCGCGCTCGGCGATCGCGACCGCATCTTCAGCGACGACCGCGTCGAGCTGCTGCTCGGCACCTTTCACGACGGGCGCCAGGCGCTCGTGCTCGGGGTGAACCCGCTCGGCGTGCAGATGGACGGCACGCTGCTCGAGAACAACCAGGCGCGCGGCGGCGGCTCCGGCAACACGATCACGAGCCGCGAGCTTCCCGACCTCAACCCCGACTTCGTCTTCCAGTCGAAGGGCCGGCTCACCGACTACGGCTACGAGGTGGAGGTCCGCGTTCCCTTCAAGAGCATGAAGTATCAGCGCGCGGACACCCAGACCTGGGGGTTCAACGCGGTGCGCGTGGTGCAGCATTCCGGGCGTGAGGACAGCTGGGCGCCGGCGCGCCGCGCCGACGCGTCGTTCCTGCGGCAGTCGGGTACGCTCGAGGGATTGACCGACCTGCGGCGCGGACTCGTGCTCGATCTCACCCCCGAGATCACGCAGCGCACCACCGGCGCGCCGATGCCCGCGGGAACGTCCTGGCGCTACGCGGCCGAGCGTCCCAAACTCGGCGCGAACGTTCGGTGGGGGCTCAGCAACAACTTCACCTTGAACGGCACCGTCAATCCGGATTTCTCGCAGATCGAGTCCGACGAAGGGCAGCTCCAGTACGACCCGCGTCAGGCGCTCTACTTCGCCGAGAAGCGTCCGTTCTTTCTCGATGGCACGGAGTTCTTCGCCACGCCGAAGAACCTCGTGTACACGCGGCGCATCGTGCAGCCGGTGGCGGCGGCGAAGATCACGGGGAAGGTCTCGGGGTTCAGCATCGGGGTGCTGAACGCGGTCGATGGGCTCGCGGGGTCGACCGGCGGCGAGCACCATCCCGTGTACACCATCGCGCGGATCCAGCGCGACGTCGGCGCCGGCAGCAAGCTCGGCGTCACGCTCGCCGACCGCACGGAGCACGGCCGGTACAACCGGGTGGCGTCGCTCGACGGACGGCGCGTCTTCGGCTCCATCTACAGCGCGCAGGCGCAGTACGCGCAGAGCATCACCCGCGCCGCGTCCGGCGCGCGCACGAGCGCCCCGCTCTGGAACGCGGTGCTCAGCCGGAACGGCAAGTCGTTCAAGTTCCGCTACGCGATCGACGCGGTGGACGAGCAGTTCCGCACGCAGAGCGGCTTCATCGGGCGGGGCGGCATCGCGCAGGGGCTGCTCGACCAGTGGTACACGTACTACCTGCCGCCGGGCCGGTTCATCGAGTCGATCACCTACGACCCGACGCTCTCCTTCACCTGGACGTACGATGCGCTCGTGCACCAGCGCGAGGCGATCGAGAAGAAGTTTCACAACCGGATCGCCGTCACGGCGCGGGGCGGCTGGAGCGCCGACGCCACCGTGATGACGGAGACGTTCGGCTTCGACCCCGCGCTCTACGCGGGCTACCGGATCCTGCGCGGTCCCGGCGACACGGTCGCCTTCACCGGCCAGCCGCGCATCGGCAACCGCGACGTCGCCGTCTCGCTCTCCACGCCGCAGTGGAAGTACGTCTCGCTCTCCGCGTACTACCTGTGGGGGAGCGACGACAACTTTCTCGAGTGGGCCCCCGCCGACATCATCTTCGCCAACGCGGAAGCGGAGTTCCGCCCCACCGAACGGCTGCGCATCACGACGAGCTACGTGAAGCAGCGCTACGTCCGGCAGACCGATCACACCCAGGTCGCCGACGCGCGCATCCCTCGGCTCAAGCTCGAGTATCAGATCGCGCGCCCGCTCTTCGTGCGGCTCGTCGGCGAGTACGCCAGCAGCGAGCAGGACGTGCTGCGCGACGACGGCCGCACGAACGCGCCGCTGCTCGTGAACGGCGCGCCGGCCGCCGCCTTCACCGACGGCACCTTCCGGTCCGACTGCCTCGTCTCGTACCGACCCGTGCCGGGCACGGTGCTCTTCGTCGGGTACGGCGCCGGCTATCAGGACATGCGCGACGCTCCGCAGCGCTTCGCCTTCCCGCGCTCGCTCGCGCTCTCCGGCCTCGCCCTCACCGACAACGTGTTCTACGTGAAGGCGAGCTACCTCTTCCGGACGTAGCTCGCCCCGGGATCACCGTCAGCCGCCGCGCGGATAACGCCGCAGCACCGCCGCATCGTGCGGCGGCGGCGAGGCACGCAGCTTCGCCTCCCGCGCTTCGACCTCCGCCATCTCGCGCGGCCACTGCGTGATCCACTCGACGCCGGTCGGCGTGGAGAAATACTCGTCCTCCAGCCGGGCGCCGTAGCCGGCGAAGCGCGTGCGCGCCGCGGCGGTCTTCGCGAGGAACGCCCTGTTGCGCGGCGTGTCGCTCACGATGGTCTCGATGTGCCGGCGCACGTACGCGCCGAGCTCGATCATGAACACGGTGCCCGGCTGCAGCGTCGGCAGCATCGGATCGTGGACGTCGAGCCCCACGCCGTGGCCGACGGCGTGCATGTAATAGATGAACCACTGGTAGCAGCCCCCCGAGGGCGCCTGGGGGCAGCGCTCCCCCTGGCCGGGATCGTACGTCGCGTCGGGCGATTCGATGAGGCCGAGCCGGGCGAGCCCCGCCGCGAGCGTGCCCCGCGCCGAGTCGTTCACGGCTCGCCAGTCGCCGCGCGCCATCGCCGCCGCCTCTCCCTTGAGCTGCGCGTCGAGCACGACCTGATAGAACGCGCGCTGGTCCGCCGAGAAGCGGCCGCTCACGGGCAGTGTGCGCGTGAAGTCGGCGACGTAGTCGTGGTACGCGGCCCCGACGTCCATCAGCACCATCCCGTTCGCCGGGAGCATGCTGTCGTTCGACTCGTAGTGCAGCGTCGTCGCGTTGTCCCCCGACGCGACGATCGGCGGGAAGCCGTCGGCGCCGTCGGCGCCGTTGCGGCGATACCCCGCCTTCAGCGCCGCCTCGAGCTCGAACTCGTAGTGGCCCGGGGCGATCGCGCTCACCGCGTTGTCGAAGCCGAGCAGCGTCAGCTCGGCCGCCTTGCGGATGAGCGCGAGCTCGCTGGCGCTCTTCACCGCGCGCAGGCGGTTCACCGCCCCCGCCGCGTCCTTCAGCACCACCGTTTCGCCGGCGGCCCGCAGCTCGTGCACGAGGTCGCCGAGGGGCTGGCCCGGGTTCGTGTCGTTGACGACGAGCAGCGTGTCGTTCGACGCGAGGGCGGCGCGCACCGCCGCCGCGAGCTCGCCGGCGGATGCGGCCGCGATCCCGGTCGCCGCCTGCGCACCCGGCACGCCGAGCCGTACCCCCGTCCACACCTCGGCCGCCGGATCCTTCTCGGCGACGAACAGCTTCGCGTCCGCCGCGCCGCCCTTCGCGCGCAGCACGAGGGCCCCGCCGGGCTCGCGGAGGCCGGTGAGATAGAGGTAGTTCTGATCCGGGACGTAGCCGTTGCGGCTGATCGACGCTTCCGGTGCCGCGACGACGACGAGCGTCCCGTCGCCGATCGTCTTCGCGAGCGCGGCGCGCCGGCCCGCGATCTCGCTCCTGAGGTCCTGCGCGGACGCGGTCGCCGCGACGGTGAGCGAGAGCAGGGCGATGTGGCGGATGACGCTGGCGTGTGACACGGGGGTCGGGGATGAGGTGATCGGCGGATGGCCGGCACGACGGCTGGGCGCGCCGGAAAGCTCGCTCCGAGCGCGCCGCGCTCCTTGGATGATACTGCCGCCGCGTGCGTGCGCGAATGACGTGGCCGCTTCTGGTCCCTACATTCACGTCATTCTACTCCGCGCGCCGGCGCGGAGGTCCGCCCTCCCGCTTCCAGATGGACGACACGCCACCCGTCATCCACGTCGAGCACCTCGTCCGCCGCTTCGGCGACGTCGTCGCCGTCGACGACGTCTCCTTCGAGGTTCGGCGCGGCGAGATCTTCGCCTTCCTCGGCCCCAACGGCGCCGGGAAGACGACGACCATCCGCATGCTCACCACGCTGCTGGCGCCGACGAGCGGGACGCTCCGGCTCGACGGGCTCGACCCCACCGTGCAGCGCAACGCGGTGCGCCAGCGCATCGGCGTCGTGTTCCAGGATCCCAGCCTCGACCAGGACCTCACGGCCTGGGAGAACATGGAGATCCACGGCGTCCTCTACGGTGTGCCGAAGCACGAGCGGCGGGAGCGCGCCGCGCGGCTGCTCCAGCTGTTCGAGCTCGCCGATCGCCAGCGCGCGCCGGTGAAGACCTTCTCCGGCGGGATGCGGCGCCGCCTCGAGATCGCGCGCGGGCTGCTGCACACGCCGCGCGTCCTCTTCCTCGACGAGCCGACGCTCGGGCTCGATCCGCAGAGCCGCAACCAGATGTGGACGCACGTGCAGAACCTGAACGAGAGCGACGGCGTGACCGTGTTTCTCACGACGCACTACATGGACGAGGCGGATCGCGTGGCGCACCGCATCGCCGTGATCGACCATGGGCGGATCGTCGCCATCGGCTCGCCGGCGGAGCTCAAGCAGCGCACGAACAGCCAGTCGCTCGAGCAGGCCTTTCTCGCGCTCACCGGAACGGCGATTCGCGACGAGACCGTGGGCGCGACGGATCGCATGCGCGAGGCGGGACGGATGTGGAGGCGCAACTGATGGCCGTCATCTTCGCCCTGTGGATGCGCGAGGTGCGCAAGTACTTCCGTTCGCCGGTCCAGATGATCGGGACGCTCGGCTCACCCGTGATGTACCTCGGCGTGCTCGGCTTCGGGCTCGGCCCGATCTTCCAGCGCGCCGGCGAGGGGAGCTACCTGCAGTTCATGGCGCCGGGCATCATCTGCATGACGATCCTCTTCACCTCGACCTTCTCGGGGATGGCGCTGCTCTGGGATCGTCAGTTCGGCTTTCTGAAGGAGACGCTCGTCGCGCCGGTGCCGAGGATCGTCATCATGCTCGGCCGCACGGTGGGCGGTGCGACGGTCGCGTTGTTCCAGGGCATTCTCGTCTTTCTCGTCGCGATGATCGCCGGCTTCCGTCCGTCGCATGCCCTCGTGCTGCCGGTCGCGCTGCTCGTCATGGCGCTCGTGGCCATCGTGTTCTCGGCGATGGGCACGATCATCGGCTCGAGTCTGAAGGAGATGCAGGGGTTCCAGATCATCATGAACTTCCTCGTGATGCCCCTGTTCTTCCTCTCGGGCGCGCTCTATCCGCTGCGCAACCTGCCGACCGCGCTCACCGTGCTCACGTCGCTCGATCCGTTGACGTACGGCGTCGATGCGTTGCGCGGCGTGCTGATCGGCGTCGGGCACTTCCCGATCGTCTTGGACATTCTTGCGCTCACCGGTGTCGCGCTGGTGCTGCTCGTGCTCGGCGCGTGGCGCTTCTCGCTCATCGAGGTGTAGCGCGCGCCATCGCGAAACTCGCGTGCAAACCTTCCGTACGCGTGGTGTGTCCCATTCGACGTGCTTTCGGATCGAGCCGGCGACGATGCCGTGATGCGCAGGTTCGCTCGGTTCCGCACGTCGGTCCACACTTCGTGAGAGGTTGCCTTCCATGATGCACGCACTGCTCTCCACCGCGCTCCTCGCCGCGGTCGCGAATGCCGCGCCGGTTCCCCAGGTCGTGGTCGCCGACGCATCGCCGCGCGTGGCGCTGGACACCGCGCTCGCCGCGCCCGCCGCGAAGCGGCTGACGCTCGACCTGACCGCCGGCGGTACCGTGAAGATCACCGGCAGCCAGGACAAGGTCGTGCACATCCGCGTCACCGAGAACGGAAAGGCCTGCGGCGATTGCGGCGTGCAGCTCGAGGACGGAAGCGAGGGCGTGAAGGTCCACAGCGCGCGTTCCGCCGCAGCAGGCACGCTGCGATTCGAGATCGAGGTGCCCGAGCACTTCGACGTCCAGCTCGCCTCCGCCGGCGGCGAAGTGCAGATCGAGGGCGTCGACGGCGAGATCAAGGGCGAGACGGCGTCGGGCGCGCTCGATCTGCTTCGCCTCTCCGGCACCGTCGATCTCGTGACGAAGCGCGGCGACGTCACCCTGCGCCAGTCGTACGTGAGCGGCCGCGTGCACACGAACGACGGTCGGGTGCTCCTCGAGGACGTCGGCGGCAACGTCGCCGGCACTTCCGAAGACGGCAAGGTGATCGAGCGGAGGGTGGAGAGGACGGGGGAGTGAACGGCAACGGCGAGTAGGGGGTAGCGGGTAGCTGGTAGCGGGACTGGCATCGGCGCCACCGGGAGCCGTGGACGGCGCTCCACCTCATCTGCGCTGGTCACCGCATGCGAGAAGGGCGTCGGCTGACGGCGTGTCTTCCGCGGGCTCCGCGGCTCCGCGTGAGCATCCCCCGAACGAGCCGGCCGTTCCGGATACCTGTACTGAGTACTCAGTACCGAGTACGACCGTCTCCCTCCCCCTCGAGCGCCCTCCACGGCTCCCAGTGGCGACTATGCCATTCCCGCTGCCAGCTACCCGCTACCCCCTATTCGCCGTTGCCGTGCTCACCGAAACGGCGTTCCCGCCAGATCCGGCGGCGGCGGGAGCTCGGGCTCGCCGACTGGCTTCCGGCGCTCGTCGTGATCGCCGTCGAGACCCATGCGCTCCCGGGCTTGCCACTGGAGCGCGCCGACGAGCGGGGAGCGGTACTGGCTCGGCGGGAACGCCGGTAGCGCGAGCACGATGCTCTGTGTCGGCAGCACGTCGCGCCACTCGCAGATCAGATCCTTGTACGCGCGTCCGACCGCGCGGATGTTGCGATCGAGATCGAACAGTCCGCGCGGGTTGATCGTGCCGTTCGGCACGCGCATCGCCGTGTCCCAGTCCACCTGATCGGTCAGGGAGTACCAGGTGAAGCCGACGATCGGAAAGCCGTCGTTGCGCACGCGGAGCACGTTCGCCCACTCCTTGCGCAGCCACAGCACCGCCTCGTCGCCCTGTGGCCCCTCGTCCCGGTTCGTCTCCGTGTGCATCACCGGCAGCCGGTAGCGGCGGTAGTACTCCACCGTGAGCACGTGATAGCCGAACACCTCGCCCGCCGGGGTGAGGCGTCCGTCCTCCGACACGAGATGCTCGTTCGTGTGGTAGTAGTCGTTCCCCATGATGCAGTGCCGCTTCAACCGCTGCCCGAGGAAGAAGAGGTACTCCTCCCGCGTCATGCCGTTGTCCATGAGGTAGACGTACATCTCCGAGCTCACGCGCCGGCCGTAGTTCAGGTCGAGCGAGAGGAAGCGGATCTCGTTCATCGCCTCCGCGTGCCCGATCGCGCGCGGGTTCTGCGCGTGGAAGTACTCCGTCGACTCGCTCTGCACGAAGATCGCGTCCGGCCGTACCTCGAGGATCTCGCGCATCGCGAGCACGTTCGCGCGCACGATGTGCTTGAGCGCCGTGACGAACGTGCGGTCGGTCGTCCCCTCCTCGTTCCACCAGCCGTACTTCCCCGAGAAGAGCGCGCAGATGTACATCTCGTTCACCGGGGTGTAGAACTGCACCCACGGATAGCGCATGGCGAAGTCGCGCGCGTAGCGCGCGAACAACGACGGGAAGTCCGGGTTCTGGAAGTCGCCCAGCCAGTCCGGTACGCAGAAGTGGCACAGGTCGACGATCGGCGTGATGTCGCGGCGATAGAGGTCGCCGAACGCCTCGTCGCTGAAGCTCCAGTCGTACCAGCCCACGCCCCGCCAGACGGCGTAGAGCGGCACGCCGTAGCGGAGATGGTTGACGCCGATCTCCTCCACGAGGTCGAAGTCGGTCCGCCACTTCTCGTAATGCTGGCAGAGCTCCATCTGGTCGCGGCGCACGCGGCCACCGTGGATCGTCGGGGCGCTGTTCTCGATCCCGGTGGCGAAGAGGAAATACGTGCTCGAGCAGGCGCGCGTCATGCGCGTCGGTGGGTCGCCGTCACGCTGGTCGTGCCGGTGCGGTGCGATCCGTCGTGCTCGACGCGGCCGAGGAGGTCAATCGCGCTCGGGCCCCGGTTCGAGCTCCGCGCCGCCGCTTCCCGCCGATCCGAACTTGGGCGACGTCCACGCGCCGGTGCTCGTTCGCGGCGGATTCGGCGCCGTCGAACGGTCCGCCTCGCGCTCGTCGAGCGCGTCCCTCTTCTCGTCGTCGAGCTCCCGCTCGTCCCGACGGTCGCGATGCTCCTTCTCCTCGTTCGCCATGTGTCCTCCCGGTCGCATCGGGTGGACGGATTGCATGGCATGTGCCCTCCGATGCGCCGAGGCGAGCTCGGCGGTCGAGCGGAAAGAGTGAGGTGCGGCGTGAGGCGTGTGTGGGTGTGTGGGTGTGTGGGTGTGTGGGTGTGTGGGTGTGTGGGTGTGTGGGTGTGTGGGTGACGGCCTCGGGATGCTTCTGCGTCCCGAGGTCGTTCGCGTTCACGCCTTCCACATCAGGCACACCCCTCACGCCCCTCGCGGCGGGGCTCGACTGCCTCTAAGCGGATCGGGCGGATGACTGCACGGATCGGGCGGATCGCTCCTCTCGGCGTCGCGCTCCATTCGCCGGCGCACCACCCCTCTCCATCCACGACCCCAAAATCTTCTTTGGCTGCGAGGTCGAGATCCATGCGCCGGTACGACGGCCTCTCCACCCACACCCCCAAAGTCCTTGCTTTGGGCCGCGGCGCGACGATTCGTGCGCGAGCGCGAGCGCTCTTTCGGGCCGGCGGAAGAACGCTTCCAGGCCAGTAGTGGAGATCCGCCTGATCCGTGCAGTCATCCGCCCGATCCGCATGAAGCAGTTCGGCCATGGCGCCCAGAACCGTCCACACGCGCTACCCCCTACCCCCTACCCCCTACCCCCTACCCCCTACACCCTACCCGCTACCCCCCACCCGCTACCCCCTACCCGCTACCACCTCCTCGCAGCCCCCGTTCGACTCCCAGCCGACCGATCCCATCACCCCCCCACCGCGTCGTAGATCACGATCTTCTTCCACGCCCCCCCGCAGCGCTCGCGGAAGCGGTCGTGCACCGGGTGCACCTGATACGCGTCGTGCGCCGCGTCGTCGGCGAAGGAGACGACGAGCGCGTACGAGTAGCTCGCGTCGATGATCGGCCGATCCGTGCCTGCGGGCGTGCCGATGAACCCGTGCTGCACCGACTCGATCGTGCAGAGCGAGCGGATCCCGTCGACGAACGCCGCCCGATCGGCGGCGGAGATGTCGTCGCGAAGCCAGAAGTAGACGGAGTGCACGAACATGGCGGGAAGGGAAGCGGTGAAGGTGGGACGCGGCGCGGCGGGGCGCATGCGCGCACGGCGATGCGCTCGTCCTGCAACCTAGTCCTCCCGAGCGAGGCGCGCGCGGCGCGCGCGCGTGCTACGTTCTGCGCCGTCCGATCGTCCCCCACGGGGCCGCGGGCCGCGCCGCCGGTCCATCGATCGTTCCGCACCGTTCGGCGCCCGAACTTCGTTCTCACGTCTCGATGCCCGGCCCGAGCCCCTGGCTCACCCTCCTCGTTCTGCTGCTCGTCGCGCTCGTCGCACGGCTGATCCCGGTGCCGTCGCGCCGCACGCGGCGCATTCTCGAGTGGGTCGACGCGCGGCTTTCCGGACCGACGGCGCCCGTCGTCGTCGGCGTGCTCACCGGCCTCGCCACGCTCTACGTCTGGGGCTCGCTCGCACGCACCCCCGTCGTGCACGACGAGTCGGCGTATCTTCTGCAGGCCGAGCTCTTCGCCCATCGCCGCTTTACGGTGCCGACGCCGCCGCTGCCGCGATTCTTCGAGCAGCTCTACGTCAACCTCGTGCCCGCGCTCTCGTCGAAGTACCCGCCCGGTACTTCGCTGCTCATCGCACCCGGCGCGGCCTTCCACATGCCGGGGCTGCCGATCGTCGTCGCCACCGCGCTCACGGGCGCGCTCGTCTTCGCGCTCGCCCGCCGCTTCTCCGACGCGATGACGGGGCTCCTCACCTGGGCCGCGTGGTGCTCCTCCTTTCCCGTGCTCTACTTCCACGCGATGTACCTCTCCGAGGTGCCGACGGGGCTCGCGTGGCTCGCGGCATGGTGGGGGGTCGATCGCTGGCGGAGGACGAACCGTGTCGCGCCGCTCGTCGTCACGGCGTTCGCGCTGGCGTACTGCGGCGTCACGCGACCGCTCACCGCGCTCGCCCTCGCGATCGCCGTGGGCGCGACGCTCTGGCGGCTCGCCGCGCGCCGCACCGGCGCGCCACGTCTGCACCGCCGCGAGCTCGCACCGTTCGTCGCCGCCGCGGCGTGCGCGGTGCTCGTGGTCGGCATCTGGAGCTGGCGCAGCACGGGAAGCCCGTTCGTCACGCCGCTCTCGCTCTACACGCGCACGTACGTGCCGTTCGACAAGCTCGGCTTCGGCGCACGCGATGCCGATGCGCCCGCCGCGAGCCTGCCCTGGGATCAGCGTGTGACCGACATGGCGTTCTATCAGGAGCACCGCCGGCACACGCTCTCCACCCTGCCGGCGACGCTCGTCGTTCGCGCGCGCATGGTCGCCCGCGACATGTGGTACGACTGGCGCGGCCCGCTCGCGCTCCTCGCGCTGCTCGGCCTCGTCGCCGCGCCGCCCGCGCTCTGGATCGGGCTCGGCGCGCTCGGGATCCAGCTGCTGCTCTATCTGCTCTACGCGCATCCGGCCGGCTGGTCCCTCTATTACATGGAGGGGCTTCCAGTGCTGGCCTTCGCCACGGCGCTCGGTGTGGTACGGCTCATCGAGCTCGGCGCGCGCGCCCGCGCACCGCTGCATGCCCGGCTCGCCGCCGGCGTGCTCCTCCTCGCCGCGCTCGCCGGCCCCGCGTGGACCACCGTCCGCCTGGTCCGCGCGCAGATCGTCTCCGACCATTCGTTCTATGATACCTTTCGCGCCGCGCTCCCCGCGGAGCCGGATTCCGCGATCGTGTTCGTGCGCTACGCCCCGACGCACAACGATGGGGTCAGCCTCGTGCGCAACGTCCCCAACCTCGCCTCGGAGCGCGTCTGGGTCGTGTACGACAGGGGCGCCGAGAACGCCCGCCTGATCGCCTTCGCGCCGCGCCGCACCCCCTACCTGTTCGACGAAGCATCGTGGACCCTGCGGCCACTGTCGGACATGCGAGCTGCGCCGAGCGGAAACGACACCGGCCGGTAGGGGCAGATCACGCCGGGGCTCCTGTCGCCCGCGATGATGCACGACTGGGTGCGCGAGAAGGGAGTCATTCTCCGGGGCGGGGGACTGGACGAGAGCCCGCACGCCTACCGGCGGCTTCCTTCGGTGCTCGCGGCGCAGCGGGGGACGATCGAGGTGCTTCACACGCTGACGCCCCTCGTGGTCGTGGTGGCCGGTGCCGACGAGTTCGATCCGTACAAGGACTGAGGCCGCACCGGCATCCGGCGGCCGTGAGGAACGGCCGTGACGTCGCCGCTTGCCGCGCGGACCCTGGCGTGCGCGTGAGCACGTGGCCACTTTCCCGCGACGCGCTGGCGGCGCGTGCGCCGCGCCGCGTTCGTCACCCTCAGGAGTGCTCACCCGGGAGCGACACCACGCATGCTGGCTCGACGACAGGCCCCCACGTACGACGTCTGCATCATCGGTTCGGGGGCGGGCGGCGGGATGGCCGCCTATGCCCTCACCCGCGCCGGAGCGCGCGTCGTCATGCTCGAGGCGGGCCCCGCCTGGTACGCCTCGAAGAATTCCGCGATGCTCACGCCGGCGTACGCGACCGCGTTGCGCGGACGCGCCACGCACCTGCGCCCCTTCGGCGAGTTCGACGCCTGCGATGGCGGCTGGGAGATCGACGGCGAGCCGTACACCAAGGCGGCCGGCACCAAGTTCGATTGGTGGCGCGGCCGCATGCTCGGCGGGCGCACGAATCACTGGGGGCGCATCTCGCTCCGCTTCGGTCCCGAGGATTTCCGCGGCAAGTCGCGTGACGGGCTCGGCGACGACTGGCCGATCGCCTACGAGGATCTCGCGCCGTTCTACGACAAGGTCGACGATCTCGTCGGCGTCTTCGGCAGCAAGGAAGGAATCCACAACGAGCCGGACGGCAAGTTCCTTCCGCCCCCCAAGCCGCGCTGCTACGAGCTGCTGGTCAAGAAGGCCGCCGACAATCTGAAGATCACCTGCATCCCGTCGCGGCTGTCGATCATCACCCAGGCCAAGCCGGGGCGCCAGGCGTGCCACTACTGCGGTCAATGCGGCCGCGGGTGCACGGTGAAGGCGAACTTCTCGAGCCCGGACGTGCTCATCGCGCCGGCGCTCGAGACGGGGCGGCTCACGCTGCTCACCGACTCGATGGCGCGCGAGGTGACGGTCGGACCGAACGGTCTCGCGAGTGGCGTGTCGTACATCGACAAGACCACGGGCGAGGACAAGCACGTCGCGGCGCGCGTCGTCGTGCTCGCCGCGAGCGCGTTCGAGTCGGCGCGGCTGCTGCTCAACTCGAAATCGGCGCGCTTTCCGCAGGGGCTCGCCAACTCGAGCGGCGTGGTCGGCAAGTACATCACCGACACCACCGGCACCGACGTCTCCGGATTCATCCCCGCGATGGCGGATCACATTCCGCACAACGAGGACGGCGTCGGCGGGATGCACCTCTACATGCCGTGGTGGCTCGACAACAAGAAGCTCGACTTCCCGCGCGGCTACCACATCGAGGTGTACGGGGGCCTGCATCCGCCCGCGTACGGCTTCATGGGCGGGATCCAGAACTATCCCGGCGCGGGAGGCTACGGCGCGTCGCTCAAGGAGGACTACCGGCGCTACTACGGCGCGACGATCGGCTTCTCCGGCCGCGGCGAGCAGATCCCGAACGACGACTGCTACACCGAGATCGATCCGAACGTCGTCGACAAGTTCGGCATCCCCGTGCTGCGCTTCCACTGGAAGTGGAGCGATCACGAGCTGAATCAGGTCAAGCACATGCAGGAGACCTTCCGCTCGCTGATCCACGAGATGGGTGGCACCCCCTTCTCGCAGATGCCGACGAAGGAGCAGGGCTACGGCATCGCCGCGGGGGGCCGCATCATCCACGAGCTCGGCGGCATCCGGATGGGGAGCGATCCGAAGACGTCGGCACTCAACGCGAACTGCCAGGCGCACGACGTGAAGAACCTCTTCGTCGCCGACGGCGGGCCGTTCGTCACACAGGCCGACAAGAATCCCACCTGGACCATCCTCGCGTTGGCCTGGCGCACGGCCGACTACATCGCGCAGCAGCGCAAGCAGGGAGCCATATGACCGACGAGATCGACGCGACCGACGCGACCATCCCCGACGAGACCGACGCGCCGGCGCCCGTCTCGCGTCGCGCCGCGCTGAAGGTGATCGGCGCGGTGCCGATCGCCGGCGCGCTCATGGGCGGCTCGGCGCTCGCCCAGCAGGGCACGACCCAGGCGCCCCAGCAGCCGAAGCAGACGCACGAAGGTCCGGTCCAGCCCGCACGCGGTCCGGCGAAGAATCCGCCCGAGAACGCGCCGAAGCGTGTGTTCTTCACCGCGGCCGAGTGGAGAACCGTCGGCGTGCTCGCCGACGACATCATCCCGCGCGACGCGCGCTCCGGCAGCGCGACCGACGCCGGCGTGCCCGCCTTCATCGACTACCAGCTCTCCGTCCCGGAGACGAGCGACGAGGATCGCCTCGCGATTCGCGGCGGGCTCCAGTGGCTGAACCGCGAGGCGCGCACGCGCTTCGGCCGCTCGTACGCATCGCTCACCACGGCGCAGCGCCACCAGATCCTCGACGACATCGCGTGGCCGAAGAAGGCGAAGCCGGAGTTCAGCCACGGCGTCGCCTTCTTCTCCGACTTCCGCGACCTCGTCGGCATGGGCTTCTTCTCGAGCGCGATGGGCTGGAAGGATCTCCGCTACATCGGCAACGTGTTCAACCCGAACTGGCAGGGATGCCCGGAGCCCGCCATGCAGAAGCTCGGCGTCAGCTTCGCGCTCATGGACACCCGCATCAAGCCGGAATGACACGACCGCAGCGGCTCGGCATCGGATTCGTCGGCGGCGGCTTCATCACCCGCTTCCACGTGCAGTCCTTCGTCGGCGTCCGCGACGCCGACGTCCTCGGAGTCTGGAGCCCGCGCGCGCAGAGCGCGGAGGCGGTCGCGAAGCTGGCGCGCGACCTCGACGTCGGCGCCTGCCGCGCGTACGACTCCATCACCGCCATGGTCGCCGATCCCGCAATCGGAGCGATCTGGATCTGCGGGCCGAACCACGCGCGCGTCGAGAACGTCGAAGAGATCGTCGCGGCGATCGAAGCGGGGAAGGGCACCCTCCTCGGCCTCGCGTGCGAGAAGCCGCTCGCGCGCAATGTCGAGGAAGCGCTGAAGGTGCGCGACCTCGCCGCGCGCGTCGGCCTCGCCACCGGCTACCTGGAGGACCAGCTCTTCACCCCGCACGTCGAGACGGGGCGGGCGCTGCTCTGGGCACGCGGCGCGGCCACGACCGGCCGTCCCTATCTCGCGCGCGCCGCAGAAGAGCACAGCGGGCCGCACAATCCGTGGTTCTGGCAGGGCAACCTGCAGGGCGGCGGCGTGCTGAACGACATGATGTGCCACTCCGCGCTCCTCGTGCGGCACCTGCTCACGCGTCCCGGCGAGCCGCTCTCCACCGTCCGGCCGATCAAGGTCACCGGAAAGATCGCGAGCCTGAAATGGTCGCGTCCCGAATACGCGAAGCAGCTGCGCGAGACGATGGGCGACGCGGTCGACTACACGCGCCGGCCCTCGGAGGACTTCGCCGGTCTCACGATCGAGTTCGAGACGAACGACGGCCACCGCGTGCTCGGTGAGGCGACGACCTCGTGGAGCTACGTCGGCCCCGGGCTCCGCCTCTCCGCCGAGCTGCTCGGCCCGGAGTACTCCATGCAATGGAACTCGCTCGACTCCGGGCTTCGGCTCTTCTTCTCTCGCCACGTGCGCGGCGCGCAGGGCGAGGACCTCGTGGAGAAGCAGAACGCCGAGACCGGGATGATGCCGGTGGTCCCCTCCGAGGCCGTGGTGTACGGCTACGAGGCGGAGAACCGGCACTTCGCCCGCGCGTTTCTCGGCAGGGAAGCGCCGCGACTCACCTTCGACGACGGCGTCGGCGTCGTCGAAGTGCTCATGACCGCGTACCGCAGCGCCGAGGAGGAGCGCACGCTCACCCTCCCCGTGCCCGACCTGAAGAGCTTCCGTCCCGCGGTCGCGCGCGGCACCTGGCGGCCGTGAGGCCGTTCGCACGCCGCGCGATCGCCGGCGCATCCGACCGTTTCTTCCGCCGAGGCTCGTGATCCCATGAAGCACACCATCGCCCTGTTCGCCGCGCTCGCGCTCGGCGCCGTCGCGTGCGCCACGTCCGGCAACGGCACACCCTCGTCCGGGGGCTCGGCCAGCGCCGCCGCCACACCGTCGGGCGAATGGCGCCCATTGATCGATCCGTCGCTCAGCGCGTGGCGCGGCTACCGCGAGCAGACGGTCCCCTCCGGCTGGCACGTGACCGACGGCGTGCTCTCGAAGAACGAGTCGGTCAACGATCTCATCTCGCGCGACGAGTACCGCGACTTCGAGCTCGAGTTCGACTGGAAGGTCACGCCCGGTGGAAACGCGGGCGTGTTCTATCGAGGCAACGAAGAGGCGGAGAAGATCTACTGGACCGCGCCCGAATATCAGCTGCTCGACGACGCGCGCCACGAGGACGGCAAGAGCCGGCTCACCGCCGCGGGCTCCGACTACGCGCTCTATCCCTCGCCCGCCGGCATCGTGAAGCCCGCGGACGAGTGGAACAGCTCGCGAATCCTCGTGCGCGGCTCGCACGTCGAGCACTGGCTCAACGGGCAGAAGGTCGTCGAGTACGAGCTCGGCAGTCCGGATTGGGAAGCGAAGGTCAAGGCGAGCAAGTTCGCCGAGTGGCCCAAGTATGGTCGCCTCGCGACGGGCCACATCGCGATCCAGGGGGATCACGAGGGGCCGCTCTCGATCCGCAACATGCGCATCCGGACCCTGCCGTAAGGGAATAGCCGGGTGGCAGCGCTCCGGCGCCCCGCTTCGTAGACTTCGCTGGAGAACGCTTCGGCGCTCGCTCGCGCGCCGGTGCCCTATCGCGCCGGCGCGCCAACTCACACCCTTTCCGGATCGTTGATGAGCGACGGAAACGACATCACGCGCCGCGAAGCGATCGGCCGCGCGGCGCTCCTCGTGGGCGGGACGCTCGCCGCTGCCCACCTCGCGGGCGTCGAAGGCTCCGCATGGGCGGCGACGACCGCGCCGAACTGGCGCGCACGCACGCTCGACCAGACCCAGCGCGACGTCGTCGCCACGGTGGCCGAGCACATCATTCCGGCGACCGACACGCCCGGCGCGAGAGCGGCCGGCGTCGACCGGTTCGTCGACGTCATCCTCTCGGACTACTACAAGGACGCCGAGCGCCAGCGCTTTCTCGACGGCCTCGCCGATCTCGACGAGCGCTCACGCAAGGCGAATGGCAAGGCGTTCCTCCAGGCCTCGTCCGCGCAGCAGATCGCCCTTCTGAGATCGATGGACGCCGAGTCGTTCCCGCCGCAGCGCGTGCTCGCCAAGGCGGAGCCGCTCACGTCGGAGCGCGCGCGCATGCGCGACTCGCTCGCGCGGGGGAGCAGCACGACGGTGACGATCAGCGATCCGACGCGCGCCTCCGCCGACGCCGGCGCGAACGAGAGCGCGCGACGCGAGCTGGAGCAGGGATGGTTCTTCCGTCGCATGAAGGAGCTCACCCTGCTCGGCTATTACACCTCCGAGATCGGCGCGATGACGGAGCTCAAGGTCAACCCCATGGGCATCTATCGCGGCGACATCCCTTACCGCAGCATCGGCCACTCGTGGGCCTGAGCGCTCCTCACCCGATCGAGACATGACTGGGACGCAGCAGCAGGAGTACGACGCGATCGTCATCGGCAGCGGCATCACCGGTGGCTGGGCCGCGAAGGAGCTCACCGAGAAGGGGCTCCGCACCCTGATGATCGAGCGCGGACGCGAGGTCGTGCACCGTCGCGACTACACGATGGAGCACAAGCCCACCTGGGAGATGCCACTCCGCAACGCGCGGCTCGACCCGAGCAAGCAGGGCGCCGAGGACTATCAGGTGCAGGCGCGCACGGGGCAGTTCCGCGAATCGACGAAGCAGTTCTTCACGAAAGACACGAAGCATCCGTACGAGGAGGTCAAGCCGTTCACCTGGATCCAGGGCGACCAGGTCGGCGGCAAGTCGCTCATCTGGGGTCGGCAGACGTATCGTTGGAGCGATCTCGATTTCGAGGCCAACCTGAAGGACGGCACCGCCGTCGATTGGCCGATCCGGTACAAGGACGTCGCGCCCTGGTACAGCTACGTCGAGCGCCACGTCGGCGTGAGCGGCGAGCGGCTCGGGCTCCCGCACCTGCCCGACGGCGAGTTCCTCCCGCCGATGCAGATGAATGCCGGGGAGAAGCACGTGAAGGCGGGGATCGAGCGGCACTTCACGGGCCGGCACATGACGATCGGCCGCGTCGCCATCCTCACCGCCGATCACAAGGGACGCGCGGCGTGCCACTACTGCGGGCCGTGCGAGCGCGGCTGCTCCACCGGATCGTACTTCTCGACCCAGGCGTCGACGCTCCCTCCCGCGATGGCGACCGGCCGGCTCACGGTGCTGCCGGACTCGATCGTGCACTCGCTCGTCTACGATCCGAAGACGCATCGCGTCTCCGGTGTGCACGTCGTCGACACGAAGACGAAGCAGCAGCGCGAGTACACGGCGAAGGTCGTGTTCCTCTGCGCCTCCACGCTCGGCAGCGCGCGCATCCTGCTCAACTCGAAGTCGTCGACCTTCCCCGAGGGACTCGCGAACTCGAGCGGCGTGGTGGGCCGCTATCTCATGGACCACCACTTCCGCGCCGGCGCGTCGGGACGGATCGACGGACTCACCGACCACTACTACCAGGGGAATCGCCCGAACGGCATCTACATCGTGCGCTTCCGCAACCTCGGCGACGCCGCGACGAAGCGCACGGATTACCTCCGCGGCTTCGGCTATCAGGGCGCAGCGGCACGCGCGGGCTGGGGGCGCGGCGCGTCCGAGCCGGGCCTCGGCGTCGAGCTGAAGCGGCGACTGCACGACGCCGGCGGCTGGACGATGAGCATGACCGCGTTCGGCGAATGCCTGCCGCGCGCCGAGAATCGCGTCACGCTCTCCGACAGGACCGACGAGTTCGGGATTCCGATCCTGAGCATCGACTGCGCGTGGGGTCCGAACGAGCTCGCGATGCGAAAGGACATGCGCCAGTCCGCCGTCGACATGCTCGAGGCGGCGGGGTGCAAGAACGTCGTCGGGAACGACGACTACAAGGAAGGTGGGCTCGGCGCCGAGCCGGGGCTCGGCATCCACGAGATGGGGACCGCGCGGATGGGACGCGATCCGAAGACGTCGGCGCTCAACGGCTGGGGCCAGGCGCACGACGTGCCGAACCTGTTCGTCACCGACGGCTCGATGATGGCCAGCTCGTCGTGCGTCAATCCCTCCATCACCTACATGGCGCTCACTGCGCGCGCGGCGGACTACGCCGTCAACGAGATGAAGAAGAGGAACATCTGATGGATCGCCGACGCTTCCTTCGCGTGACCGGGGCCGCCGGTCTCGCCGCCGCCTGGGGCGGCTCGCTCGCCTGCGCCCGCGCCGCGGCCACGGCGGGCACCGCCGGCGCCGGGGGCTTTCCGCTGTCCGACGTCGGGCTCCAGCTCTACACCGTGCGCGACCTGATGGCCAAGGACGTGGACGGCACCCTCGCGCAGATCGCGTCGGCGGGCTATCACCTCGTGGAGACGGCGGGGCTGTACGACCGCACGCCCGCGGACCTGCGCGCCCTGTTCGACAAGCACGGCATCCGCACGACGTCGGGCCACTATCCGCTCGCCGACATCGAGAAGGATCCGCAGGCGGTGTTCGCGGCGGCGAAGACGCTCGGCCAGGAGTACGTCACGGTGCCGTGGCTCGATCCCTCGCTCCGCACCGCCGATACCTTCGCCACGCTCCCGGGCCGGCTGAACAAGCTCGGCGAGCAGGCGCGCGCCGCGGGACTCAAGCTGGCCTATCACAACCACGACTTCGAGTTTCAGGCCTACGGCAGCCCCACGATCGCGATGGATCGCCTGCTCTCGGGCACCGATCCGGCGCTCGTCTCGTTCGAGCTCGATGGCTACTGGGCGTTCCACGCGGGACGCGATCCGGCGAACCTCGTGCTCGCGCACCCGGGCCGGTTCGCCATGGTGCACCTGAAGGACAGCACCGCCGCGCCCGAGAAGGCATTCGCCGACGTCGGTCACGGCGTGATCGACTTCCCCAAGTTCATCGCCGCCGCGCGCCGCAACGGCGTCCGCTACGCCTTCGTGGAGCGCGACGTCTCACCCGATCCGATCGCGAGCATCCGGGCGAGTCACCAGTATCTGGAGACGTTGCTGGCCGCGAAATGAACCCGTGCGACGGTTCTTCGGTTTGTCGGTAGACGCCGGCCTCGGGACGCAGAAGCTTCCCGAGGCCGGCCGTCTACCGTGAACCGACAAACCGAAAAACGGTCCAGCCGAGTCGCCCACTCACTCTCTCGAAAGCCTCCCCGCAAACCCACCACCCGGCGCGAGCGTCAGCTCGATCTTGTCGCTCGACGAGACGGACCGCTTCGCGCGCACGTAGTCCATCCCGTTCCTGTCGGCGTTCGGGCCGTCCGACCAGCCGTCCATCGTCCAGCGTCCGTCGCCGAGGAACGAGAGATCGAGCGTGAGCGTGCGGGCGCTCAGGTTCGTCATCCCGCCGACGAACCACTCGGAGCCATGCCGGCGCGCCACCAGCACGTAGCCCCCCGCCTCGCCGGCGAGCGCGCGCGTCTCGTCCCACGTCACCGGCACCTCGCGCAGCCAGTCCATCGCGTCCGGCTCGCGCTCGTACTCCGACGGACTGTCGGCGAGCATCTGCAACGGGCTCTCGAACACGACGTACATCGCCAGCTGGTGCGCGCGCGTGCCGATGCTCATCGGCCGGTCGAAGATGGCGCG
>DATJGU010000063.1:0-6725 GCA_035494615.1 Gemmatimonadaceae bacterium
GGCCTCGGGACGCTTCTCAGGCCCTCCCTCCGCCGTCGCCGTTTCTGCCTGCTGACGGCAACCGTGAACCGTGAACCGACGACCGATGAACCGGTTCCTACTTGACGCGCTCCAGTCGAGGATTGGGCCTCAGCTCGCGTCCCGCCTTCGCCTGGGGCCGGCCGTCGAGCTGGACGACGTCGCCCGTGAAATCCCAACGCCCGTCGTGCGCCGCCGCGCCGACGCCGTATGCGTCCACCGGCACGCCTTCCTCCTCGAATGCGCGGATCCGCGCGAGGTCGAACCCGCCCGACACCACGATCTTCACCGCGCCGAATCCCTCGGCGTCGAGCGCGTTCCGCACGTTCCACACGAGCACGGGGTTCACTCCCGTGGGACGGAAGCTTCCCATGACCGGCACCACCGAGCGGTCGACCATGTACTCCGCCGTGTCGAGGCGGACCCCCCACAGCCGGTCCTCGAGTGCGCGCGCCACCGCGAGGCTCGTGGCGACGCAGTCGTTGTCGTAGTCGACGAGCGCGATGAGCGGCACCTCGGGCGGCGTTGCCGCGGCCACCGCCGCGGTCGCGGCCACGGTGTCGCCGCCGTACGCGGCGATGAGCGCGTGCGGAATGGTGCCCGCCCCCGGCTTTCCCGCCAGCGTCCCGAGCGCATCGGTCGACATCGACGCCGCGCCGGCGACGTGGGCGCTCAACCCGTCGCCAGGCTGGAGGAGCGCGTGATCGCTCCGCGCGCCGAAGTAGTACACGGGCTTCGGGCGCGCGGCGTCGACGAGCGTGCGCAGGTTGGTGCAGAGCCGCGTACGCCGTGCGACGGTCCCCAGGATGAGCGTCTCGAGATGTGCGAAGCTCGCGTAGTCGCCGTCCACGAGGAGCACGGTGTCCCACGGCTCCACGCGGTCGCCCTCGTAGAGGGCGTGCACCTCGAGCGCGGCGAAGTCGTCGCTGCAGAGCTTGAGGAGCGCGACCGCTTCGTCGATTCCGCCGAGCCAGCCGCCGCGCTTCGACGTGAGCTGCCACGTCACGCGCGCGACTCGGCCTTCCCCGCGCAGCGCGGCGCGGCTGCTGTTGAAGTACGCGTCGGAGTACAGCCCTTCACGGATCCGCTCCACCGGGAGCGCGAACGCCGCCGGGTCGATCCGCTTGCGTCGGCGCGGCGGCATCGCGCTACCGGGACGTGGGGCGCGACGACACGCGGCGCGGCTCGGTCATCGCGTCGGGGTTCAAGGCGCGATCGAGCTCGGCGCGCGTCATGAGCCCGCGCTCCATCACGAGCTCGTACACGCCTCGCCCCGACTCGAGCGCGTCTCGCGCGATCTCGGTCGCCGCCGGATAGCCGAGAATCGGGACGAGCGCGGTGACGATGCCGATCGAATCCTCGACGAGCCGCCGCATCCGGTCCGGATTCGCCGTGATCCCTTCGACGCAGCGCTCGCGCAGCACGACGCACGCCTGGGTGAGCGAATGGATCCCCGCGAGCAGCCGGAAAGCGATCACCGGCTCGAACACGTTGAGCTGGAGCTGGCCTGCCTCCGCGGCGATGGTGACGGTGAGGTCGCCGCCGATGACGTCGAAGCAGACCTGGTTCACGACCTCGGGAATGACCGGATTCACCTTGCCCGGCATGATCGAGGAGCCGGGCTGCATCGCAGGGAGGTCGATCTCACCGAGACCGGCGCGCGGGCCCGAGGAGAGCAGGCGCAGATCGTTGCAGATCTTCGAGAGCTTCACGGCGCAGCGCTTGAGCACGCCGCTGAGTTGCACGAACGCGCCGGTGTCCGCGGTGGCCTCGACGAGATCGGGCGCCGTGACGAGGGAGACGCCGGTGATCCGCGCGAGGTGCGCCCGCACGGCCTCGGCGTAGCCGGGGGGCGCGGTGATCCCCGTGCCGATGGCGGTGGCGCCCATGTTGATCTCCCGGATCAGCGCCTGCGCTTCGCCGAGCCGCTGCACGTCCTCGAGGATCGTGTGGCCGAACGCGGTGAACTCCTGGCCGAGGGTCATCGGCACGGCGTCCTGAAGCTGGGTGCGGCCCATCTTGAGCAGCGGGCCGAACTCGTCGCCCTTGGCGAGGAACGCCGCCGCGAGGTGGCTCATCGCGGCCGACAATCCCTCGATCACCGTGTGCAGCGCGAGCTTCAGCGCGGTGGGATAGACGTCGTTCGTCGACTGGCTGAGGTTGACGTGCGTGTTCGGATGAACGGTCGCGTAGTCGCCGCGCGGCTTGCCCGAGAGCTCGAGCGCGCGGTTCGCGATCACTTCGTTCGCGTTCATGTTCGTCGAGGTGCCGGCGCCCCCCTGGATCATGTCCACGATGAAATGCTCGTGGTGGCGTCCGGCGCGGATCTCGCGCGCGGCGCGCGCGATGACTTCGGCGGTCTCGCGCGGCAGGAGGCCGAGGTCGGCGTTCGCGAGCGCGGCCGCCTCCTTCACCGCGGCGAGCGCCTCGATCAGCGAAGGGAACTCGCGCAGCGGCACGCCGGTGATCGGGAAGTTCTCCATCGCGCGCAGCGTCTGCACGCCGTAGAGCGCTTCGTCGGGGACCTCGCGTTCGCCGAGCAGATCGTGCTCGGTGCGCACGTGGCGCCCGCCGAAGCCGAGCGCGCGCCCCCGCCCGATCATCGTGGCGTCCACCGCCGAGAGCCGCTGCGAGATGGCCCTTGCCGCGCGGCCGACGAGCGCCGCGTACAGCGTGGGCGCCTCGCGGATCATCTCGGCCACCTGCTCGCGCGCCAGCACGAGCGCGGAGGTGTCGCTGAGCGCCCGCGCGGTGGTCCCGTGCGTGGAGTCGTCGAGCAGGAGGCCCTCGCCGACCGCCTCGCCGGCGCCGAGGGTGGCGAGACGCACGGGTCGGCCGTTCAGCTGCTTCTCGATCGCGACCGCCCCGCTCACGACGAGGGCGAGCATCCGCCGCTCGGCTCCCTCCGTGAAGAGGAGGGCATCGCACTCGAACTGCACCGGCTGGACGAGCCGGGAGAGCTGGTGGAGCGCGGTGTCGGTGAGCCCGTCGAGAAAGGAGAGCGTGCGGAGCTGCTCGCGGATCGCCGTGGACATGGGGAGCGAAAGGTAACGGGGGGAGAACGGCGAAGGGGCACGCCGGTCTCAGCCGACGTGCCCCTCGCGCGACCCTCTCGACCCCTGCGCTACTGCACCAGCACCGAGCCGCTCATCGCCACGCCGTGAATGGTGCAGTGGTACGTGTAGGTGCCCGCGGCGGCCGGCATCTGCAGCGCCTGACTGCCGGTGCTGAAGTTGGGAATCGAGCCGACGGCACCGTCGAAGGTGACGTTGTGAGCGTGGCCGTCGGAGTTGGTCCACGTCACGGTGGCGCCGGATGCAACCTTGATCGCCGTCGGGCTGAATCGGTCGCCGGACATGTCGACGGCCGTCGTGGCGACCGGGCCGGTGCCACCGCCGCCGCCGCCCCCTCCGGTGGTGCCGGGGCCGGTGGCGTCTGAGCCGCCGCCTCCGCAGGCGAGCAGGACGGCGAATGGGAGAAGAATCAGTCGTGAGCGCATCGGAGCTCCTGGTGAGGGGTCCCGAGCCCGGTCAGCGGCGGCCGGCTGAGCGGCACATCCGGCGAGCGCGGGACGGAGGGACGTGCAAAGCCTGTCAATGGTTGGCACGTCCAGCATGCGACCATTCGAGGCCCCTGAGGAGGCTCCGAGACGCCATCGCCGGAGTGCCGCGAAGAGAGATTCGGCGCGCGCCGCACCACTCCCCATCGCTGACGGGGCGGGGGGGAGGGTTATTCCGGGGACGGCGTCAGTTCGCCGCCACCAGCCTCCCCGAATGCCCGCGCGTGGTCGTGAGGCGTATCGGTGCCGGCGGCGGGCCGGAGGGCGCGTCGGTGTTCTCCGCGCCGAGCTTGAGGTTGGCGACGATCCGCTGCAGGCGGTCGGCCGCGGTGGCGAGGGTCGAGGCGGCGGCGGCGATCTCCTGCGTGCTCGCGCTCTGCTCCTCGCTGGACGCGGCGACCTGCTCCATCGCCGCGGCGAACGATTCGGTGCCGGCTGCGAGCGACTCGAGCCGCTGGGTCATGTCGGCGACCAGGTTGCTGGTCTCGGCCGACGTCTGCTCCACCGAGGCAGTCCAGGCTTCGGCCTCCATCACCGCCATCTCGATCTCGGTGAAGGAGTCCGAGGCGCGGGCGGTGGCGCCGCGGACGTCGTCCGCGGTGGACACGGCGCGAGCCGCCGATGCGCGCGATTCCTGGATCGCCGCGAGGACACCGGTGACGATCTCCTCGGTGCGCTCGGCGGCATCGGAGGACATCGCCGCGAGCCGTCGCACCTCGCTCGCCACGACGGCGAACCCTTCCCCGTGCTCGCCGGCGCGCGCGGCTTCCATGGCGGCGTTGAGCGCGAGGAGCTTGGACTGTCTGGCGAGCTTTCGCACGAGTCCGACGAAGGAGCGAATCTCCTCCGACGCAACGCCGAGCGACTCGATCGCCTGGGCGCTGGCGAGGACTTCGTTGCCGAGCGTCCCGAGCGATTCGGCGCTCGCGTCGAGACCGGCGCGGTTCTCGAGCGCGAGCGCGCGCAGCTGCGTGTTGCGCGACGAGCCGCCGCGCGCGCCGTCGTCGAGTGTCGCGGCCAGCTCGCGGAGCGCCGACGCCGACTGCGCCAGCGACGCGATCGTCTCGGCCATCGTGGTGGCCTGCGCGGAGAGATCGCTCGCCGTATTGGCGATCTCGCCCGCCGTCGCGGCCATCTCCTCGGAGCCCGCGGTGATCTCGCTCGACATGTTGGTCGTTTCACGCGCTGAGCCGGCGAGCGCATTGGCGAGCCGCCGCAGCTCGGCGATCATCGCCGCGACGGCGCGTCCGAGGCGACCGATCTCGTCGTCCGACGCCGTCTGCGCGATCTCGACCGAGAAGTCACCCGCGGCGACCGCCTCCGCCGCGACGGCGAGCTCGGTCGCCGGGCCGGAGATCCGGCGCGCGAGGAACTGGTGGAGGCCGATCAGCACGGCGACGAGGAGGACGAGGAGCAGCGAGACGATGGCCGTGAGCGCGAACCGGGCCGACCGATACGGCGCGGCGAGCACCGACGCCGACTGATGCGCGACGAGGCGCCACCGCCCGCCGTTGGCGTGCGACCGCACGGCGCGCTCGCCGCCGACGTCGAACACCGGCGTGATGCCGGGCGCCTCCGACCGGCTCCCCGCCATGCCGGTGAGGAGATGCCCGAGCATCAGCGAGTCCGAGCTGAGGACGACGCGATTGGTGCTGTCGACGAGATCGATCCGCACGCCGTCGGTCGCGTGGGCGATCGCGGTCACCAGCGGCATGGCGCTGAACGAGAGCTGGAGCACGCCGAGCCGATCGCTGCCGTCCTTCACGACCGCGGCGACCGTCAGGAGTGGCTGACGCTCGGTGGAGTCGTACCCCGCACCGGCGGTGACACCTTCCTGCCAGGCCGACTGCCACCATCCTTCGTCGTTCTGGACGAAGTCGGCGCTGCGGCGAGTCGTGATCGCGTTGAGCCCGTGGCTCTCGCTGAGCGAGATCTCGGTGGCGTCGAGATGCGGCAGAAGGCCGAGCAGGTAGGTGCGCGTGGCGGGAGCCACTCCGAGCGTGCGCTCGGCGTCGAAGCGCTGCTCGAGCTCCGCGGGCGGGGCGACGTCGAGATGCTGCGCGCCGACCTGTCCCGCGCCCAGCCGCGCCGCGTCGACGACCATCGGCGAGAGCGCGAGGACTTCGGCCTGGCGCTGGCGGTCGGCGACTGCCTGGTCGACGAGGAGCTGTGCCCGCTCGGCCGCGCCGACGAGGTGGGATTCCGTATCGCCGCGCATGAACCGGCCGAGCGCCGTGTCGGCACCCCACGCCAGCGCGAGGATGAGCGCCGCGCCGCCGAGGCCCGCCGCGAGCAGCAGGCGATGCTGGAGCGAGGAAGCGGAGCGGACGACCGAGCTGTGAGCGTTGGGGAGCGTCGACATGGCTGTCTCGCCGAGGGAGCGTCGGGCGAGACGGGCGCACGCGCGCGCGTGCTTGATAGCCCCTCCCAGCCCACTAAATTGCGATCAGAGACCCACTTCCGACTGCAGGCGTCGAGCTTCGTCCTGCCCGAGGTCCGAGCGCCGAGCCGTCAGACCATGACCGAGATTGCAGCCCACCAGCCCGTCGACGAGCAACCGGCTGGGTACGACCCCGCCGCCGTCGAACGGCGGTGGCAGGCTCGCTGGGACGCCGAGGCCACCAACGTGGCCGACCTCTCCACCGGCCCGCGCCCCTTCTACGCCTTGATGATGTTCCCGTATCCGAGTGCGGAGGGGCTCCACGTGGGCAACCTCTTCGCGTTCACCGGGAACGACATCTATGGACGATTCCAGCGGCTGAAGGGGAACACGGTCTTCGAGCCGCTCGGGTACGACGCCTTCGGGATCCATTCCGAGAACTTCGCCATCAAGGTCGGAGTGCACCCGGGGGAGCTCATCCCGCGGAACATCGACAACTTCCGGCGGCAGCTGAAGCGCGCGGGGCTCATGGTGGATTGGACCCACGAGCTCTCGACGACGGACCCGTCGTATTACAAGTGGACGCAGTGGGTCTTCCTGCAGCTCTACGAGCAGGGGCTCGCCTATAAGAAGAAGGCGGCCGTGAACTGGTGTCCGTTCGACAAGACCGTGCTGGCGAACGAGCAGGTCATCGGCGGCGCGTGCGAGCGGTGCGGCACGCCGGTCGAGCAGCGGTTCCTCGAGCAGTGGTTCTTCCGGATCACCGAC
>DATJGU010000064.1:0-4257 GCA_035494615.1 Gemmatimonadaceae bacterium
GACCACCGCCACCGCGAGCGGCTTCAGGAGCGCGCTGCCCGCGCCGAAGCCGAACGCCAGCGGCAGCAGCGCGCCGATGCCGGCGAGCGTGGTCATGAGCACCGGTCGGGCCCGACGCGTCGCCGCCGCCTCGGCCGCGACCGCGGGCGTGAGGCCGCGCTTCAAGCTTTCCATGTAAGCCAGCACCACGAACGTCGCGTTCTCGGCCACGATCCCCACCAGCACGATGGCGCCCACGAAGCTCGAGAGGTTGAACGTCGCGCCCGTCAGCCGGAGCGCCGCGAACACGCCGGCGAGCGAGGCCAGCGTCACCGCCATCACCGCGAGCGTCGCGCGCCAGGTGTGGAACGCCAGTAGCAGGATGAGCGTCACCGCCGCGACCGCGCCGAGCAGCACCAGCAGCAGTTGCATGAACGACGCCTGCTGTTCGGCGTAGAGCCCCGCGTAGCGGAGCGACATGCCAGGCGGCAGCGGCAGGCGCTCGGCGAGCACGCGCTGGACCTCGCGCATGGCGGAGCCCATGTCGCGGCCCTCCAGCCGGGCGGTGATGGAGACGCTCGTGCGCAGGTCGTCGCGATCGATCTCCGCCTCGCCCGTGTCCGCGTGCACGGTGGCGACCTCGGCGAGGGGGCGCGTGCGCCCCGGCGCGACCGGGACCATGAGCGCGCGCAGCTCGGAGGCGATGTCCGCCTCGCGCGGCAGCGTCACGCGCACCGGCCAGGCGCGCGCGCCGCGCACGATCTCGCCCGCGTCGATGCCGGCGATCACGGGCCGCACGGCATCGGCCAGCGCGCCGGCGTCCAGCCCCAGGCGGCGCCCTTCCGTCGTTGGCGTGAACGTGAGGTTGGGCCCGCCCACGACCACGCCCGGATCGATGTCCACCACGCCGCGGATACCGGAGAGCAGTACGGCCACCTGTCGCGCACGCTGCTCGAGCAGCAGGCGATCCTCGCCGAACAGCTTGACCTCGACGGGCTGCGGGACGGCGATCAAGTCGCCGATGTTGTCCTCGACCAGCTGGCCGAACTCGATGCGCACCATCGGCCACTGCGTGGCGATACGTTCTCGCAGGTCGGCGGCGACCTCTTCGCCGGTGCGCTTCCGCCTGGCTTTCAGCACGAGCACGTAGTCGCCGCGGCTCGGCTCGGTGATGAAGAAGCCGAGTTGGTCCCCGATCCGCCCGGAATACATGGCGACCTCCGGCGTTGCGGCCATCTCGCGCTCGATACCCGCGAGCACCTTTTCGGTCTCCGATGGCGACGTGCCGGGCGGCATGAAGTAGTCGAAGATCAGCGAACCCTCGTCCATCTCCGGCAGGAAGCCGGTGCCGAGCGAGAGACTGAGCGTCGCCGCGAGGCCCGCGGCGACCCCGATCGCGAGCAACGCCGCCCACGGCCGGCGGATGAGCGCGCGCGCGCCGGCGCCGAACAGCGGCCCGATCCCTTCCCGGATCCGCGCCAGCCGGCTGTCCGCGGACTTCTCCGGGGCGCTCGCCACGAACTGCGGGACGACCGTGAAGCAGAGGATCAGGCTCGCCGTGAGCATGAGCGCCATGGTGAGCGCGAGCACGCGGAAGAACGCCCCTGCCACGCCGCCCAGCCACACGAACGGCAGGAAGATCGCCAGCGTGCAGCCGCTCGAGGCGAGCATCCCCGGCATCAGCTCGGCGAGTCCCGCGGCGAGCGGCACCTCCGTGCGGTGGACGAGGTACTCGACCACGACGATGGCGTCGTCCGCCACGAGCCCGATCGCCGCGGCGATGCCGCCAAGCGTCATCATGTCGAGACTGCCGCCAGCGAACCGGAGCGCGATGAGCGTCATCGCGATGGCACCCGGCAGGCCAAGCGCGTACGTGAGCCCCAGCCGCAAGCTGCCGAGGAAGAGCATGACGATCAGGACCTCGGTGAGGACGCCGACCAGCAGCGCGTCGCGCGCGCCCGCGATCGAGTCGCGCACGAGCAGCGACTGGTCGTAGATCACGCGCACCTGGACGTCGGGCGGCAGATCCCGCCGGTGGGCCTGGAACCACGCCCGCGCCGCGTCGGCGAGCGTCACCGTGCTCGCGGTCCTCTGCCTGAGGAGGTTCAGGTGCACCGCGTCGACGCCGCCCGTGCGATAGCGCGTGTACTCCGGCGCCTCCGCGAGCGTCACGCGGCCGAGCGTGCCGAGCGGGACGCGCGTGCCGTCGGCGAGCGGGATGGGCACGCGCTCGAGCGAGGCCAGGTCGCCTGGGCGGTCGTCCGCGAGTCCGAGGTAGAGCTCGCGGTTGGACTCGAGCAGGCCCACGGTCTCGAGCTGCGTCGAGCGCTGCACCGCGGACGCCACCGCCGCGGCGTCCAGGCCGCGCGCCTGGAGCGCCGAGGGCTCGAGCGTCACGCGCGCCTCGTAGCGCCGGCCGCCCTGCACCACGACCTCGGCACAGCCGGGCAGCCGGGCCAGCTCGGGCTGCAGCTCGAACACCGCCAGGTCGCGCAGCTCCGCCAGCGAGCGCGTCGGCGAGGAGAGCGACCAGGCGAGCACGGGGAAGAGCGCCGGGCTCATGAGCCGCGCGTCCACCGTGGTGCCCTCGGGCAGCGCGCCGCGCACGGCGTCGAGGCTCGCCTGCACACGCTGGAGCGTGAGGTCCATGGGCGTCTGCCACGTGCAGTCGATGTTCATCTCCACCGAGCCGCGAGCCGTCGTGCTCCGGAGCTCGCGCACGCCCGGCACGCGCCGCACCGACGTCTCGAGCGGCCGGGTGACGGCGCGGAGCACCTGCTCCGCCGGCAACTCGCCGGCATCGGCGATCACGGTGATGCGCGGGAACGTCACCTCGGGGAGGATCGCCGCGGGTGCGCGGAAGCCGGCCCACGCTCCCATCGCCAGCAGCATCACGAACGCGAACAACACCGCGCGTCGCTGCGCGCGCACGCCTTCGAAGAAACGCGTCACGGCTGCGGCTTCACGCGCGTGCGGTCCGGCAGGCCTCGCTGGCCCTCCACCACCACGAGCGCGCCGGGCACGAGCGTGCCGTCCAGAAGCTCGCGCCAGCCCTCGGCCCGCGCGCCCAGCTTGACCGGCGTCCACGTCGCCGTGCTGTCCGCCGCCACCACCACCACGCGCGCGCTGCCGTCGAGATCATTCTCCACCACGGCCGCCTCGGGCACCGCCGGCGAGCGGCGCGCGCCGCTCGTGGTCATGACCGCGGTGCCGAAGCGATCGAGCAGCGGCGTGGGGCCGCCCACCGGCGAGAGCCAGGCGAGCGTCGCCTGGTCGGCGGTACTCGCCGCGGGCAGCACACGCGTCACGCGCACCTCGTGGTCGGGCTCGCCGCTCGTGCGCACGAGCCCGGTCATGCCCGCGTGGACGAGCTGGGCCGCGCCCGCCGGCAGGCGCGCCTCGAACACGATGCCCTCGACCGGCGTGATCGCCAGCACCTCGGCGCCGTCGCCGACCTCGCCGCCGGGCTCGGCGTCGCGCTTCGTCACCACGCCCGCGCGCGGCGCCACGATCGGCACGCGCACGAGATCGCGCCGCGCCAGCGCCGCCGCGCGCTCGGCCTCGGTGAGCGCCGCCGGGTCGTGCGCCTCGCGCAGCAGCAGCTCGGCGCCGCGGAGTGCGGCGCGTGACTCGCGCGTCACCAGCATGCCGACCGTGTCGCCCGCGGCGACGTGGTCGCCGAGCTTCGGCTCCAGCGACTCGATCACGGCGGCGAACGGCGCGGGCAGCGACACGTCGCCCGACGAGCGCCACTGGCCCGGCGCCTCGATCGCGTCCGTGAACGTGCGCTCCTCGACCGCGGCGGTACGCACGGGCACCACGGCCCCGACCGCTTCGTCATCACTCCCCTCAGTACGCCGGGTGCAGCCCGCGGCGATCCCCAGGAGCGCCAGCAGCAGCATCGTCACGCGATCGCAGCGACCCATCATCGTTCCTCAGCCTCCAGTCGCGCGAGGCGCGCGTCGAAGCGCGCCTCGGCCAGTCGCACACGCGTATCGTCGAGGGTGTTCCTCGCGTCGAGCAGTTCCAGGATCGTGGCCGCGCCGGAGGCGTGGAGGCTCCGGAGCCTGAGGAGATTCTCCTCGGCGAGCGCCACGCTCGCGCGCGCTCGCGTCACGCGCAGGGACGCGTCCCGCCACCGGTCGAGCAGCTCCAGCGCCTGCCGCCGCGCCTCGCCCTGCGTGGTCTTGGCGCGCAGCTCCGCGGCGGTCGCCGCGGCGGTGCGGCCGGCCACGTCGTGACGCGCGCCCGGGTCCGTCACGGGAAGGCTGAAGCGGA
>DATJGU010000065.1:0-55415 GCA_035494615.1 Gemmatimonadaceae bacterium
TATGCCAGTCCCGCTACCACGTACTCGCTACTCCCTACTCGCCCTTGTAGTGCGAAACCTCAGAACCTCCACTCCCGGATCACGAACGCCCCGAGCTGGCTCGTGCCGGCGGCCGTCTGGCCCGCGAGCGTCGGCGGGTCGAGGATGTAGCGCGGCGTGAGGCTCGTCTCGAACCGGTAGCCCTTGTTGGTGCGGTACTGCACCGTGAAGCCCGGGATCGCGCACGAGCTGTTCTCGCGCTGGCCGCCGGCGCAGGTGAGCACGCCCGGCGTCGTGACGACGGACACGAACGTGCTCGGACTCACGTAGCGCCCCGCTTCGATCTCCGTCCCGCGCAGGAACTGCTCGAAGCCGCTCTGGGCCTGGAAGATCGGAAAGTCCCCCGGCGTCACGTTGAACACGTCGACGCCGAGCGATCGCGCCGCCTCCCCCTCGAGGTCGTCGAACAGCACGCCGATCACCGTCCCCGCCAACCGCGTCGTCGCGACGTTCAGCACGTTCGTCCCCTGGAGCGTGCCCGGTGCTCCGCCGATCTGGAGCAGCGAGCCCGTGCTCCGGCCGAAGGCGAGATAGCTCAGCAGGTCGCTCTGCGACAGCGGCGGCTGCGCGTCGCTCTCGAGCGAGACGCGCGGCTGCTGGAGCGTCCCGCCGATGAGCACGCGGATGTTCGTCACGTTCGTGGCCAGCTTCACCTCGTACTCCGCCGTGACCTGCACCGTCGGGTTGAGATCGGGCGTGCCGATGAACAGCGCGGAGCCCCGCGTGATCTGGAACCGCTTGCTCAGGAACTCGTACTCGCCGCGATCGGCGTTCACCGCGCCGACGAGCGTGAGCGCGTCGCCGTCGACGGCGACCTGCAGCGGATTGTCCGTGTAGATCTCGACGTTGGCGTCCTGCGACCGCACCCACGTGCCGCGGTTCACGTCCAGCGTGACGTTCACCTCCAACCCCTCGAGCAGCGGCGACTGTGCGGGGAACAGCTCGCGCTGCGAGGTGATCGCCGTGTCCACGACGTTGAACAGCTGCGGATCCCCGGCGCCGACGAGCGTCTTCCCCGTCGATTGCGGGATGTAGAAGACGCCGTGCGCGATCGCCACCCGCCCGGTGACCATCGCATGCGCCAGCGGGCCCGCGACGTGGAGATCCGCGTGCGCGTAAATGTCGCCGCGCTCGTCGTCGAGAACCTGCGCATCCTGCGCCTGGAAGTGCAGATCGACCGCCGGCGTCCGCCAGTCGCCGACCGCGATGGTGCCGCTGAGGCGCACCGGTCCGTTCGCCACGCCGGCGATCGAGTCGACGTACACGGTGTCGCCGGCCATGCGCACGTTGCCGTTCACGCCGGAGAAGAGCGCGCCCGTGGCCGCCACGCGAAACTGCGCATCCGACAGGACGAGCGTCCCGTCGAGCACGGGCTTCTTCAGCGTGCCGCCGGCGGTGAGGCGCATCGTCGCCGAACCGGCGAGGTCGGTCACCGCCGCGCTCAGCTGCGGGAGCAACGCGAGCGGCAGACTGTCCGACACGACGCGCACGTTCATCGGCGCGTCGAGCACGCGCGAGCCGGTCACGCCGCTCAGCGCGAGGTCGATCGGCACCGTGCCGTCGATCGTCGCGAGCCGGCGACCCGTCGAATCCTGCACCGTCGCGTTCGTGGTGAGCTGCCGGCTCGCGTACGCGAACGTTCCGTGCAGGTCCGGCACCGCCGCCTCGGCGTAGGTACCGCGCACGAAGTCCAGCTTGCCGTTCATCTGCGGGTCCGTCGCGGTCCCCTGCACGTGCGCGTCGAGGCTCACGCGGCCCGTCAGCGGTACGTCGCTCTGCAGGAGCTGCGCGACGTTCTCCACGGCGAAATCGGTGACCTCGAGGTCGAAGTTCGCGCGCCCCTCGGTCGGCAGCAGCCCGTTCGCGTAGATGCGGCGCCCATCGCCCTGCCGGAGCTCGAGGTTCACCACCTCGATGCCGCGCCCGCCCCAGCGGATCGCCGACGGATGCGCCGACTGCCACGTCGTCGTGTCGAACCGGAGCGCGACGTCCGCGAGGCGAAGCTCGTTTCGCAGCGTGTCGAGCGTGAAGTCGCCGCGCAGCGCGTAGTCGCGCTGCGTGTTCTGGACGACGCGCACCGAGACCGTGCCGGTGGGCTGGAGATACGAGAGGTCCGCGGCGAGGCTGTCGAAGAAGAAGCCGGCGGCGCTGATCGTGTCGCCCCGCAGCGCCACGGCCATCTTCGCCCGCGGCGTGCGCGCGTCGAGCCAGCTGTAGGTGGCCGCGAGATGCCGCGCCGAGTTGCCACGCACGATCAGCCCGGTGCCGTTCATCGATCCCTTCAGGTCGAACCGGTCGATCGAGCCCGCGATGGTGCCGTTCGCCCGCAGCGTCCCGGAGAGCACGCTGCGCGGGATCGCGCGTGGCGTGTCCACCTGCAGCCGGAGCGCCGGCTCGCCACGGATCGCGCGCGCCACCTCGGTCTGCTTCGCCACGCGCGCCGAATCGGCGCGCGCGCGCTGCACCGCCTCGGCGAGCGCATTCGGACGCGGCGGCACCGTGCCGGTGTCCGGCCCGACGCTCGGCGGCAGGAAGCGCGCGAACGGGCCGAGCGAATCGATCGCCACCGTGTAGGTGAGCGAGCCCTCGTGCTGCGCGTCCATCCCGAACTGTCCGGCGACGTCGATCTGCGCGCCGGCGCCGCGCACCTGCGCGCGCGATACCGTCGCGAGCCCGTTCGCGATGCGGGCCTGAAGCACGATCGAGTCCACGGCCACGGTGTCGAACTGTGATGGGCCGAACGCGAAGTCGAGGTCGGCGAGCATCGTCTCCGGCTTCGTCCCCCGTCCGCGCGCGCGTCCGCCGCCCGTGAGCCCCGTGCTCGGTCCGTTCACCATGACCTGGCTGAGATCGAGCGCCGTCGCATCGGCGACGACGTCGTAGCCGAGCTCCTTCGACTTGAAGTCCACGGTGCCGCGAAGGCCGAACTCCGCGCCGCCGGGAAGGGCGAGCCGCGTGTCCACGCCGAGCGCGTCGATCGGGCCGTGCGCGTGGATCGGGCCGCTCGCCAGCCCCTTGAACGGCAGCGTCGGGGCGAACTTCGTCAGCTCGGCGAGGGCGAGCGGCTTCGTCTCGACGTCGACGTCCATCGTCTGGCGCCCCGTCGTGTGAAACGCCGCGCGGCCGACGGCGTGCGAGCGGTTCGGACCGTCCACGTGCACGATGTCGACGTTCGACGCCACGAGCTGGCCGGCGCCCGAGCCGTTCAGCGTCGTCGTGCCGGTGAGTGTCCCGCCGACGGGCAGGGTGGGGAAGAGCAGCTTCACGATGTCCATCTGGAGCGGCGCCACGCGCACGTGCAGGTTGCGCGCGCTCACGACGACCGGCGACCCGGACATGCCGAGGATCCCGTCGGCGATCACGCGGCTCGTCCCGCGCCGATACGCCGCGAAGGTGACGTCGGCGTCGAGGTCCAGCCGCTTCGGCGTCCCGTCGAACTTCGCCCTGCCCGCGAGCACACCCTCGCGCGGCGGCTTCGCGGCCGGCGCCACGTGCTCGATCAGCGCGGTCGAGACGCCCGTGAAGCGCAGATCGGCGTCGTGAAACGCGATCGTGTCGGTCACCGTGACGCCGATGTCGCCCGCGATGTGCGCGTCGCCGGTGCGGACGTCGGCGTCGCGCACGAGGTAGTCCTGGGTCGCCCCGCGCCATTCCACGCCGATGCGTGCCCGCCCGCCCCCGGACTCCGGCATGTGCGGGTACAGCCAGTCGAAGTCGGCGAACGCCGCCGGCTCGCCGAGCGCATCGAGCCGCATGTCGCCGTTCTCGATCACGTACGTCCCGCTGCCGCGCATGTGCGAGCGCGGCATGTCGACGCGCGCGTCGCTCCACCAGAGCGAGTCGTCGTTGAAGAGGAATCGCCCCTGGGCCGCCGTGATCACCGCCGGCGGGGGACGGAAGGGGAACGCCTGCACCGCCAGACCCGCGACGTCGAGCAGGCGGTTCTCGTACGCCGGATCGGCGATGCGCACGAGCGGGAACCGGCCCTGCAGGTGCTGGAGCTCGACGACCTTCTGGTACCCGCCGGGCGCCTGCACCACCGCGAGCCGCGACTCGCCGGTGAGCGCCGCCTTCACGAGGCTGTCGCGCGCGCGCGCCGTCACGCCGGCGCGCGGAGACCACGGCGACCGGACCGTGACGTGGCCGTCCACCACGCGCGCGTTCTCGAATCGGATCCACGATCCCCAGCCCGGCGTGGTGTCCCGCGGCGTCGTCGGCGTCGTCGCGGGCCAGAGCACGCGGTAGTTCCACGTGTCGGAGCCCGGCAGCTTCTCCACGACGATGTCCGGCCGGAAGAGGACGAGATCGTCGACGTAGATCCGCTTCCGGAGGAAGTCGCCGATCGAATAGCGGGCCGAGAGCGAATCGGCTCGGAGGAAGGGACGCCCCGCACTGTCGGTGATCGAGAGGTTCGTGAGCGTCGCGCCGGAGAGGAGGTTGCCGCGCACCCCTCCGATCTGCACGACGCCGTGCGTCGCGCCGCGCAGCGCGCCGAGCGCGAGGCGCCGCACCCGCTCGCGCCCGTAGCGCGTGTTGGTCACCACCCAGACCGCGACGAGCGCCACGGTGACGAGGACCAGCAGCACGATCGCCAGGCGCGCGAGGCGTCGCAGCATCAGTACGCCTCGCCGATGGAGAGATGGAGCGTGAGCCGGTTCAGCACCTTGCCGAGCGCGTTGCTCGCGCCCGCCGTCGGTGAGTATCTCCGCGGGATGTCCAGCGGGACGATCTTGCGCCGGCCGTTCTCCACGACCTCCGTCACGACGGCGAGATTCTCCGACGTCGACGGATTGATGCCGACGTCCACGCGGATCGGTCCGGCCGGCGAATGGTAGCGGATGCCGAAGCCGGGAGTGATCGCCCCGGTGCCGCGCACGAGGTCGCGCAGCGTCTGCAGTCCGGCGAGCGGATCGAAGACGCGTTCGCCGACCGCCGCCCCGTCCACGAACACGGCGCCGAACAGGTTGCGCATGATCGGCACGGGAAACCGGTACTCCACGCTCGCCTCGAGGAGCGAGGTCCCACCGAGCGGGCGCGGCGTGAACTTGTCGTCGCCGACCGTGGGTGGGTCGTCGCCCGTGGAGTCGCGCGCCGTGTTCGGGTCGCAGAAGCGGATCGCGTCCGACGACGCGTCGCACGGCGCGCCCGAGGCAGTCGTCGCGTTGATGAGGTAGCCGTGCGGGATGGTCAGGATCCGCGGTCCGAGCTGGTTCTCGCCGTAGCCCCGCACCGACTGCGACCCGCCGGCGTAGAAGCGCTTGCGCGGGTGCAGCACGGATTCGCCCGTGAGTCCCTTGTATGGCCGCACGAACCCGATGCGGAGGTGTCCGGCGAGCACCGCCTCGCGCGGTCCGAGCCGGCGGTACAGCGTGCCTTCGCCGAAGAGCCGGTTGTACGAGTAGTCGGACACCGTGAGGCGCGACGCGTGCTCCAGCTCGAGCCGCGCCGTGTAGCCGCGCCTCGGCGAGAGCGGCCGGTCGGTGCGGTCCACCAGCACGCGCAGGAGCGCGGGCGAGAGCCGCTGGTGCGAGCGCAGCGTGCCGATCGTCGTCGTGTCGCACACGCCGAAGTTGACGCAGAAGTACGCGTCGCCCGCCGAGACGCGCGTCACCTCGAAGCGATAGTCCAGGCTCGCCGGCGCGCGCGCGCCGAGCGAACGCGTGAAGGTGAGGTGGCCACCGTAGCCGCGATCGATCGTCACCGCGGGCACCATGCGCCGCTGTGCGAAGCCGCCGAACGCGAGCGAGTTCTTCGGCCGCTTCAGCCACGCCGGCTGCGTGAACTCGACGTTCGCCTGCCACGTCGGCGCGAGGAAGTCGTTCGCGTCTCCCGTGACCGTCGAGTCGACGCGCTGGAGGTGGAAGATTCCCGAGCCGTTCAGCGATCGCGCGAAGAGGTTCCCCACCGTCCCCGTCACGTCGAGCCGCCGCGCGCCGCCGAGCAGGTTGTAGTGCGTGAACCGTCCCTCGGTCTGGATGTAGTCGACCGTGTTGAAGCCGCCGCTCACGCGCGCCTCGTGCAGCTTGGCCTCGCGCAGCAGCACCTGGACCGTCTTCACGCTGTCGAACGTCTCCGGCACCTGGATGGCGGCGAGCCGGAAGAGATTCGACTCGTACAGGTTGCGCTGGCTCTCGAGCATCTGGTTCCGGCGGAACACGTCGCCCGGGCGGAAGGTCAGCGAGTTGAGGACGGTGGCCGGCGAGATCTCCTCCGTGCCGCTGATGACGATCTGCCCGACCCGCGTCAGGTGGTTGGGCACGAGCCGCACCTGCACCTGTGCCGTGCGCCCGACCGGGTCGACGATCGACGACGTGTCGACGAGCGCGTCGGCGTAGCCGCGGTTCCAGAGCGCGTTCTCGAAGCCCACGCGCATCGAATCGAGCTCGATCAGGTTGAGCGGCGTACCCGGCTCGAGGTACTTCAGTCGTCGAATCGTGCGCGCCGGGAGCACGGCCGTGTCGCTCGTCACGTCCACCGAGGTCACCATCGTCGGAGGACCCTCGCGGACGTCGAACTGCACCTCGACCGCCTTCTGGCTCAGCCGCGTGACCGTCGTGTCGACCTCGGTCTCCCGGTAGCCGCGCTTGTAGTAGAAGACCCGGACGCGCAGCACGTCGCGCGCGAGCTCCTGCCGGTCGAGGTAGTGCCGGTTCTCGAGCGCGCGCCATTTGCTGAACCTGCACACGAGCGAGAGGAGCACGCTCTTGCAGTTCGTCGCCGTGGTGTAGATGCTCGACTCGAGCGCATCCCGGTCCACGGCGTGAACGCCGTTCAGGACGAGCTTCCGCACCTCGGGCTGCGGCGCGAGATCAGGACGTGCCTGCTGCGCGAGCGCCCCCGATGCAGCAAAAACGCTCGCCGCGAGGACGAGCGCCGCGTGCCCTGGTCGGCGGAAAAAAGACATACCGGCCGAGACGGTAGCAAAAGGGGGGCCGGGCGGGGCTCGACTGCAACGGCGAGTCGGGGGTAGCGGGTACGTGGTAGCGGGACTGGCATAGTCGCCACTGGGAGCCGTGGAGGGCGCCCCTACCTCACGCGCGCTGCTCACCGCGTGCGAGCAGGGCGCCGGCTGACGGCGTGTCTTCCGCGGCTCCGCGGCTCGGCGTGAGCATCCCCCGAACGAGCCGCCGTACCGGATACCTGTACGGAGTACTCAGTACCGAGTACGGCCGTCTCCCTCCCCTTCGAGCGCCGTCCACGGCTCCCAGTGAGCGGCATGCCATTCCCGCTACCAGCTACCCGCTACCCCCTACTCGCGGTTGCAGTTCGTTGTAGTTCAGAGCCCCGCCAGCAGCTGATCGTTGTTCGGCGTGTTCGCGATCCGCTTGATCAGCCACTCCATCCCCGCCTGCGGCGGCATCTGGCTCAGGCCGCGGCGCAGCGTGTACACGCTGTCCAGCTGGTCCGGACGGAACAGCTTCTCCTCGCGGCGCGTCCCGCTCGTCGCGATGTCGATCGCCGGATAGATCCGCTTCTCGGCGAGCGAGCGGTCCAGCTTGATCTCGCAGTTGCCCGTCCCCTTGAACTCCTCGAAGATCACGTCGTCCATCCGGGATCCCGTCTCGATCAGCGCGGTCGCGATGATCGTGAGCGAGCCGCCCCCCGACGTCGACGCCACCGCGCGCGCCGAGCCGAAGAACGCCTTCGGCTTCGCCATCGCCTGCGAGTCGAGCCCGCCCGACATCGTGCGTCCCGTGCCGCGCTCCGCCGTGTTGTGCGCCCGCGCCATGCGCGTGAGCGAATCCAGCACGATCACGACGTCGCGCCCCTGCTCGACGAGCCGGCGCGCGCGCTCCAGCACCATCTCCGTCACCTCGACGTGCCGGGCAGCGGGCTGGTCGAAGCTCGACGCGATCACCTCGCCCACCCCCCACGAGATCGCCTCGCTGACCTCCTCGGGACGCTCGTCGACGAGGAGGATCAGCAGCGCCGCGTCGGGATGGTTGAGCGCGATTCCTTCCGTGATCGCGTGCAGCAGCGTCGTCTTGCCGGCGCGCGCCGGCGCGACGATGAGCGCGCGCTGCCCGTAGCCGATCGGCGCGATGAGATCGATCGCGCGGCGGATGAGCTCCGGTCCGCCCTTCGCCGGACGCCCCGTCTCGAGATACAGCTTCCGCTCGGGGTAGGTCGCGGTCAGCGTGTTGAACTCGGGCCGCCTCAGCGCCGCTTCCGGCGGACCGCCGTTGATCGACGTGATCTCGATCAGCGCGGTGCGGCCGCGCGGATCGCGGCCCGTCGTGCCGGCCACGAGATCGCTCTTCCGCAGCCCGAACTGGCGCACGAGGAAGGGCGCGACGTACGCGTCGCCCGCGTCGGCGAGGTAGCTCGCCCCGGCACGCCGGATGAACCCTCCGTCGCGCGCCGGATCGAACCATCCGGTCGTCTCTCCCGTCGCGACGAGCTGCACCGGCCCGCCGCCCCCCTGCGGCCGGTCACCCTGCATCGCTCCCTGGCCCGGATCGCGGCGGCCCCGCCCACGATTGCGACGCCCTCGGCGACCGTTCTGCCGCTCCTGAAAGCCTCCCTCGCGAGGGGGCCGCGCATAGGGTGCGTCGCTCGGCGGGGCGGGTGCGGCCGGCGCCGCCGCCGCGGGCGGGGGCGTGCGCTCGGGCGCGTTCGTCGGGTCGGGCGCCTGGGGCGGCGGAGCCACGGACTCCGGCTCGGCCGCGATCTCGCGCTGCGGCTCGCGATCCTCGGAGAGGTCCACCGTCTCGGTGGGACCCTCGCGGTACGGGTTCGGCTCGCCCGATTCGAGGACGGGGCGCGCGGTGGAGCGGGGCCCACGGCCGCGACGGGGAGGACGCCGGCGTTCGTTCATGCAGTGCTGTCGGTCAGGGTGATGGCTCGCGGATCACGCGGGAACCTGCTCGCGTGGAAACGGAGTGAAGCGCTCCAGCCGCGACGGCGCGGAATGGAGCGGAATCTCGCGGGAATACCGCACGGCGACGCGCCGTGGGAATCGGTCGATGACGGAAATGGAGCGACGCGACTGGTGCTTTTGCCTCGCTCGCCTGCCGGCGCGGATCCCTCACGCGGGGTCAGTCGAGCGGTCCTACAAGAGGCGCGGCGCTTCGTCTCGCCTCGTGCATCCGCCGAAAACGGAGCACTGGTCCTGCCGCGCGAAGATGCTCGGTCGGTCGACGCGGATCGCTGTCGGACCGCCGGACGCAACGAGTATCGCCAACTGTCCTTCTTCGCGCAACCCACGGCCTGGGGCTGCGAACTTCGTGCCCGCGACGCCCATCGCTCGTGCCGACGGCGTCGGGGACCCTCCCACCCTCAGCCCGGTCCGGACGGTGGATCGAGCCGCCGCAGCACGGTCGCCATCCGCCGCGCCAGCTCCACGATGCGCGACGACGCACGCCGGTGCTCGTCGGCCAGCGGCTCCAGCTCGAGAAGCTGCGCCTCCGTCTGGAGCGCGGTCAGCGTGTTCCCCATCGCGAGATGGACCGACTGCGCCATCTCTCCTGCTCTGATCTGTCGTCGTACGCGTGCCAGCTCGCGCCCACCCGGCGACGCGTCGGCGTCGAGCCGCGAAGGGGCGCCGGCCACTGCGGATTCCGCCAGCAGGCCGCGGAGCAGAAGCGACCCGTCCACCGAGGGTGCGAGGCGACCGAGCAGCGCCTGCACGGCGGCGGCGTCGAAGGTCGCCTCCGCTGCCACCCTGTCGAGCTCCGAGTACTTTTCGCCCATGCCCCCAGCGCCCTCCCCCGCCAACGTCGCCGCGGCTCTCGCGGCCGCCGTGCAGGAGTATCGGCACGATTCCGACGTCGGCGCACTCCTCGACCGGGTGAAAGCCCTCGTGCGGGACGCGCCACCCGAAGGCCTGGCCGACGCCGCGGCGCCCTTCGCCGACCTGCCGGAGGTCGTGATCCCGGTGTACGAGCGCATCGTCGACGCCCGCCCGACCGAGGCGCAGCCGATGGTCGTGCTCGCGAACGCGTACTGGCTCACCGGACGCGGCTCCGCCGTCGTCGGCGATCTCGCCGAGCGCGCGCGCTCGGCCGACCCGCGCAATCGCGGCGCGTGGCATCTCTGGGCGCTCGCCGAATCAGACCCGCGCGACCGCATGGAACGCTGGCGTGCGGTGTCGGAACAGTTCCCCGCCGACCAGCTCGCGCGAGCCGCGCTCGCCGACAACGCGGCGAGCGTGGCGGGCGCCGAGCACGACCCGCATGCCCTCGATCTCGCGGTCGCCACCTACGAGGGACTGTGGGCCGAGGCGAGCCGCGACGAGGAACGCCGCGCGCTCGAGGAGACGATCGAGAAGCTCAAGGGCTGGAAGCTCTGAGCGCGCCCCCCGCGTAGCCGGCGGCGCGTCACCGATGTGACGCGCCGATGACGGAGGAATCGAACCATCGCTGCGAGCCATCGCCGAGCGTCCCGCGACGCTCGGCGTTCTTGCGTGCGCGATCGCGGTCATCGGAGCACGCGTTCGGTGCCGCGTCGGCCGACGAGCGCCGCTAACCTCACGCCCTCTTCCAGCCCGCACATGACGATCCCAGTTCTCGTTCGCTCTCCTCGCTCCGTGACTCTCGCCGCCGCCGCGGTCCTCTCCGCGGCGCTCGCCGCCTGCACGCCCGCGTCGGGGCAGACCGCGTCGAAGCCCGGCGAGCCGCGCGCCCGCTTCTGCCTCGACTCCGCGTCGACGACGACCCCGGCTCGGCTCGACTCGACGCATCTCGCGTACGTGGAGCAGGAGACCGTCGTCGCCGGAAGCGACGACCGGATCCTCGTCGCCGGAAATCCCGTGTACGTGTGGCGGCGAGCGGCATCCGGCTACGATCTCCTCGCGCGCGACTCGCTGTTCGGCATCGTCATCGACAGCGGGACGTCGGCGGTGCGTGCCATTCCGCTTCCGCTCCCGGGACGCACGCTCGACGGCATGCGCGCCGCCGCGCTGCCGGACGGCTGGTGGCTGGTGGTCTTCGGCGAAGTCGTCCCGGTGCCGCAGATGATCGATCCGCCCGTCGTGTCGCTGTGGGCCGGCGAGACGGACGGCACGCACTGGCGGGACCTGCAGCGCCTCCCCGCGGTGCGCGACTCGCTCGAGATCATGACCGTGAGCCGCCTCGACCTGCGCGACGGGCGAGTGCGGTTCACGGTGAAGACGAAGCGCGACCGCCATCGCCGAGTGATCGTGTTCGCGCGCGACGCCGGCAGGTGGACGGCGTCCGATCACGCCTTCGGTTCTGCCGACTACGCCGCCATCACGTCGACGACCTCCCGCGATCTGCTCGCCGTCGTTCGCCTGGACACGACCGAGGCCCGCGACGCCAACTCGCTGTTTCTGTACGCCAAGGCGCACGACGACACCGCGTGGACGCTCGTGTCACGCATCTGGCGCGGCGTTCGGGCTCCGGTTCACGATCCGCAGTTCGTGCCCGACGACGAGAAGCCGCTGCTCGTCTGGCAAACCGGGGATCCGCCGGGAAACACCGAAGGATGGATGACGGAGACAACCGGCCGCGACTCGTCGCTCTCGCCGCCATTGCACTTCGGTTCCGGCATTCGCGCCGTCGAGACGTCCGCGAGGGGTGCGAGCTCGGTGATCGCGACCACGGACCGTGCGCGTCCGAGTACCGCCCAGCTGTTCGAGGTCCATCGCCCCGAGCGGATCGCTCGGGTGTCGCGCCGAGTCACGTCGTTCGAAGGGCTCACGAGCGTGGCGCTCGCTCGCCATCGCGCCGTCGTGATTCAATCGCAGCCCTCGGCTACATCGAGAGATCCCGCGGTGGTCTCTCAGCTCGAGACCCATGCCTGGAGGTGCCCATAGCGACCGCACACGCTCCCACGCGGTGAACACAAGCCCAAGGAGTCCATGACGAGAACCAGTCTGGCAGCAGTGGTGACAGCAGCGGTTCTTCTCGCCGGTTGCGGCGAGGAGCTTTCCGTCCCGACGTCCGCGACGCGTCGTTCGGCGCCGAGTGCCGAGGCGCCCGGAACGGGGCCATCGAGAGTCATCTCGACCAGCACGCAGCAAGCTCCCGCCGGCGTGCCCCCCGAGTATCAGCAGCCGACGGGTCTTTCGGTGGTGGCCGATGTCGGCTGGATGTCCAGCACGATGGCGTACGGGGGAGCGATCGCGACCTACTACGCCAACAACGCGACGCTCGACGTGGACCTCATCGCGCGAAACGCGCAGGGGGCCACCGTGGCCGCCAGCTCGGTGCACGCGGCAGATTCGTACATCTTCCCGGGCAACCATGCGCTCAACAGGAGCACGAACGTCGTCGTCTCGCAGACCTGCGGACTGATCGCGCAGGCAACGGGCCACGCTGCGGCGTGGAACTCGTTCTTCACCACCACGCAGCAGGTCCTGTCGTGGGGAAAGGTGGCCGGCAGCGACACCAAGGCAGCCGCGCAGCAGGCCTGCGCCACGGCCTCGCAGCCCACGGGTAACACGGGTGGCGGGTCGTATCCCACCACGAACCCGATGATCTACCCGTACACCTACCAGATTTCGACGTTCAAGCCGGCGTCGTGGGTGTGCACGATCTACAACACGGGCACCTCGTACCAGGAGCAGGTCTGCATCTACTATCCGGCCGTCATGAGCGACCGCGCCTCGAGCCGCGGGATGGCCCTGGCGTCGCGCAGCGCGCTCGCGCCGGCCACCCTGAGCGCAGCGAACGCGCCGGCGATCCCCTCGGTGTTCGTCGTCGTGAGCAACCGCGTGCCGGCGAGCGCGCTCGCCGTGATCGAGCGGCACCAGCGAGGGCCGTTCAGGAACGTCCTGCTCGTCCCGTCGAAGGACATTCGCCCCGCCGTCTTCGCCGCGGCGATGGAAGCGCTCTACCAGTCGCGCGCCGCGCAGGGCGAATCCCCCGCCAAGGACATCACCCTCGAGCTGCGCGGAACGATCCAGGACACCGAAGTCCCCGCGAGTCTCCGCGACTACGCCGCCTCGTTCACGTCGCTGATCGCCAGGGCCAGACCCGCCTTCGCCGACAGCTATGGCACGACCCAGATCGTCGAGATCCGGATGCAGGGACACCGCTGAACGGCGGTGAGCTGTTGAGGTGATGAGTGAGTGAGTTGGCCACGACCTCGGGATGCCTCCGCGTCCCGAGGTCGTTCGACGCATCACGCATCACCCATCATGCATACGCCCCTCTTGGCGGGGCTCGACTGCCTCAAAGCGGATCGGGCGGATTGCAACGTGGATCAGGCGGGTCTGTTCCTCTCGGGGTCGCGCTCCATGCGCCGGCGCACCGCCCCTCTCCATCCACGACCCCACGGTCTTCTTTGGCTGCTGGGCCGAGATCCATGCACCCGTGCGCCGCTCCTCTCCATCCACACCCCCAAAGCCCTTGCCTTTCTGGCTGCGGCGCCGAGATCGGTGCGCGAGCGCGAGTGCTCTTTCGGGCCGCCGGTACGAGCGTCCACGCCCGTAGTGGCGATCCGCCCGATCCGTGCTGTCATCCGCCCGATCCGCATGGAGGCAGTTTGGCCCCGGCGCGAAGATCTCCGCCACGCTGGCTTCCCGCTGCCGAGTAGCCGCTACCCGCTACCACCTACCGGCAGTCGTCGTTCGACGTCCGCCCTCCCGCGCGGGAATCGAAGCTCACGCGCTCCGCCCCTCCGACTCCAGTCCCCTCGGCACCAGCGCGTCCACCGCGGCGATCATCTCGCGGAGCTCGAACGGCTTCCGGATCATCGGGCAGCGACACGACTGGATCAGCCGGTGCGCGCGGTCGGAGATGTCGCCCGTCATGAACAGCGTCTGATGACGCAGATGCGGCTGGGTCGCCGCCGCGAGCTCGAACACCACGTCCCCTCGCGTGTCCGGGATGCGCAGATCGAGGAGCAGCACGTCGACCTGCTCGAGCGAGAGCACGGTGAGCGCGCTGTCGCCCGACTGGGCGGCGATCGCCTCGTAGCCCGCTCGCTGCAGGGCGATCTTCAACGCCTTGCAGATCGCCGGCTCGTCGTCGACGATCAGCACCCGCACGCGTGCCCGTCGCATTCCACTCTCGCTCGTGTTCTCGGCCATCGTTCCGTGAGCCGCCCCCCCTGGACCACCGCCGCTACACCGGCTCTTCCGCATCTTCCACGTCCTGTTCCGCCGACGCGCGCAGGAGGTGCGCCGCCAGCAACCGCACGAACTGATCCGGCGCGTACGTCGTCCGGACCTCCCGCAGCGAGCATCCCGTCCAGTCGCGCAGCTGCTCCGTGAGGTGCGACGGGTCCGAGTAGCCCAGTTTCTTCGCCACCGCCTTGAGCTGCACCCCCGGTTCCCGCGCCAGCGTGTAGACCCGAAGCAGCCGGGCCGCCATCACCAGCTGTCCGGGCTGCAGCCCCACCGGCATGAGATGCCGCTGCAGCGTTCGGGGCACCATCCCCGCCTGACTCGCCAGCTCCTGCACGTTCCTGACCCGCGTGGGCGACCGGAACATCTGCTCGATCGCCCGGACCACCAACGCCGGCAGCGCCGAGAGCGGCACCGCAAGCTCCCGCAACATCGCCTCGGCCAGCGGCTGCGCCGGCGCGCGCTCGATCAGGTCGAGGAACCGGGTCGGCTCGTCGTCGAATCGGTTCAGGACCACGTGCTGCAACCCCACCCGCGCCAACCGCACCATGCGCCGCATCGCCTCCGGCGTCAACGTCGTGTACGCGATCGCCGGCACCTGGGGATGCGCACGCAGCAACTCCTCGAGCAGCAGCAGCCACTCCCCGTCCCGCATCGACGGATCGACGATCAGCACTTCCGCGTCCGCCGACCGCAGCAGCGCGTGGAGCGCCGCCGCGTCCCCCGCCGAGCTCAGGGCGTGGTGCTCCCCGAGAACCAGCCGGAGGTGCTGCAGGAGGTTGCGCGGGAGGAGTGCGACGACGTGCAAGCGGGGCGCGGAAAGATTGTCGCAAAAACCGGGATTTCTGTCGCAAAATGCCGGTTTACGCGATGCACCGCGACCCTACGTTCGGCGTCGAAGTCCTCGACAGACCCAAACCCCGAACCGGAGTCGCCCATGTCCCGCCGCAAGCTGACCCTCGTCGTCCTGACGCTCGCCTCCCTCGCAGCCGCCTGTGGTACCTCGCCGACCGCGCCGAAGCACGACGCGCCGATCGTCGTGAGCGGTTCCGGCGGCTGAGCCGCCGGCCGCCCGCTCGCCCTCACACTCCCGCCAATTCCCGCATCTCCTTCAGCTCCGCGGCGATCTCGCTGACGTCGTCCGGGATCTCGAAGGCGGATGCGACCGGCTGCGGCACGCTCGGCGTCCCGGTGTTCGCCAGCGCGCTCTCGGCCTGGAAGAGGAGCTGGTTCAGTGAGTGCTGCTGGGCCGAGCGGACGGCCCGCTCGAGCCACGTGCGCGCCGCGGCGAACTCGCCGAACGTCTGGTAGCCGCGGCCCACGTGGAGCTCGAACTGCGTCTGTAGCAGCGGCGGCAGCTTCGCGCTCGCCAGCTGCTGGCGGTAGCGCTCGAACTGGAGGCTCACCCCCTCTTCGGCGGAGAGCTCCATCAGGTTGATCGTCGCGACCCAGCGCTGGTACTGCTCGCGCGCCGTCGCCGCGAGGAGCAGGAAGGCGTCGCGCGCCGCCGACTTCACGCCGAGCATGTAGAACGAGCCGGCGAGGTCGCCGAGGATGCGATCGCGCTCGGTCTCGCCGACGCTGTCGCGCATCGCGTCGTACGCCAGCCGCACGGCGAGGTCGTACTGGCCGCGCATGTGCGCGATGTAGGAGCGGTCGTGCGTCGCCATGGAGCGCACTTCGGCGAGCTCGTGCTCGCCCGCGCGGAGCGCGGTCTCCTCGAGCAGCGCGTCCGCGGCGGGCAGGTTGCCCTTGGCGGCGATGATCTTCGCTTCGCCGATCCGCGCCCGCAGCGCGCCGATGATGTCGCCGCTGCGGTTGGCCACCTCGCCCGCCGTTGCGAACGCGGCGGAGGCGCTGGAGAGATCGCCGATCTGGCGCAGGCAGTGGCCGCGGCGCAGAAGCGCGTTCACGGCGACGTCGGCGTCCTCGATCGGATGCACGTGTCCGAGAATGGTCTCGTAGACGTCGGCGGCGAGCGCCCAGTGTCCGTCGAGATCGAGCGACCGGCCGTAGGCCATGAGCCGCGGCGCGACGGCGTGCAGGTCCCCGCCGCGAGACGACGTGAGGGCGTCGACGACACCGGTCAGGAGTGCACGAGCCGGCATGCCGGCCGGCATGTCCTCGACCGCGGCGCGCACCGAGCGGACCCCCCAGCTGTCGGCCGCGACGACGGACGCCCCCTCCTCCACCCACGCGTCGACCAGGCGCAGGACCACCAGGCCGGCCGTCACGGCGCGCCACGAGGCATCCGCCTCCCGGATGCTCGCCAGCTCGGTGAAGAACGCCACGTGCCGCATGTTCTCAGTCGTATCGGATGCCACGCGACCTCCGCCTGACGCGGTCGTGAGAGGATACACGTCTCCCATCCCTCAGAGCATCGGCAGGGGAGACGGAAGCTTCAACGTGACCCCCGGATGCCGCGCCGGGGGGTAATGCAGGGACGAATTGACCCAATGGACGGTGACGTGAGTGATTCAGTGACTTGGTGACTTGGCTCGTTGGTGACTTGGTCGGTGACTTCGACACAGCAGTTGAACCAAGTCACCGTGGTCGACCGGGGGAGCGAACGCTGGTGTGCATCCAGCCGCAAGGTCGAGGCATCGTTGTCGATGCGCCCGGCCTCGACTCCGGCGCGCAACCAGCCTGGAGCCTCCCGATGGGACTTGGATGGGCGAAGGTGGCCGGTGCCGTTCCGATGCCCCAAGTCACCGACCAGGGCACTAACGATCGAAGTCACCAAGTCACTGCCTCGGGTCACCGCCTCACTGCGCCGGAGCCACGAACCGCGTTCCGTTCTTCACCAGTGCATTGAGCTGGCGCCGCACGTCGTCGCCCACCGCCTCGATCCGGTTGATGCTCTTCGGATTGAATTGCGGATCGTACGGGCTCCGCGTCGGCCCGCCCGCTACCTCGAGCACCGCGTCGAACTTGTAGCGGTGCGTCTGCCCCGTCTTCGGATCGGTCCAGCTTCCCTGCCACGCGAGCTGCCGGTTCTTCGGCCACAGTCCGTACGGCAGCGCCATCGTCCGGATCTTGTAGCCTGGCACGGCCGAGTCGATCCCCATCGCGTTGCGGGCGATCTGCTCCTGCACCACCGCGTCCGGATACTGGCTCAGCTTCGCATGCCACAACGTGTGGTCGCACAGCTCGAATCCGTTGTCGGCGAGCCACTTCACCTTCTGGAATCGCCACTCGTTCTTCTGGCCCGCGAACTTCGGCTTGTCGCCGAAGAAGTTGTGCCCCGCCGCGCCGCCGTTGAGCATGCAGAACACCGCCCGATTCTTCCAGCCCGGATGCGTCTTCGCGACGTCGAGCCAGATCCCGACCGCGCTCGTCGGATCGATCACGAGCTTGCCGTTCTGCTCGAGATACCGGAACTGTGAGTCGGAGGCGTCGTCGAACACGACGACCACGGGCGCCATCCCCCTCGGCACGTCGCGCCAATCCTTGTCCAGCATCTGCGCGATCGTGATCGGCCGGTAGCCGAGCCGGTACGCCTCCTCGAGATCGGCGCGGTAGCTCGCCGCGGTGCGCGTGTAGAGCGAGTTCTTGTCGCCGCCGATGACGTGATACTCCAGCACGGGGATGCGCCCCATCGGATTCGGCGCCGCGCCACCTCCCGTCTGCGGCGCCGCCACCTCGCCCGGCTCGCTCGCCGATGCGGCCGCGCCACTCGCCGACGTGGGCGACGCGCGCCCCGGCGTCACGGTGGCCGTGGCCGCGCCACGGTCCCTGGAGGAGTCGCCGGCCGAACACGCGGCGGCGAGCAGGAGGGCGACGAGCGCACGGCGATCCATTTCGGTCCTACGGGGTGAGAAGATGGGGGGCAGGGAGTGCGAATCCGGCCGACGTGCCGTTCCGCTCCGCTCGCGGCCGGAAACCTGCTTCCGCAGCACGCGTACCAATGAGTGTACACCGACGACTGACCCGTGGCTCACTTCACGAACGCACTGAAGCAACGACTCGACCGTCTTCGCGATCTCCTGCACGCGCCGCCGGAACCGGCGCGCGTGTGGATGCGCCGGCGGTGGAGGTCGCTCAGTGCGCTCGCGCTCGCCTGTGTCGCCGTCGTCCTGTTCGACGTCTGGCTCACGACCTGTGGCTTCGCCGGGTGTCCGAGCCGCTCGGAGATCCGCGCCTTCCGCCCGGGTGAGGGCGGCCGGATCGTCGACCGCAACGATCGCTTCCTCGGCCGCATCGCGATCGTCCGCCGCGTGAACGTCCCGCTCGACGACATCCCGCTCCACGTCCGCCAGGCATTCCTCGCCACCGAGGACCGCCGCTTCTACCAGCACAACGGCCTCGACTGGCGCGGCCTCTTCCGCGCCGCCGCGACGAACGTGCGCCACCTCGGCGTGCGCGAAGGGTTCAGCACGATCACCATGCAGGTGGCGCGCAACTCCTTCCTCGTGAAGATGCGCTCCGGCCGCACGCTCCGGCGCAAGCTCATCGAGCTGCGGCTCACGCGGCTCATCGAGGGCGAGCTCACGAAGGACCAGATCCTCGAGCTCTACCTGAACCTGATCTACCTCGGCAACGGGATGAACGGCGTCGAGGCGGCGAGCCGCGATCTCTTCGGCAAGCACGTGTCGAAGCTCACCGTCGAGGAAGGGGCGGTGCTCGCCGCGCTGCCGAAGGGGCCGAGCGCCTACACGCCGCGCGATCACCCCGAGCGCGCGCTCCGCCGGCGCAACCTCGTCCTCTCGCTCATGGCGCAGGAGGGGTACCTCACGCCCGGCGAGGCGCACACCGCGGCGCAGCGTCCGCTGAGCGTCGCCGAGGACGAGTGGCACCCCGACACGGGGAACGAGCCGCTCGCGCTCGACGCCGTGCGCGTCTTCATCGACTCGATCCTCCCCGACGCGCTGCAGGAGGGCGACGTGACGGTCTACACGACGCTCGACCTCACGGCGCAGAAGGCAGCCGATCGGGCGGTGCTCCGCCAGGCGGCGCTCGTCACGCGCGAATCGCAGTACGCCGGCGAGCGCACCGGCCAGCCCGCGCAGGGCGCGCTCGTCGCCCTCGATCCGCGCACCGGCGACATCCGCGCGCTGGTCGGGGGACGTCGCAGCAAGCGCGGCTTCAACCGCGCCTTCCGCGCGAAGCGCCAGCCGGGCTCCGCGTTCAAGCCGTTCGTCTACGCCGCCGCGCTGCGCGCCGGGATGACGCCGGCCACGCTCGTCGACGACGAGCCGGTGGAAGTGACCCAGGGGCGCAGCATCTGGCGTCCCGCGAACTACGACGACAGCTACGAGGGGACGATCACCCTCACCAAGGCGCTCGCGATCTCGTCCAACGCGGCCGCGGTGCGCGTGAGCCAGACGGTCGGCATCCCGAACGTGATCCAGGCGGCGCGGCGCAACGGGATCGCCAGCCCCTTGCCGAGCTATCCCGCCATCGCGCTCGGCGCCGTCGACGTCACCCCGCTCGAGCTCGTGGCGGCGTACGCACCGTTCGCCAACGGCGGGCTTCGCGTGCATCCGCGCCTCGTGCGGCGCATCGAGGCGGCCGACGGCACGGTGCTCTGGAGCTCCGAGGTCGCGCCTGCCGACACCGTCATGGATCCCCGCGACGCGTATCAGCTCACGTCGATGCTGCGCGGCGTCGTCGACAACGGTACCGCCCGAAGCGTGCGCGAGGCGGGAGTGAAGGGCCCCGTCGCCGGCAAGACGGGCACGACGAACAACGCCGCCGACGTCTGGTTCGTCGGCTACACGCCGACGCTCGTCGCCGGGGTCTGGTTCGGCTACGACACGCCGCACGAGATCGCGCCGCGCGCCTCGGGCGGGCATCTCGCCGCGCCGGCGTGGGCCGAGTTCTACCTCGACGGGTGGCACGAGCCCGCCTCCTCCGCCGACGGCTGGCGCCCCCCGCCGGGGATGACGATGCGCGTCATCGACCCGGCCACCGGGATGATCGCCAACGAGTGGTGTCCCGCGAAGAAGCGCGAGTACTTCAAGCCGGGCACCGAGCCGACGGAAGTCTGCAACGTGCACACCGAGCCGTATTACGAGGATCAACAGGTACCGATCGACATCGGCCCCGACGCCCCCGATCCGATCCAGCGCGGCGTCGACGGGATCGGGAAGGTGTTGAGGAAGATCTTCAGGTTCTGAACGACGGTGAACGGTGAACGGTGAACGGTGAACGGTTCACGTCAGCGGGCAGGAAGGGCGACGGCGTCAGGAGTGGTGTGAGAGGCGTCCCGATGCTGGCCGTTCACCGTAAACCGTAAACCGTTCACTGCCTTTCAAAGCACCCCGACCCAACTCGTCTCCCCGCCCGCATACCCCGGAAACAACGCATCCAGTCGCTTCGCCCCGAGATGCTTCGCGGCGACCTCGGAGAAGACGCTGCGGAAATCGGTGGTGAGGGCGAGGTCGCGTCCCTCGTGGAGCTGCTCCGGCTCGAGGCCGGGCCAGCGGCCATGCACCTTCCCCCCCTTCACGTCGCCCCCGATCACGAACAGCGCGGTCGCATGGCCGTGGTCGGTGCCGCCGCTGCCGTTCTGCCGCGCGGTGCGGCCGAACTCCGACATCGTCATGATCGCGACGTCCGACATGCGGTCGTCGAGATCGGCCACGAGCGCGGCGATGGCCTGCGCGAAGTCGTCGAGCCGCGCGGCAAGCTGCCCCGTCGCGCTCCCCTGGTTCACGTGCGTGTCCCAGCCGCCGACGTCGGCGAACGCCACTTCGAGTCCGACGTCGGAGCGGATGAGCTGCGCGATCTGCTTCAGCCGCTGCCCGAACGGCGACCGCGGATACGTCGCCCCGTTCCTCGGCGCGTAGCGCTGCGGATCGGCCGCGCGCAGGATGCGCATCGCCTCGAACATCTCGCCCCCGGCGGCGTGCACGACGTCCGCCTGGCCGGCACGGTACAGCGCCTCGAGCCGCTCCGCGGCGCTTCCGGTCGCGCGCACGCTGAACTCCTCGAGTGAGCTCATGGCGATCGCCGGCTCGGGACCCTCGAGGATTCGCGGCGTCTGCGCCGTCATCGCCACGGCGCGGAAGGGTGACGGCGCGCCGTGCACGCAGCCGGCCTCGCACGTGCCCCGCAGCGCGAGATACCGGTTGAGCCAGCCGTCGCGCGTCCCCTTCACGTCGGGGGTGCCGCTCTCCATGTAGTCCTGCGCGTCGAAGTGCGAGCGCGTCGCGCTCGGGCTCCCCACCGCGTGCACCGGCGCGAGCATGCCGCGCGTCCACAGCGGCGCGAGCGGCGCGAGCGCCGGATGCAGACCGAAGAAGCCGTCGAGGTCGATCGCGCCCGCGCTCCCGCTGGCGCGCGCCGGTGCCGCGATCGCGAGGTTCGGGCGCAGCGCGTAATACGCCTTCTCGCCGAACGGAACGACGACGTTGAGCGCGTCCGCCGCGCCGCGCTGGAAGAGACAGATCAGCGTCTTCCCGCGCGCCGCGCCGCCGAGCGAGGCGCCGCGCGCGAGCTGGGCGCCGAACGCGGTGCGGCGCAGGAAGCTCGGGCTCAGCCCCATCGTCACGAGGGCCATCGCCCCCGACTTCATGAACACTCGCCGATCCATGGGCTCCTCCAATGCGTGACGTCGTGCGCTCAGCGGCGCTGGAACTCGGGTGCGCCGAGCGCGAGACCGACCATCTCGAGCGGGCTCTCCCCCCGCAGCAGGATCTCGCGCGTCGCCGGCGACGCCTCGCCGCCGAGCAGCGCATCGACTACTGCATCTGCCTGCTCGGCGCGCGGCGCGGAGCGCAGACGCTCGAGCTCCGCCGTTCGCGCCGGGCTCGCGCCCGGCAGCCTGCCGGCCGCGAGCGCGACGCCGAAGTTGATGCGATCGAGGATCGCGCCGGCGTTCATCCATGCGTCGCCCGTCTCCGGCCAGCCGTCGGGCGACTGGCGCCCGAAGATCGGCGCGCCGAGCGACGCGACCGCCCGCGCGGTGCGCGGCGTGCTGTCGGGTGACGCGCCCGTCGCGCGCAGCGCCGACGCCACGAGCTCGAACGGGCTCTTCACCTTCGCGCGGTACGCCGACCGGCTGAAGAACTCCGGGCTCGTCACGATCGTGCGCACCGTCTCGCGGATGTCGCCGTCGGTATCGAGGAAGGTGCGCGCCGCCCGCTCCACGAGCGCCGGCGGCGGATCGTCGCTCACGAACCGCACGGCGAGCTTGCGCGCGATGTGGTGCGCGGTCGCCGGACTGCGCGCGAGCAGATCGAGCACCTCCTCGCCATCCTCGATGCCGCGTGCAGCCGGCATCCGATGGCCGAGCACCGTCTTCGCGTCGGCGTCGTGCAGCGCGGGGCGGAACTCGAACGTCCCTCCCTCGCGCGCATTCATCGTCCAGCCGGTGAGCGCGCGCGCCACCTCGATCACGTCGTGCTGCGTGTAGCCGCCGTCCACGCCGAGCGTGTGGAGCTCCATCAGCTCGCGCGCGTAGTTCTCGTTGAGCCCGCGCGGGCGCCGCGGCGCGGCGAGCCTCCGCGATCGTCCCCCACGCAGCGGCGCGTGCGTCGAGTCCACCATGCTGCGCGCCTGGTCGAGGTAGAACAGCATGGCGGGACTCTTCGCCACGGCGCCGAGCAGGTCGCGGAACCGGCCGAGCGCGCGCGGGCGGATGACGTCGCGATCATATGAAGGGATGAACAGCCGGGTGAGCCCCTTTCCGGAGTAGACGGAGAAGTGGTTCTCCCAGAAGTCCGTCATCACTTCCTGGAGCTGCCGCTCGCTCGCCACGGCGCGCGCGAGCTTCGCGGCCTGCGCGTCGGCGACCACGCGGCGCGTGCGGCGTGCCTCCTCGCGGAGCGCGGGATCGGCGCGCAGCGCTTCGGCGCGTGCGTCGCGCCGGCCGGCGCTGTCGCCCTTCTGCGCGAGGTCGCGCGCGCGCCGGCGCACCGCCTGCTGCACCGCCTGCGCCGATTCGACCAGATCTTCCGTCGCCAGGTGATAGGCCGGATAGGCCGACGCGACGAACGCGTCCGTCTTCCGATCGTCGATCCGGTCGGGCGCCAGCTGGAGCGCGATCCAGCGATCCACGCCGAGCTCGCGTACGCGCTCCACGTCGCCGGGACGCGGGCCGAAGCCGAGCCGGTCGAGCACGTGGTGCACCTGCTGGTCGGGGGTCTGCTCGCGTGGCCCGCTCGGAGGCACGACCACGTACGCGTCGCGGCGGGCTGGCGTGGGAGCCGACGCCGGTCCGGACGCCGGGCTCGCGCACCCGGCGAGGGCGGCGAGGGTGACGAGCGCGGGGGCGGCGATCGCGCGGATGGGGAGGGGCATGGTCATGCGCTCCTGTCGCCGGAAACGGGGCGGGGGTCGTCGTCGTTCACCGGGTGCGACGTCGGCCGGCGTTCGATGGTTAAGGGCCGCGTCGGCTTGCGTCTCGGCGAGCGCGCAGTCTAGGGTAGTGAGGCGACGGCGCCCGCGCGGTTCAGCCCACCTCCGACGTTCCGATGCTCGCCGACGATTTCGCCCCCCAGCTCTCTCCCACCGACCTGTCCGTGCGCGCGACCGCGATCGCCGCGTCGCGGCCGGTGGTGGTGCTCTCGGCCACGCCGGCGGAGCTCGCGCAGCTGCGCCGCCAGGTCGAGCCGCAGCGGCTGGAGGTCATGCTGCGCGAGCTCGTGGTGCTCGTTCGGCGAAGCCTGCGCGGCTCGGACGCGGTGGCCATTTCGGGCGACGAGCTGCTCGTCCTGATCGACGGGCCGATCGGCGTAGGACGGCCGATCGCGGCGCGGCTCCTCGCCGCGGTGCGCGCGCACCGCTTCACCGGGGGCGCGACCGATCGCCCGGTGCGCCTCACCCTCTCCCTCGGCGCGGCGGCCGCGCCGGAGCACGGTGCCGACTTCGGACAGCTCGCACGCGCCGCGCGGCGCGCGCGCGACGACGCCGGAGCGGACAACATGGTGTTCGCCCGTGCGCCGCATGCCGGTGGGCTCGACCTCGATCGCTTCGTCGGTCGCGCCGAGCCACTCGCGCGGCTGAGCGAGGCGCTCGACGACATGGTCCGCGGTGTCGCGCGGACCGTCGCCGTGATCGGCGAGAGCGGCGTGGGGAGCAGCTCGCTCATCCGGATGCTCGGACCCGAGGTACGGCTGCGCGGCGGCTCGCTCGTGAGCGCCGCCTGTCACGAGCAGCGCCTTCCGGAGCCGTACGCGCTCTGGATCGAGGTGCTCCGCGCGGTGCGCCGGCTCCCGGTGAAGAGCACGCGCCAGTGGCGGGAGCTGTCGCTGCTCGATCCATCGCTCGAGCGCGCACCGGAGGAGCTCACACGCGGCGGGAGCAAGACGCGCCTGCTCGAGGAGCTCGCCGATTTCCTGCGGCTCGCCGCGCAGCAGCGGCCGCTGTTCATCCTGCTCGACGACATGCAGTGGGCCGACTCGGGATCGTGGGATGCGCTCGAGCATCTCGTGCCGCAGCTCGAGAGCGAGCGCATGGTGCTCGCGCTCACCATCCGCACGGGCGATCAGGCCGACGACGCGCTGGAGCGCTGGTCGCGCCTGAGCTCGCGGCCGCACCACGACGAGATCCGCATGACCCGCCTCACGCGCGACGACGTGAAGCGCTGGGTCGAAGGCGCGATGGCCAACGGCGAGGCCGGTCGCGACCTGCTCGCGTACCTCTACCGCCACACCGAGGGGAATCCACTCCACCTCGCGCACCTGCTGCGCTTCCTCGAGGAGAGCGGCCACCTCGCGCGCGAGGGGGAGCGCTGGCGCTGGAGCGATCTGCGGGACCTGCCATCCGGCGTGGGCTTCCAGGAGCTCGTCGCCCAGCGCGTGGCGCTGCTGGCGCAGCATTGCCGCCCCGTGCTCGAGCTTGCCGCGACGCTCGACCGCGAGTTCGACGAGTCGCTCCTGCGCCGCGCGGGCGGGTGGAGCGAGCCGATGATGCGCGACGCCCTTCGCTGCCTCGTCGACGCGCGCATCCTCACGCCGACCTACGACCGCGACAGCGCGAGCTATCTCTTCTCGCACGACGAGCTGGCACGCGCCACGCGCGACGAGCTCGCGCCGGAGCGGCTCGAGGCGATGCACGCGCAGCTCGCCGAAGCGCTCGTCGCGGGCGAGGCCGGGGTCGCCTCGCACTCGCTCATCGCGTCGCACTACGAGGCGGCCGGCCGGAGCGCGGACACGCACCGTCATGCCGTGCTCGCCGCGGATGCCGCGCTCGCACTTCACGATTCGGTCGCGGCGTCGGCGCTGCTCACCGTCGCGGCACGCCATGCACCCTCGCCCGCCGCGCTCGCCGGCGTCCGCGTGCGGCTCGCCGAGCTGGCCGAGGCGGCGGGCTACTATGAGGACGCCGAGGCGCTGTGCGACCTGGCGCTGAACTGGTACGAGGGTGAGGAGAGCCCCCTCGAGGCGATCCGGCTCAAGCGGATGCGGACGCTGGTGCGGATGCAGCGCGGCCAGACGGCGCGAGAGACGTTGAGCGCGCTCTTCGCGCTGATGGACGAGGCGACGCTGGCCGGTGCGGATGCCGAGCGCGCTTCGATTCTCCTCGTGACCTCGCAGATGCTCGCCCGGCTCGGCGAGCCGCGCGAGGCCCAGCGCGTCGCGGAGGAGTGCGTATCGATCGCCGAACGGGTCGGAGACCCGGTGCTCATCTGTGACTCCTACAATCGTCTCGCGCTCTGCGTCGTGCTCTCCGACCCGCCGCGTGCGCGCGACCTGCTCGTGCGCGGTCTCGAGACCATCATTCCGCTGAGCGACGTGGTCAGGCGGGTGCGACTATTGAACAACATCGGCATCCTCGAGCTCGCCGTGAATCGATGGCACGAGGCGCGGGGGAGTCTGCAGGAGGCCGCGAACCTCGCGCGCACCGCGGGATTGATCGATCTCTGGGCGCGGGCGGCGCTCAACCTCGGCGTGCTCGCGCTCCGGGTCGGAGAGTTCGGCGACGCCGAGCGGTCGCTCGACGCGGCGTTGCGCCTCGGCGCCGAGGTTCAGCAGACGGAGCTGCAGCTGATCGCGACGTACAATCTGGGAAATCTCGCCCACGACACGGGAAATCATCGGCGAGCTGGCGATACGTTCCAGCTCGCCATGGAGCTGGCGGAGCGGATCGGACAATCGGAGGTGCAGGCGGGCGCGATGGCCGGCCTCGCGCTCTCGCGCGTGGCGCTGGGCGACGTCGAGGAGGCGGCGGCGTGGCAGGAGCGAATTCGTCCGCTCGTCGCGGCACAGCCCGAGTGGTTTCAGGGGCGCGAGCTGGTGGAGGCACTGTCGATTCACCTCGCGCTCAGGAATGGAGACGACGGCGCGCTGGATCTCTTCTGGAACGCGCTCGCGCGGGCCGAAGAACGCGACGCCTACGGGGCGAGCTGGCTCGTGGCGGAGTTCGGGCCGGTATTCCGGGACCGCGTTCCCGACGCGATCGACGCGACCGTGAGGCGCTGTGCGCGCAGTCGCGAGATGCTGGAGAACCCGTTCATACGGGAGCGTTTCGGTGTATTGATGCTGGACGGTACGAAAACCGTTGACCGAGCCTGAAAGACTCCCATATTGGATACAGTGCCGGCGGCTGTTCCCACCCCACTTGCTCCAGCCGGCTCGTGGTGCGCGGAGTGACGCGCACGGAGAGTTAGTAGATGCACGGAACGCCGCTCCGATGCCGGAAGCGTCCCGCGTCAGCCCGAAGATGCAGGTGACACCATGCGTTGCCCCAGTTGGTTCACCGCCGGCCCGCTGCTCGTTCTCGCGGCGCTGGCAGGCTGCGGCGAGGGAGTCGTTTCTCCGTCGCCCTCGCCGATCCAGGCGCCTGCCGCCAGCGCTCCCGCACCGATGAGCCTCGCCCCTCGGGAGCGGCCCTCGCTCGACCTGAGCGGCGGCTACGCGGACTCGGCGTCGATCGATTTCCAGGTAGGCCCCACCGGCGGAATCTTTCTCACGGGGAACGACGCGGTCGTCTTCCCCGCGCAGTCCATCTGCGATCCGGCGACCAGCAGCTATGGGCCCGGCACGTGGGATCAGCCCTGCACACCGCTGCAGTCGACGCTCAAGGTGCATGCGGAAGTTCGACGCATCAACGGCGAGACGTGGGTGGACTTCACGCCATCGCTGCGGTTCGTGCCGTCGACGAATCCCGCGCGCTGGGTCTGGATCGTGATGCACACGCCGGAGGCGATCGGTGTGTCGTCGACCGATCTGCAGAAGTTCAACATCCTCTGGGCCAACCAGCTCAATGGCAGCACGGTCGACGAGGCGCCCACGGACACGACGCTGCGCACCTACGTCGATACGTGGATGGGCATCTCGTTGCGCCGCATCAAACATTTCTCCGGCTACACCATCGGAGCCGGGCGCACTGGCGGAGAGGTGACCGACACACCGCCGGAGTGATCTGGATCACGTTCGCGTAGACGAGACGAGCGCGCCCACCCCACGGTGGGCGCGCTCGTTTTCATTTCACGAACATCGCGGCGCACGGAACTCCTGCCGGTGCGGCGCCGTATTTCCATTCGAGCATGAGCGAGTCAACGAGCGTTCCGCGTGACGTGGACGACGCGCGCCGCCGCGCCTCGTCGCCCCCGTGGACGACCGCCTCCACACTGCGCCGCGGCGTCGTCGGTGGAATCGTCGGCGCAGCGGCTGTGACGGGGCTGCTGATCGGCATCGGGCGTCGCGCGGGCACCGCAGTTCGTCCACTGAACGCAACAGCGTACGCGCTGCTCGGGGAGCGCGCGGATGGCGTGTGGGGCGTCGAGATGAATGTGACGCTCACCGGGGTTCTGGTGGTGCTAGCAGTGAGCGTGGTGGCCGGGATCGTCGTCGCACGGCTCTCGCCCCCGCATCGCGCGGCTCGCGCGCTCGTCGCGGCGGCCGGCGCGTCGCTCATCGGCTACCTCGTCCACGTGCACGTCGCAGCTCGCGCCGACGGCGGGCTGTCCGCGCTCCTCTCCCTGGGCGAGCTGCGCGCGCTCTACTTCACGTACGCGATCGCACTGGTGATTGGTATGCGCCTTGCCTTTTCGCAGGGTGCGATCGCATGACGATGACCGTGGCGCGATGCCGCGACGCATCGTGTACGTCGTCGCGACGCGATCGTGACGCAGGCAAGCCGGCAGCGCGGAACTTTGGCGGGCCGATCGTGTTTCGCTCTGTAGGGTGAGGCGACGAGCCGAACCGGATTCGATTCGACGTGCAGGTGCAGGCGGTGGGTGCAGGCGTTGTGCGCGTGGTGGCAGGGCAGGACACTCTTCAGGAGCCGGGTATGGACGTCCTCGTGATGCTCGAGGAAAGCCCCGATCAATCGCCGCTGCTCGCGCACGTGAACACGGCGCCCGCGTCGCACGCCTCCGAGCGTCCGCCGCGAGACGTCGTGACGCTCTACGGGGTGCCGAGCGCGGAGATGCTCGCCCTCGCCCTCGCCGCGGCCGTCGAATCCCATCGCACCGCCGAGGGCCAGGAGAGTCTCGACGCGATCCGCCATCTCGGCGTCTGGCCCGAGCGCGGCGCCATCGGCGACACGGCCTGGCGCGACGCCGGCACCGGACAGCTCGTGAGCCGCGAGCTCGAGATTCCGCTCGAGATCCTGCACGCGACGGCGTCCGAGCTCCTCGGCGAGTGCGGCCACCTGCTCCGGCGGCTCGTCGCCGGACTCTCGATGCCCGACTGGCCCGAAGGCGCCCGGCGCGCCATCACCGTTTCGCTCGGGCCGATCATCGGCCTCACCGCGCCCGTCTTCGCGCCGATCGAGTCCGTGCTCGACCGGCTCCGCGAAGCCGACGCGCTCGCCTTCGATTACGACGGCGACTGACTCGCGCGGCTCCCGCGCGACGTCGTGATTCATAACGGAAGGGACTCGGCCGGTTCGGCGGGTCCCTTTTCGTTTCGGCACGCCCTCGACCGCGCCCTCGACCGCGCCCTGGGGCCACGCATCACGCACCACGCGCCACGGCTGTTCGCTCTGCTTGACACCCGAACCGCTTCTTCGCATGTCTTACTCGACCGCACCTGAGGTGGAGCAGTGCAGAGAGCCTCCACTCGCAACCTGCCGCACCGGTCGTCCGGGGGCGTGCGCGTGTTCACCGACGACGATGGGCGCCTCTGGTGCGCCGCGCTCGAGCAGCGCGACGCGGCGGACGGCGCTCTCGTGTTTCGCTGCATCAGCGACGGGCGCCAATCCGTACGCGCCCTGTTCGTGGACCCGGCCGCCCTCCCTCTCGACGGCGACGACGGGTTGGTCCGATGGCTCCGCGCCGCGCCACGCATCGGCACACTCCCCTAGCTGAGTACGAGGCCCACGCATGCGCGAGTACCGAGGATCGGAGATCCGCAACATCGCGGTGGTCGGACACGGGGCGAGCGGCAAGACCAGCCTGGTCGATGCCCTCGCCTTCGTGTCCGGCTCCAGTAAACGCCACGGCAGCATCGGCGACGGCACCACCCTCACCGACTCCGCGCCGGAAGAGATCGAGCGCGGCTACTCCATCAACCTCGGCTGCGCCTTCGCCGAGTGGATGGACACCAAGATCAACCTGATCGACACGCCGGGATTCCTCGATTTCCAGGGCGACGCGCTCGCCGGCCTCGCCGCCGCCGACGGCGCCCTCTGCGTCGTCGGTGCGACCTCCGGCGTCGAGGTCGGCACCGAGCGGATGTTCCAGGAAGCGGTCTCCCGCGGCGATCCGGTGCTCTTCGTCGTGTCCATGATGGACAAGGAGAACGCCGACTTCGACCGGATCTACCAGCAGATCAAGACGCGCCTCACCGCCAAGGTGATCCCGATCGAGGTGCCGGTCGGCGAGGGGCCCGACTTCCACGGGATCGTCAACCTGTTCGACAAGCGCGCGCACGTCTACGCGCGCGGCACGCGCACGGGCGCGTACGAGGAGACGGACGTCCCGGCGGAGGTACAGCCGCAGTTCGACCGCTACTACGCGGAGCTGATCGAGACGATCGCCGCGACCGACGACTCGCTGCTCGAGCGCTACCTCGACGGTGGCGAGATCAGCCGCGACGAGGCGATCCGCGCGATGAAGGACGCGATGAAGCGGATGGAGCTCTTCCCCCTCTTCTGCGTCTCCTCCACGCTCAACTACGGCACGCGCGCCGTGCTCTCGACGATCGTCGAGCTGATGCCCAACGCGTGGGAGATGGAGGAGGTCCACGCCTTCGTCGGCGCGGAGGGCGACCGCACGGTCGAGATCCACGCCAACGACGAGGCGCCCTTCGCCGCGCTGGTGTTCAAGACGCAGAGCGAGCCCCACGTCGGCGACGTCAGTCTCTTCCGTATCCTCTCCGGCTCCGTCGCCAGCGGCGACGAGGTGTTCAACGCCACGCGCGCCGGCGTGGAGAAGCTCAACCACCTCGCCGTCACGCAGGGCCGCGACCGCATCGAGGTGCCGCGCCTCCACGCGGGCGACATCGGGTGTGTCGCCAAGCTGCGGAACACGCACACCAACGACACGCTCTCCACGCGCTCGCACCCGGTGCGCCTCCCGCAGGTCGAGGTGCCGCTGCCGCTCGTCGAGATGGCGATCGCCGCGGTCAACCGCGCCGACGAGGAGAAGCTCCAGCAGGGCCTCCACCGCCTCCACGACGAGGACCCGAGCTTCGAGTCCCACTGGAATCCGGAGACCCACGAGACGCTCGTGTCCGGGCTCGGCGAGCGGCACCTCGAGGTCGCGCTCGCGAAGCTCAAGCGGAAGTTCGGCGTCGTGGCCGAGCTGCATCGGCCGCGCATCGCCTATCGCGAGACGATCCGCGCGCGCGCCGAAGGGCAGGGGCGCCACAAGAAGCAATCGGGCGGACGCGGCCAGTTCGGCGACTGCTGGGTGCGAATCGCACCGGTCCCGCGCGGCGACGGGATCCGCTTCGAGGATCGGATCGTCGGCGGCGCGATCCCGAGCAAGTTCATCCCCGCGGTGGAGAAGGGAATTCACGAAGCCGCGGAGCGCGGCGTGCTCGCCGGCTTCCCGCTCGTCGACTTCAAGGTCGAGCTGTTCGACGGCTCGTACCACACGGTGGACTCGAACGAGATGTCGTTCAAGATGGCCGGCATCCTCGCCTTCAAGACGGTGGCGCCGAAGGCGAGGCCGGTCCTCCTCGAGCCGCTGGACGAGGTCGACGTCGCGATCCCCGACGAGTGTCTCGGCGACGTGCTCGGCGACCTGTCGTCACGCCGCGCACAGATCCTCGGAACCGAGCCCGCGCCCGACGGCCACGGCACGCGCGTGCGCGCGATCGTCCCGCAATCGGAGCTCCACCTGTACGCGAGCGCGCTTCAATCGATGACCCACGGCCGCGCGCGCCTCCGCCGCGAGTTCCGCGGCTACGAAGAGATGCCGGGCGAAGCGGCACAGCGCGTGATCGCCGAGAGCACGCAGGAGGAGCAGGCGGTAGGGGGGTGATCACGACAACCGCGAGTAGTGGGTAGCGGGTACGTGGTAGCGGGACTGGCATACTCGCCACTGGGAGCCGTGGACAGCGTTCGAGTGGGAGGGAGACGGCCGTACTTGGTACCCAGTACAGGTACCCGGTACGGCCGGCTCGTTCGGAGGAGCTCACGCGGAGCCGCGAAGCCCGCGGAAGACACGCCGTCAGGCTGCGCCCTTCTCGCATGCGGTGATCAGCGCGCGTGTGGTAGAGCGCCCTCCACGGCTCCCCGTGGCGACTATGCCAGTCCCGCTACCACGTACCCGCTACCCCCTACTCGCGGTTGCAGTTCGTTCCTCCCCTCCCCCTCGAATTACATTCCCGTATGCCCCCGATCGCCATCGTCGGCCGCGGCCGCATGGGCAGTGCACTCGCCGCGGCGTTGCGGGCCGCGGGCGAAGAGGTGCGTGGGCCGCTCGGGCGCGGAGAATCGCCGGCGGATGCGACGGTGGTCCTCCTCTGCGTGCCCGACCGGGAGATCGGGACAGCCGCCGCGGCCATCGCGCCCGGACCGCTCGTCGGACACGTGAGCGCGTCGGCGCCGCTCGATCTGCTCGCGCCGCACGAGCGCTTCTCCCTCCATCCGCTGCTCAGCGTCGTCGGCGCCGGCGCGTCTTTCGCGGGCGCCTTCTGCGCGGTCGACGCGAGCAGCGAGGCGGCCCTCGCCGCCGCCCGCTCGATCGCCGGCCGGCTCGGCATGCGCGTGAAGGTCGTGCCGATCGAGCAGCGCGCGCTCTACCATGCCGCGGCGTCGATGGCGTCCAACTTCCTCGTCACGCTCGAAGGGGGCGCCGAGCGGCTCGCGTCGCACGTCGGGCTGGAGCGCGAGGCGCTCGTGCCGCTCGTGCGCGCCACGCTGGAGAACTGGGCGCGGCAGGGCGCGCGCGCGGCGCTCACCGGCCCGATCGCGCGTGGCGATCTCGCCACCGCCGCGCGCCAGCGCGACGCGGTCGCCGACGCCGCGCCCGATCTGCTCCCCCTCTGGGACGCGCTCGCCTCCGCCACACGCGAGCTCGCGGTCGCTCCGGCCACCGACGCGGCATGAGGATCATCCACAGCGTCGCCGAGCTGCGCGACGTCGTGCGCGCGGCGCGCGGATCGGGCGCGCGCGTCGGCCTCGTGCCGACGATGGGCGCCTTTCACGACGGGCACCTCGCCCTCATGCGTTGCGCGCGCGAGCAGACCGGACTCGTCGTCGTCTCCCTGTTCGTGAACCCGGCGCAGTTCGACGATCCGGGCGATCTCGCGCGCTATCCGCGCGACGAGCGGCGCGACGCGGAGCTCGCCGCCTCGGCCGGCGTCGACGTGTTGTTCGCCCCGCCCGTCGACGAGGTCTATCCGCCCGGCTTCGCCACCAGCGTCACGGTCTCCGGACTCTCCGAGCCGCTCGAGGGTGCGTCGCGCGGCGCGGTGCACTTTCGCGGCGTGGCCACGGTCGTCACGAAGCTGCTCAACATGGTGCAGCCCGACGTCGCCTACTTCGGCCAGAAGGACGCGCAGCAGGCGCTCATCGTCCGCCGGCTCGCGCGCGATCTCGACTTCCCGGTACGGATCGACATCCGGCCGACCGTCCGCGAGCCGGACGGGCTCGCGATGTCGAGCCGCAACGTCCGCCTCGATCCCGATGCCCGGCGCCGCGCGACCGCGCTCGCGCGCGCGCTGCGCGCGGTGGAAGCGCGTGTCGCCGCCGGCGAGCGCGACGCGCGGCGCGCCCTCGCGGCGGCCGATCCGGTGCTCGCCGACTCGGCGATCGAGCCCGAGTATCTCTCCGCCGTCTCGCCCGAGTCGCTCGAGCCGGTGACGACGATCGACGGCGAGACGCTCGTCGCCATCGCCGCGCGGGTCGGCGGCGTGCGCCTGATCGACAACGTCCTCCTCACACCGCCGCGCGCCGCCACGAGATGACCGCACTCTTCCGTCCCACCACCGCCGCCGGCGCCGCCGCGCTCCCGACCCTCGCCGAGCTCCGCGCTCGCGGCGTGCCGATCGTCATGCTCACCGCATACGACTACCCCACGGCGCGGATCGCGCAGGCCGCGGGCGTCGACGTCGTCCTCGTCGGCGACTCGGCCGCCAACGTGGTGCTCGGCTACGCGTCGACGCGGGAGATCTCCCTGGACGAGCTGCTCGTGCTCACCCGCGCCGCGCGCCGGGCCGTCGACGCCGTGCCGCTCGTCGGCGATCTGCCCTTCGGGAGCTACGAGGGGAGCGACGAGACCGCCGTCGCCACCGCGCGCCGCTTCGTCGACGAAGCCGGCTGCGAGGCGGTGAAGCTCGAGGGCGCGGGCGAGATGCTTCCGCGCGTACGTGCGATCATCGCCGCCGGGATCCCGGTGATCGGCCACGTCGGGCTCCTCCCGCAGTCGGTCGTCACGCCGGACGGCTATCGCGCGCAGGGGCGCGACGCCGACGCGGCGTTGAAGATCATCGCCGACGCGGTGGCCCTCGAGCAGGCAGGGTGCGCCGCGCTGATCGTCGAGGCGGTGCCGTCGGAGGTCGCCGCGTTGCTCACCGCGCGCGTGACGATCCCGGTCATCGGGATCGGCGCGGGCGCCGGTACCAACGGCCAGGTGCTCGTCTTTCACGATCTCCTCGGGCTCGGCGAGGGCCACGTGGCGAAGTTCGTCGAGCGCTACGCGGAGGGACGTTCGGTGCTCGAGGCGGGCGCGCGCCGGTGGGCCGACGACGTGCGAGCGGGACGGTATCCGGGGCCGGAGCACGGGTATGCGATCGCGGCGGAGGCGATGGCGAGGGTGAGGGAAGGGCTGCGCTGAGCGTGGGGTGTGTGGGTGTGTGGGTGTGTGGGTGTGTGGGTGTGTGGGTGTGAACGGAGAACGGCCCCGCGACGCTTCGGTCGCGGGGCCGTTCGCACGAGAGTCCGCTCGCTCGCTCGACTACTCGGCGCGCGTCAACCGCTGGCGGATTTTCTCCCGCGCGGGGCGCGGGTCTTCTTCGCCTTGCCGAGCGCGATCGGGAGGACGTCGTTCGCCTCGGCCGCGATCATCGGCTCCTCGCTCGGCACGCTCGTCGGACGCGGCTGCTTGTAGGTGAAGCGCTTCCCCTCGTAGTTCCGGAAGATCACCTCGTCGTCGTTGATCTCCTCCACGTACTCGGGAAGGAGCGGCACCTTGCCGCCGCCTCCGGGGGAGTCGATCACGAACTGCGGCACGGCGAGCCCGGACGTCCAGCCGCGAAGGGCCTTCATGATCTCGAGCCCCTTCTGCACCGTCGTGCGGAAGTGCTCGCCGCCGGCGACCTGGTCGGCCATGTAGATGTAGTACGGACGCACGCGCGCCTTCAGCAGCTCGTGCATCAGCTTCATCATGACCTTCGGGTCGTCGTTCACCCCCTTCAGCAGCACCGTCTGGCACCCCAGCACGACGCCGGCGCGCGAGAGCCGGTCGAGCGCCGCCACGGCGGCGGGCGTCAGCTCGCTCGGGTGGTTGAAGTGCGTGTTCATGTAGATCGGGTGGTACTTCTGGATCATGTCGCAGAATTCCGGCGTGACGCGCTCCGGCAGGTGTGACGTGATCCGGCTCCCGAGCCGGATGATCTCCACGTGCGGGATCGCGCGCAGCCGCTGGATGATGTACTCCAGCCGCCGGTCGCTGAGCATCATCGGGTCGCCGCCCGACATGATCACGTCCCGCACCTCCGGGTGCGCCGCGATGTACTCGAACGCCGACTCGTACTGGTTGAGCGGGATCTTCTCGGGGTCTCCCACCTTCCGCCGGCGCGTGCAGAACCGGCAGTAGCTCGCGCAGACGGGGCTCACGAGGAAGAGCACGCGATCGGGATACCGGTGCGTGATGTTCGGCACCGGCGAGTCGCCGTCCTCGTCGAGCGAGTCGATCACGCCGTCGACGATCTCCAGCTCCTGGACGGTCGGGACGAACTGATTCCAGTTCGCGTCGCCGACCTCCTTCACCTGGGAGAGCGACTCGCGCGTGATGCGCATCTGGAAGTTGTCGAACGCCGGCTTGAGGGCCTCGACGTCGATCTCCCGCTCGGCCGCCTCGGCGCCGAACCGTTCCGCCACGTACGACCTGAGCTCCTCGAGCGTGCTGATGCTCTCGTCACGCAGAATCTTCTGCCAGTCGCTCATCTCGTCGGTGCTCCGCGCTCGCTGGTGAGGCGTGTGGTCATCATGATCCGGTCGTCGGCCGGTGCGTAGAAGTCCCGGATGCGCGCGGCCTCGGTGTACCCGCACCGGGCGTAGAACGCGCGTGTGTTCGAATAGTCGGGACGCGAGGAGGTCTCCACGAGCAACATTCTCGCCCCGCGCCCGCGCAGGTCGCGCTCGACCTCGCGCACGAGCGTCGTGCCGATCCCCCGTCCCTGGACCGCCGGATCGACGGCGAGCCAGTACAGGTCGAACGTGCCGTCCGTGGCGGGGGTCGGGCCGGCGCAGGCGTAGCCGAGCAGCCGCTCTCCGTCGAACGCCCCGGTGAATTCGTAGTCCGCGATGCTCGCATCATCCGCGCCCGCGGAGTCGATCGCGCGCACGCTGGCGTCGAACAGTTGCAGCGCGACGTCGATCTCCTCGTCCGAGAAGACGGCGGTGGAGGCGAGCAGCTCGGCGACGCGCGTGCGGTCGCTGGGGCGCAGAGGGCCGAGCCGCACCGTCACGCTACGCCTCGCCGGCGGCGAAGAGCTCCGGCTCCGCGCTCTCCTGCGCGACGCCGGACAGTTGCTGCGCGAGCGCCCAGCGCTCGGCGGTGGTCGGTCCCTCGCGTGCGCGCTGCAGCCCGAGCTCGCACACCTGACGCACCAGCGCGCCGTAGTCGATGCCCGCCACGCCGGCCATGCGCGCCAGTCCCGCGTCGGGCGCGATGTCGGGGTTCGCGTTCACCTCGAGGATCCACGGCCGGCCGCGCTCGTCGATCCGGAGATCGACGCGGCCGTAGCCCGCGCCGCCGACGATCCGCCACGCCGCCACGGCGATCTTCCGGATCTGCGCCGCGAGCGCCGCCGGCAGCCGCGCGGGACACTGCGGCGCGGCGCCGAGATCCTCGTCGGAGCCGTCCTCCCACTTCGAGCGGTAGGTGACGATCCGCCACATCCCCTTGGGCATGCGGCCGAAGTCGATCTCGGCGATCGGGAGCACGGCGTCGCCGAGGATGCCGACGTTCACCTCGCGCCCGTGCACGTAGCGCTGCACGAGCACCTCGTCCCAGCGGTCGAGCATCGAGCTCGCGCGCTCGGCGAGCGCGCGCGAGTTGCGCACCACCGAGCGCTGCTCGACGCCGATCGACGCGTCCTCCGCCGCCGGCTTGCAGATGGCGGGGAAGCCGACGCCCGACGGGAGCTCGCCGCCGCGGCGCGCCACGACGAACTTCGGGATGGGAAGGCCGGCGCGCTCGAGCGCTCCGTTCACGAGGTGCTTGCGCAGGCAGACGGACGTCGTCCAGCTCGAGCTCCCGCTGTAGGGAAGGCCGAGCAGCTCGAGCACGGCGATCACCGCCGGCTCGAGCGCCGCCACGCCGTCGATCGACTCGCAGAGGTTGAACACGAAGTCCACGCGAGCGCGGCGCAGCTTGTCCACCCACCGGGCGTCGGGGTGCACGGGCACGCGCACCACGCTGTTCCCCTCCGCCGCGAGCGACGCCTGCACCGCCTTCACGGTGCCGAGGATCGCCTGGTCGGGGGACGCCGCGAACGCGCTCGCGCCGTCGAAGAGGATGGCGACCTTCACGTCGCGCTCCGGAGCCGAACACCCTGCCGCGCCGCGGCGGCCTCGAGGCACGCGCCGATGAGCGCGTCGTAGTCGAGCCCCGCCGCGCGCGCCGCCTTGGGCAGACACGAGTTGTCGGCGGGATCGGGAAGGATGCCCGGCAGCGGGTTCACCTCGACGACGTTCGCGCGCCCCGCCGCATCGAGTCGCACGTCGACGCGCGACCAGTCGCGGCAGCCGAGCACGTCGTAGGCGCGCAGGACCACGTCCTCGATCTCGGCGCGGAGCGCGGTGGAGACGCGCGCGGGGCACGAGAAGATCTCGAGCGGATTCTCCGGGCGGTCCCACAGCCACTTCGCCTCGAAGCCGTAGATCGGCAGCGCGCCGGCGGGAAGCGAGTCGAAGTTCATCCCGACGATCGGGAGCACGCGGGCCCGCGCGCCGTTCCCGAGCACGCCGCAGGTGAACTCCGCGCCGGGAAGGAAGCGCTCCACGAGCACGGGCTGGTCGTAGCGCTCCAGCAGCTCGGCGACGATCGCCTCGAGCGCCTGCGGGCTCGTCGCGAGGTTGCGCTCGGTGATCCCCTTCGACGAGCCCTCGTGCACCGGCTTGGCGAACAGCGGGAACTCCCACGCGCGCGCCGGCACCCGGGCGAGGTCGGCGGCGGAGCGGACGAGCGCCCAGTCGGCGGTGGGGACGTCGTTGGCGCGGAGGATCTCCTTGGTGCGCGCCTTGTCGAGGCAGAGCGCGAGGGTGAACGGATCGCTCCCGGAGTACGGAACACCGTAGAACTCGCAGATGGCCGGCACGTGCGCTTCGCGGTTCGGGCCGCGCAGCCCCTCGGCGATGTTGAAGACGATGTCGGGCCGCTCGGCGCGGAGGCGCGCCGGAAAGTCGTCGCGAGCCTCGAGGCGGATCACGTCACCGTGCCGCGCGAGGGCGCGCGCGACCGCGTCGATCGTCTCGGGGGCATCCCACTCCGCGTACTCGTCGTCCGGCGCGGGAGCGATCAGCGTGGCGAGCGCCGACGCCTCTGCGGTGCCGCTACTGGGCGGCTCCTCGTCGGCGCGGGGCAGCTCCGCGGCCGCGTCGGCCGTCTCGGGTTCGGGCTTCTGATTGTACGCGAAACCGATGCGCGTCATCCCGTCCCTGCTGTGGAATCCCGCCGGCGCGGGCGCGGCCACTCTGATGTACGCACGCGGGCAAGTCGCACGCCACCGGAGAAGTGCGGCGAAGATACGGAGCCGAGTTTTTTCGCGCAATGAGAAATTCGCGGCGCGCGCATCACGACGCGCCGCCGAGTCGCCGCGTAACTCAGACCTTGTGGTAGGAGATGCGCGCCGCCTCGCGGCGATCGTCCGCGACGTAGATCTCGAAGTCGGAGAAGAACCCCGGCGCCTCCTCCTGCAGCCGGCGGAGCACCGCGACGGCGAGCCGCCGGATCTCGAGCTCCGCGCCCTCGCTCGAGCGCAGCTCGAGCATCGTCCGCCACGCCCGCGCGTTCGCCGTCACCACGATCTTCGTCTCCGTGGCGTTCGGGAGCACGGCGCGCGCCGCCTCGCGCGCCATCTTCCGCCGGTGGACCTTGTCGGGCACCCAGGAGTAGCGCTCCATGAGCTGCCCCACCAGCGCGACGTACGTGCTCTGCGCGCTCTCGATCTGCGCGCGCCACGCGCTCTCGAGCTCCTCGTCCCCCGCGACCGCCGGCGGGACGACGAAGCTCGCCTCGCTCTCGTCGACGTACCGCTGCGAGAGCTGGGAGTAGGCAAAGCCGGCGCGGTGACGCACCAGCTCGTGCGTGAGCGACCGGCTCACCCCCTCGAAGAGGAGCGAGTAGGTGGCGTGCTCGAGGACGCTCCCGTGCCCCTGCTTCTTGATGTTCTCCAGATACTCGCGCGTCGAGCGCGACGCCGGATTCCGCTGGCTCATGTAGCACAGCCGCCCCGCGAACTCGGCGAGCCGCTCGCCGTCGGTGCTCTCTCCGATCCAGTTCACGCCGAGATGCTCCGGCGCCTGGAAGCTCGGACGCGCGAGGAGGGAGATCTTCGGCTCGTAGTACAGACGGGTCGAGGCGGGTGCGGCGGCAGTCATGAGGCGCGGCGGTGAGAGTGGGTGGCGCGAAAGCTAGACGCCGCCCGCGCGGGCGTCGAGGCGCGCGCGCTCCTCGCCGAGCAGCGCGAGCCGGGAGCTCGCGTACGCGCGCTCGCGCTCCACGCGCTCGAGCGCGAGGCGGGCGGAGTCGGGCAGCGGCGGCAGCGCGGGATCGTACTTCACGTCGTCGAACGGCTGCGCGCCGGCGCGCGGCACCTTCGCGCCCGGGTTGAGGATCCCCCGCGGGTCGAACGCCCGCTTCACCGCGGCGAAATGCGCGAGCGCCCGCTCGCTCCACACGCGCGGCAGCAGCGGCGCACGCAGCCGGCCGTCGCCGTGCTCGCCGGTGACCGTGCCGCCCAGCCGCCCCACGAGCGCGGTGACGTCCGCGAGCAATCCCTCGGCGCGCGCGCGCCAGTCGGGCGCCGTCACGTCGATGAGCGGGTTCACGTGGACGTGCGCGTCTCCCGCGTGGCCGAAGATCACCCCGCGGATCCCGTGGCGCTCGAGCGCCGCGCGAACGCCGCGCACGTACTCCGGCAGCCGCTCCGGGGGCACGCAACCGTCTTCCACGAGCTGCATCGACTTGAGCGCGGGGTCCAGATGGTTGAGGATCGGGCTCGCCGCGTGACGGATCTCCCACAGCGCACGTTCGGTGGCGGGATCGAGCGCGAGCGTCACCTGGCTGGCGCCCGCCGCCTCGAACTCCGCGGCGATCCGCTGCGCCTGCGCCGTCGCCTCCTCCGTGGTGTTCGCTTCCACCTCGGCGAGCAGCACGGACTCGGCGTCTGGCGGGATCGGCGCCGACGCGCCGCCGCTCAGCGCCACCGCGAGGAAGGTGCGATCGAGCGCCTCGCACGCCACCGCGCCGGCGCGCCGCGCGGCGTCGGCGCCCGCGACGGCCCCCTCGAGCGTGGTGAACGCGCCGAGCAGGCTCGCCGTGCACGGATGCAGCGGCGCGAGCCGGAGCTCCACGCCGGCGACGAGCGCCAGCGTTCCCTCGCTCCCGACGAGCAGGTCCACCAGCTCGCCGGACTCGGCGAACGCGGCGAGCCCGTAGCCCGACGATTCCTTCCGCACGCCCGGATGCCGCGATGGCGACGTCCGCTCCTCGGTGACCACCGGCCCGAGCTCGCGCAACGCGCGCTCGACGATCGGCACCCGCGGCGGCGGCGCTTCGCGCCGCAGCTCGGCGCGTGATCCGTCGGCGAACACGCAGTCGAGCGCGTCCACCCAGCGCCGCGTCGAGCCGTAGCGCAGCGTGTGCGCGCCGGCGGCGTTCGTCGACACCATGCCGCCGATCGAGCAGAACGCACCGCTCGACGGATCGACCGGGAAGCGAAGGCCGGCGGCACGCGCCGCCGCGTCGATCGCGTCGCGCACCGCGCCGGCCCCGCAGCGGATCGTGCGACGCTGCACGTCGACAGGACCGATCGCGTCCAGCCGGCTCAGGTCGGCGATCACGCCGTCGCCCACCGCGCCGCCCGCCATGCTGCTCCCCGAGCCGCGCGGCACGAGCGGCGTTCCGGTCTCGGCCGCCCAGCGCACGAGGGCGACGACGTCGTCGGCATCCGCCGGCACGGCGACGGCGCGCGGCATCGTCCGCGCGATCCCCGCCGCCTCGCTGTACACGGCGCGCGCGTCGAGATCGTCGCGGAACGTTCCCCGGAATCCGTGCGAGGCTGGCGTCTGTGGCATGGCTCCCACCCGCGGGTATCTTTGCTGGGTGTCGAGAAGTCTAACGGACGTGAACGAGCCGCCAACGGAATCGCGCGTCGCGCGCGACGAGCGCCGCATGCAGGAGGCCGAGCGGTTCGCGCGGTCGATCCTCCCCCCGGTCTCGCGCACCTTCGCGCTGAGCATCCGCGTCCTTCCCGGCGCGCTCGGCCGCTCCGTGCTCACCGCGTATCTCCTGTGCCGTATCGCCGACACCCTCGAGGACGCGCCGGGGATGCCCGCCGAGCAGAAGGCCGCCCTCCTCGACGAACTGCTGCTCTGCTTCGACGACGCCGACGGCGCCGACGCCTTCCCGGCTCGGCTCGGCGCGCTCGCCGGCGACGAGACCCACGTGCGCCTCGCCCGGAACGCGGATCTGGTCTTCGTGCTCTACCGTGCCCTCCCGGCTTCGACCCGCGAGCACGTGCGGCGCTGGGTCACCGAGATGATCGTCGGGATGAAGAAGTTCGTGCTTCTCTACCCGCACGGGATCCGGATCCAGAGCCTCGCCGAGTACAAGGAGTACTGCTACTACGTCGCGGGCACGGTGGGGTACCTCGTGACCGACCTCTGGCACGAGCACGTGCCGAGCATCGGTGTGCGTCTCCACGGCGTGCTGCGCGAGAAGTCGCGCGCCTTCGCCGAAGCGCTCCAGACGGTGAACATCCTCAAGGACGTCGCGCGCGACGCCGAGCGGGAGAACTCGATCTACATCCCCGAGGATCTGCTGCGCGAGCACGGGAGCAGCCACGCGCACATCCTCGCCCCCGACCGGCTGCGGCAGACGCGCGAAGCGCTCGCCGCGATGGTGCAGCTCGCCTGGAAGGACCTCGAGGGAGCGCGGAGCTATCTGCTCCTCATCCCGCGCCGCGCGGTGGCGATCCGCCTGTCGTGCGTCCTCCCCCTGCTGTTCGCCTATGCGACGCTGCGCGATCTCACGCGCACCCCGCACGCGCTCGCGCGGCGCGAGGTGGTGAAGATCTCGCGGGCCGAGGTGAAGTCGCTGACGTTGTTCGGATTCCTCGTCATTCTGAGCAACCGCGGCCTCGCGTGGCTCGCCGATCGCGCCATGCGGCGTCCCTTCGTGCTCGCGGGAGTCCGCTAGCTCCCCGTTCTCGGAGCGATCAGCCGCGGCGTGTCACCGCCGTGGCGAGCATCCCGAGCAGCGACGGCGGCCGCCCAGCCTCGCCGCGCTCGAGACGGTCGAGCACCTGCTCCAGCGCGAGCTGCGCGCGCGCCACCGCGCGACGGTGGGCCGAGCGCGTCGCGCCCCACACCGCCGGCGTGAGCACGATGAACGGCGCCGCGGCCGCGATGAGCGGGAAGCTCAACGCGGCGAGCACGCCCCCGGCGACCACCGACGCGCCGGCGAGCCCCGCGTTCACCTGCGCCATCGACGCGCGATGGCCGCCGAGCGTCGCGTCGAGGCGCACGAGCACGCGCGAGGGGTCCAGCGCGATCGCCGTGGCGGCGACGTCGGTCGCGCGCGCGAGTGCCTGCCCTCGCCCGCTCACCGCGCGCCGCACCGTGCCCGCCACGCCGTGGTCCGCCTCCCACACGATCCGGTCGGGGAAGTGTCGCTTCACCCGAAGACACTCCTGCCGCTGCATCCAGTCGTCGAGCGCCTGGAGCACCTGCGCGGGAGTGCCGGGGACGGTGCGCTGCGCGCTCACCGTCGCGCCGCCGAACACCGACGCGAGCAGCCCGTGCTCTTCCGGCACCGCGATACGCGTGCGCTCCTCGGCCAGCGCCTGCCGCAGATGCACCGGATCGAGCCCGACCTCCTTGGCGAGATCGAGGAGCTGGGCCTCCGTCAGCCGGTCGCTGGCGTCGACCGCCGAGCCGGCCTGCAGCTCGAGCGCGCGCGCGAGCACGCGCTCGACCGCCGCGCGCTCGATCGCGGGCTGCACCTGCGGCAGGTTCGATCCCTCGGAGGACATGGGAGAAAGATAACCCCACCTCCGCGCCGTCAGATCCCGCCGAGGATCACCTCCACCTGGCGGGCGATGGCGTCGCTGATCGCGGCCGGCACCGCGAACGTCGACGTGAACGCATCGCGCGGATCCGGCGGCGCCGCGCGGCCGGCGGCCTCGAGGTAGAAGCGCATGTATCCGGGCACGGCGTTCGGCATCACGTGCTGCAGCAGCACGGCGCCGGCGCGCACCGCCGCCGATTGCTCGTAGCGCGACGTCGCACCGGAGCGGCGGTCCGCCGGTGTCGTGTTGTCGACGATCGCCGCGTTGGCCACGCTCCCCGCCACCTCGTGCGCGAAGGTGTAGAGCACCGTCTCGCTGGTCTTCAGCGCATCGGGCATCCCGACACCCACCGCGTTCTGCACCTTGCCGAAGTTCACCGTGCGTCCCTCGCCTCCGAGCGGCAGGGCGAGATACAGCTCTCCATTCTGCTGCTGCGTGTTGTTGAGGAACCGCTGGAACGTCGGTCGCCACGTGCCCTGCCAGAGCGAATCGACGTGCGCCACCACCGGAGCGTGGCGCGCCGCCTCGCCGGTCCAGTAGTCGTGGTAGAACTTCCGACGCTCGTCATTGACGGCCTCGATGAAGAGGCGCAGCCACTCGCGATCCTGCGCCGTCTGGAACGACGCGCCGAGCACGGCGAACGCCTCCTGGAGTCCTGGCTCGCTGGTCGCGCGCGGATTGCCGTTGGCCTGCAGGAACAGGCTCACCACCTGCTGCATCTGGTCCCACGACGCGAAGTAGAAGGGAAGGAACTGCGGTGAGGTGGCGAGCGAAGGCTGCACCGCGATCCGCGCGAGCAGCCGGTCGCGGCTCGAATCGAGCAGGGTGGTCACGCCGCGCTGGCGGCGCAGTGCCAGCATCCGATCGCGATAGCCACGCTCGAAGTACGGCACGAGCATCGAGTCCGGCGCGAGCAGCGCGTAGGCGTGCAGCCAGAGGTCGACGTGTTCGCGCGTGCGCACCGGCCACGCGGCCTGCACGAGCGGCGAGCCGCTGGACTGCGTGCTCGGTGTCGGCGTCGAGGCCGCGCCCGTGCCGGGAGTGCCCGCCGTGGCGCACGCCGTGGCGCAGGCCACCGCGACGGCGAGCGGGGCGAGCCGCGCCCATGTCGCGCGGCGAGTCAGTGAAGGACGCATGGATGACGTTCCTCGTGCGAGAGTGCGCCGACGCGTCTCGCAAGCGTCGCGCCGAGGCCGCTGTCGCCGATCGGCTCGTGCGCGGCGGCGAGCGCGCAGCGAGCGCGCAGCGAGCGCGCAGCGAGCGCGCGGCGAACCTCAGGCCGGCGCCACCGCGCGGCCGCAGGTGACGCAGAACTTCCACCCGTGCTCCAGCTCGCTCCCGCACGCCGGGCAGTGCTGCACCGTGAGATCCTGGCCGCAGTGCGGGCAGAACGTGATCGCGCGACCCGCGGGGAGCGCGCCCTTGCAGTGCGGACACTCCTGTCCCGCGTCCGGGATCGTCACCGGCCGCGACGGACGCCGCGCGGGGATCGCGGCCGCCGATGCGCTCGTGCCGCTCGCCCGAGGAGGCGCCCCAGCGCCCGCCGCCGAACCCTGGCTCGATGTCCGTGCCGACGGCGCGCTTCCCGTCACCGCGGGCACGGGCACCGTCGCCGCGTCGCGAGGCGGCGGCGCGGCGGGCGATCCGCCCGAGGCGACGGTCGCCGCCGGCGCGCCCCCCGACTCCCCGTCGAGCTGGCGCAGCGCGTCGGGCGCGAGCGCCACGCGCGCCGTCGAGAAATCGCGGATCAACGCCGGATCGGGGTTTGCCGACTTCAGCGTCGCGCCGAGCGCGTCGCGCATGCGGTCGTCGACGACGAGATAGCCGCGTGCCCCGGAGAGAAGCTCGAGCATCGCCATCTCGTAGTCCTGGTTCGTCTCCACGCCGAGCTCACGCCGGTGGAGGCGGTACGGAAGGATCGTGGAGTAGAGATCGCTCACCGGAAACGACTGGGTGAGCAGCTGCGGAGAGGAGGCGCGGATCGTCCGCACCAGTTGCCGGTACATCCGCTCCACGTCGTCCATCGTCGCTCCTATCGGGAAGAGGTGCTCGCCCGCGGGAGCGGGCGCGCGGGCGCGAACGGCCGCCCGGTGGGAAAGGGAGCCGGCTCCAGCGTCACGCGCTTACGCAGCCGCTGTGCCTCGAGCCATTCGTCGAAGCCGGACGTGCGCGCGCCGTCGGACGACGTCTGCTCCCGAGCCGCCCGCACGGCGAGATCGTTCGCGTACTCGTTCTGCGGATGTCCGGCGTGGCCGCGTACCCACTGCCATTGCACACGGTGCGGCGCCGCGGCGTCCACGAGCTCACGCCAGAGCTCGAGGTTCTCGATCGGGCCTTCCTTGCGCCGCCATCCGCGGCCCGCCCAACCGTATACCCACTCGGTCATCCCCTTCACCAGATACTGCGAGTCGCTGGTGAAGAGCACGCGGAAGCGGCCGCCGCGCCGCGAGATCACGCGGAACGCCTCGATCGCGCTGCGCAGCGCCATGCGATTGTTCGTCGTCGCCGGCTCGCCGATCCAGTAGTCCCAGCGCGTCAACCGTTCGGTGGCCGGGTTCACGTGCTCGATCACTCCAGCCGCGCCGCCGGGATTGGCCCCGTCGCGTCCATTCCCGAGACACGATTCGTCGGCGTAGATGGCGACGAGCGGCAACTCGTCGTGCTCCTCGCTCACGACACCACCTCGATCCCTTCGAGCTCGTCGATGTACAGCGTGAGCCGGTCGCCGGTGGTCGGGTGATGCGCCTCGAGCGCCTCGCGCCCGCCGACGAGATGCAGCCGGTCGACGACGACGACGAACTCGGTGCCCCGCCGCCAGACCGCGAGCCGGCGCCCGTTGGCGATGGCGCGCTCGAGGGCGTCGTACTGCGCGGTGGTGAGCTGGGTCAGCGTTGGTCGGCGTGGCATGCGGCGGCGGAAAGCGGGCCGCTCAGCCGCACCACCGGCGGGCGAGCGCGGCGAGCACCGAGACGGCGCGGTCGATCTCCTCGAGCGGAATGTACTCCTCGGCCGCGTGGGCGAGGGAGATGTCGCCGGGCCCGAAGCAGATCGCCGGAATGCCGGCGGCGTTGAGCAGCGCGGCGTCGGTCCACGCCGACATCCCGGCGATGCGCACCGGCTCGCCGCACTCCTGCAGTGACGCCTCGAGCGCCCGCACCACGGGCGCATCGACGGCGACGTCGCTCGGCGCCTGGCTCATCGTCAGCGCGACGTCGGCGTGGAGCTCGGGATGCGCGGCACGCACCGCGTCGATCGCTCGCCGGATCTCGTCCACCGCGCTCGCACCGTGCTCGCCAGGGAGGGTGCGACGCTCGAGCCGCACCACGCACCGATCGGGATACGTCGACATGCCGGTGCCTCCCTCGATCGTCGACGCGTGCAGCGACGCGCGCCCGAGCACGGGATGCGTACGCCGTGCGAGCTCCGTCCGCTCCAGGCGATCGAGCTCGGCGAGCAGCAGGCCCGCGGAACGGATCGCGTCGACGCCGAGATCGTAGCGGCTGCCGTGCGCCGCGCGGCCGTGCACCGTGACCTCGAGCCACGCGAAGCCGCGGTGTGCGGGCATCACGGCGAGCGCGGTCGGCTCGCAGACGATCGCCGCATCGGCGCGCACGCCGCGGTCGAGCATCGCACGCGCGCCGAGGCTCGCGTGCTCCTCGTCGGCGGTGATCGCGACGACGAGCTCTCCCGCGAGCCCGGCGCGCGCCGCGCGCCACGCCCCAGCGCACATCGCCGCGAGCCCGCCCTTCATGTCCGCCGCGCCGCGGCCATGCAACCGGCCGTCGCGTACCTCGGCGGCGAACGGTGCATGGATCATCCCCTCGGTGCCGACGACGTCCGCGTGGCCGCAGAACATCAGCGCCGTGCGAGCGCGCGCCTCGCCGATGCGGGCGACGAGGTTCGGCCGGCCGGGCGCCGCTTCATGGATTTCGGTGCGGAATCCCCACGCCTCGAGCGTCTCGCGCAGCAGCGCGACGCACCGCGCTTCGCCCGGGGCCGCCGCCACGAGCGCCGGGTTTCGCGAGTCGACGCGCACGAGGGCGGCGGCGAGCGCGCGGGCGTCGCCCGGCGCGAGGGAGGCGCCCGCGCTCACGCCCGCGCGCCGCCGGCCGGCGCGCTCGCGTCCTTCACGAGGTGCACGCCGCGCCAGTCGATCGTGTACGCGAGCCGCTCGCCGTACGGCGCGACGGCGCGTGCCAGCTCCGCCTCGCGGCCATCCGCGGCGATGGCGAGCACGCAGCCGCCCCCCGATGCACCGAGCGCCTTCACGCCGAGCGCGCCCGCGCCGGCCGCCGCCTCGACGATCGCGTCGATGCGCGCCGTGGTGATCGACGGGTGCAGCGCGCGCTGATGCACCCAGTGCTCGCCGAGCTGTCGCCCGAGCGCATCGACGTCGCCGGCGCGGAGCGAGCCGGCCATCTCGATCGCGAGCGCCTTCATCCGAGCGAGCGCGTCGACCGTGCGCCGCTCGCCGGCGACGTACGCGTCGCGCACCGCGGCGATCGTGGCGCCGGAGATGCGCGACTCGCCGGTGTACAGCAGCACGCCGCGTCGCGCGATCGCGTCGGCGGTGCCGGCGGGCAGCGCGAGGTACTCGACGCCGACGCAGTCCGTGAACGTGAGCAGCAGCGCGCCGCCGTACGCCGCGGCCCAGTGATCCTGATAGCCGCCGGCGATCCCCACGTCTTCCACTTCGGTCGCGCGGCTGAGCGACGCCAGCTCGTCCGGTGTCGGACGCAGCCCTCGCAACGCCGCGAGCGCGCCGGCGAGCGCGACGCCGCACGCCGAGGAGCCGCCGAGCCCCGCGCCGGCGGGATAGTCGGCGGAGACGCCGGCGACCGCGCCCGGGATGTTCGCGCGCCGGAGCGCGGCGGCCGTGAGCGCGTCGCGTCCGGGAGCGGACAGGCCGGCGATGCGCGCCGCCTGCTCGTCGAGTGCGGCGACGGCGGTTGCGTACCGCGCGATGGCGACGCTGCACACCGCGCCGCCCTCGCGTTCCGGATATGGAGGAACGTCGGTCCAACCGCCGCCGAGGTCGAGCCGGGTCGGCGCGCGCGCGACGACGGCTCGACTCACGCCTGACCCGCCGACCGCGCTACCTCTTCTTCTTGGCCGGCGCCTTGGCCGCCTTCGCCGGCGGCTTCGCCGCCTTCGCGCCAGCCTTGGCCGAGGAGCTCGGCTTGGCCGCCGGCTTGGACGCCGCCCCCTTCGCCGCCTTGGCGGGGGCCTTCGCGGCGGGCTTGGCCGGCGCTTTGGCGGCGGGCTTCGCGGGAGCAGCCTTCGCGGGAGCAGCCTTCGCGGCGGGCTTCGCCGGAGCTGCCTTGGCGGCCGGCGCGGGCGCGGGCGCCGGAGCCGGCGGTGCCTTCGCGGCAGGGCGGGGTCCCCCGGTCCGCAGCGAGAACGCGCCCGGACGTTGGGGCGGCGCGTTGGCGGCGGCCGCGGCTGCCGCCGCGTCCTTGGCGGCCTTCTCGACCGCGGCCTTCTCCGCCGCGATCTTCGACGCGGTCGGCCGCGCCCGCTCGCTCGCGGGCTTCTTCGAGTGGGCGTCCTCGGCTTCGCGGATCAGCCGGTCGGCCTCCTCCTGGGTCATCTGGCCGCGCCGTACCATGTATTGAACGAGGTCGCGCGCACTCTCGATCGCGAATCCGGCCAGACCAGCGGCGGCGCTGATCACGTCCTTCATGGCGGAGGAAACCTTGCTCCCCGCCTCTTGGCTGATCAGCTGCGCGCGCTCCGCCATCTCGGCGACGGTATCGCGCATGTCGGCGCCCCGGTGTCCGGGTCCGCGCCGTGGCGCAGGCGGCGCCGGTGCCGTCCCCTCGTCGGTCGTCTGCTCGTTGTCCACCATGTGCCGGTTCCGTCCGCGCGCCCGGGGGGAGGGGGCTCCCCGTTTCATTGAAGGCCGCACTGCCACGCGCTAGCTTCGCGCGAGCCGTGCAGCCCGGTTTGTGGCGGGCAAGTATATGATTTTTCGACAGCTACGCAAGGTTCATCGACGCGGGGCGCTCGTCGCGCCCGCATCGTGCGAACTCGCCGCCCAAGCGATGTTCCGCGGTCCAGACGAATGCTGTCAGTGACATTTACGTGCCATCATAGCAGCATCATATGCTGAGTGGGCTCCGGGTGCTCGATCTGTCGCGGGTCCTCGCCGGACCCCTCTGCTCGATGATGCTCGGCGACATGGGCGCCGACGTCATCAAGGTGGAGCGCCCGCTGGGAGGAGACGAGACCCGCGGCTGGGGACCGCCCTTCGATCCGGACGGCGAGAGCGCGTACTTCCTCAGCGTCAACCGGAACAAGCTGAGCGTCACCGCCGATCTCGCCGCAAACGCGGATCTCGCGCTCGTCCGGCGGCTCGCGGCGGAGGCGGACGTGGTGGTGGAGAATTTCCTCCCCGGCGCCCTCGAGCGCCGAGGGTGGGGAGCCGACGAGGCGCGTGCCGCGAATCCGCGGCTCGTGTGGTGCTCCATCGCCGGCTTCGCCAGCGACCCCGAGCGCCCCGGGTACGACGTGGTCGTTCAGGCCGAGAGCGGATGGATGTCGATCACCGGCGAACCGGAAGGCGATCCGATGAAGCACGGCGTCGCCCTGGCCGACGTGCTCGTCGGCCGCGACGCGGCAATCGCCATCCTTGCCGCGCTCGTCGCGCGCGAGCGCACCGGCGAGGGTCGGCACGTTCGCGTCGCGCTCGACGCGACCGCGCGCGCCGCGCTCGTGAACGTGGCGCAGAACACACTCGTGAGCGGCCTCCCGCCCGCGCGGTGGGGCAACGCGCACGCGAACCTCGTCCCGTACCAGCTCTTCCACGCCGAGGACCGCGCGCTGATCGTCGCGGTCGGCAGCGATGCGCAGTGGCGTGCGTGCGCCGGCGCGCTCGATCTCGCCGATCTGCGCGACGACCCCGCGCTCGCGACGAATGCCGGCCGGATCCGCGAGCGCACGCGCGTCGTCGGCGCGATCGCGCGGCGGTTGTCGAGCGCCCCGGCCGTGCACTGGATCACACTGCTGCGCGCGGCCGGGGTGCCGTGCGGCATCGTTCGCACCGTGCCCGAGGTGCTCGCCGACGACGCCGCATCCCCGAGGAGCGGGATGTCGCCGAGCGTGCCCGGCTCGGTGCGACGACCCCCGCCGCGGCTCGGCGAGCACTCCGCGCTCGTTCGCGCGGAAGGCTGGCGCGCGTTCGCATAGGAGCGCGCGTCCAGCCCCTCGTCACTGTTACGACCTCGGCCGAAAGGTCGTCCCCTCTGCGTGGCGACCAGAGCGGCGGTAAACGGTGGGACAGGCACCCTGTCCGGCAAGCGGAATCGGCGTTACTCTATCGTCGTGAGAACGACGGAACCAGAACAGGTCGTTGATCAGGACGACTCCGATCAACGCGTCATCCAGCGCGTCCTCGCCGGCGAGCGCGACGAGTTCACCGTACTGATCACCAGGTACAGTGACCCGCTCTACCGCCACGCGCTCTGCATGACCGGGAGCCCCGACGTGGCGGAGGACATCCTCCAGCTCTCGTTCATCAAGGCCTATCAGCACCTCGCCGAGGTGCGCGGCCGGTTCGATGCCTGGGTGTTCCGCATCGTCGCCAACGGCTGCAAGGATTGGCTCAAGAACATCCGTCGCTCGCACCTCAGCTACGACGAGGACGACCAGCCGTCGAGCTATGCGACGCCGGAAGAGGAGCTCGACCGCACGGAGCTTCGCAGCGACCTCGACGTCGCGCTCTCGTCACTGCCGGCGTCGCTGCGCGAGGCGTTCGTCATGAAGCACGTCGAGGGACGCTCGTACGAGGAGATGGCCGATCTACTGGGAACGACGGTCGGCGCGCTGAAGATGCGGGTGCACCGCGCTCGTGAAGCGCTGCAGGCCTTACTCGAGGAAAAGTACGCCTGACATGTTCGACGACCTGCAATCCGACGAGCTCGGAAACGGCCGGAGAGGGGAGCGGCCCGCTGGGGCTGAACGGCCGCTCGCCGATCGCGAAGTGCCGCTCGGTCCTCCCACGACGGCGATCGCCGACGCGGTTCATGCCTGGCTCGACGGCGATGCGCCGGAGAGCTCGGTGCGCCGCGCCGAGTGGTCGCGCGACGTGGAGTTCTGGAAGCGGATGAACGAGGACCTGGAGCGGCGGCGCCGGATGCGCACCCCCGCCCACGTCCAGGGACGGATCATGGAAGCCATCCCGCAGCACGTGCCGCAGATGATCACGCCCTGGTGGCGACGGGAGTTCGTCGTCACGCCGTCCACGGCGCTGGTCGCGGCCGCCACGCTGCTGGCCGTCGCCGTCGCCGCCACGGCGGCCGTGCTCCGCTTCGCGCACTGAGCGAACGACGCTGACATCGAGAGCGGCCGGCCATCGAATGGCCGGCCGCTCTTTTTTTCGCCGTTCGACCGCCGAGGCCGGCCGCCGCGGTCAGCGCGAGCCGCCGAGGAATCGCATCAGCGCGAAGATGCCGGCAACGACCACCATGAAGCCGACCACCGACGCGGCGAACAGGGCGAACGTCAGCGGGATCGGCGCCTGCCGGCGGTTGCGCTCCTTGTCGCTTCTCGGCGTCTCGTCGGACATCGATCGGAGGTGGGTCGGGTGCGTCACGCGGCGCACCTCGGGGCAGGGCCGCGGCGGACGAGCGCAATCTGATCGATGCGCGCGCGTCGCGCCACGCGCCCCGCCGCGTGTCCGCTCACGCGCTCGCGGCCGCGCCGGCCGGACGCCAGACGAACAGTCGCAGTGCGACGCCGTCGCGCACGAAATCCTCGATGCGCCCCTCCTCGCGGTAGCCGCGCGCCACGAGTGCGATCCCCGTGAGATCGAACGGCGTGTCCTGCGGCAGCTCGCAGACGACGAGCCGCTCCCCGGAGCGCACGCACGTCTCGCGGACCGCATCGAGCAACGCGAGCTGCACGCGCGGGTCCGTGGCCACCGCGGCGTGCACGCGCGTCGCGCGCCGCGCGCCGAGGATGGTGCCGAACAGCACCAGCCCGACGACGGTCTCCTCGCCCTCCGGCTCGGCGAGCAGGCACAGGTACTCCGGATCCTCGAAGCGCAGTGCGTCGGCGAGCACCTCGCGCAGCCGCGCCAGATATGCCGTACCGCGGAAGGCGCGCTCGAGCACCTCGTGCGCCGACCGTGCGTCCTCCGGCATCAGCGGCCGAACGACGAGCGCGTTCACGGCGCTCAGAAGTGGATCGCGCGGCCGAGGACGGCGAGGGCGGCTTCCTTGGTCGCTTCGGAAAGCGTCGGGTGGGCGTGCACGGTGATGCCGATGTCCTCCGACGACGCCCGATACTCGAACCCGAGGACGACCTCCGCGATCAGCTCCGACACGTTCGCCCCGATCATGTGCGCGCCGAGGAGCTCGTCGGTCTCCGCGTCGGCGATGAGCTTCACGAAGCCCACCGCGTCTCCCGCCGTGCGCGCGCGCCCGTTCGCCGTGAAGGGAAACTTGCCGACGCGATACTGCCGCCCGGACGCCTTCACCTCGTGCTCCGCGAGGCCGACGGTCGCGATCTCGGGCCAGGTGTACACGACGCTCGGGATCGACTTGTAGTGCATGTGCACCGGCTGGCCGGCGATCACCTCGACCGCCACCACCCCTTCTTCCTCCGCCTTGTGCGCGAGCAGCTTCCCGCCGACGCAGTCGCCGATGGCGAAGACGTTGGGGAGATTCGTGCGCATCTGGTCGTCGACGATCACCTCGCCTCGCGTGCCGAGCGCGAGGCCGAGCGCCGCGGCGTCGATCCCACCGAGCGACGGCTTGCGGCCGACCGAGACGAGCACGTGATCCGCCTCGAGCGTCTCCGCCGCGCCGTCCTTCTCGACGTCGAGCCGTATCACGTCGCCCTCGCGGCGCGCGCCAGCCACCTTCGCGCCGGTGCGAAGCTCGAGGCCCTGCTTCCGGAAGACGCGGTCCGCTTCCTTCACCAGCTCGGCGTCCATCCCCGGGAGGATCGTCGGCGCCAGCTCGATCACGGTCACCTTCGCGCCGAGCCGTCGCCACACGCTGCCCAGCTCGAGGCCGATCACTCCGCCGCCGATCACGACGAGGTGCGCCGGCACCTGCGGGATCTGCAGCGCGCCGACGTTGGAGAGGACGCGCTCCTCGTCGAACGTCAGGAATGGCAGCTCGATCGGCACGGAGCCCGTCGCGATGACGACGTGCTTCGCCTCGTACGTCGTCGTCGTGCCGTCGGCCGCGACGACGTCCACGAGGTTGCCCGCGCGCAGCGTGCCGCGCCCCTTCGCCCAGGTGACCTTGTTCTTCCGGAAGAGGAACTCGATTCCCTTCGTGTTCTGTCCGACCACGACGTCCTTGCGCGCGAGCATGCGGGCGACGTCGACCTTCACGTCGCCGACGTCGATGCCGTGCTCGGCGGCGTGCTGGCGCAGGAACTCGACGTGCTCGGACGAATTGAGGAGCGCCTTGGACGGGATGCACCCGACGTTCACACAGGTGCCGCCGAGGGTGCGGTCCATCTCGACGCAGACCGTGGCGAGGCCGAGCTGGCCGGCGCGGATCGCGGCGACGTAGCCGCCGGGGCCGCCGCCGATGATCACGACGTCGGCGGGAGTATTGGATGCCATGAGTGCGGTGCTCGTGCGTTGGAAGACGTCGCAGCGCAATCTAGCCGGGGTGTGGAGACGGTGCGACCGAAGCGGGCCCCGCTGGCGTGAACGACCGGACGTCGGTAGCGTAGCGGCTGGCTCCGCCCCCTCTCCCTCCGGCAGGAAGGCATGCATGGCCACCCCTGCAATCGGCGCCGCGCCGATCGACAGCACCACCTACGCGCCTCCAGTCCGTCGTCGCGTCGACTCGATCGATCTGCTACGCGGGCTCGTGATGGTCATCATGATGCTCGACCACGTGCGCGACTACTGGAGCGCCGCGGCGTTCCAGTTCGATCCGACGGATCTGTCGAAGACGTCGGCGGCGCTGTTCTTCACGCGGTGGATCACGCACTTCTGCGCGCCGGTGTTCTTCTTCCTCGCCGGTACGGGCGCCTACCTGCGTCGTGCGCGCGGCGTGTCGAACGCCGAGATGAGCCGGTTCCTCGCGAGCCGCGGCGTCTGGCTCATCGTGCTCGAGCTCACGGTGCTCCGCTTCCTCATCACGGCGGATGTCCTGCCGCACAACGTCTACCTCGGGCAGACGATCTGGGCGCTGGGCTGGTCGATGATCGTGCTCGCGCTGCTCGTGTATCTCCCGCTGGGCGCGGTCGCCGCGATCGGCGGCGCGATGGTGCTCGCCCACAACGCCTTCGACGGTGCGGCGATGGCGTCGTGCGCGCCGGGCTCCGCCCAGTGCGGCGCCGGCGGTCTGCTCGCGCACGTGCTGCACGTGCAGGGGATGCTGCAGCTGTGGCCGGGCGGGCCCGCGTTCCTCGCGTTCTATCCGCTCGTGCCGTGGATCGGCGTCATGGCGCTCGGCTACGTGTTCGGGCGGCTGTACACCATGGACGCCGCGCAGCGCCGGCCGATCCTGGTGCGGCTCGGCCTCGGGATGATCGCGCTCTTCGTCGTGCTGCGCGCCACGAACCTGTACGGCGACCCGAGCCACTGGTCGGCGCAGCCGCGTGCCGGGTTCACGATCCTCTCCTTCCTCAACACCACCAAGTATCCGCCGTCGCTCCTGTACCTCTGCATGACGCTCGGTCCGTCGATCCTCCTGCTCGCGTTCATGGAACGGAGCCGGCGAAGCGCGGCGGGGCGGGCACTCGTGACGTATGGCCGCGTGCCGATGATGTACTACCTCCTGCAGTGGGTGTGGGCGCACGGTCTCGCGTTCGCGGCCTTCCGGATGGCGGGGAAGCCGACCGACGCGCTGTACATCTTCCACAACAACTCGCCCGATGCGCTGGCGCGCGCCGGCTTCTCGCTCGTCGTGGTGTACGCGGTGTGGATCGCCGGCGTGATCGCGCTGTATCCTCTGTGCGCGAAGTACGCCGAGCTGAAGCGGCGGCGCACCGACTGGTGGCTCGGCTACCTGTGATCGCGCGACACGCTCCGATCGATCCCGACGGTGGGCGTGCGTCCGCGACGCCGCCTGGAGCGCGTCGCTAGTCGATCAGCATCGTCGCGGGATCTTCCATCAGCTCCTTGATCCGTACGAGGAAGAGCACCGCGTGCTGGCCGTCGATGATGCGATGGTCGTACGAGAGCGCGACGTACATCATCGGGCGGATGGCGATCTCCCCGTTCACCGCCACGGGACGATCCTGGATCTTGTGCAGGCCGAGGATCGCGACCTGCGGGAAGTTGATGATCGGCGTCGAGACGAGGGAGCCGAACACGCCGCCGTTCGTGATCGTGAACGTGCCACCGGTGAGGTCGTCCATCGTCAGCTTGCCGTCGCGCGCGCGCTTCGCGATGGTGGCGATGTCGCGCGAGACGTCGAGCATCCCCTTGCGATCGGCGTCCTTGACGTTCGGGACGACGAGCCCCGCATCCGACGCGACGGCGATCCCCATGTTCACGTAGTGCTTGTAGACGATGGAGTCGTCGTCGATCTGCGCGTTGACGACGGGATACGCCTTGAGCGCCA